>NZ_JBLWFR010000065.1:0-773 GCF_048799745.1 Noviherbaspirillum sp. ST9 | reverse complement strand
CTTGCCCGCGGGGGGCTCGTCCGCCTCAAACCGCACGGTGAGCAACGCTACAACAGCCTCCGGGGCGTCGCGGCGCAGGCGGCGCGAACGCACGGCGGCCACGTCGCCGAACTGCAAGCCGGAGCGCACGCGCCGAGCTGACCCATGCGCCTCGCGCTGCAAACGGTTCAAGGTCAAGGTCAGGCGTCGCGCTTTGGGCTCGTAGCGAATGTCGCCCAGGCGCGTGACCGCGTCCTGCAGCATGGCCGAGATCACGCCGAGGTCCTCGGCGTCTTCAGCCAACAGTCGAAGCGGCGCCCCCTCGCCCACTACCTTACTCTCCCATTTCGTCCGGCTCGCCCTTGAGGCGGCGGATCTCCGCGCCGCAAGCGGAAAGCTTCTCTTCCAGGCGTTCGAAGCCGCGGTCCAGGTGATAGACGCGGCTTATCGTCGTCTCACCCTGAGCGACGAGACCCGCGATGACGAGACTCACCGAGGCGCGCAGGTCGGTGGCCATCACCTGGGCGCCGTTCAGGGCCTTCACCCCATAGACGCGCGCCTCGCCGCCATGCACGGCGATATCGGCGCCGAGGCGGGCGAGCTCGGGGGCGTGCATGAAGCGGTTTTCGAACACGGTCTCCCGGATCACGCTCTCGCCCTGGGCCAGCGTCATTAGCGCCATAAACTGGGCTTGCAGGTCCGTGGCGAACCCGGGATAGGGATCGGTCTCAACGTTCACCGCCTGCAGGCGCGATCCGTTGCGGCGGATGATCATCCCATCATTGGTGGGGGTC
>NZ_JBLWFR010000064.1:0-773 GCF_048799745.1 Noviherbaspirillum sp. ST9 | reverse complement strand
TCAGCAGAGCCTGTAGTCCGTCCATAAGAGTTCCTAAAGGGAAGGTAACCCCCATCCGGTAAATCCACATGATAAGGTAAGCTGCAATTATCAACACGATAATTCCAAATTTCGGATACATTACAACTCCATATACCAATGGCGGGCCCACTATCACTGCTAAAATTATAGCGGCTGAAACAATGCCTGAGTATGCAATTGCTGCACCGATAGATAATGAACATAAAGCAAAGAACGCATATCCCCAAGAGTTCTTTAATTTTTCTTCTAAAACAATACGTTTAAAAGCGTCCCTGAGACCTTCCTCTTTTCTCTTTTTCAGATATGATGGGGTAGCGCGCAGTTTGATATTATCCATTCTTACAGAAACATCAGTTTAATGAAAAAGTAGTAAATTACAACAAAGCAAAAAAGAATAGCAATTCGTCGTGTAAGCCTTTCCTTACTTTCTTTCTCCTTTTTCTCATCTCTGGTATTCTTTGTTACCGGATCAATCCTCATTCCTGTTTACATTAGCAACGTTTGTATGATAGTGTCTGGTAGCCACCGACCGTTTGTTTGCACGTCTCACTTTTAGCAATGAGAGTACCTGCAGAAACATAAAACCCGGAATATTGATGAGCGACCGATAAATACGTTTGTCTGTGTTTGCAGAAAGCAAGGCGATCAGGAATCCTGATAGAAAGCAAAAAAAGGCTGCCGCCCAAACCAACAAGAGTGCCGGTTTAATCCAAATATCCATCATCGCACAAAAAACCGACATAAAAATGAAT
>NZ_JBLWFR010000063.1:0-774 GCF_048799745.1 Noviherbaspirillum sp. ST9 | reverse complement strand
CGGCGATGATCTCACGCAGGGATTCCGGCGTCAGGTCCTCGAAATAGTAGTCGTTGATCTGGGCCATGGGGGCGTTCACGCAAGCGCCCAGGCACTCCACCTCCTGCCAGGTGAACTTGCCGTCCTTGGACAGGTGATCCTTGTCGCCGATCTCGGCCTTGCACACGTCCATCAGGGCGCCCGCGCCGCGCAGCATGCAGGGCGTGGTGCCGCACACCTGGATCAGGGCCGCCGAGCCCACCGGCTCCAGCTGGAACATGGTGTAGAAGGTGGCCACTTCCAGCACCCGGATCACCGGCATGCCCAGCTTGTCGGCCAGCACGCGCATGGCGGGCTCGGACACCCAGCCCTCCTGCTTCTGGATCAGCCACAGGATGGGGATCACCGCCGACTGCTTGCGCTCGGGCGGGTACTTGGCGATCCACCAGTCGGCCTTTTCCAGGGTCTCCGGCGTGAAGGCGAAGCTCTTGGGCTGATCAGCGGCGAGGCGACGAGCGGACATGGCAAAGGGCCTTGAATAGCAGCGCGAAAGCGAAAATTAGCGGTCGATCTCGCCGAACACGATGTCCAGCGAGCCGAGGATGGCGGAGACGTCGCCCAACAGGTCGCCGTATCTCATCCAGTCCATGGCCTGCCAGTGCGGGCAGCCCGGCGCGCGGAACTTGCAACGATACGGCTTGCTGGCCCCGTCCTTAGCCAGGTAGACGCCGAACTCTCCTTTGGTGGCCTCGACGCAGCCATAGACCTCGCCCTCGGGCACCTTGAAGCCCTCGG
>NZ_JBLWFR010000062.1:0-778 GCF_048799745.1 Noviherbaspirillum sp. ST9 | reverse complement strand
AGGCTGGATCAGCACATCACCGGCCTTCCACGCGCCCGTGGCTTTAACCAGGGCCGTTCCTCCTGGATTAAATTCAGCCAGCCGGGCTCTGATTTTGTTTAACTCATCTGCCTGCTTTTCTGTGACTGGAAAACCCTTGGTTGCCAGATCAATCGCCGGCTGTATGACTTTCTTCCAGCTCAGCCTGCCAAATTTTGAGTGCGCCTGAACCATGCCGTCAACAGTACCCGGTACCCCGGCTGCAAAGTGCCCGTAAAGGCTTTTATCATTAACAGGGACCCCTGCGCTGTCAAGATACATGTTTCTGGTAGCAAGCAAAGGTGCTTTTTCGCGGTAATCCAGCGATGCAATTTTACCGTCGGCAGCCCTGAATACCAGAAAACCGCCGCCGCCGATATTGCCTGCGTTCGGGTAAACCACAGCAAGGGCAAACTGAACTGCTACTGCCGCATCTATGGCATTCCCTCCCTGTTTAAGGATTCGTATTCCTGCTACTGACGCCTGAGGATGAGCAGAGACGACCACACCATTCTTAAAATAAGCCCCCGATGTTTTCAGAACCTGGGGATATGCATATGAAAAGAGCAGAAACAGAATGCAGGAAGTGTAGATTTTTTTCATATTCCAACGAGGGTTTTTGTTGTTTTATCCCAACATATACAAAAATATATGATTTGCTTTATGTTGCGCCTGGTATCCCGACATAATAATTCAAATCAGAATATAGATGTCTTATGCAGTTTTACAAGAACCGGGACTTTTCTTATTCGTTAGTTTT
>NZ_JBLWFR010000061.1:0-781 GCF_048799745.1 Noviherbaspirillum sp. ST9 | reverse complement strand
CAAATACTCCTTTTGTACTTCAAAAAGCTGAGTATCTGCCATGGGACTCGAAAGACAGATAATAGTACTTGACGGATAGTACGCCCGCAAACGGTGGATAAACTTCAGGTACTCAGAGCAAAAAACTGCGGAATCCTGTACTCCATCATTCTGGCCTAAACAGACGGTCACTACATCCGGCTGGAATTTTTTAAAGTCCCATACAAGTTTATTATCCAACAGGTTAATCTTGTCAAAGATATCAGGCATAACCACCTTTATCTCACAACAGCTTTTCATTAGCCCTATTCCCGAAAATGCAGTGAGCTGCCACCGGGCATCCAATGCCCTTGCTGTAACCGGACCATAACTCATATAAGCGTTATGCTGGTCATACCACTCTCCATTTCCGCACTTATACCCGGAAGTATCACTCCCAGTTCCACAGGTTATTGAATTTCCAATAAACTCAATTTTACGTGAAGGTTCTTTTGGCAGATGCCAGAGGCCCCCGCAATAAATCCCGGCAAATTCAATATAGCCAATGTTAGACTCGGTGCTTTTACAAAGCAGCATTGTATGATGCTTACCTCCTAGATTTTCGGCTACCTTTATTCTGTTTACCTTCCCCGTTAGCTTTATTCGTTTAGCAGGCATATCATCTATTACAACAGAAATATAATTATGTGATTTACCGTACAACACCTCATCATTCACTACGATCTCACAATTGGCCCCCGTAAAGCCTATCTTAACATATACAGCGGGCGCCCAGAACCGCGGAAGCTGAAGATTTGAAAAA
>NZ_JBLWFR010000060.1:0-789 GCF_048799745.1 Noviherbaspirillum sp. ST9 | reverse complement strand
GGCTCGGGCAGATGGTCGGCGAAGATGGTGACTTCGTTCGCGGGGATGCAGGCGCGCCCGTGATTCCGGTGTGGCAGCGCCTCTATCCAAACGATTAAGGAGACTTGTAATGGCCGTTCTCGGCACGACTTACTGGAACCTTATCGACGTCATGAAAGCTGGCGGTGATAATATTGGCGACGTGGTCGAGGCGCTGGTGCAGCTCACCCCGTTCATGCAGGATGCCAACGTCATCACCTGCAACGACGGGACGAAGCACCGTAACTCGATCCGCACCGGCCTGCCGCAGGTGTCCTGGGGTGCGCTCTATCAGGGCATCCAGCAGAGCAAAGGCAACTATACGCAGGTGGAAGACACGACCGGCTTCGTCGAAGGCCTGTCGAGCGTAGACGAGCGCCTGCTGGACCTGAAGCCCAACGAGGCGGCGAAGCTCCGCATGATGGAAGGCCAGGGCTTCCTCGAAGCCATCGCCCAGGCGATCGACCGCGCCATCTGGTATTCCAACGTCGCGATCAACGGCAAGCAGTTCCACGGCCTCGCGCCGCGCTACAACTCGCTGGCCAATCCGAACGTGGTCAATGCCGGCGGCGTCGGTGGCGATAACCCCTCCATCTGGTTCGTCACCCATGGCGATATGCAGACCTCGGTCATCACGCCAGAGAATATCTCGGCTGGCGTGAAGCGCGAGGATATGGGCCGCCAGCGCGTGCAGGATGGCAACGGCAATCCCTACTACGTGAAGGAAGAGAAGTTCACCCAGCATGTCGGTATCACCGTCAAGGACTGGCG
>NZ_JBLWFR010000059.1:0-792 GCF_048799745.1 Noviherbaspirillum sp. ST9 | reverse complement strand
ACTAACTTTTGGATTAAACGTCTCGCTGTAAGGCAGGGACATATACTATTGAAATCAACGATATATGAGAGCCTGTAAAACACTTTTAGCCGTATTATTTATTCATGCAGGGATTAGTTCTTCCCCTTCATATGCGATATCAGCAAAAATCCTCGAAACCGATATTTGCGTATACGGGGGGACTTCGGCAGGAGTTATCGCTGCCTACACTGCTAAGAAAATGGGAAAGAAGGTCCTTTTAATAGAACCCGGGAGGCATTTAGGTGGCATGTCGTCGGGCGGGCTAGGCTACACCGATATTGGGAATAAGTTTGTAGTAACAGGTTTGGCAAAGGATTTTTACAGGCGCATCGGATCGTATTATGGAAAGTTTGAACAGTGGATATTTGAACCGAAAGTAGCGGAAAGCATTTTCAATGATTATGTAAAGGCCGCGAACCTGGAGGTTTTGTTTGATAACCAGTTGATAAAGGTGAAGAAGAAAGGAAACCGGATAAATGAGATAACGCTTGAACACTCCAAAGAGCCTGAAGCTACAATAGTGCGGGCAAAAGTGTTCATCGACTGTACTTACGAAGGCGACCTGATGGCTAGCGCCGGTGTGTCGTATATCGTCGGCCGTGAATCAAACAGCCAGTATCACGAAACTATCAATGGCGTTCAGCTGATGGAGGGTCATCAGCTTCCTGACAGCATTAGCCCATATGTGATCCCCGGAAACCCCGGAAGCGGATTACTGTGGGGGATAAGCAAGCAGAAGCTGAACGCGAATGGGACTGGAGATAAAAAAGT
>NZ_JBLWFR010000058.1:0-795 GCF_048799745.1 Noviherbaspirillum sp. ST9 | reverse complement strand
TTTTGCTATGGCAAAACATATAAATGCAGCTAATGAAATATTTAGATCCGGTATTCCGGTTATATCTTCCGGTCCTTTTAAAGCTAACTGGAACTCACTGTCTGCTTATAATACCCCTGAATGGTTCCGCGATGCCAAGTTCGGAATCTGGGCACATTGGGGCCCTCAATGTCAACCAGAATATGGAGATTGGTATGCCCGAGAAATGTACATGCAGGGCAGCAGGCAATATAAGTATCATTTAGAAAAATACGGTCATCCTTCTAAGTTCGGATTTAAAGATGTAATCAATGAGTGGAAAGCAGAACAGTGGAGGCCCGATGACCTGATCGCTTTATATAAGAAGGCGGGAGCAAGGTATTTTATTGCCCTGGCGAATCATCACGATAATTTCGATCTTTATAAAAGCAGGTATCAGAAAAACTGGAATTCTACGAAAATTGGTCCTGGAAAGGATTTGATTAGCGGCTGGGAAGCAGCCGCCAGGAAGCATGATTTGTATTTTGGCGTGAGCGTGCATGCTGCCCATACCTGGAGTTGGATGGAAACCGCCAGGCGGTTTGACAAAGACGGCCCGTATGCGGGTATTTCCTATGACGGCATCTTAACAAAAGCGGATGGAAAAGGGAAATGGTGGGAGGGGCTGGACCCACAGGAACTGTATGCCCAAAACCATCCTCTTAGTGACAATAGCCACGATAATGGGATGATTCATCGTCAATGGAACTGGGGAAATGGAGTTGCTATGCCTTCAAAAGAATATTGTGAAAAGTTTTACAACCGGACAATTGATTT
>NZ_JBLWFR010000057.1:0-797 GCF_048799745.1 Noviherbaspirillum sp. ST9 | reverse complement strand
CGCTAGCACCGCGCTTGCCTGCCGACTGGAATGAAACAGAAATCACCAATCTCCGTTGCGGAAATAACCGGCTTTCAATGACGATGAAGAAAAACGCCGGACGGCTGTTATATCAACTTGAAACGGCCAAAGATCTTGATCTTTTGTTTAATCCTGCCTTTGCCCCGGGAACAAATATTAAAAGCGTGACAATCGACGGGAGAGACACTCCTTTTAAGATTATACAAACAGAAACTCACACTGAAGTTTCCATCTTAACGAAGTTAAAAAAACAGGTTCTCATTGAGATTAAGCTTATTGAAGGGGCTAGTGTTCTCGCTGTACGCCATTTGTCTAACCTTGGTGACACCACCAGTAGTTTCAGGATAATAGATCAGGAATTACACGGTGAAGAACTAAAAGTATCGCTGGAGGCCTTACCGGGATCAAGCCATTCTCTCCGTTTTTATCTTCCCAAAGGATATTTGAGCACACGTGGCATTGATAATATGCATAAAGTCACTGACTCTGTTTACGAAGCGAATGTTGCATTTGATAAATCCGGCACCTCTTATATTAAAAAAACAATTTATATCAAGCCGGATAACAGCAAATCCGCCAGTTATTGATTCCATTAATGCAGCATCTTATTCCGACCGGAGGCTTTTTACCGGATTACTTACAGCCACTCGAATGATGTGAGCGCTTGTTGTGAGCAACGTAACAAGGAGAAGCCCTGAGCCCGAAAGCAGGAAGATCCAGATAGGGATATTAGAACGGAAGGAAAATTTCTGCAGCCACATATCCATTAGCCAGTA
>NZ_JBLWFR010000056.1:0-798 GCF_048799745.1 Noviherbaspirillum sp. ST9 | reverse complement strand
AGGGTCGCCTTGTTCTCGGGCTTCACCAGGGTGTCGACGGTACCGGCCGGCAGCTTGCCGAACGCAGTGTTGGTCGGCGCGAATACGGTGAAGGGACCCTTGCCTTCGAGCGTCTCGACGAGACCGGCGGCCTTCACCGCGGCGACCAGCGTGGTGTGATCCTTCGAGTTCACCGCGTTCTGGATGATGTTCTTGGAGGGATACATCGGCGCGCCGCCGACCATCACGGTCTTTTCGTTGGCGTACGCGTTGATCACCGCAATGCTGCTCAGCGAGGTAGCGCCGATCGCGGCCGCAAGAAGAATTTTGCCGAACTTGTTCAAAGTAGTCTCCTGTGTCTGGATTGATGGTTGTAGCGAGATTGGCGTGAGCCGGGTCGGCATCGCGTGTCTCGTGCTTCGAAGTACAGAGCGTCCGAGAGTTTGTTTCAGTGCGATTCAAGAAACGCGCGATAAAAAATTGGGACCGGCAGCTGAAACTTGATGATGGCGAAGGCGTATCGGCGAGCACGCTACGCGCTCCCGATCGACGCGCGCGCGGGCAGGGTCCATCAGGCGGCGGTCTGACGGTTGCCGTGCGGGCGCTCGAGCGTCGCGCGCACGTCCATGAGGGCGCGCCGCAGCCAGGTCTTGATGGTGTTGGCGGGAGCGCCGAAGCGCTGCGCGAGTTGATCGCGGCTTTCGCCACGAACATAGGCCGCGACGATCAGGCGGCGCTGCAACGGCGCAAGCGCCTGCAAGGCCGCGAACGCATGGCCGTTTTCCTGCGAAGACTGAACCTGGTCGAGCGGGCTGCGGT
>NZ_JBLWFR010000055.1:0-826 GCF_048799745.1 Noviherbaspirillum sp. ST9 | reverse complement strand
TCAAGATAACTTGTAAAAATGAGCACTTTTTCGTTAAGAGCAAATATTTCATCGAGAATTTCGAGTAACCGCATGTATTTCGGATTGCTTTCCAGAGGCATATTACCCATCAATCCAAGTACACGGGGATGAGCACAGAACTGTCTCAGTTTTCCAATGGCAACCAGTGAACCATGTCTGCCGTATTCCGCTATGACCTCGTTTCGGATACGCTCATATTCCTCCGCCATTTCAGGTGATACTTCCAGTGCCTGATCTATATCGAGCCGCGGCGGCAGGTCTTTAGCAACATCTAATACTCTGCGTCGCAATAGTATGGGCGCAACAACTGGTGCAAGAATAGATGCATCAGCTTCATTGTTGTCAAAACTCGATTCAAAAGTCTGACGGTCACCAAGAAGCCCTGGTAGCACAAAATCAGCAATCGACCATAGATCGGTAAGACGGTTTTCGACAGGTGTCCCCGTTACTGCTATTGAGATTGAACGGTCAAGGGATTTTGCAGTCAGCGTCCGCTGCGCTTCAGGGTTTTTGATATTCTGTGCTTCATCCAGAATGACAGCGTTCCATTTCATTGATGAAAGAAGAACGATGTCTCTTACAGCGGTCTCGTAAGATGCAATGACTGTATCATACTCTGCAAAAGCAGAGGCACGTCCTGTACGTTGGTTCCCTGCATGAATGTTAACTCTGATGAATTCTGCAAATCTTTGTATTTCACGTCGCCAGTTTTCCAGTAATGTTGCTGGACATACAACCAGGTTTGGACCACGGTTGGCATGCTTTTCGAGAGCAAGCAGACCAATTACCTGAAGCGTTTTGCCAA
>NZ_JBLWFR010000054.1:0-828 GCF_048799745.1 Noviherbaspirillum sp. ST9 | reverse complement strand
ATATTCAGCCAGAAAAGAATGCTGCTGAGAAATTTGCAGCGTGCCTCCGCTTTATCCATTCGCTGCCCGACCGGCCGGACGTAATATTCAGCACAGGAGATCATGTAATGGACTCTCTCGACCAAAGTAAAGAACGCGTGAAACAACAATGGGATGTATGGAACAGGGTGGTAAAAGCGGAGAATTCTCTGCCAATACACCATTGCCTGGGCAATCATGACTGCTGGACAGGGCCGGGCTCTAAGAACGATCCTTTAGGGCGAAAGAAATTTGCTTCTGATCAGCTCGGTCTTGCCAAACCCTATTATAGTTTTGACAGAAATGGCTGGCACTTTATTATCCTCGACAGCACTTTCCTTGATTCAGGTCAGGGCTATCTGGGAAAACTTGATGAGGAGCAGTTCAACTGGTTGCAACATGATTTAAAGTCACTTGACTCAAAAACCCCCGTTATGGTTTTGTCGCACATTCCCATTCTTGGAGTGAGCGTTTTCTTTGACGGCGAAAATGAAAAGAGTGGACTGAACTGGAATGTCCCGGGAGCCTGGATGCATATTGATGCCAGGAAGATAACGGACCTTTTTTATCAACATCCTAATCTAAAGTTGTGCATAAGCGGACATATCCATTTGAAAGACAGTGCAGAATACAATAATGTGAGCTACTTCTGCAATGGTGCTGTGTGTGGTAACTGGTGGGATGGAGTATATCATCAAACACCTCCGGGATTTGCATTAATCGACCTGTTTGACGACGGAACATTCAGAAACCAGTACCTGCCATATGATAAATAGCAGAAGTAACCACTACAACGATGAAACAACGATC
>NZ_JBLWFR010000003.1:0-598598 GCF_048799745.1 Noviherbaspirillum sp. ST9 | reverse complement strand
TGCCCGCATCGACCTTCTCGACCGAGTCGCTGATCAGCTCCTTGATTTCCTTGGCCGCACCGGCGGAACGTTGCGCCAGGTTGCGCACTTCCGCCGCCACCACGGCGAAGCCGCGTCCCTGCTCGCCGGCGCGCGCCGCTTCCACCGCTGCATTGAGCGCCAGGATGTTGGTCTGGAAGGCGATGCCATCGATCACGCCGATGATGTCCACGATCTTGCGCGAGCTCTCCTTGATCGAGCCCATCGTCTCCACCACCTGACCGACGACCTCGCCGCCCTTCACCGCATAATCCGAAGCAGACACCACGAGCTGGTTGGCCTGGCGTGCATTTTCGGCATTCTGTTTGACCGTGGTCGTCAGCTCTTCCATCGAGGAAGCCGTCTCTTCGAGCGAGCTTGCCTGCGATTCCGTACGCGCCGAGAGGTCGGCGTTGCCTGAGGCAATCTCGCGCGACGCGACGGAAATGGTTTCCGTCCCGTGCTTGATGTGGTTGACGGTATCGACCAGATTGCCCTGCATGGTGCGCAATGCATTGACCAGTTGCCCTGCCTCGTCCTGCCCATGCGGCTCGATCCTTGCCGTCAAATCGCCGCTCGCGATGGTATTGGCAACATTGGCCGCTTCACGCAATGGCGAGGTAATGGTCCGCGTGATGAAGACCGCGACAAATGCGCCAATGGCAATCGTCAGGATGCCGATCGCCAGCATGCCCATGCGCGTCGTGCTGTAACTCGCCTGGGACTCCACGTACGTGGACTTCATTTCCTGCTGCTGGTAGTCCGCCAACGCAACCAGGCTGGTCATCCATTTTTCGTGCAAGGGGCCGAAGTCCGTCTTCAGCATTGCAGCAGCGTCGAAATAGTTGCCGCCCGAAACTTGTCCCTTGATCTTTTCAATCACCGGAAAGATGGCCTGCTTTTGCTCGACAGAGGCCGCCAGCAGCGCCTTGGCCTGCGGATCGTCTGCATACTTCTGAAGGGTCGACTCGGCCTTTGCGTAACCGTCCAGCAGCACGGCGAGGCGCTTTATTTCACGCTCGCCCTCCGTCGCGTCGGTCGGCGTGGCGACCCTGCGCAGGGAGAGGGCAAGCCCCCACCCCGCCTCGCGCATTTCCATCCCGCTAGTGAGGCTGCCTACGCGCTCATTGACGATGCGTTCCGTTGTCCCATGCAACTGACCCATGCGCCAAAGCGCCAGCAAGAGCAGCGTGGTCGCGCAAAGCAGCACCACGCCGAATCCCAGCGCGAGGCGCGTGCCGATTTTGATATCCGAGATCTTGAACATGTTGTTGTTCCCGTATGTTGTGTAAGGAGAAGCCTGTCTGCCAGCGCAGTCAGAACTCCTCCCATTCGTCGCCCGCTCCGGCCGGCACGACGGGCTTTACCCTTGCTGCGGGAGGCGTCGCTGCCTTGGGGGCAACCGCCCGTGTCGCCGACGGTTTCACAGGCAATGACGGCGAGGCCGAGGGCACCGTAGCCGGTGCGGACAGCACCATCGATTGCCCCGCCCCGCTCACCTTGAACACGGACACGGCCTGCGCCAGTGTGGCCGCCTGCGTCTGCATGCTGTCCGCAGCGGCCGCTGCCTGTTCGACCAGGGCAGCGTTCTGCTGTGTCATTTCGTCCATCTGGCTGATGGCCTGATTCACCTGTTCGATGCCTGCGCTCTGTTCCTGGCTGGCGGCCGTGATCTCGTTCATGATGTCGGCCACGTGCTTGACCGAGGTCACGATCTCATCCATCGTCTTGCCCGCCTCGTCCACCAGCTTGCTGCCCGCATCGACCTTCTCGACCGAGTCGCTGATCAGCTCCTTGATTTCCTTGGCCGCACCGGCGGAACGTTGCGCCAGGTTGCGCACTTCCGCCGCCACCACGGCGAAGCCGCGTCCCTGCTCGCCAGCGCGCGCCGCTTCCACCGCTGCATTGAGTGCCAGGATGTTGGTCTGGAAGGCGATGCCGTCGATCACGCCGATGATGTCCACGATCTTGCGCGAGCTCTCCTTGATCGAACCCATCGTCTCCACCACCTGACCCACCACATTGCCGCCCCGCATGGCGACGTCCGATGCCGAGACGACCAGCTGGTTGGCCTGGCGCGCATTTTCCGCGTTCTGCTTCACCGTCGACGTCAGTTCCTCCATCGACGATGCCGTTTCTTCGAGCGAGCTTGCCTGCGATTCCGTGCGCGCCGAGAGGTCGGCATTGCCCTGCGCAATTTCCCGGGATGCGACGCCCATCGCTTCGGTACCCACACGCACTTGCCCGACGGTGCTCGCCAGGCTGTCGTTCATCAGTTTGAGTGCAGCGAGCAGTTGGCCGGTTTCGTCGCGCGACGAGATCTCGATTTCCTTGGTGAGATCCCCCTCGGCCACGCTTCGCGCGACGCGTACAGCCTCGCCGAGCGGCACCGATATGGCGCGAATGAGCCACAAACCGATCAGGCCGGAAAGCGTTACGCCGAAGAGCATGGCGGCAATCGACACGTTGCGCACGAGGACGTACATGCTCTGCGTTTTCTCGTATTCCTTTTTCGCGACGTCTTCCTGCGTCTTGATGAGCGTGTCGATATCGGCCTGGAATACGGCATACGTCTGACTCATCGGCCCCTGCATCAATTCCATGGCCTGCTGGACGTTCGCCGCGCGCAATGCCGCAACAGTCGGCTTCAGGCCCTCATCGATAAATTTGCTCCGGCTGTCTTGCGCTTTCTTCGCCTGCGTCCGCTCGAGATCGGTGAGCTCCGTCGCCATGAAGGCGTCCCAGATACGCGTCACCTCCGCGATACGCTTATCAACCGTATCCATGCTCTTGTTCACGACCGACGGATCGCCATTCATGGATTCCGCCACAGTCATCCGGTTATCGCTGATGAGACGGACAATGGTATTCAGCTGTCCGATTGGAATAAGACGATCGTCATAGATCGTTCGTAGTGAATTGTTTGCCGAACTCAGGCTGACAATTGCGATGACGCCGCTGCCAATGAGCAACAGCGAAAGAAAGCTGATGACGAACACCAGCCGTGACTTGATAGTCAAATTTGTAAACATCGTCCCTACCCTCAGTGTTTGGATTGGGCCCGCGGATACGTTGTCAGCGGGCCTTCTTCTGGCCTTGGTTTGCCGTCTTCGCGGCATCGTCACTGCTTTGGTACTGCTGTTCCCTCTTATGCGGCGATCTTGTCGATCAACCCCATTTCCGCGCTCGACATCAGCTTGTCGATGTCGACCAGGATCAGCATTCGCTGGTCAATGGTGCCCAGTCCGATCAGGTAATCGGTATTGAGTGCGGTGCCCATCTCCGGCGCGGGCTTGATTTGCTCCGGCGACAGCGTCGTCACGTCTGACACGCTGTCGACGACCATGCCTACCACCCGTCCCGCCACATTCAGAATGATGACGACGGTGAACTGGTCGTAGGTCGGCTCGCCAAGATGAAACTTGATACGCATGTCCACGATCGGCACGATAATGCCGCGCAGGTTCACCACGCCTTTGATGAAGTCGGGTGCATTGGCAATGCGGGTGACGGTTTCGTACCCGCGGATTTCTTGTACTTTCAGAATATCGATGCCGTACTCTTCCTTGCCCAGGGTGAAGGCAAGGTATTCCTGGCCAGCGATGTCGCGATCGGCTTTCTCTCCACTGACCGAGGCGATCGATTGAACGGTTTGTGTCATGGTAGTTGTCTCTTGTCTTGTCAGGAAAAAATGGATTCGTCGGCGGCAAGCTGACGACTTGAACGCAGCAGTGCTGCCACGTCGATAATCAGGGACACGCCGCCGTCACCAAGAATGGTGGCGCCGGAAATCCCTGCGACTTTGCGATAGTTGGATTCGAGGTTCTTGACGACGACCTGCTGCTGCCCGACCAGATCATCGATGAACAGCGCAGCTTTCTTTCCCTCGGATTCAAGGATCACCACGATGCCTTGCGAGGGATCCGTGAAGCGAGGTTCGATGCCGAACATCTTGTACAAGGGAATCAGCGGGAGGTATTCGCCGCGCACCTTCACGACGCGTCCCTGCCCCGCGATCTCCTTCACGTCTGCCGGATCCGGCTGCAGCGACTCGACGACGTAGCCCAGCGGCAGGATGTAGATCTCGCTGCCCACCTTGATCGACATGCCGTCGAGGATGGCCAGCGTGAGCGGCAGCGAAATCGAGATGGTGGTGCCGAATCCCTTCGCCGACCGGATATCGACTGCGCCGCCCATCGCCGTGATGTTGCGCTTCACGACGTCCATCCCCACGCCACGACCCGAAACGTCGGTGACGACTTCCGCAGTCGAAAATCCCGGCGCAAAAATCAACTGCCATACATCGGCATCCGGCATGGAGTCGGTAACGGGCAGGCCCTGTGATTTCGCCTTGGCGAGGATCTTTTCGCGATTCAGACCGCCGCCGTCATCGGTGACCTCGATGACGATATTGCCGCCCTGGTGACCGGCGGAAAGGGACAGGCGGCCGGTTTCGTTCTTGCCAGCCTCCCTGCGCACATCCGGCATTTCAATGCCGTGGTCGATACTGTTGCGGACGAGGTGGGTAAGCGGGTCGACGATGCGTTCGATCAGACCCTTGTCCAGTTCCGTTGCCGCGCCGTGGGTAACAAATTCGATACGCTTGCCGAGCTTGCCGGCGAGGTCGCGCACCATGCGCGGGAATCGCGAAAACACATAATCCATCGGGATCATGCGGATCGACATGACCGCTTCCTGCAAGTCCCGGGTATTGCGCGTGAGCTGGCTGACGCTGTTAAGCAGGCGTTCGTGGATCATCGGATCGAGGGTGTTCGTCCTCTGTTCGATCATGGCCTGAGTGATGACCAGCTCGCCGACGAGATTGATCAGCTGGTCGACCTTTTCGATACCGACACGAATCGAGGTTGTTTCCGAATTGTGCGCGCCCTTGTCGACCTCGCGCCGCGCGACAGGCTTCTTTTCCGCCACTGCCGGCGCGACAGCGCTCGCTGCCGCAGGCGCGGTTACTTCAGGAGCGGCAATTGCAGGCTGGCCGTCTGCGGCCTTTGCCTCCTTCATTTCATGCGTTTCGAAATTGTCGAAGAAGCCGTAACCCTGCGCCGCTTCTTTCGCAGCCTTTTCGGCAACCGCCTGCTCATGCGTCTGGAAATTGTCGAAGAAGCCGTAGCCCTGTGAATCTTCCTGCGCAGCCCTTGCATTTGCGTCGGCGGATGGATGCGGCGGTGCTTCTTCGGTGATCTTCAAGTCGTTCGGATCGAGAATGAACGAGCAAATCGCGACGATGTCATCCGGCCCGCCGTTGCAGGCGAGGAAGAACGCTACGCGATTGTCGGGCAGCATTTCCTTCCTGATTTGCCCAAGCAGACCGAGTTCCGCCATGAGCGCATCGATGTCGCGCTCGTCGATGTGCGGAAGTTCGACGCGAAACTGCCTGGTCGCACCATTGGACGCATGCACCGGCTGTTCGGCCTTGGGTGCCACGAGAGAAGCAGGCGGCAATGCCTTCGGCACCCCACCCTTGGAAAGCGACTCGAGGAGCATGCGCGCATCGACGACGGCTTCCTGGTCCACGGGAGTGTGGAGGCGGTGACCGTCGAGCTGCATCTTGAGCACATCCTTGGCCACAAGGAAGGCGTCCACATGCTCCGGCAACAACGCCATCTCGCCCTTGCGGATCTTGTCCAGCAGCGATTCGAGCACATGCGTCACGTCGGTCAGGTCCGTCAGTCCGAACGTACCGGCGCCGCCCTTGATGGAATGCGCCGCGCGAAAAATCGCGTTCAGGTCTTCCTCATCAGGCGCCGACACATCGATCGCCAGGAGCAGTTTTTCCATTTCTGCGAGGAGTTCTTCGGTCTCGTCGAAGAACACCTGAAAGAACTGGCTCATGTCAATGGTCATTATGGGACTCCGTCATCTTCGCTTTTGTTCTCGTAGCCTCTGCGGGCAAGTATCAACCAATGACCTTGCGGACGACTTCGGTCAGGCGCTGCGGGTCGAACGGCTTCACAAGCCAGCCGTTTGCGCCGGCGGCACGTCCCTTGTTTTTCATTTCATCGCTCGACTCGGTGGTGAGCATGAGGATCGGCACCTTCTGGTAGGTGGGCAATCCGCGCAGCGATCGAATGAGCGTGAGTCCGTCCATGCGCGGCATGTTCTGGTCGGTCAAGACCAGATCGAAGACCTGTCCCTTCGCCTTGTCCAGGCCGTCCTGCCCATCAACCGCCTCCGTGACCTGGTAGCCGGCCGCCCTCAAGCTGAACACCACCATCTGTCGTAGCGAGCCCGAGTCGTCCACCGCCAATATCGTCTTTGCCATTGAATTCACTCCTGCTATTTTCATATTCGGGCCAGCAGCCCGTCTGTTCGTTTAACCTGTGTCCGTCAAAACAGCTCGATATCGCCGCTCTCCATGTGCGTCTGGCACACCGCCTTCCACAACGCGCTCTCGAGCTTCACGCTTTGCTCCTCGAGCACCTTGTTGATGCTGTTGAGCGTTGCGATGATTTCTTCCGCATTGGTTTCGGAGATGGTCGAACTGCCCGACCCGATACCGCCGAGGACGTCGCGCAGCCCCGTGACACGGGCGACGGTGCGCCCGATGAGCTGGCTGGTCATGTCCTGGAATTGGAGGCCGGTGACGGCCGCACTGACATGCTTGCCGATCTCGCTATGCTTGGCCTTGATTTGTTCGGCAATCTCGGGCGTCGGCTTGGCCCCCGAGAGCAGCAGGTCGATTGCCTCCTGTTGGGCCGTAATCGCCTCGTGGATCGCCATGAAACTTGCGCCCAGTTTCTCGATTGCCTCGCCAAGGAGAAAGCTGGTCTGGACCAAGTCGGTTTCGACTTCGGTCAGGTGCTGCGTTCCATGATCCGACAGGTTGGACAGCAGGTGCTTGACCTGCGAGCCCAACTTTTTTTCACTTGTCATCGTCCCGTCCCCACACCGCTTATTGTTAAAGCTGCATGCGACACATACTTACCGTGCGGCGGCGCCGGCCACTTCCTGCCTGGCTTGCGTTTCATTCGAGACCTCCACGGTCCCGCCGTCCCTCGATGCGGTTTCTTCCGCCTTCTTGTTCATTACAATGATGCTAATGCGCCGGTTGATCGGATTGAATGGATCCTGCCTGTCGAACAGCACGGCCGACGACAAGCCTACCACGCGCAGCACCTTTGCTTCATCCATTCCACCTGCAATCAATGCCCTGCGAGATGCATTCGCACGGTCCGCCGACAACTCCCAGTTGCTGTAGCCCTTTTCACCGCTCGCATACGGCGTCGCATCGGTATGACCGGAGAGGCTGACGCGGTTAGGCACGTCGTTCAGTGCGCGGCCGATTTCGGTCAGGATCTCCTTCGTGTACGGCTGCAGCTCCGCCTTGGCCAAGGCGAACATCGGACGGTTCTGCTCGTCCACGATCTGGATGCGCAGGCCCTCTGTTGTGATATCGATCAGCAGCTGCTTCTTGAATTGCTTTAGCGTCGGCCGGGATTCGATCACCTCTTCGATCTTGGCTTTGAGCCCTCTCAACCTCGCCATTTCGGCCTTCTCGAGTTCCTTCTCCGCCTGCTGGAGATGCGCGGCCTGGAGGTTGTAGGTCTTCTTGATCTCGGGATCGTCGCCTTTCTTGACCTGGCCGTCCTTGCGCGTAAGGTCCTTGCCCCCACCCTGCACGACACTCGAACTGTCCCCAGCACCAGAGCCGCCGGACATGGCCACCTTGAGAGGCGTCTTGAAATATTCCGCGATACCCTGCAGGTCGCCCTTTGCGGTCGACCCCATCAGCCACATCAGCAGAAAGAACGCCATCATCGCGGTCACGAAGTCCGCATAGGCGATCTTCCAGGCGCCGCCGTGATGACCGCCGCCGCCCTTGTTGACCCGCTTTACGATGATGGGGCGTAGCCCTTCGTCGGCCATGATGCTCTTCTGTTCGTGGTTAAGGGTTCGGGATTATTTGGATTTGGATTGCTTGATGTGATCTTCGAGTTCGCCGAACGACGGACGCTCGGTGGAGAACAGGACCTTGCGGCCGAACTCGACGGCGAGCGCAGGCGCATAGCCGTTCAGGCTGGCCAGCAATGTCACTTTCACGCACTGGAACATCTTCGTGGATTCGTGCAGCTTCTGTTCGAGCAGGCTGGACAAGGGGCCGACGAAACCGTACGCGAGAAGAATGCCGAGGAAGGTACCCACCAAGGCGTGGGCAATCAGGATACCGAGCTCGGCAGGCGGCAGGCCGACCGACTCCATCGTATGAACCACGCCCATCACCGCTGCCACGATACCGAACGCAGGCATGCCATCGCCAAGCTTGGCGACACAGTGCACGGGTATCTCGCCCTCGACATGGTGCGTGTCGATCTCGTTGTCCATCAGGTTTTCGATCTGGAATGCATCCATATTCCCCGACACCATCAGGCGCAGGTAGTCCGTCATGAATTCGACAATATGATGGTCGGCCAGGATGCCCGGATACTTGCTGAAAATGGGACTCTCTTCCGGCTTTTCGATGTCGCCTTCAATCGACATCAGACCTTCCTTGCGCACCTTGCTGAGGATCTCGAAGAGAAGCGTCATCAACTCCATGTACAGCGCCTTCGTGTACTTGGATCCTTTGAAGACGGTGGGCAAAGCCTTGAGCGTGGCCTTGATGGCCTTGGTGTTGTTCCCGACGAAGAATGCGCCGACGGCGGCACCACCGATCATGAGTAGTTCGATCGGCTGGAACAGTGCAGCGAGGTGACCGCCGGCCAGCGCGAAGCCGCCGAACACCGAGGCCATAACAATGATATATCCGACAATGACTAGCAAGGGTTCGCGCTCCGGTCGTTATTGAGGCCTTTCTATAGGCCAACATTGTGCCAATTCGTCCTGCGGATCACAACCACAATGTATGCGCAGTGAAACGCCGCACCTGATGACGGTCTTCATGTCGGTTACGACGGCGAAGGGCAAAACTTGAGCGGACGCGCCGACGACGTCAGCCGATACGCCATCCATAGAGCGCCGGACCGTCGCCGGAAGGGTAAATAACCATGCCCGGCTCGACGCCAGGAATGGCAAATTCATAACTCAACAACAGGCCGCCCTTGCACATCTCCGTATGCGCTTTTCGCCACAATGCGGGCATGGCAGCAGGCGACAGATAAGCGAAGACGACGTCAAAGTCGCCGAAGTTGACACTGTCATAATCCCCGCGAACAAAGCGCCCTGCACTGCCGCTCGCGCGACCGCGCACGAAACTGCAAATCCACGGCAGCGGCGCAAGCTCAATTCCGACCACCTCACATTCAGGGCGCGTCCGTGACAGATACATGACCATTCCACCGAAGCCGCTGCCGATATCGATGACACGTAATTGCCGCCCTTCCGGCAGTAGCGTTGTTACGGCACGCCACACCGCTTCATTTGACGGATAAAACGGAACCTGAGTACGAAACGTCGACCAGAACAGGACGAGGAACAGCAGGAACGCCGCAAGATAAACGACAGACGGCAACTGCACGGCATTCGACACGACAATGGCGATCGGGAAGCAGAACGCGATTACCATCCACCACGGCGCGAGACGAAATACGCGCGCAAGGAGAGCGGCGAGACATCCCTGCATCACCGCAGCGATGGCGATTGAAATCTGCACGCCTGCAACGGGCGGTAGCACAAAGGCTAGCAGAACGACTGCAGCGAATGCGATCAACTGCGCCAGCAGCGCAAGGACAGCGGGGATACGAAGAAAGGCGGGACGAAACGGTGCGCCCGCGCCGGAGCGTCCGTCAGACATCACATTTCCGGAATGGCAAAGAACCCTATATCAAGCCTGCGCTGACGACGAAGAGGCAGAAGCAGCCGCCGCTTCTTCTTTCAGCTTCTTGGTCTTGCCGGCGCGCGAAGGCATATGGCACAGACCGCAGACATAATCCTGATGAAGGTCGAGACGATGCACGACAAAGTCACCACCGCATTTACAGCAGGTCGCCGTTTCCAGCATCTTGCTCTCGAAGAAGCGCACAAGCGTCCATGCGCGAGTAAGTGAAAGAACCGGCTCGCCACTCGGATCGGGCTCGACCTGCTCAAGGTACAGCTTGTAGGCCTTCATCACTGCCTCGATCCCGGAGACCTGGGCATGCTCCACGAGGTATTTGTGGATGTTGATGAAGAGTGAAGAATGGATGTTCGGTTGCCAGGTGATGAACCAATCGGTCGAGAATGGCAGCATGCCCTTTGGCGGGGACACACCCTTCAGCTCCTTGTACAACTTGAGCAGGCGCTCGCGTGAGAGATTTGTCTCCGATTCAAGAAGCTGAAGACGCGCACCGAGGTTGATGAGCTCGATCGCGAGCTGAATCTCCTGCGCCTCTGTCACTACGCTTTTTTTGGTCATGCCTGCCTCGCGTCTTCCGCAACAACTAATAGTGTATTACTTATGCGACATATCTGTCAGGAAATCTCTTCCAACTGCTGCCCCGCCATGAGGATGGCGGCGTGGGAATGCGCGAGCGCGCGATCCTTGTTGTAGTTCGTCAGCATGCCAAGGATTGCACCATCATCAAAGCGGAAACGCGCCAGCATCATGTTGGTCCCGGCCAGCTTCAGGATCTGGGCATTATTCAGCCCCTCCAGCATGTCGGCGATTTCAGCGCTGATACCGAGGCGAAAAATGGCTGAGGCTTTGTCGGAACGGATCATCTGCTGGGCAAGCATCAGATAGCTCAGATTGGCATCCCGGATTTCAGCCATCATGTCATTCGTATTCATGTTCACCTCGTCTGCATTGGTACCGGGCAGGGTTTTGCCTCGCGGTAAGATGCATTCTCGGCGTGAAGTTGCCTGACGAAAATAGGAATTGCGCCGTATTTGAATACGGACGCGAACGAACGCCACCCGTAGGTGTTTGTCCTACAAACACCGGGCAGCGTCAACTCCGCGTCAGGAAAAGACGCGGAAAACGGCTTGGGCTCTAGCGTTCCGGCCGATTTGATTTACTGGCCGACCAGCCCATCACCATAGGCAATCTATTAAGTAATTGTTTTTCTAATAAGCGAACTTGATTGTAATAATTGGCTTTCGCCTGGTTGTCTCAAGCGTCCAATACGACTGATGTGTTGTTTAACGGCGGCATTTCTGCAAACTTTAGGGTTCAAGCAAAAAATTTTTAAACTTTTTTTTGCCGCCGTTGCCTGTCGCCATTCTTAGGGTATTAACGGCAACAACGGGCTGGAATTTAGGGCGCGAGGAATACCGCCCTCGCTCATCGAGCATTCGACATAAGCCCAAAATTATCAAAATGGAACTTTTCACAGCACGAGGACAGGCATAGCACCGGGCAGGATGCTTGAGGAGATGCCGACAAAGACTGGCAGCAAGAAGAGCGGCACCAACATGCTGGCGCGCGACGCGGTGGCGTGGACCATCAGAGAACCGAAGCGATGACCAACCTGAACCTGAAAATAAAAAAGCCCCTATCGGGGCTTTTCATGTTTCTGGCGGAGACGGAGGGATTCGAACCCTCGATACAGGTTTAAGCCCATATGCTTCCTTAGCAGGGAAGTGCCTTCGACCTCTCGGCCACGTCTCCACACGTCAAGCGGGGATGACTCCCCGCTCAGTGAAGTCACGCATGATAGCGGCTCATGCGCACTTGGTCAATGAAACATTGATTGCTGATCGATAATGATCAAGCTTTTTCCAGGTCAAAGGCCTTGTGCAAAGCGCGCACTGCCAGCTCCATGTACTTCTCGTCGATCAGGACGGAGATCTTGATCTCGGAGGTGGAGATCATCTGGATGTTGATACCCTCTTCCGACAGCGTGCGGAACATCTGCGATGCGATACCAACGTGGCTGCGCATGCCCACGCCGACGACGGACACCTTGGATACCTTGGAGTCGCCAATGATGCTGGCGGCACCGATGTGCTCCTTGACGCTCTTGTTCAGCACGTCCATCGCCTTCACGTACTCGCCGCGCGGCACGGTGAAGGTGAAGTCAGTCTTGCCGTCGACCGACTGGTTCTGGATGATCATGTCGACTTCAATGTTCGCATCCGCGACCGGCCCCAGGATCTGGTAAGCGATACCCGGCTTGTCGGGCACGCCCAGCACGGTAATCTTCGCTTCATCGCGATTGAACGCGATACCGGAAATGACGGCTTGTTCCATGTGTGTATCTTCCTCAAACGAAATCAGGGTGCCGGAATTGGCTTCTTCTTCCAGCGGCATCAGCGGGTCGGTCAGCGACGACAGAACTCGGGTGGGCACCTTGTAGTTGCCGGCGAATTCCACCGAACGGATCTGCAGCACTTTCGAACCGAGCGAGGCGAGCTCGAGCATCTCTTCGAAGGTGACGGTCTTCAGGCGGCGCGCCTCGGAGACCACGCGCGGGTCGGTCGTGTATACGCCGTCCACATCGGTATAGATCAGGCATTCCGCAGCCTTCAGCGCAGCGGCGACGGCCACAGCGGAAGTATCGGAGCCGCCACGGCCGAGCGTCGTGATGTTGCCGAGATCGTCCACGCCCTGGAAGCCGGTGATGATCACGATCTTGCCATCAGCGAGGTCCTTGCGAACGCGGACATCGTCGATCGACTGGATGCGTGCCTTGGTGTACGCGGAATCAGTCTTGATCGGCACCTGCCAGCCTGCATACGACACGGCCTGTTTGCCGATTGTTTGCAGCGCCATGGCCAACAGCGCGACAGACACCTGCTCGCCGGTAGAAGCGAGCATGTCGAGTTCGCGAGGGTCCGGCTGCGGCATGATTTCCTTTGCCAGGCCAATGAGGCGATTGGTTTCGCCGGACATTGCGGAGGGCACCACAACGATCTGGTGACCAGCGTCATGCCATTTGGCGACGCGCTTGGCGACGTTCTTGATGCGCTCAGTGGAGCCCATGGAAGTGCCGCCGTATTTGTGGACGATTAAAGCCATACGGATGTGAGGATGCGCAGTGAAAAGAAGAAATTTTTGATAAAAATCAACCCTTTACTTTACCTGCTGCAACGCAGGATGGCAAGTGGCCGACCGATGAAATGCAGGCTTTTCCAGCCTAAAACCGATAAAAATATTGCAGAACGTTAAATAATGTCGCTCTCCCATCGCAAGCGAACCGGATTGGATGGATTTCCGGGGAGCGCGACATGGTTCATGCCGATACCGGCAGCAAAGATAAGCTTCCCGCCGGCGAGAACAACTGGCAAGCGCTGCCTCTCCCAAACGGGAGTATCCAATGCCTGGTAGTGCTGCTTGAGGCTGCGCGTAGGGCGGCCGGCTGCCAGCTTCAGCCTTTCACCGCCCTGCCGCCACCTGATCTGGAGGGACTGTGCGGCCAGCCAGGCTGTGTCTACACCGTTTTCGGCAGCGTCGAAATGCAGTGAGCCGCCAAATTCCTTGAACGCGATGGACGGCTCGCCTTTCCAACTGAAGATCCGCGGCATGGCGCTTGCCAACGCCGAGTCCGAACGGGGAATAAGGTAGGCCTTGCCGCGATGTCGCCTGATCTCGCAATCCGGATGGACGACACGCACTTGCGCATCGTCGCACGCGCCGAGCAACTGTGCTTTTGCTTCCATCAGCCATGCCGTGGATGGCATGCGCGCATCGCGGCGCGAGAACCAGTGGCGCAGCAGGTTATCCTGCCTGTCGTCGCCAAGCCCCCGGAACGCGGCCAGGTCGATGCGCTGACCATCCCCGCAGGCCTGCCAGTCCAAATCGGCGAGCTCGCCAAGAAGGCGGTGTGCTGCCTGCGCGTGTTCGGCCGTCCGCGCGATGCATTTCTGGTATGCCGGAAAATGCGCCTCGAGCACAGGCGTGATCTTGTGACGCAATGCATTGCGTGAGAAGCGGATATCTTCGTTGGATTCATCACTTACATACGCGATGCCGCGCCGCGCGACGAACTCTTCAAGCTCCGCTCGCGACATGTCGAGTAATGGCCGAGCCAGACAGGGAGAGCCCGTCCCAAGCAACGAAGACGCATCATTCATCGTCGCCATACCGGAAAGTCCAGCCACCCCGGCTCCACGCAACAACTGCAGGAGAACCGTCTCTGCCTGGTCGTCCTGATGATGCGCGGTCAGCAGCACGCGCGCGTCGTGACTGCGACACAGCCCTCCCAACGCTGCATAGCGCTTCGTTCGCGCGGCCTGCTCAACACCGTCGCGCTTCATCGCCTCAAGCGCAATGCGCCGCGCTTCGAACCTGATGCCGAGCGCCGCACATTCCCGCTCACAGTG
The DNA here is from genome assembly GCF_048799745.1 of Noviherbaspirillum sp. ST9. Lineage (NCBI taxonomy): Bacteria > Pseudomonadati > Pseudomonadota > Betaproteobacteria > Burkholderiales > Oxalobacteraceae > Noviherbaspirillum > Noviherbaspirillum sp. ST9. Next base: position 584,384 of record NZ_JBLWFR010000003.1, on the reverse strand, counting down.
CTCAAGCCAGCAGTCAGCGTTCTCGCTGAGGCCATGATGGACATGGAAAGCAACCAGCTCCAGGCCATGCCCGCGCGCATGTCCATACGCCAGATGGAGCAAGGCGGCCGAGTCCAGACCGCCGCTGTAGGCGAGCGCGATCGGGCCTTCAGAAGCAGAAACGCGCGCCAGGATTGCTCCAAGCGCGCGTTCGAAAGCGTCCTCAAGGGACGCTGCCTGCCGGTATGTCACGACATCATTCCGGCGAATTGATTTCCTTGAACTTGCCGTAGCCCATGAGTTTTTCATGACGGGCGGCGATCAGTTCCTTCGGCTTCATGCCCTGCAGCTGACGCAGCGAATCCGCGAGGGCGCGCTTGAGCAACGCGGCCATCTGCTTGGGATCGCGATGGGCGCCACCGAGCGGCTCATTGACGATCTTGTCGATCAGGTTCATCGCCTTGAGGCGATGTGCAGTAAGGCCAAGCGCGTCCGCCGCATCCGCAGCACGTTCGGAAGTCTTCCACAAAATCGAGGCGCAGCCTTCGGGGGAAATCACGGAGTAAGTCGCGTACTGCAGCATGAGCACTGCGTCGCCGACCGCGATCGCGAGCGCACCGCCCGAACCGCCCTCGCCAATGATGGTGGCGATCAGCGGCACCTTCAGTTCGGCCATGACATAGAGATTGTGGCCGATTGCTTCCGACTGACCGCGCTCCTCAGCATCGATACCCGGGAATGCGCCGGGCGTATCAACGAAGGTGAAGATCGGCAGGCCGAACTTTTCCGCGACCTTCATCAGGCGCATCGCCTTGCGATAGCCTTCGGGCTTCGGCATACCGAAGTTGCGCATCGCGCGCTCTTTCGTGTCGCGCCCCTTTTGATGGCCAATGACCATGCAAGGCTGCCCGTTGAATCGAGCGAGACCGCCGACAATGGACAAGTCATCCGCGTAAGTGCGGTCGCCATGGAGCTCATGGAAATCCGTGAAGATCTCGTTCACGTAGTCCATTGTGTAGGGACGCTGCGGGTGGCGTGCGATCTGCGACACCTGCCAGGGCGTGAGCTTGGCGTAAATGTCTTTTGTCAGCTGCTGGCTTTTCTTGGAGAGGCGTTCGATTTCCTCGGAGATATCGACTGCGGAATCGTCCTGCACGAAGCGCAGTTCTTCGATTTTTCCTTCAAGTTCGGCAATGGGTTGCTCGAACCCGAGAAAAGTTGTCTTGCTCATCGTGCCTCCTTATATCAACACGAGATGGAGTTCAGTACACTACCGGCGCCGAGTCAAGGCTGCGCCACAGATACCAGGTGGCGACAGTACGCCACGGCTCCCAGTTGGCGGCGACTTCGCGGGCATCGCTGCGCGATACCGGTTCGCCGGAAAAATAATTAACGCTGATACCTTTGAGCAACCCGAGGTCGTCCAAAGGCAATATGTTCGGCCGGAGCAGATTAAATATCAAAAACATCTCGGCTGTCCAGCGGCCGATTCCGCGGATCTGGATCAGCTCGGAGATAACCTCTTCGTCGTCCATCTCCGTCCATTTATCCGCATGGACACGCTTGGCCTTGAAGTGTTCTGCAAGATCAATGACGTATTCCGCTTTCCTTTTTGACAAGCCGCAGGAAGAAAGCGTTTCCGGGCCGGCCTTGAGCACTTGCGCAGGCGTGCACTTCGGACACGCTTCAAGGAAACGCTGCCAGACCGAGTCGGCAGCCTTGACCGAGATCTGCTGGCTGATGATCGACCGGGCAAGCGTCGTGAATGCTTCGCTCCTGCCGACGAGATGCATGTCGCCGAACTGGGGAATGAGCTTGCGCATGATGCGGTCACGCTTCATCAGCTCTTCCTTGGCGTCGTGCCAGTAGGCAGGCACACTGACCGCAACAGCGGATTGACGGGAAACGGCCATGCGGGTTACGCCCTTCTCCACTCGGTCAGGCCGCCCGGTTTATCTTCCAGGACGATTCCCTTCGCAAGAAGCTCCGCGCGAATGCGATCGGCTGCCGAAAAGTCCTTTGCCTTCTTGGCTGCGGCACGCGCCTCGATCTGCGCAAGTATGCCCGCCTCGTCCAGCGCGCCCTGCTCCGCGGGGCCGGATTGAAGGAATTCCTGCGGAGAGCGCTGCAGCAATGCGAGCACGCCGGCAAGAGATTTCAGCTGGCGTGCCAATGCGGCAGACTTTGTCTTGTTGACTTCATTCGCGAGGTCGAACAGAACAGCGATAGCCACCGGCGTATTGAAATCATCGTTCATCGCCTCTGCGAACTTCAATGCATGCGGCTCATCCTTGTCGAACGCTTCAGAATCCGGCGCCATCTCCTTCAATGCCGTATAGAGGCGCGTAAGCGCATGCTTCGCGTCGTCAAGATGGACGTCGGAGTAATTCAGGGGACTGCGATAGTGAGCGCGGAGAATAAAGAAGCGCACGACTTCCGGATCGTACTTTTTCAGCACGTCGCGGATGGTGAAGAAATTGCCCAGCGACTTCGACATCTTCTCGTTGTCGACGCGGATGAAGCCGTTGTGCATCCAGTAGTTGACGAAAGTGTGCTGATGCGCGCCTTCCGATTGCGCGATCTCGTTCTCGTGATGCGGGAACTGCAGATCCTCACCGCCGCCATGGATGTCAAACTGTTCGCCGAGCAGCTCGCAACCCATTGCCGAGCATTCGATATGCCATCCGGGACGTCCCTTGCCCCAAGGCGAATCCCATTTCACCTCGTCGGGCTCGGATTCCTTCGCGGCCTTCCAGAGCACGAAATCGAGCGGATCGCGCTTGCCGGTATTGAGCTCGACACGCTCGCCTGCGCGCAAATCGTCCAGCGACTTGCCTGACAATTTTCCATACGTCGGAAAATCACGCACCGAATAATTCACGTCGCCGTCGGTCGCCTTGTAGGCGAGACCATGACGTTCCAGCTTCCCGATCAGGCCCAGCATTTGCGGCACATACTGCGTTGCGCGCGGCTCGTGGTCCGGCTTCTGCACACCAAGCGCGGCGGCATCCTCGTCCATTGCGTTGATGAAGCGCTGCGTGAGCTGTGAAATCGATTCGCCGTTCTCGACGGCGCGCTTGATGATCTTGTCGTCGATATCGGTGATATTGCGGACATAGGTCACGTCTAATCCCGATGCGCGCAGCCAGCGCTGCACCATATCGAACACCACCATGACGCGCGCATGGCCGAGATGGCAATAGTCATACACCGTCATTCCGCATACGTACATGCGGACTTTACCGGCTTGCATGGGGACAAAAGTCTGCTTTTCACGCGCGAGCGTGTTATAGATCTTGAGTGCAGTCATGGGCGGTTTTTCCGTTTCGGCGTGAAATGGTCAGGCTCGCTGAGACAATCGACTGTCTCGCAGGACGTTGCGAGTGACACGATGCAATGGGGCTGCCGAAACCCTTTTGTCATGCTTATTTTGATAAAATGCACGGTTTCGCCTCAGTATAACATTGATGAAACCGCCCTCCTGCCCCGCTAGGTCAAAGCGGGCGCGGATAGTGCGAAATGCCACAATCCCGTTTCGCCTGCCGTGCGGCAAGGGGCCACGGAAGATACACAATCGACATTCGCCTGTAAAGAGGAAAGGAAGCCGTAATGCAAAACACCCGTCGACGCTTCATGCATCTGGCCGCAGCACTGTTCCTGGGTTCGTCGCTCGAGGCAGCAATTGCCGCCGATGCGCCGCAAGTTTCGCTCAAGACCAGCATGGGCGAAATCGTGCTGGAGCTCTATCCCGAAAAGGCGCCCAAGTCCGTTGAGAACTTTTTGCAGTATGTAAAGAGTGGCCACTACAACGGCACCGTTTTCCATCGCGTCATCAGCAATTTCATGATCCAGGGTGGCGGTTTCGACAAGGACATGAATCAAAAGCCGACCAAGGCACCGATCGAGAACGAGGCAAAGAACGGTTTGAAGAACGAGGCGTACAGCGTCGCAATGGCGCGCACCTCCGCACCGCACTCCGCGTCGGCGCAGTTCTTCATCAACGTCAAGAACAACAGCTTCCTCGACTACCCGGGCCAGGATGGCTGGGGTTATGCGGTGTTCGGCAAGGTCGTCAAGGGCACCGACGTCGTCGACAAGATCAAGGCAGTGGAAACCACCAACAGCGGCATGCACCGTGACGTTCCGGCAAAGCCCGTCGTCATCGAGTCCGCATCGATCGTCAAATAATTCAACCTCATACAAGGACCATCATGGCAGTCATTTTCACCACCAACCACGGCACCTTCAAGCTGGAACTCGACGCCGAGAAAGCACCGAAGACCGTCGCCAATTTCCTCGCCTACGTCCAGTCGGGCCACTACAACGGCACCATCTTCCATCGCGTCATCGACGGCTTCATGATCCAGGGCGGCGGTTTCGAGCCGGGCATGAAGCAGAAGCCCACGAATGACCCGATCGAGAACGAAGCGAAGAACGGCCTGAAGAACGAGCCGTACACCATTGCAATGGCACGCACTTCGGCGCCCCATTCCGCCTCCGCGCAGTTCTTCATCAACGTGAAGAACAACAGCTTCCTCGACTATCCTGGACAGGATGGCTGGGGTTACTGCGTGTTCGGCAAGGTTGTTGAAGGCACCGACGTCGTCGACAAGATCAAATCGGTCAAGACCACCCGTACCGGCATGCACGCCGATGTCCCGGTCGAAAACGTGATTATTGAAAAGGCGGAAGTGGTCTAAGCTGACCGCCGCTCTGACCATGCAAGAGCATCACATGCCTGCAGGCACCCAGGAAGCGCAATCAGAAACGGTTGCGCTTTTTGTTTCGGACGTCCATCTGCACGATTCCCTGCCACGCACGACACAGGCCTTCATCGAATTCCTCGAAGGACCTGCACGACATGCAAGGCGCCTTTATCTCCTTGGCGACCTGTTCGAGTACTGGGCAGGTGATGACGACATCGACACGCCGTATCACCGGCGAATTGCACAATCCCTTCGCGCGGTGAGCGATGCCGGCTTAAAAGTCTTCTGGATCGCGGGCAATCGCGACTTCCTGGTCGGACAGGAATTCGCGCGCGTGGCCGCCCTGACCCTGCTTGCCGATCCGCACGTGGAAGATATCGCCGGAACGCGCGTCGTGCTCGCCCATGGCGACGCGCAGTGCACGGATGACCAGCCCTACATGGCGTTTCGGGCGCAGGTACGCCAATTGCAATGGCAGGCACAGTTTCTCGCGCAGCCCCTGTCTCAGCGCAAGGCGATCATCGAAGGCATGCGAACGGGCAGCCGCGAAGCGCAGCGCTCGAAGTCCTATGAAATCATGGACGTGAATCCGGCTGCGATCAGGTCACTCTTCGAATCCACGGGCGCCACCGTCATGATTCACGGCCACACGCATCGCCCAGCGACGCACGTTAAGGAAATCAACGGCGTCACATGTACTCGTTATGTATTGCCCGATTGGGACTGCGATACGGATGACCCGCGTGGAGGATGGCTGGCCGTGGACAGCAGAGGTGTTGCAAAACGGTTCGGCATCGATGGCAGCGAGGTATCTGCCGCCATTATCAGGAGCTAGTCGAACTGCTTGCGGAAGCTGTCGAATTGTTCACCGAGACGCGCAACTTCAGCACGAAGCTGCGCAACCTCTGACTCGAGCTCCGCAATGCGGTCCTGCCGCGTCACGGGAGCAGTGACAACATCCGGTACCCTTTCAGGAATCTCCTCGCCGCTCAGGAGGTGCATGTAGCGCACCTCCTTCTCACCGAGTGCACGCGGAAGACGGGCAACCAGCGGTGGGTACTTGTCGATCAGGAACTGCAGTCCCGCCTCCACGTCAGTCACTGCCGCGAAGTCATGCAGCCGGCCGCTCCGTGCGCGAATCTCGCCAGCGGTCTGCATGCCGCGCAGCATCAATAGCGCAAGCACGGCCAGCTTGTCCTGCTCAAGCGACCATTTCATCCGCATCCGATGCTCATACTTTGATACACGGGCGCCGGCTTGCCTGACCTCCGATACGAGCTTCTTCTGGATCAATCGCTGAAGTGTATCCAGCACGACATCTTCGGAGACAGACATGACTGGATCGCGACTCGTCAGCTGGTTGCAGCCGTTGGTGAGTGCGTTGACGGACAACGGGTAATTATCCGGCGTCAGGGCCTCCTTCTCGGCAAGCACGCCGAGAACCCGCACTTCCACGGCGTCGAGCACGAGATCGCCTCCGCCCGTGGTCGCACTACCTTCATTCGATTCAAATTCCACCATAGCAGGATCCTCATTCCACCAGCTTGTTCAACTGTTCGGCGTCGAACTTGTCCTTATGCGCAAGGATCTCGCACCCCACGCCGGCCGCCTGCAGCGCCGCAAGAACTCTCTGCATCTGCTGCTCCTGCGCGACAGCGTGGTCGATCAACTTGTGCAGGGCCGTCGACAAGGGGTCTTCATCCGCATTCAGGGTCACGCCATAAGCCGCAAACACGCGCGCAGCAGCGTCCTCGCGCTGTTTGCCGGCATCCTTTTGCACAATATGCGCGGGATTGCCGACTGCAGTGGCCCCCGGAGGGACCTCCTTGACCACAACGGCGTTCGAGCCGACCTTTGCGCCATCCCCCACTGTGAACCCACCAAGTACCTTGGCGCCGGCGCCGATGATTGCGCCTCGACCAAGCGTAGGATGGCGCTTTGCCCCCTTGCTCAATGACGTGCCTCCCAAGGTCACGCCCTGGTAAATCGTGCAGTCGTCACCCACCTCCGCCGTTTCGCCAATGACGACACCAAATCCGTGGTCGATGAACACGCGCCGGCCGATCGTCGCACCCGGATGGATTTCAATTCCGGTGAGTCCGCGAGCGATATGCGAAATGAAGCGACCGAGCCATTTCAATCCATGCGTCCAGCACCGGTGCGCCCAGCGATGCATTACGATCGCGTGCAGACCCGGATAACAGGTCATCACCTCCCATGCCGTGCGCGCAGCGGGGTCACGTTCGATGATACTGGCGATGTCTTCGCGAATGCGGCTGAACATAGGGACGGGTGAGATGGCGTGAAGCCGTAATGTTACCGCGCGGAATCCGGCTTGCCTACGCAAGCCGGCATATCACGTTTGGCGCATGCGCTGACGGCGCGCTTCGTACAGGCACACGCCTGATGCAACCGATACATTCAGGCTTTCGACCGCCCCCTCCATCGGGATGCGGACCAGCATGTCGCAGTTCTCGCGTGTGAGCCGGCGCATGCCCTCGCCTTCCGAGCCCATGACGAGGGCCGTCGGCACGGCGAAATCGACGTCGTACAGCGTCTTTTCCGCATCGTCCGTCGTGCCCGTGAGCCAGATATCGCGCTCCTTCAGTTCGCGCATTGTGCGCGCGAGATTCGTGACAGTGATGTAAGGCACCGTGTCGGCGGCGCCACTCGCCACCTTCGCCGCCGTTGCATTGAGCCCCACTGCCCTGTCCTTCGGGGCGATCACCGCATGCGCTCCAGCGCCGTCAGCCACGCGCAGGCAGGCGCCAAGGTTGTGCGGATCGGTCACGCCGTCCAGGATCAGCAGCAAGGGAGGACCGGAAATGGCATCAAGGAGTTCGTCGAGATTGCGGGCGAGCGACATTTCGCCCGCCTTTGCCACCACGCCTTGATGGCGCCGCGTTCCCGCCATGCCGTCGAGGCGACCTCCCTGGACAGGAATGATGCGCACCTTCGCGGCCTCCGCTGCACGCAGCAATTCCTGCATGCGGCGGTCAGTTCGTTCGGAATCGAAATAAATTTCCTCGACGGACGATGCGTCATGGCGCAACCGCGCCGTCACGGCGTGGAAGCCGAATAACAATTTGCTTTTCATATCTTATCTTTTCTTTTTGCCCGCCTTCGTGCGCGGCTTGGTCGTGCGCGCAGACTTTGCCGCGGTCGTGCCCGAGCGTGAACTCTTGCCTTTTGCTGTCTTTCCGGCTGCGCTCTTGCGCGGCGGGGCCGCCTTTGCTTTCGGCTTTGCCTTCTTTTCTCGAACCGGCTCGACCTCAGCACGACGCGCCTCGTTCTTAAGGACAGTGCGAATGTCCGGCGTGGTCACGAGGCGCAAATCGATCTTGCGCGCGTCGAGGTCAACCCGGCTTACCTGCACAGTGACGCGGTCGGTCAACTGATAACGGATACCGGTGCGCTCGCCGCGCAGTTCATGGCGGACTTCGTCATATTGGAAGTAATCCGCTCCCAGTTCGGTCACATGCACCAAGCCCTCGATGAACAGGGTGTCGAGCTGGACGAATATGCCGAACGGAGCGACACCCGAGATGGTGCCGGTAAATTCTTCCCCCAGTTTGTCGCGAATGAAATAGCACTTCAGCCAGGCTTCCACATCGCGTGATGCCTCGTCGGCACGGCGCTCGTTTGCCGAACAGTGAATCCCGAGCGCTTCCCAGATAGCGAGGTCGCCTTCCTTCTTCTTTTTGCCCTCGGCCTTGTCCTGCGCGGCCATGCGCCGTGCCGCGGGCGACAGCATGGTATTGAGCTGGCTGGTGTCTACATCCTTGGGCACGTAACGCTTGCCTTGCAGGATCGCCTTGATCGCACGATGGGTCAGCAGGTCCGGATAACGCCGGATCGGGCTGGTGAAGTGCGCGTAGGCTTCATACGCGAGGCCGAAATGGCCGATATTGTCCGGACTGTAGACTGCCTGCTGCATGGAGCGAAGCAGCATCGTCTGCAACAGGACGGCATCGGGACGAAGCTTGATTTTCGGAATCAGCTCCGCGTAATCGGAGGCCGCCGGCGAATCGCCTCCGCCCAGCGTCAATCCCATCTGCTTCAGGAAGGTCCTGACCTGGTTGAGCTTCTCCTTGGACGGCGCAGCGTGCACGCGATAGACGCCCGGATGCTTGTGACGCGCAAGCAGGTCTGCCGCACACACATTGGCCGCAAGCATGCATTCCTCGATCAGTCGATGCGCGTCGTTGCGGGTACGCGGAACGATCTGCTCGATCTTCCCTGCAGCATTGCAGACGATATACGTCTCTGTCGTCTCGAAATCAATGGCACCCCGCTCCTGACGCGCCTTCAGCAGGGCGTTGAACACGTCGTACAGGTTAAGCAGGTGCGGGACGAGTGGCTGGCGTTTCGCCGCCTCCGTGCCTTTTGTATTCGAGAGGATTGATGCGACTTCCGTATAAGTCAGCCGCGCCGCCGAGTGCATGACGGCCGGATAGAACTGGTACGCCTTGATCTCGCCCTTTGCGGTAATGACGGCATCGCAGACGAGGGTGAGGCGGTCCACGGCGGGATTGAGGGAACACAGGCCATTGGAGAGCTTCTCCGGCAGCATGGGAATAACGCGGCGCGGGAAGTAGACCGAGGTACTGCGTTCCAGCGCATCGCTGTCCAGCGCATCGCCCGGCTTTACATAATGGCTGACGTCGGCAATCGCGACAATCAGGCGGAACCCCTTCGTGCGGCCGATCTTCACCGGCTCGCAATAGACCGCGTCGTCGAAGTCGCGCGCATCTTCACCGTCAATGGTGACAAGCGGAATGTCTCGGAGGTCGACGCGATCGATGAGATCCGCTTCGCGAACTTCACCGGGCAATTTCGCGGCAAGCTTTTTCGCTGCGTCGGAAAACTCATGCGGCACGCCGTATTTGCGTACCGCGATTTCAATTTCCATGCCGGGGTCGTCAATGTCGCCGAGGACTTCGACGATCTTGCCAACCGGCTGGGTATATCGCGAAGGCTGCTCGATGAGTTCGACGCTGACCACCTGCCCCGTCTTCGCCTTGCCTGGTGACCCGGTCAACAGGATGTCCTGGCCGATGCGCTTGTCTTCAGGAGCAACGATCCACACCCCATTCTCGTTCAGCAGGCGACCGATCACGTGCGTGTTGGCGCGTTCCAGCACCTCGACGATCGTGCCTTCCGGCCTGCCGCGGCGATCGGTGCCGGCGATGCGGATCTGCACGCGATCACCGTGCAGTACTTTCTGCATTTCCTTTTCAGGCAGGAAAATGTCTTCGCTGCCGTCTTCGGGTGTGAGGAATCCGTAGCCGTCGCGATGTCCATTGACGCGGCCCTCAATGAAATTCGGTTGATGCGCAAGTTGATAGGCGCCGTTGCGGCTCGGCTTGATCTGACCGTCACGTTCCATCGCATTCAAGCGGCGCGTAAGGCCGTCCAGTTCTTCCGGTTTGACGTCGAGGGCCGCAGCGAGCGAGTGCACATCCTGTGGCGCGGCCGCGGTGCGTAGGATGCCGAGAATCTCCTCCCGGCTGGGAATCGTGTATGAATATTGGCTCAAAAGGGTACTTCAGTTCATTATTGTCATGACAGGGCTAGTGTAACGGACTACCGTTGTATTTACCTAACACATTGCCACCCGCCCCTGCCCGAAAAAAGATGTCGTACGAGATTTGACATCCCCGAATTTTCCGCTATAATCTTGGTCTTTCGCATCGCCCAGATGGCGGAATTGGTAGACGCACTAGGTTCAGGTCCTAGCGGTGGCAACACTGTGGAGGTTCGAGTCCTCTTCTGGGCACCAAGGTTCTAAAGGCCCGCTTCGGCGGGCCTTTTCCTTTTCTGCGTTTCGAAAACGCCTCCCCGCCCCACTCGCTTCAACCCCACTGGCACCCAAAAATGAAAAAACCCGTTGGTTCTGCCAACGGGTTTTTACTTTCCGATCCTCATCCGGCGAATCCAGACGAATTTGAGTCTGAATCAACCGGCAAGTTCTGGTCAGCCGACTTCGCCCTTCTTCAACCATGCCGCCAGCTGGTGCGGACGCAGGCTGTCGTATTCCTCGAACGGCTGATGGATCCAGGGGTTGGTGGGCAGGTACTGGAAGTAGAAGTCCGGGCGCACGGCAGAACATGCCTTGCACCAGATCACTGCGGATTTCACTTCGGTCACTGCAGGGAAATTCTCCTTCAGATGCCCCTGTACCTTCTCCAGCGTTACACCGGAATCCACGAGGTCATCCAGGAGCAATACCTTGCCGCCCAGGCTTCCCTTGGTCATGGTGATGTGCTTCGCAATATCCAGCTTACCCTGGGTCATACCAGCATCCTCGCGATACGAACTGGTCGAGAGGATCGCCAGCGGCACGTCAAAAATGCGCGAGAAAATATCCCCCGGACGCAATCCGCCGCGCGCAAGGCACAGCACCTGGTCGAACTTCCAGCCCGACTCGTGCACCATGCGCGCCAGCCCTACGACCGCGCGGTTGTAGTCATCCCAGGATACCCAGAGGTCCTTGTCGTCCGAGACGCCGATTGCCTTTTCAGTCATCTCAGTTCCAATCAAGCAAAGGGATGGCGAAGGACGATTGTCTCTTCACGGTCCGGTCCAGTGGACACCATGTCGACCGGCACGCCGACCAGTTCTTCGATGCGCTTTACGTACGCGCGCGCGTTTGCCGGCAGCGCGTCCATGGACTTCGCGCCAACCGTCGATTCGGTCCAGCCGGGCATCTGCTCATAAATCGGCTCGCAGCGGCCAGCGTCTTCCGCGCCAACCGGGAACACGTCGACCACCTTGCCGTCGAGCTTGTAGCCCGTGCAAAGCTGCAGCGTTTCGAGCCCATCGAGCACGTCGAGCTTCGTCAGGCACATGCCCGAGACGCCGTTGATTTGCACTGAACGGCGCAGCAGTGCGGCGTCAAACCAGCCGCAGCGGCGCGCACGACCAGTCACCGTACCGAATTCATGGCCGACGCTTGCCAGATGCTTGCCGACGCCTTGATCGGTCGGGAGTTCCGAGGGGAACGGGCCCGAACCCACACGCGTCGTGTACGCCTTCGTGATGCCCATAATGTAGTGCAACATGTTCGGACCGACGCCCGAACCTGCGGCGGCATTGCCCGCCACGCAGTTGCTCGATGTGACGAACGGATACGTGCCGTGGTCGACGTCAAGCAGGCTACCCTGCGCGCCTTCGAACAACAGGCTGGCACCCGCCTTGTACGCCGAATACAGCGCGCTGGACACGTCTGCAACCATCGGCCTGATACGCGGCACGGTAGCCAGCGCGTCGTCCAGGGTCTTTTGATAGTCGACCGGTTGCGCCTTCAGGTAGTTGGCCAAGACGAAGTTGTGATAGTCGAGATTCTCTTTCAGCTTCTCGGCAAAACGCTGCTCGTTGAGAAGGTCCGCAACGCGGATGGCACGGCGCGCAACCTTATCTTCGTAGGTCGGGCCGATGCCTTTTCCGGTCGTGCCGATCTTTGCGGCACCACGCGCCGCTTCACGCGCGGCATCCAGTGCTGTGTGATACGGAAGAATGACTGGACATGCCTCGGACACTTTCAGGCGGGAGACAACCTCCACGCCGACGCCTTGCAGCTTATCGATTTCACGCAGGAGATCGGGCACCGACAGTACGACGCCATTTCCGATATAGCAGGCGACGCCCGCGCGCATGATGCCCGAGGGGATCAGTTGAAGGGCCGTCTTCTGGCCGCCGATGACCAGCGTATGGCCGGCATTGTGCCCACCCTGGAAGCGAACCACACCTTGCGCGTGATCGGTCAGCCAATCGACGATCTTGCCTTTTCCTTCATCGCCCCACTGGGTGCCGATGACGACAACGTTCTTTGCCATGCTATTAACCTAGTTTTGTGAGAGTCCAGTTACCGTTTTCAAACACGACTGCACGATCGCAGTCGAATTCATCCTGATCGTTTTCATGTCCCGGAAGCGCTTGGATGACGACCTCACCAGCCTTTCGCAGTTCGGCAATCTTCTGGCGCAACGCGGGTTCCGTTCCCCATGGCGCGCGAATAGCCCGCTTGCGGTCGGCAATTGGGAGAAGCCGTGCCAGTTCACGCAAATCCATGGAAAAACCCGTCGCGGGACGCGCGCGGCCAAAAGCCTCGCCAACGTGGTCGTACCGCCCGCCACGCGCAACGGCATTTGGCAAGCCGGGAACATAGGCGGCGAACATGACGCCGCTGTGATAATGATAACCGCGCAAATCGGCCAGATCGATCGTGACACTGGCCCTGCCCGCTTGACTGGATAGCAACTCCAATTCATCCAGGGCGTTGGCAATGCCAGGCAGATTGGGCAGCACTTTCCGCGCACGGGCAATTGTCGACGCATCGCCGTAGAGATTCGGCAGGGCCAACAAGGCTTCCCGCGTCGTGGCATCGAAATCCTGTGTCAATGTACGCAAGCCGGGAATATCTTTACATTCGAGCAAGGTAAACAGCTCGTTTTCACACTTCCGGGCATTTGCGTCGTTTTCGACAATCGCGCGCAGGACGCCAACATGGCACAAATCCAGGCGAACCTCGGTCATGCCTGCAAGATTCAGCGAGGCCAGCGCCAATTCCTGGATTTCCGCATCCGCCTCAAGCCCTTTATGCCCGTAGATTTCAGCACCGATTTGCAGGGGTTCGCGGGTCGCATGGAGGCCGGATGGGCGCGTATGCAGAACGCTGCCCGCGTAGCAAAGCCGCGTAACCGATGAACGATTCAAGAGGTGCGCGTCGATGCGCGCCACCTGGGTTGTCATGTCAGCGCGAATTCCTAGCGTCCGGCCTGAAAGTTGGTCCACCAGCTTGAATATGCGCAGGTTCATATCCTGCCCTGCACCGGTGAGTAACGACTCCAGGTACTCCAGCATGGGTGGCATGACGAGCTCATAGCCGTACAAACGGAAGTTGTCGAGAAGCGAACGTCGCAACTCTTCGATCTTGCGCGCTTCGGACGGCAAAACGTCGGCAATGTTTTCAGGAAGTAGCCAATTTGGCATGTCAGGAAATACTGCTTTAAGAAAAAATGTGAACCAAGCTGAGCGTCGCCAAACCGCATAACAAAACAAGAAGACCGACGAAACGAATTTGTCCGTCGGTCAGTTGAGCGATGCGGTTAATTGTGTCGCGCCATTGCCTTGGGAAAAGAAATGGAATGATACCCTCAAGCAGGAGCATCAGGCCAAGCGCGAAAAACAACAGGCTTTTCACTTCCAGTCCGATTTACTTCTTCGGACTGGGTGCTGCCCCCGCTCCCGTGCTCTTGAAATACTTGAAGAATTCGGAGTTCGGGTCGATGACCATCATGTCATTCCGGTTCTTGAAGCTGGCACGATAAGCCTCAAGACTGCGGTAAAACTTGAAGAACTCCGGGTTCTGCCCGAAAGCCTGCGCGTAGATCTGCGTTGCCTTGGCATCGCCGTCACCACGAATATTCTCTGCCTCACGATAAGCCTCGGCCAAAATAACCGTGCGCTGGCGATCGGCATCCGCGCGGATCTTTTCAGATTCTGCAGCACCGGTCGAACGCAGCTCATTGGCGACGCGTGTGCGCTCCGCCTTCATGCGGTCATACACGGAGTTATTGATCTGCTCGACGTAATCCACACGCTTGAGGCGAACGTCGATGATTTCAACGCCGATCTGCTTTGCCTCGTCGGTCACCTTCTTCTGAATGGCGCTCATCACTTTACCGCGCTCTCCCGAGATGACTTCGCGGACGGTACGCTTGGTGATTTCCTCGTTCAGCGCCGCCTTGATGATCTGCGACATGCGGTCCTGGGCGCGGCGCTCGTCGCCGGTGAAGCTGATGAAATACAAGCGCGGATCAAGAATGCGCCACTTCACGTAGGCATCCACCAGGATGTTCTTCTTCTCCGCGGTGATGAAGCGGTCTGCCTCCGGCGTGTCAAGCGTCAGAATACGCTTGTCGAGGACGACAACGTTCTGGAACGGTGGCGGCAATTTGAAATGCAGGCCAGGCTCGCTGATGACTTTCTTGACCTCGCCAAGGGCGAATACGATCGCGTACTGGCGCTGGTCGACGACAAACAGCGTCGACAACAGGATCGAAAGAAGAATCAGTCCTGCGATGGTGTAAGAGACGAGACGGTTCATTATCGCGCCTCCCTGTCACGAGAATCACGGCCATCGCGACTGCGCGAATCCTTTTGTCGTTGCGTTTCCATCGATTGCAGTGGTTCCGGAGCCTGGGGCTGGTTCGAGGCCTGCGGCACGACTGCTCCGCTGGCCTTGGAAGTATCGCTGGCCGCCTGGGAAATCAGTTTATCGAGCGGCAGGTACAGCAAATTGCTGCCACTCTTGCTGTCAACCATGATCTTTGTTGTATTGGTAAAAATCTGCTGCATCGTATCCAGGTACATACGGTCACGCGTCACGGCAGGCGCCTTCTGGTACTCTGCAAGCACCTGCTTGAATCGGGATGCGTCACCTTGTGCATTCGCGACGACGCGTGAACGATAGGCCTCCGCTTCCTGGAGCAATCGCGACGCTGCACCGCGGGCACGCGGAATTACATCGTTCGCATACGCCTGGCCTTCGTTTTTCTGGCGCTCGCGATCCTGGCCCGCCTTTACCGCATCATCGAATGCAGCCTGCACCTGCTCGGGCGGCTGTACTGCCTGCATGGTGACATTCGTGATCTGGATACCTGCCTTGTAGCGGTCTGTGATCTGCTGCATCAGCTGGCTGACGTCGAATGCCACCTTTTCGCGGCCTTCATAGAGTACGAAGTCCATCTTGCTGCGGCCGACAATCTCGCGGATCGAGGTTTCCGCCACTTGGCGGACAAGCTCATCCTGCTCGCGATTGTTGAACAGCCACTCGGATGCATTCTTGAGCTTGTACTGGACCGCGAACTGGATGTCGATGATGTTTTCATCGTCGGTCAGCATCAGCGATTCCTTCGCCTGCTTGTTGCGGACGGTGGAACGGTAGCCGACTTCGACTGTCCGAACCTGCGAGACGTTGACGACTTCGTGGCTTTGAATAGGATAAGGCCAACGCCAGTTGAAGCCTGCCGGCGTGGAATGGCTGTACTTGCCGAAGGTGAGCACAACGCCAGTCTGCCCTTCCTGGACAATGAAAAAGCCGCTGACGAGCCACAGAAATCCGATGATCGCTGCGATTAGTCCGACCCCGATACCGGCGCCCCGCGCATCAGGATTGAATCCGCCACCATCGCCACCTCGCCCGCCCTTGTTGCCGAAGAGCCGGTTTAGCCGCTGGTTGAATTCGCGCCATAGCTGATCGAGATCCGGCGGGCCGTCATTGGGCCGCTTGCCATCCTGGTTTTGGTTCTGACCATTGTCCTGAGAGCCGCGGCCCCAACGGGGATCGTTCAGTGAGAACTTCAGGCCGATTTTTTTGAATAGAGGAACGGGCATTCTCTCGTTATCCGGCTTTGTTGTTAAAGGGTTGTACGGCTGGCTTGCTGTGAGGGCCTCTGACGAATTGAAACGTCCCTAGGTTCGTGCATCGTGCTGCTCGGGTACAGGCAGACGATCTAGACGCGCCATTGTGCTTGCCTTCGCATATTCGGTGACGGCTTCGCGTAGCAGATTGAGGCCGGTCCCCGTCTGGGCGCTTATGAAAACACGCCGGATTTTATCATATTCATCACGCTCCAAAGCCGGTTCCAGCCCTGCTGCGTCGATCTTGTTCCACACCAGAATCTGGGGAATATGATCGGCGCCGATCTCTGCGAGTACGGCATTGACCTGCTCGATCTGCTCCATCCGTGTAGGACTGGCTGCATCGACAACGTGCAGCAGGAGGTCGGCGTGAATCGTCTCTTCCAGCGTGGCGCGGAAAGCGGCCACGAGTTGGTGCGGCAGTTCCCGAATGAATCCGACAGTGTCGGAAATGACGATATTGCCCGCGTCGCCGAGGAAAATGCGGCGCGACGTCGTGTCGAGCGTCGCGAATAACTGGTCTGCTGCGTAAGCCTGGGCCTTCGTCAGCGAATTGAACAGCGTGGATTTTCCAGCATTGGTATAGCCAACGAGGGACACAGAAAAGGTGTTGTTCCGGCCGCGTGCACGACGCTGGGTTTCACGTTGCCGCTGCAGCTTGTCGAGCCGGATTCGCAGTGCCTTCACCCGATCACCGAGCAAACGACGGTCGGTCTCGAGCTGGGTTTCACCAGGACCACGCAAGCCAATACCGCCCTTCTGCCGCTCCAGGTGGGTCCATCCGCGGACGAGGCGTGTAGCGAGGTGCTGCAACTGCGCCAGCTCAACCTGCACCTTGCCTTCGTGGCTCTGCGCGCGCTGCGCGAAGATATCCAGGATCAGGCTAGTGCGGTCGACGACACGGGTCTTCAGGTGCCGCTCGAGGTTACGCTGTTGGGCTGGCGACAGCGCATGGTTGAAGATGACGATGTCGAGGCCCTCGCGCGAGACAGCCTCGGCAATCTCGCTTGCCTTGCCGGAGCCGACAAACAGGGCGGCATCCGGACTGGAACGTTTTCCTGTGATGGTTACAGAGGGCTCTGCCCCGGCCGATTTCGACAGCAGGGACAGTTCTTCGAGGCTTGCGGCAAAGTCACCCTTGCCGAAATCGACGCCGACTAATGCAGCGCGCATAAGGGGGAAAGACGAGGCAACGATATGTTATTCCGCGTCGGATTCGACATTGATATTGACGGCACGAGCCGGTACCACCGTGGAAATGGCATGCTTGTACACCATTTGCGTCACGGTATTGCGG
Source organism: Noviherbaspirillum sp. ST9 (assembly GCF_048799745.1). Classification (NCBI taxonomy): domain Bacteria; kingdom Pseudomonadati; phylum Pseudomonadota; class Betaproteobacteria; order Burkholderiales; family Oxalobacteraceae; genus Noviherbaspirillum; species Noviherbaspirillum sp. ST9. The sequence continues at coordinate 566,975 of NZ_JBLWFR010000003.1, read as the reverse complement.
AGCAGTACGACGTACTGGTCGAACGACTCGATGTGTCCCTGCAGCTTGATTCCGTTGACGAGATAGATCGAAACGGGAACATGCTCTTTGCGTAAGGCGTTGAGGAAGGGGTCTTGTAACAGTTGCCCTTTATTGCTCATGACGGCTCCATTGTGTAGTTTTGTGATGTGGAGTTGGAGGCACCCCGAAGGATTTCAAGTGCTTCCCTGATATATGAATTACGAATGTAATCGATTTTTGCGTTTCCTGCCAAGAGAATGGCTATTTTTGAGACTTGGCAAAAGGATTCTTGCTTGAACGCAGTTCGATACGTAATGGAGTGCCGACCAACGAAAAAGTTTCGCGGAAGTGTTTCTCGAGATACCGCTTGTAATTGTCATCCAGCGACTCGAGCGCGTTTCCGTGGATAACCACAACCGGTGGATTCATGCCGCCCTGGTGCGCGTAGCGAAGCTTGGGGCGAATCGAGCCTTTGCGGCGCGGCTGCTGATGCTCGACGGCTTCAATCAGGGCGCGTGTCAGGCGTGGCGTCGATAGCTTTGCCATTGCCGCGGCATAGGCGGAATCGATCGACTTCATCATTGGGGCAATGCCGCTGGCCTTGAGCGCCGAGATAAAGTGAAATTTCGCGAAAAACAGGAAGTTGAGCTTGCGCTCGATATCGATCTTGATCTCGTCGCGCCGATCCGATTCAAGGCCGTCCCATTTGTTCACCGCAACAACCAGCGCGCGTCCGGATTCGAGGACGAATCCAGCGATATGCGCATCCTGTTCGGAGATGTCCTGCTGGGCATCAAGAAGCAGGAGAACGACATTCGCTTCGGAAATCGATTGCAGGGTTTTGACGACCGAGAATTTTTCGATCGCCTCGAATACTTTGCCGCGTCGGCGAATACCGGCTGTATCGATCAACGTGTAGTGCTTGCCGTCACGCTCGAATGGAATTTCGATTGCGTCGCGGGTCGTGCCCGGCATGTCGAACGCAATGACGCGATCTTCACCCAGGAGGGTGTTCACCAAGGTCGACTTGCCGACGTTTGGACGGCCGACAATGGCGATCTTGACCCCCTTTTGGCCTGGGTCGACGGGCGCGTCTTCCGGGGGGCGCTGGGCAATAGCGAGGTCTAGGGCTTCATTGACCAGGTCAGGCACCCCGTCGCCGTGCGCTGCCGAGATAACGTAGGGGTCACCGAGGCCAAGCTCGTAGAAATCCGCCGTCACCGACGTGTACTTCATGCCCTCGGCCTTGTTCACGACCAGCATGACCGGCCGTCCGGCCTTGCGCAGGAAATCGGTGATGGTCTTGTCATGCGGCGTCATGCCCTGGCGGCCGTCGACGATGAAAACAACCACATCCGCTTCCACGACCGCCTGCTTCGTCTGCTTGGCCATCTCGTGCATGATGCCTTCCTTGGCGACCGGCTCAAAACCGCCGGTATCGATGACCAGGAAAGGACGCTCGCCGACCCGGCCTTCGCCATAGTGGCGGTCGCGGGTCAGACCCGGAAGGTCGGCAACCAATGCATCGCGCGACCGGGTCAGCCGGTTGAACAACGTGGATTTACCGACGTTCGGTCGGCCTACTAATGCTATTACCGGCTTCATTCAATACTCACTCTGTTGCCAAGGCAACAATTGTTCCCGCTTGCGTCTGGAAAACGGCGCTGTTGGCCGAAAGCGGAGATACTGCAACCACGCGGCTGCCGTCTGTCGAAACGCGGGCGAGGAATGCGCCATCCTCGCGAGACAGGAAATGGATATAGCCCTCGGTATCGCCGACGGCAAGTGCGCGCGCCATCACGACCGGGGACGACAGGCGGCGGTTGGCCAGCTTGTTGTTGCGCCATGCACCAGAGCCAGTATCGCGGGCCAATGCGGTTACGGCGCCGCGCTCGTCGGCAGCGTAAACATTGCGCTCGTCGACAGCTACGCCGACCTCGCTTGACATGTCCTTGGCCCAACGGGGTGCGCCACTGGTGGCATCAAAGCAGGCCACCCTGCCCTGATAAGCGACCGCACAAACGTCCCGCCCGGCGACAAAGGGCGTGCCGGACAGGTCGGCAATCCGTTCGAGCTCGGTTGTTCCACGAGGATCACCGACCGCAACTTCCCAGCGCGCACCGCCATTGCTAAGGGCGAGTGCAAGCAAGCGGCCTCCGGGCAGCGCGACATAAGCGGTAGTACCGGACACTGCAATGCCCGGAGCCGTGCGCAGGGTCAAGGGGGGAGACGTGCGTTGCACGGCCCAACGGCGCGAGCCGGTTTCCGCATCATAGGCTGTGATGCGGTTATCGACGCTACGCACGACGATCACGCCTTGCCCGACTGCTGGAGCGGAAAGAATCTCGCTCGATGCCTGCGCTTTCCAGCGCACCTTGCCATCAATGTCGAGCGCAAGCAGGACACCCTTTTCCGCTGCAACCGCTACGGTATTGCCGTCGCTGCCTACGCCAGAGGTAAGGCGCGCATCAGTATTGATACGCCACACGGTACGGCCACTGCCGGCGTCGATCCTGACCACGGTACCGTCAGCTCCCGCAGCAAACACGTTGTTCCCGGCGACAGCGGGCGAAAACACGAACTCGCCTGCAGTGCCGACTGAAGTCGACCACGCGGTCCGGACACCCAGCGTCTGCTTGAAATCCTCGAGCGCCGCCGGCGGGTTTCGCGGAGCCGGCTTGCTCGCAAATGGATTCAATGAGGAGCAGCCCGCCACGAGGGCGACCATGCCGACACACGTCAGCTTCACCGCAATACGCATTTCTTCCCCTTGTCGTTTTTCTTGTTAAGCAGCGCCCTTGGCCTGCTCACCGCCCAATGCGTCCAGCTTCAACTGAATCAACTGCCGCGCGGGGTTTTTTCCATCGGTCTTTTCGAGGGCGGCCTTGTACGCGGCGCGCGCATCGTCGATCTTGGACTGTGCAACGAGGATGTCACCCTTGCGGTCGGCAACGGGGCCGGCAAACTGCGCGGGGAAATCGCCGGCAAGGAGTTTCAGGCCTTCGTCATACGCTTTCTCGTCAAGCATAATGCCGGCAAGACGGATTTTTGCTATCGCCTTGTACTCATCGGACGTACCATTGTCCACAACCCATTGCAGCTGGGTCTTTGCTGTCTTCAAGTCATTCGCATCGAAGGCGCTCTTTGCTGCTGCCAGTGCCGCCATCTGGGCATAGGCCGTGCCGCCGAACTTGGCGGTCATATCAATCGCGGCGCGCTGAACCTTGCCGTTATCCTTCGACGCAGCGGCCTTTTGCAGCTCTTCATACAACTGGCCGGCTTGGGCCGCCTGGTTGCGCTGGTAGTAGTTCCAACCGGTCCAGGCAGCGTAACCCGCCAAGGCGATGATCAACAGCCAGGTAAGGAGATTGCCGTACTGATTCCACCATGCCTTGAGCGTGGCTAGCTGTTCTTGTTCTTCGAGATCGTATGCCATGATGTCTTGATGTTAGTGGTGATGGTGATGCGTCGGATCGTCGCACTCGTCGCCGCACAGCGTCTGATCAACGACGTAGTTGACGACAGATTCGAGGGGAACGGTCGTCTGGTTGTTTTCCGTGTCTTCTGAACGCAGATTCTTGACGGCGACGATGCCTTTGGCGACTTCGTCGTCACCGATAATCACCGCGTAGTTGGCGCCGCTTGCATCGGCACGCTTCATCTGTGATTTGAAGCTGCTTCCGCCATTCGACGACGCGCAGTTCAGGACAACGTCGAGGCCGGCGTCACGCAGCCTCTCGGCGACCACGAAAGCCTGTTCCTGCGCCGCGTCCCCCTGATGCACCACGTACACGTCGCACTGGTTCGGAGTGAACTGTTCGCCCGATGCCTTGAGAAGTTCGAGAAGGCGCTCAACACCGATGGCAAAGCCACAAGCCGGCGTAGGTTTGCCTCCGAACATTTCGATCAAAGGATCGTAACGGCCGCCGCCGCACACCGTACCTTGGGAACCAAGCTGGTCGGTGACCCATTCGAAGACCGTGCGATTGTAGTAATCCATGCCACGAACGAGACGCGGATTGATCGTGAACGGGATGCTGTTGTTGCGCAGGATGCGCTGGACACCTTCGAAGTGCGCGCGCGACTCATCGCCGAGGTAATCGAGCAGCTGGGGCGCCTTGTTGACCATCTCCTGCATGGCGGGATTCTTGGTATCGAGGATGCGCAAGGGATTGGAATGCAGGCGGCGCTGTGCGTCCGCATCCAGCAATTCCTTGTGCTGCTCGAAGTAGGCAATCAAATCCGCACGATGGCGATTGCGTTCCTCGGCGTTTCCGATCGAATTCAGTTCAAGGCGGATGTTGTCCAGCCCGAGGTCATCCCACAGGCGCTGGCAGAGCATGATGAGTTCGGCGTCGATATCCGGGCCGGTAAAGCCGAGCGCTTCCGCGCCTACCTGATGGAACTGGCGGTAGCGTCCGCGTTGCGGCTTCTCGTGACGGAACATCGGGCCGGCGTACCAGAGGCGCTTCGGACCGTCGTAGGTCAGGTTGTGCTCAAGTGCGGCACGCACGACGCCCGCGGTGCTCTCGGGACGGAGCGTCAGCTGGTCGCCATTCATGGTGTCGACGAAGGAGTACATTTCCTTTTCGACGATATCGGTAACTGCCCCGAGTCCGCGCGCAAACAGCGGCGTCGGTTCGACGATCGGCGTGCGGATCTGCTGGTAGCCGTAGCTCTTCAACACCGATTGCACGGTGTTTTCAAACAGTTCCCACAATGGTGCATCGGCGGGCAGGATGTCGTTCATCCCTTTTACGCCGAAGATCTTCTCTGCTTTCTTGTTGTCAGACATGCTCTTTGGAGGCAATGCGCGCGTCGATCAGTTCTCGACGGCGGTACTGCCGTAACGGGTTTTCACATAATCCAGGACGATAGCCTGGAACTCTTCTGCGATACGGTCGCCGCGCAAGGTGACCTTCTTTTCGCCATCGACAAATACCGGTGCTGCCGGCGACTCGCCGGTACCCGGCAGGCTGATGCCGATATTTGCATGCTTGGATTCGCCCGGACCATTGACGATGCAGCCCATGACAGCAACGTTCATGTTCTCGACCCCGGGATACTGCTTCTTCCATACCGGCATCTGGTCGCGCAAATAGGTCTGGATGCGGTCGGCAAGCTCCTGGAACACGGTCGACGTCGTGCGTCCGCAGCCAGGGCAGGCAATGACCATGGGAGTGAACTTCCGCAAGCCCATCGTTTGCAGGATTTCTTGACCAACCACGACTTCCTTCGTACGGTCGCCGCCGGGCTCCGGCGTAAGCGAAATCCGGATTGTGTCCCCAATGCCTTCCTGTAGAAGGACCGATAGCGCAGCCGTGGACGCAACAATGCCCTTGCTCCCCATGCCCGCCTCGGTCAAGCCGAGGTGCAATGGGTAATCACAACGGCGGGCGAGTTCGCGGTAGACGGCGATAAGGTCCTGTACACCGGACACCTTGCACGAGAGGATGATCTTGTCGCCGGCCAGTCCCAGTTCTTCCGCACGGCGTGCATTTTCGATTGCGGACGTCACCAGCGCTTCGTACATCACCGCCTTGGCATCCCAGGGTTCGGAACGCAGGGCGTTTTCGTCCATGATGCGCGCCAGCAGGTCCTGGTCAAGGCTTCCCCAGTTCACACCAATGCGCACCGGTTTGTCGTACCTGCAGGCCGTTTCGATCATCTGAGCAAACTGGGTGTCGCGCTTGGCGCCCTGCCCCACGTTGCCCGGATTGATGCGGTATTTGGACAAAGCCCGAGCGCACTCGGGAAAATCATTCAGGAGCTTGTGGCCGTTGTAATGAAAATCGCCGACGAGAGGGACGTCGACACCCATCTTGTCGAGCTGTTCGCGAATCGCAATCACCGCGGCCGCCGCTTCCGGATTGTTGACCGTGATGCGCACGACCTCGGATCCGGCGCGCGCAAGATCCTTGATCTGGATTGCGGTGCCGATCGCATCGGCCGTGTCGGTATTGGTCATCGACTGGACCATGACGGGCGCGCCGCCACCAACCATGACCGTTTTACCCGCATAGCGAATTGCGACTGCGCGCGTCTTGCGTCTCTGCAGCGGGCCGGAGTCGATAGGTAAATTCGGAAGTGCCATTATTCGCTGCCTACTTCACGGTTAAACGGGCGACATTGTTCTTGGCGTTTGCCTTCAATTCCAGAGGGGCGCCGCGCAGGCTCGCATCCACACCAGAAGCATTGCCGATCACGACAGTGACGGGTTCGGCAACCTGCACATTTTCTGTCTCGCCGGACTTCACAATGCGCGACAGAAGGACGCTATTGTCACCGCTTCGACGGATTTCGATCCACGATTCCTCGCGCACCTTGAGTTGGAGTCCATCCTTGCCTGCGGCAGGCGCTGCGTCTGTCATCGCGGGCTGCGTTGCGACCGCGGCAGGCGCAGGGGAAGTCTGCACCGCTGGCGCGCCCGGCTGCGGCGGCGCTTCGCTGATGGCCGTTACGGGAGCGCTTGCCTCGGCGGGCGGAGTAACGGGCACCTCAGTTTTCAACTCGGCGGACGGCTTCATTTCATCTGCGCTCGCCGCGGATGCGGGACTCTCCTTGACCGCTGACGAAGAGGACTCCGAGACATCGAGTTGTTCGCCACGGTGCCGGCCCGCCCAGATGCCGACGGCCACCAGCACGAGCAACAGTGCACCCACCACCCACTTGGACGAAACGCCGGGGCGCTCCGTCATGGACGGCATGCGTGAATCGGCAAAAGGCGTCGACAGCGACTTTTGCGGCGTGAGTGAATTGTGTACAAGGACGGTTTCTCCGCCGAGGTCGGCGAGCAGAGGAACAGCGTCGATTTTCAGCAGCTTCGCGTAGGCGCGGACAAAACCGCGCACGATCGCCATGCCTGGAAGGGCCGCATAATCGTCGCGCTCGATTGCCAGGACCTGGCGGGGGGCAAGATTCAACTGGCTTGCCACTTGCTCGACGCTCCAGCCGCGCTCCTCGCGCAATGCGGCGAGCCGCGCGCCTGGCGACGTCTTCGGCAGCCGGTCCTCCGCTTCGCTGGAGACCGGCTGGTCGTTTACTCCGGAATCACTCATCAAATGCTCCGCGTTGATACGCTGCGAATTCAGCAGAGCCGCCATGGCGGCGACGCAATTGCGTGGCCAGGCTTGTTTCGGCCGCACGGTCGCCTAGCTTGCGCTCGACCTTGATGGCCAGCCAAAGCACGTCAGCGGTCATGACGTCCGACTTCATCACGCGTCCGATGTAGAAGCGTGCGCGCTCATAGTCGCCCTGGTCGTAGTAAATGCGCGCCAAGTTGGAATTGGTCGTCGGATTGCCCGGATCGTACTGGAAAGCCTGGGAAAAGTAGCGCTCGGCAGCGGCCTTGTTCTTCAGCTTCATGCTGCAGATTCCGGCGTTATTCAACGCCTTTGCCGGCGACTGGTAAGCCCTGTTCTTTAATGCCGCGTCAAAATAGACGATCGATTCCTTTTCACGGCCGTTCTGGCACAGGAACCATCCATAGTTATTGTTGAAATCCGGTGTATTCGGGGACAACTTGATCGCCTGGAGGAAGTTTTCTTCGGCCAGCTTGTTTTCGCCCATGTCCATGTAGATCAGTGCACGCATGACATAGGCGTCGGCGAATGACGGATCGGCGACGAGTGCCTGTCGGATCTCGTCAAGCGCGACGGCCATCTGGCGCTGCTCGTAGTAACCCACGGCGAGCTGCAGGCGAATCTGTGCGCGACGACGGTTATCTGTCTGGTCGGAGGTTGCGGGTGCCTCCCCCTGCGGCGCGGGAGTGGGACCGGATGCGCAACCAGTCAGGAACGCCGCGGACGCAATCAAGGCCGCGAGCAAAGCATTCACCCGGATTGTCGTCACCTGGGCACCTCGACGATACGACCAAAATTCTTTCCGAATTTTTCCTGGTATTCCGCCATCTTCTGCATGCGTTCCTGCACACGGGTACGGTCCTGCACTTCGCCCGCGAGCTGCCCGCAAGCGGCATCGATATCGTCGCCGCGCGTCTTCCTGATCGTCGTGACAATGCCAGCATCGATCAGGACCTGGGCAAAAGCCTTGATGCGCGTATTGTTGGAACGCGTCAGGCCCGACTCAGGGAAAGGATTGAACGGAATCAGATTGAACTTGCACGGCACGGATTCGGCGCCGTTTTGCACGAGCGCGATAAGTTCACGCGCATGGGTATCCGTGTCGTTGACGCCGTCCAGCATGCAGTATTCGAAGGTAATGAAATCGCGCGGCGCAAACTCGAGGTAACGCCGGCACGCCGCCATCAACTCCTTCAGCGGGTACTTCTTGTTCAATGGCACCAGGCCATCGCGCAACGGGTCGTTGGACGCGTGCAGTGACACGGCGAGGGCGACCGGGCAATCCTGCGACAGCTTGTCGATCATCGGCACGACGCCGCTGGTTGAAACCGTGACGCGACGGCGGGACAGTCCGTAGGCGTTATCGTCAAGCATCAGCTTGAGCGCCGTCACTGTCGGCTCGAAATTGAGCAGCGGCTCGCCCATTCCCATCATGACGACATTGGTAATCTGGCGCTCCCCCTTGGGTCCCGGCTCGATGCCCTTGGTGCGGCGCAATTCGAACTCCGCCATCCATAGTTGGCCAATGATTTCGCCTACCGACAGATTGCGGCTGAAGCCCTGCTTGCCTGTGGAGCAGAATCGGCAATTGACCGCACACCCGGCCTGCGTGGACACGCATAGCGTTCCGCGGTTTTCTTCCGGGATAAATACGGTTTCGACCGCATTCCCCTGCCCGACGTCCAGCAGCCATTTGCGGGTGCCGTCGGAGGAAATGTGATCACTGATGATCTTGGGTGCAGTAATCGTCGCGCGCGATTTGAGCTTGTCCCGCAAGGATTTTGCGAGATCGGTCATCGCATCGAAGTCGCTGGCGCCGAATTGGTGGATCCAGCGCTGCAATTGCTTGGCGCGAAACGGTTTCTCACCCAACTCGCCGCAGTAGGCGACAAGTTGCGCGGGATCGAGATCCAGCAGGTTGGTGAGAGCCGTCATAGAAGTATTTCATTCCTGCGTTCAACCTTGAAAATAAACAATCCATCAAGGTGAACGCAATGTCAAATTAGCGGGAGTAAACGTTCAGGGCCGGGAAGAAATACGCGATTTCGACCTTGGCGGTTTCGGCGGCGTCGGAGCCATGCACAGCGTTGGCGTCGATGGAATCGGCGAAATCGGCACGGATGGTGCCCTTGTCAGCCTTCTTCGGATCGGTGGCGCCCATCAGTTCACGATTCTTGGCAATCGCGTTTTCGCCTTCCAGCACCTGGATCATGACCGGGCCGGAAACCATGAAGTCAACCAGGTCCTTGAAGAAGGGGCGCTCGCGGTGCACGGCGTAGAAGCCTTCGGCTTCAGCGCGGGACAGTTGAGCCATACGCGAAGCGACGATCTTCAGGCCGGCGTTTTCGAAGCGGGTGTAGATTTGGCCGATAACGTTCTTTGCGACTGCGTCCGGTTTGATGATCGACAGGGTGCGTTCGATTGCCATCTGTAAAAACTCCAATAAAAATAAAGGGTTAAGGTTATCAATTGAGAAATCAACTAACCTTTAATTGTAGCACGAAAGCCCTTCCACCCGATGCATCGCCCTTGCCGAACTTAACATCCACGCGTTCATCTATACTGAAGATGTGCGTGTTATGCTTTTACCACTTTCATCCTTGCAAAACGTCGTTGGAGGCAATATGGACCAAAACCTGCAGCATACCTACAGCGCTCCGTCGGAAGCGCTGGTCGTTCGCAACCGCGTGTTGCGCAACACCTATTGGCTGCTCGCCCTCTCCATGGTGCCCACGGTAATCGGAGCCTGGCTGGGTGTTCAGCTCAAATTCACGTTCTTCGCGGGCAGCCCGTTCATCGGGTTCATGGTTTTCCTGGCGATTGCATTTGGTTTCTTTTATGCAATTGAACGGACGAAGAATTCCGGGTTGGGTGTCGCCATCCTGCTCGGCTTCACATTCTTCATGGGCCTGATGCTGTCGCGCTTGATCGGTCACGTTCTCGGATTCTCGAACGGCGCATCGTTGATCATGACCGCATTTGGCGGTACGGCGACCATTTTTGCCGCGATGGCCTCGATTGCGACGGTATCGAAGCGCGATTTCTCGGGGATGGGGAAATGGTTGTTTGCAGGCGTTCTTGTCATCTTGGTCGCAGCGCTGGCAAACGTCTTCCTGCAACTGCCCGCGCTCTACCTGGCCGTGTCGGTCCTCGCCATCGGCATTTTTTCAGCATTTATTCTATATGACGTTCAGCAGGTGATCAACGGCGGCGAAACCAATTACATCACCGCGACGCTTGCCATCTACCTGGACGTTTACAATATTTTCAGCAACCTGCTGGCGCTGCTTGGCATCTTTGGCGGCGATAACGACTGATACCGCAGTAAACGATGTAAAAAGCCGGCTGAAGAGCCGGCTTTTTTATTGCGTGGAGCGATTTACGCCGCAAGGTCAAACACCGCAATGGACTCCACATGCGCGGTGTGGGGGAACATGTTAACAACGCCAGCCTGTCTCAAGGTATAGCCACCCTGGTGCACCAGGTAACCAGCATCGCGGGCAAGCGTGGACGGACTGCACGAGACATAGACAAGCCGTTTCGGCTTCATTTCCGGATGCTGCTCACCCAGCGCAACAATTGCCTGGCACACGGCAATTGCCCCCTCCCGCGGCGGATCGATCAGCATGCGGTCGAAGCGGCCAAGGGCGGCGAAGTCATCCGCAGTCGCTTCAAACAGGTTCCGGCAATGGAACGTCGTCTTGCCGTCAAGGCCATTGGCCCGGGCATTGGCGAGCGCGCGTTCGGTGAGCGCGGTGCTTCCCTCGATCCCCACGACCTCTTTTGCCTGTGTGGCAAGCGGAAGCGTGAAATTGCCCAGGCCGCAAAACAGGTCGGCCACGCGCTCTCCAGGCTGCACACCCAGGAGACTCAGCGCCTTGGCGACCAGCACCCGGTTGATGTGATGGTTGACCTGCGTAAAATCGGTTGGCTTGAACGGCATGCGCACGCCGAATTCCGGAAGCACGTATTCAAGCTGAACATCTGTGGGGTAGAACGGATAGACGGTGTCCGGCCCCTTGGGCTGGAGCCACCATTGGATCCGGTATTCATCGGCAAAGGCGCGCAGTTTCTGTTCGTCCTCAGCGGTCAGTGGCGCCATGATGCGCAGGACCAGCGCCGTCACGCTTTCGCCGACTGCCAGTTCGATCTGGGGCATCTGCTCGAAAATCGTCAGCGACTCGACCACCCGGCGCAACGGCACGAGCATGGCAGAGACGTTGGGCGGCAGGATTTCGCAGGTCTTCATATCGGCGATAAAGGATGACTTCCGTTCATGGAAGCCGACCAGGACGCCACCCTTCTTCTGCACATTTCGCACGGACAGACGCGCACGGTAGCGATAACCCCAAGTAGGACCGTAGATAGGCCGCATCATGCGTTCGGCGCGCACCTTCCCGATGTGCCAGAGATTGTCCTCCAATACACGTTGCTTGATCGCGACCTGCGCGGCGGGCTCAAGGTGCTGCATTGCACATCCGCCGCAAATGCCGAAATATGCGCATTTCGGATCGACGCGCAACGAAGATTCGCTATGCAGTTCGGTCAGTGTGGCCGCTTCCCATTTCGGCTTCTTGCGAAAGGACTGGAAGCTGACGCGCTCCCCGGGCAAGGCGCCTTCGACGAAGATGACCTTGCCGGGCGTGCCGTCCTCGTTGGTCAGGTGGCCAACTCCGCGGCCTTCCATGTCAAGGGATTCGATTTCGATAAAGTTCTGCTGCATGGCTACAAAAAAAGAAATACCGGGCGCGTGCCAGCCCGGGAAGCAAGTTATCGGAAGTGTTGTAGCGCCCTCAGGCGGGAGGCCAGGCGGAGAGATACTCTTTCCAGTGCGGACCGTCGAGCAGCGCAAGAGATGACCTCACAAGGTCAATCTCGACATTGTACGCTTCGCGGGACATGGCGCCGCGCATCAGGAGGTAACGGCAGTAGACGAGATAGGTATTGACTACGTCGGTCTCGCAATAATCGCGAATCTCGCCCAGGCGCCCTTCCTGATACAGCGCCCACACTTGAGAACCGTCCACGCCGAGTTTGCCAGGAAATCCGCAGAGCTTGGCCAAGTCGTCGAGCGGTGCATTGGCTCGCCCGGTGTACAGCGCGAGCAGGTCCATCAGGTCAAGATGGCGCGTATGGTAGCGGCTCAGGTAGTTGTTCCACTTGAAATCGCGATCATCTTCACCCATCTCCCAGTACCGGGACGCACAGACACCGTTGATCATTGCGCGGTAGTGAAGAACCGGAAGGTCGAAGCCTCCGCCGTTCCATGACACGAGTTGCGGCGTGTATTTGTCGATGATGCGGAAAAAGTCATTGACCAGCTTTGGCTCCTGGTCCTCCAGGCTGCCGAGCGATCGAACGCGAAAGCCTTCGTCGTCCCTGAAGACGCAGGATATCGCCGCGATGCGATGCAAATGGTGCTGCAGGAATTCGGAGCCAGTTTTCTCGCGACGCTCGGCGAATGCCTGCGTCGCGACGTCGGCATCACTCATCGTCGCCGGATGCCCATGCAAGGTGCGAAGACCGACCACATCGGGAATCGTCTCGATGTCGAACACAAGAACAGGAATCACAGCAAAGCGTCCTTGCCGACGCCTCTCGCGGTCAGGGCACGCTTGAGCTTGACCAGGGCTTCCTGCTGGATCTGGCGCACGCGTTCACGCGTGACGCTCATTTCCGCAGCAAGCTCCTCAAGGGTAGCGGGATCATCATTGTCGAGACCGAAACGGCGCACGATCACGACACGCTGCTTGTCCGGCAGCTTCTTCAGCCAGTCGCGGACGAGAACGGTCATTTCATGGTGCTCCGCACGAGAATCCGGCCCGTCTTCGACGTCGCCCGGAAGCATGTCCATGAGGCTTGCCTGCGGGTCGTTGTCCAGGGGGGCATCAAGCGAAGTCGCATGCTCGGAGAGCGCGAGGATGTCCTGCACGTCTTCCACCGGCCGCTCGACGAGATGGGCAATATCTTCCGCCGTCGCGTCCTTTCCATCATGGTGCTGCGCTTCGAGGTGATATTTGGCCCGCAGGATCTGGTTGAGTTCTCTCACCATGTGCACGGGCAGCCGCACCGTGCGCGCCTGGTTCATGATCGCGCGCTCGATGCTTTGGCGAATCCACCAAGTGGCATATGTCGAGAAACGGAAACCGCGTTCCGGCTCGAACTTGTCGATCGCGCGCATCAGGCCGAGGTTGCCCTCCTCGATGAGGTCAAGCAGGACGACGCCGCGATTGATATAGTGTTTTGCAATCGACACAACCAGGCGAAGGTTATGTTCGATCATCTTCTGGCGCGCCTCGAAGTTGCCCTGCTTCGCCAACGTGGCGTAGCGTACCTCTTCCTCCACCGTCAGCAGGGGACGAGCGCCAATCTGGTTCAGGTAATGCTGGGTCGTATCCGTCGACAGTTCCGCCGCGAGTACCGTTTTCAGTTCATCCACCGGGTCGGCCGCGGTGGCGGACGAACCTTCCGATCGCTCCCCGCTCTCGCTCTCGTCGCCCAACCCGCCCTCGTCATCTGCAACGTTGAGCGGGATGTCATCGGCAATGTCATCCGAAGGGGTATCGTCATCGAGCGGATCGTGTGGGATGCGATTCATTTAGCGGCTTGGCAAATATTTTGACGGATCGACTGGCTTTCCTTGCTGGCGAATCTCGAAATGCAGTTTTACCTCTTCGGAATCGGAATTCCCCATCTCGGCAATCTTCTGCCCCTTCGTCACATTTTGATCCTCTTTGACGAAGATGGTTTTGTTGTGCGCATAAGCAGACAGCAGATTATTGGAATGTTTGACAATCACAAGATTCCCGTATCCCCGAATGCCGCTTCCAGCATACAGCACTTTGCCGGATCCCGCCGCTAAAACCGGCTGCCCCATCTTGCCAGCAATATCGATGCCTCTCTTGCCTTCGCCAAAGTGACTGATGATTTTCCCGTCCGCCGGCCAGATCCAGGCGATGTTCTCATCGTCCGCGGCAGGAATCTGCGGCACATCCGGTACCTTTTCAGCCGGCTTTGGCGGTTCCGCCTTGGCGACAGGTGGTGTTGCCGGCGTGACGTCGGTTTTTTGCAATTCCGCCAAGGCAGCATCGGAATAAGGACGCTTCTCGCCCTTGGGCGCTGTTTTGTTCGGGACAGGCGTACCCGATGCCGGAGGTGTCAATGGGCGCACTTCGACGCCCGAAGAGGTGGCTACGCTGCCGGTCTGCGCGCCGCCTTCGGGAGGCAATACGCGCAACACCTGATCGACCTTGATGTCGTTCGGATTGGCAAGATTGTTCCATGCAACGATATCGCGGTAGTTCTGCCCGAAGTCGAGAGCGATCTGGATCAGCGTATCGCCCTTCCGAACGGTGTAATAGCCGCGGTCTGCCTGTTTTCCTGCGGCGACAGGTGGCGCCGGCTGGGTTACCGGCTTCGGCGGCTCGGCAGGCTTGACCGATACCGGCCGATCAACCACCGGCGCAGGCTGGTGCGGCGCAGTCGTACATGCGGTGATCAGCAGCGGCAGGGACGCCAGGAATACAAGTCGTGCTTTTTTCATTCTCATAAAGTTAAACATTTGGCGACGAATTGTCGGCTTGCGTTTCAATCTGAAACAGGCTTACACGACACCGGGACGCAGCGGAACGAAATGGCAATCTTCGAGCGTCGTATTCGTCCACTCGAACTTCCCTATGCGCTCGATAAGCTGGAGTACCTGATGGCGCCCCCCGACCGGTGCGACGAGTCGTCCTCCGATGCTGAGCTGCTCGAGCAGGGCCTGCGGAACTTCCAGTCCCGCGGCGGCAAGAATAATACCGTCGAACGGGGCTGCCTGAGGCAGGCCAAGCATACCATCTCCATACTGCAAGCGGATGTTGGCAATCCGAAGCGGCCGCAGGTTCGACTTGGCAAGTTCATGCAGAGGCTTGATGCGCTCGATGGAGTAAACCTCTTTGGCCACCAGCGACAATACGGCCGCCTGGTAGCCGCATCCGGTCCCGATTTCCAGCACCTTGTCGAGAACCCCGCCGTTTCCGTTTGCACGCATGACTTCGATCATTCGTGCGACGATATAAGGCTGCGAAATGGTCTGATGGTGGCCGATCGGCAGTGACGCATCGATATAAGCCTGGCTTGCGAGCGCGGGCTCGACGAAGAGATGGCGCGGCACAGCATCGAGGGCTGCGAGAACTTTCGCATCCTTGACGCCCTGCTTCGCCACGCGGGCTACCATTGCCCCGCGGACGGCATCGGATACGAGGGTCGTGCTGCGCGGCGCAATGGGCGCTGGCGGCGGAGTCCGTGCCGTCATCGGTGAAGGCGATTCATTCGTGCGGCCGCGCACCACGTTTTGCGCCGCATTCTGCGTGGCCGTCTGGGGTGTCGCAACCTTGCGCGACGCCGGACCTGCGCGCTCGGCCTTTGCCGACTTCTCGACGACGGATGACAGCGTCAAGGGAAAGCGCTTGTCCTTGGTCGTCATGACAAACCCTTTTTCAATACATCGAGCTGGGCGTTGTGTGTCAGGTCGATCTGCAGCGGCGTGACCGAAACGTAGCCGTGGGAAACCGCATGGAAATCCGTGCCTTCGCCGGCATCCTTTGCTTTGCCCGCGGGTCCGATCCAGAAAATTTCACGTCCATGGGGATCTTGTGCCTTGATGACCGGCTCCGATTCGTGCCGCTTGCCAAGACGCGTGGCCCGCATTCCCTTGATTTCTTCGTAAGGCAGATTCGGAATGTTGACATTCAACAGGTACGGGCGCTTCAACATGCCAAAATCACGCTCCACAAAATCGCGTGCGATGTGGGCAGCGGCGTCGACATGCGCCCACCCTTTTTCCACTTGAGAAAAGGCGATTGCCGGAATGCCGAACAGGAATCCTTCGGTTGCGGCGGCAACCGTCCCGGAGTAGAGGGTGTCATCGCCCATGTTCTGTCCCTGGTTGATCCCGGAGACGATCAAGTCAGGTTTGAAAGACAGTCCTCCTGTCAGCGCGACGTGGACGCAGTCCGAAGGTGTGCCGTTGACGAAATAGAACCCGTTTTCGGCGCGATGCACTGACAGTGGACGATCGAGCGTCAATGAATTCGAGCTTCCGGAACGGTTGCTGTCGGGTGCGACAACCACAATTTCTGCAATGGGCTTGAGCGCATCGACCAAGGCGACGATTCCCGGAGCAAGGTAACCATCGTCGTTACTAACGAGAATTTTCATAAGCGAATTTTAACCGAAGGGACCTGCGCTCCCTGCAGTAGTGTTGACATTTTGCGGCATAAGAATAAAATGAAACGACCGTTCTTTTTTATTCCAAAACCATCAAGGAGACACAATGAAAGCGATCGTCTGCAAATCGTGGGGACTACCGGACACTTTGGTCGTGGAAGACCTGCCGGACGCAGCCCCGGGCCCTGGCGAGGTTTCCATTGATGTCCACGCAGCCGGCGTCAACTTCCCTGACGTCCTGATCATCCAGAATAAATACCAGTTCAAACCCGAACTTCCCTTCACGCCGGGCAGTGAGCTCGCGGGTGTGGTGCGCTCCGTCGGCGAAGGTGTCACGCATATCAAGGCGGGCGACAAGGTGCTCGCCTTTGTCAGCCTTGGCGCATTTGCCCAGCAAATCACTGCACCGGCAAAGGCCGTCGTTCCCATGCCGCCCGGTCTTGATTTCGACACCGCGGCGGCATTCACGCTCACCTACGGGACCTCCCATCATGCCGTGGTCGACCGCGCGCAGCTCAAGGCCGGAGAAACAATGCTGGTGCTTGGCGCTGCCGGCGGCGTAGGCCTTGCTGCCATTGAGATCGGCAAGGCGCTCGGCGCACGCGTCATCGCCGCCGCCTCCACCGATGAAAAACTCGCCATCTGCAAAGAGCATGGCGCCGACGCGACGATCAATTACACGACCGAGGATTTGCGCGAGGCGATCAAAGCAGCGACCGACGGCAAGGGACCAGACGTGATTTACGATCCGGTCGGTGGCGTCTATGCCGAGCCGGCATTCCGGTCCATCGCGTGGCGGGGCCGTTACCTCGTCATCGGCTTTGCCAATGGCGAGATCCCGAAGCTGCCGCTCAACCTTCCGCTCCTCAAGGGCGCTTCGCTAGTCGGCGTATTCTGGGGTGAATTTGCCAAGCGCGAGCCGAAGTCGAACCTGGCCGCAATGCAGCAGTTGATGGGATGGATGGCAGAAGGGAAAATCCGCCCGCATATCTCCGGTCGTTATGCATTGGCAGACACGCCGAAGGCCCTCAACGACATGGCAGCGCGCAAGGTGACGGGAAAAGTGGTGATTCAGCCGCAGAAATAACCTGCAACAAGCACTCCCGCTTGACAGCGGGAGTGCCTTATTCTCCCTCGGCGAGCGTCTGGTGCACGAAGGCGGACAGGATCAGCCGTTCGTGGATGGACACGTCGAGGAATTCAAAACCGTGCTTGTAGCCTTCGCCCCCCTCAGCCGGGGAAATGGAACGCAATGCTGTTTTGAGATTGAGGATTTCGTCCTGTCCGGCCGCATGGACTTTGAACTTGATGGTCCCCTCCTCGCCCTTCTCCCCGAGAACCTGCTTCAATGTTCCTGACGCGCCTCCCATGCTCAGGTCGGACAGCACTGCCGCGCCGACGCGCTCAGGCTTTTCCAGGCGCACGGACGCGATGATGTTGACTTGCGCACGCACGCCGCGGCGGACAACGGTACACCGCACCTCCTTCGGGAAGACCAAGTGCAGGTAAGGGTGCGGGGAATGGACCGATTTGACTGCTGAAGTCACGAATGCATAGGCCTTCTTTCCTGCGAACGCGCGCACGATAAAGGTCTGGCCTTCGCGAATGAATTCAAGCTTGCCGTCCACTGCCGGCGCGGTCACCATGACGGTCTTGTTCTTGACGAAACCGATCAGGCGAACGGTGTAACGAATGGCGGGATTGTCGATCTGCTGCAAATACAACGTCTCGCCGACGTACCAGCGGACGTCATCCATGCCAACGATGATCTCCTTGTTGGCGTTGGCGTCGGAGGACGGCGGCGCGGGGTCGGGGGCGACGGAATTTCTCCGTGCGGAGGCTGGCGGAACGCGCGATTCACGCGCCGCCTTGGGGGAAAGGTCCCAGGTTGAATCCTCGATGAACCCATTGCCGATGAGGCCTTCAAGCTGGCTCCGGCTTTCGATCACGCATCCTTCTGCAAGAAGGAGATTTCCATGCCAGTCGTAGATCGCTTGCGGCAAGGGCTTGCCCACAGCGAGTTCTGTGACACGTACAGGAACCAGAGAAACTACCGGATCAGCCATGTTCCCTCTTTGTTAGCGCATGCAATCGATCGATTCGCTGGCGCGCCTTGCCGGCACGACCATCCATCCCAGTCGGGGAGCGAAAGAATGTTACCTCATTCGAGGAGCTGAGTAGGATTATCCTGCATTTCCTTGTGGAAAAAAGCCGTTGCCACATCGACATCGCGCGTCCGGCTGAAGGGCGGCAGGCTCTGCCAGATTCGCCGTCCGTATGGCTTTGAAATGAGGCGCGGGTCGCAGATCATCAGCACGCCGCGATCCGTTTCGTCCCGAATCAGCCGGCCGGCACCCTGCTTCAGGTTGATGATGGCGGCAGGAAGCTGATGGTGCACGAATCCGTTAAGCCCCTTTCGTTCAAGGGCGTCGATACGCGCCGCGAGTACGGGATCGTCAGGAGGCGAAAACGGCAGCTTGTCGATAATGACGAGTGAAAGCGCTTCGCCTCGTACATCAACGCCCTCCCAGAAACTCTGGCTGCCGATCAGTACGGCATTTCCCGCGGCGCGAAAACGGTCAAGCAGTTCAGTACGTCCCGCTTCGCCCTGCACCATCAGCGGAAAACCGAGCTTGCGCTTGTCGAACTCTTCGCGCAGGCGCTCGGCCGCCCGATTGACTGCGCGTATCGTCGTGCACAGGAAGAAGGCCCGCCCGCCGGATGCCTCGATCATTGGCAGGGCCGCATCGATAACGGCGTCCGTGTAATTCAGGGAATTCGGCTGTGGCAGGTTCTCCGGCACGTAGAGCAAGCCTTGGCTCCCGTAGTTGAATGGACTGGGCCATGACTGCGCCGTTTCATTCCACAATCCCATCTGGGAAGCGTAATGATTGAAGTCGTTTTTCACCGCCAGCGTGGCTGACGTGAAAATCCAGGCGCGCGGGGTTCCTTCGCGCTGCTTGCTGAAGATTGGCGCGATCGACAGCGGTGTCCGGTGAAGCTGGAGCGATGACGAAAAGGCTTCCACCCACAGCACACGCTCCTGCTCCGGCGTCACCTTGTCCGGATCCGCGCTCTGCGCGCTGTCCCATGCGGCGAGCTTGTCGGACAGCTCGATCGCACGCGCACGGCATTGCTCGATGGTTTCCGCGCGCTCGGCCTGGGTTTCAAGTACCGCCACCATTCCGTGTAGTTCGTCCTGCAGCTTTTCAAGTGCGGGGAAGAACGCGCTTGACGGTGCAATCTGGTTCACTGCGAGCCTGACGACGTCCTGGGGAAATGCCAGTCGCAAATCACGGGCGGCACGCTCGACAGTCGAGACAACCTTTGGCCAGTCGGCACCATCGCGCGCATGCGCCAGTCCCTCCGCAAGCACGTCGCGGCATAATTCGAGGACTTGCGATGTAGAGACTGTCTCGCCGAAGAACAAGGTCGCGGTTTCCGGCAACTGGTGCGCCTCGTCGAAGATCACCGTATTCGCGGACGGCAAAAGCTCGGCAACACCCGTGTCCTTAAGCGCGACGTCGGCAAAGAAAAGGTGATGATTGACGACGACGACGTCAGCCTGCTGTGCTTCCTTGCGCGCCTTCATCACGAAGCAATCCTGGTAATACTGGCACTCCGCGCCCATGCAGGTGTCGCGCGTCGATGTGACGAGATTCCACACCGATGCGGACTCGGGAACACGTGCAAGCTCAGCCTTGTCGCCTGAACTGGTCGTCTTCACGAATCGGGAAATATCGCGCAGGTACCCCACATCCTCACGAGACGTCAGCCGGCCGTTCTGCAAGGTGCGCTCGAGGTGAAAGTGGCACACGTAATTGGCACGCCCCTTGAGCAGCGCGACGGAGACAGGTGCACTCAATGCCTTGCGTACCGTCGGAATGTCGCGCAAGTAAAGCTGGTCCTGCAGATTCTTGGTGCCGGTCGACAGGATGACCTTGCCACCCCATAACAATGCAGGCACGAGGTAGGCGAAGGTCTTGCCCGTGCCGGTGCCCGCTTCCGCGATCAGTGTCTTCTGCGAAGCGATGGCCGCAGCAATGGCCTTTGCCATTTCTGTCTGCGACTGACGCGGACGAAAGCCGGCGACCGCCTGGCTGAGTAGCCCGGAAGCATGAAACAACTGCTCGATTTCGGCGTCGTGGTCACCCGATTCGGGGGTTGAGGCGGAGTGTTCGGTCAAAGCTGAGGTGGACGGGTGGGTAATGAATCGTACCCGAAGCCTTACGCAGGGATATCCGGGACAAGTTGCATTTTCAACAATGTTATGTGATCCTTCAACTGAAGTTTGCGCTTTTTCAAGCGCCGCAGCTGAAGTTCGTCACGCAGAACATCACGCGCAAGCAGTTCGATAACTGCGTCGAGATCGCGATGCTCTACCTCCAGTTCGACGATTCTTCGCTGTATATCTTCCGTTGGAATCATGATGGCGTTGTTGAATGCGGTAAGTGACTTATATTTTAAGAGTGAATACCGTGCGCGGCTAGCGTCACGGCTTCGTCGTCCGGAATTCAGCAGGTAAATGCCGGGTTAATGGTGATTCGATGCTCCGGAACAACATGACGCTGCGCCTATAAATACTCGTGAAGAGTTGTAACAAAACAGAACAAGGGTACGTGCGAAATTTTTCGCATGCAATAATTTTTTGAGTCCGACATGTAATTCCATCGAACCCATGAGCCAATACAAGATTGAAGCAGGCACCGGGCAACATATCGGTGACCGCAAAGAGCAGCAGGATCGCACCGCGCTGTTTGCCGCTCCAAGGGCGCCGGGATACGTCATGGCGGTGGTCGCGGATGGCATGGGCGGATTAAGCGGGGGGGCGTTAGCGGCCGAACAGGTAATCCGAACGGCAAAGCAGGCGTTCGACCATTTCTCGCCACAAACCGACGACGTCGGAAAAATGCTCGAGACGATCGCGCTGGACGCGCATACGATCATCAAGCTGACTTCTTTCTCCTCCGAAAAGAACCCCCACAGCACCATGGTAGCCCTCGTGATCTGCCCGGACCGCACGGCGGTGTGGGCACATGTCGGCGACTCCCGGCTATACCGCTTCGAAGGCCCGAACTGTGCCGAACGCACGATTGATCATTCCTACGTGGAGCTGCTGGTAAGGGAAGGCAAACTGTCGCGGGAGGAAGCCAAGAACCATCGCTTGTCCAATGTACTGGTCAATGCGCTTGGTTCGCATGACCGCGAACCGCAAGTCACCCTCCGCAGGTATGAGGGATTGAAGGCAGGGGATGCCTTCCTGTTATGCTCGGATGGCCTTTGGCACTATTTCACCGATGCGGAGCTCGGCGCCGCCATCGCGATGAACTCGCCTCGCCAGGCCTCCGAAATGCTCATCAACAAGACGCGCGAACGCACCACCGATGCGGCCGGCGATAACTGCACCCTCGCCATCGTGAAATTGGTAGAACCGCCTGTGGAAACCAAGAGCTACACCGTCGGGAAAATGAAGCGCGCGGTCTGATCGCACTCACCTCAATCTTCCCGCACTTGCGCCCGGATCACCCGGGCTTTTTATTGTCCGCGTGTTTAGACTTGCGTTTCTGTTCTTTCTCAGCCTTGCGCTGTGCAACCTTCTGCTGCCGCTCCATGGCTTCGCGCTTCTTCTTTTCGTAGGCGGCAACGTTGGCCGCGCGCTCCTCGGCAGTTAACCTATCTTCTGTCCTCGGCTTGGGCGCCTTTGGCGCCGGCTGTGTTTCAGGATCATTGGGAAGTGTGGTTTGCACCTTCTCCGACGTGGTAGCGGGCGTCGCGGCGGCCGTCGCTTCCGACTCGGTCGCAGGCGTCCGGTTTGCGCGTTCCTGCCGCTGCTTTTCGTCCTTTTCCAATCGCTCGGCCAGAGCCTGATCGCGTTCCGACACACGCACCTTGCGCTTGAACGCACTTGCCTCAAGTTCAACCGGGCGTAATGCAGACAAGGCAATGCGCCGCCGCTCCTTTGCCTTCTGAATGCACGACGTCGTAAAGAAGTTGGGATGGCACGCCTGCTCTTCAGTCTGATACCGCGCGTCGATCGCGCCCCGCTCGGCCGCTGCCGCTGACAGCGCCGCATCTGCCTCTTCAATGGATCGAATCGAGCCGGACGGATAGCGATCCGACACCTTTTCGAGTGCCTGTGTCGGCGATGTCTGCGCAAACGCAACCGCCGCCCACGCGGCAGCAACGATGCCGAAACAGATTTTGATCCTGCGAGCAGTCATAGGTGCTTCCATGGCCATGCCGTTCGTCACGCCAGCGCCCCCGCAACGTCGCGTCGTTCACTTTCCATGTACTCCGAGGACTGCATTTCGATAATGCGGGAAACCGTGCGATGAAACTCGTTCGCGAGCATGCCTTCCGTATAAAGCTGGTCCGGTTCGACCTCGGCGGACATCAGGAGTTTGACCTTGTGGTCGTAGAGGACGTCGACCAGCCAGGTAAAACGGCGAGCCTCCGAAGACATCGAGGCTGACATGCGAGGCACGGCGGAGAGAATCACCGTGTGGAACTGGCTGGCAATTTCCAGATAATCATTCTGCGAACGCGGACCGCCGCACAGCGTCGCGAAATCGAACCAGATCACGCCGCCCGCACGGCGCAGCGCCTTGATATCGCGCGCTTCGATGCGGATGTGAGGATCCTCGTCTGCCATCTCGGCAAGGTTGGCAAATGCAGTGCGCAAGGCGTGGTCGGCTTCGGCGCCGAGGGGCGTGTGGTACGCCTCGACCTGCTCCAGCACCCTTTTCCGGTAATCGACACCGGCATCGACATTCATCACGTCGAGCTTTTCCTTGAGCAAGGCAATCGCCGGAAGGATGCGGTCGCGATGCAGCCCGTCGGGATATAGCGTGTCCGGGGCGTAGTTGGACGTCATGACAAACGAAACACCGTTGTCGAACAAGGCTTTGAGCAGGTTATAGAGGATCATCGCGTCCGCGATGTCCGATACGTGGAATTCGTCAAAGCAGATCAGACGGTACTTCTTCGCAATGCGGCGCGCCACTTCGTCGAGCGGATCCGCCACGCCTTTCAGATCGTCCAGCTGGCGGTGAACCCCGCGCATGAATTCATGGAAGTGCAGACGCGTCTTGCGTGTGACGGGCACAACCGAATAGAAGCTGTCCATCAGGAAGGATTTGCCGCGCCCGACACCGCCCCACATATACACACCACGCGGCACTTCCGGCCGGCTGATCAGGCGCTTGAGCTTGTTCGAACGCTGCGACTTGTAGGTGACCCATTCATCGAAGCACCGCTGCAGTCGCTCGACGGCCCGAAGCTGCGCCTCGTCCGATTGATAACCGCGCTGCCCAAGCGCGTGCGCGTAAAACTCCCTGACGTTCATATGATCTGTTTCGCTGGTTGCTGCGTAGTGTCTGGCCGCCTTGCCTGTGCCCGGCGGTGAAACATGAAAATGGGCGAGACTCGCTCGCCCATTCGTCCAAGAAGCTGATTCCAGGCAATCCGTAGGGATTATGCCCGTGTTGCCAGTATTTGACAGGCGCCGGAAAAAACCTTGTCTGCACTCACTGCGGATTCATGTCGACTGTCACGCGCGAGGGATAGGTTCCACCACCGAAGCGGACAGGAAAGCTCAATCCCACCCCAACACCGACATGGCTGCCACCACCACCTACACCGACACCCATGCTCGAACCATACGGATTCGAGGGCCGGAAAACGATTTCCGATGTGCGGAAGCCGTCCTTGTTGCACAGTACGCGAAGGTCGCCGCTTGCGCTGCCCACGTTGACCGATGCCGGTGTGATGACGTTCCAATTCCCAGCCCCCGTGCTGACAGCGCAATTTGCTCCAGCAAGAGCCTGTCCGCGCGACGCCGTTTCAATGGCAATCACACCGTCACTCGATCCTGTCGTGGCACAAGCAGCGATCGCCAGCGGCAACAACAGGATCAGGTGACGCATACGTCCTCCTTAGAAGTTCAGCGACCTCTTGTCGACCGCGAGTGCGGCTTCCTTGGTCGCTTCCGACAGGGACGGGTGAGCGTGACAGATGCGGGCGATGTCTTCCGACGACGCACGGAATTCCATCGCCACGACCGCTTCCGAAATCAGTTCGGATGCCATCGGGCCAATGATGTGCACGCCGAGGATTTCATCGGTCTTGGCATCGGCCAGGAACTTCACCATGCCGGAGGTATCGCCGAGGGCGCGCGCACGACCATTTGCCATGAACGGGAAGGTACCGGCCTTGTAAGCGACGCCTTCCGCCTTCAACTGCTGCTCGGTCTTGCCAACCCAGGCAATTTCCGGGGACGTATATATGACCCAGGGAATTGTGTTGAAGTTCACATGACCGTGCTGGCCCGCAATGCGTTCGGCAACCGCGACGCCCTCTTCTTCCGCCTTGTGCGCCAGCATCGGGCCGCGCACGACGTCGCCGACTGCCCACACGTTCGGCAGGCTGGTCTTGCAGTCGCCGTCGACGGCAATGAAGCCACGCTCGTCCAGCTTCAGGCCGACACCTTCCGCATTCAGGCCGATAGTGTTCGGGACGCGGCCGATTGAGACGATCAGCTTGTCGAACACTGCCTTCTGCGCATTGCCCTTGTCGTCGGTGTACTCGACGGTCACGTCTTTCTTGCCGGCGGTAATCGAACCAATCTTCACGCCAAGGCTGATCGCCAGGCCCTGCTTGACGAACAGCTTGTGCGCTTCCTTGGCGATCTGTTCGTCCACGGCGCCGAGGAAGGCCGGGAGCGCTTCCAGCACGGTAACTTCCGAGCCGAGGCGGCGCCAGACGCTGCCCATTTCGAGGCCGATCACACCTGCGCCGATGACGCCGAGCTTCTTGGGCACGGAATCGATGGCGAGTGCGCCGGTGTTCGAGAGGATCAGTTTTTCATCGAATGCCGCATTCGGCAGCGCGCGCGGGTTGGAACCGGTTGCAACGATAATGTGCTTGCCGGTGATCGTTTCTTCGGTTGCGCCAGCGACCTTGATCTCGTAGCCGTTCGCATCGCCCTTGACGAAAGAGCCGCGGCCATGGAAGAAGGTGACCTTGTTCTTCTTGAACAGGTACAGGATGCCGTCGTTGTTCTGCTTGACGATCGTTTCCTTGCGCGCCAGCATCTGGCCGACGTTCATCGCCAGGCCCTTGACCTCGATGCCGTGATCGGCAAAGGCATGGCCGGCGTGCTCATAGTGTTCGGACGACTGCAGCAGCGCCTTGGAGGGGATGCAGCCGACGTTGGTGCAGGTGCCACCCGGCGCCGGGCCGTTCTTGGCATTCGTCCACTCGTCGATGCAAGCGGTGCTGAAGCCGAGTTGCGCAGCGCGGATCGCCGCGATATAGCCACCGGGGCCGCCACCGATGACAACCACATCAAAATTCTTCGACATATTCGTATCCTAATTTTCCGCAGAATGGACAACGCACACGGAGCAGGCAGTTTCCTTGCTCCGTGTGCGCATGGCGTGATGGATTACAGGTCCAGCAGGAGGCGCGCCGGATCTTCCAGCGCTTCCTTCATCGCGACCAGGCCGAGCACGGCTTCGCGGCCGTCGATGATGCGGTGGTCATAGGACATGGCCAGGAAGTTGATCGGACGGATCACGATCTGACCGTTCTCAACGACCGGGCGGTCCTTGGTTGCGTGGACGCCGAGAATTGCGGATTGCGGCGGGTTGATGATCGGGGTGGACAGCATGGAGCCGAACACGCCGCCGTTCGAGATGGAGAAGGTGCCGCCGGTCAGTTCTTCCAGCGTCAGCTTGCCGTCCTTGGCCTTGGTACCAAATTCAGCAATCTTCTTCTCGATGTCGGCAATGGTCATCTGGTCGGCGTCGCGCAGGATCGGCACAACCAGGCCGCGCGGCGAACCGACAGCGATACCGATGTCGAAATAGCCGTGGTAGACGATATCGTTGCCATCAACGGAAGCATTCAGAACCGGGTACTTCTTCAGTGCGGCCACAGCAGCCTTGACGAAGAAGGACATGAAGCCGAGCTTCACGCCGTGTTCCTTCTCGAACTTGTCCTTGTACTTGTTGCGCAGGTCCATGACCGGCTGCATGTTCACTTCATTGAACGTGGTCAGGATCGCGTTGGTTGCCTGGGACTGCAGCAGACGCTCGGCGACGCGGGCGCGCAGACGGCTCATCGGGACGCGCTCTTCCGGGCGGTTTGCGAGGTCGGTCAGGCTGACCGGCGCTGCGACCTGCTGCAGTGCCGGCTTCGGTGCTGCTGCCGGTGCCGGAGCTGCGGCCGCCGGTTTGCTCAGCGCGCCGATCACGTCGCCCTTGGTCACGCGGCCATCCTTGCCGGTACCGGCAACTTGGCCAGCAGTCATGTTGTTGTCGGCCAGCATCTTGGCGGCGGCAGGCATGGCGATGCCAGCTGCTGCAGAGGACGCCGGAGCGGGAGCCGCAGCAGCCGGTGCCGGTGCGGCAGCAGGCGCGGGAGCGGCTGCCGGGGCGGCGACTGCGCCTGCCTTGGCTTCGGTATCCAGCTTGGCGATCACTTCGCCGGCGACGACGGTGCTGCCGTCGCCCTTGATCACTTCGACGATCACGCCGGCGTCCGGCGCGGGAAGTTCGAGGACCACCTTGTCGGTTTCGATGTCGATCAGGTTTTCGTCACGAGCGACTGCTTCGCCAACTTTCTTATGCCACTGCAACAGGGTTGCTTCTGCAACCGATTCCGACAATTGCGGAACTTTCACTTCGATAATTGCCATGTAACTCTCCGTTTCGGGTTGTTCGTGCGGCGCGCCAGCTTCTGGCGCGCCGTCGGGTCTTTATTTCGTCAGGACGAAGCCTTTGAGCTTCGAGAACGCGGTGTCGATCAGCGCCTTTTGCTGCGCGTAGTGCTTGTCGTAGTAGCCGACAGCGGGCGACGCGCTGGCCGGACGGCCTGCGTATGCCAGTTTCTGACCGTCTTCCAGATTCTCGAAAATGTTGTGCTGAATCTGGAACCACGCGCCCTGGTTCTGCGGTTCGTCCTGCGCCCACACCAGTTCCGCGAAGTTCGGGAACTTCTTCAGTTCTGCGGCGAATGCCTTGTGCGGGAACGGATAGAGCTGTTCGATACGGATGATCGCGGTGTCCGAAGCGCCGCGCTCCTTGCGTGCATTGACGAGGTCGTAATAGACCTTGCCGGAGCAGGCAACCACGCGCTTGACCTTCTTCGGATCGATCTTCTCGTCGACCTCGCCGATGACGGTCTGGAACTGGCCCTTGGCCAGTTCGGACAGCGGCGAACCGGCGTCCTTGTTACGCAGCAGCGACTTCGGCGTCATGATGACGAGCGGCTTGCGGAACAGGCGAATCATCTGGCGGCGCAGCAGGTGGAAAATCTGCGCTGCCGTGGTCGGCTGCACCACTTGCATGTTGTTGTCCGCGCATAGCTGCAGGTAACGCTCCAGACGGGCGGAGGAGTGCTCCGGACCCTGGCCTTCGTAACCGTGCGGCAGCATCATGACGAGACCCGATGCACGACCCCACTTCACTTCGCCGGAGCTGATGAACTGGTCGATCACGACCTGGGCGCCGTTGGCGAAGTCACCGAATTGCGCTTCCCAGATAGTCAGCGTATTGGGCTCTGCGGTCGAATAACCGTATTCGAAGCCGAGCACCGCCTCTTCGGACAGCACGGAGTCAATGACGTTGAACGAAGCCTGGTTTTCGGAGATGTTTTGCAGCGGGATGAAAGTACCTGCGTCCCAACGCTCACGGTTCTGGTCGTGCAGCACGGCGTGACGGTGAACGAAGGTGCCACGGCCTGCATCCTGACCAGTGAGACGGACAGCATAGCCGGACGCGACCAGCGATGCGTAGGCGAGGTGTTCGCCCATGCCCCAGTCGAGATTCATGTCGCCCTGGCCCATAGCAGCGCGATCTGCCAGAACCTTCTCGACCAGCGGGTGGACCTTGAAGTTTTGCGGCACAGTGGTAATGCGTGCAGCCAGGCGCTTCAGTTCTGCGAGCGGAACGGCGGTGTCAGCGGCATCCGTCCACTTGCGGTTGAGGAACGGCATCCAATCGACCGCATACTTGCTCTTGAAGTTGGAGATAACCGGATCGACCGTGTGCTTGCCGGCATCCATCGCGTCGCGGTAAGCCTTGACCATGGCGTCGCCTGCGTCGGCCGGAATCGTGCCCTGGGTGACCAGCTTGTCGGCGTACAGCTTGCGAGTGCCCGGGTGCTTGCCGATCTTCTTGTACATCAGCGGCTGCGTCAGCGCCGGGGTGTCCTGCTCGTTGTGGCCCAGCTTGCGGAAGCAGATGATGTCGACGACCACGTCCTTCTTGAATTCGAGGCGGTAGTCGAGGGCGATCTGGGTTGCCAGGATCACGGCTTCCGGATCATCGCCGTTCACGTGCAGCACCGGTGCTTCGATCATCTTGACGACGTCGGAGCAGTACAGCGTCGAACGGGAATCACGCGGGTCGGAGGTGGTGAATCCGATCTGGTTGTTGATGACGATATGAACCGTGCCGCCCGTGCCGTAGCCGCGGGTCTGCGCAAGGTTCAGCGTTTCCATCACAACGCCTTGGCCTGCGAATGCGGCATCGCCGTGGACCAGGATCGGCATGACTTGCGAGCCGTCCTTGTCGCCGCGGCGGTCCATGCGCGCCTTGACCGAACCTTCAACGACCGGGTTGACGATTTCGAGGTGCGACGGATTGAACGCCAGCGACAGGTGGACCGGACCGCCGGGGGTGGACACGTCGGACGAGAAGCCCTGGTGGTACTTCACGTCGCCGGCGGGGAGGTCGTCGGCGTGCTTGCCTTCGAACTCGGCGAACAGATCCTGCGGCATCTTGCCCAGGGTATTAACCAGCACGTTCAGGCGGCCGCGGTGGGCCATGCCAATGACGATTTCCTGGATGCCCTTGTCGCCGGCGCGCTGGATGGTTTCGTCCAGGGAGGCGATGAAGCTTTCGCCGCCTTCGAGCGAGAAGCGCTTCTGGCCGACATAGCGGGTATGCAGGTAACGCTCGAGGCCTTCGGCCGCGGTCAGGCGGTCGAGGATGTGCTTCTTCTTCTCGGGCGAAAAATTCGGGGTGGAGCGAACCGACTCAAGGCGTTCCTGCAGCCAGCGCTTCTGTGCGGGGTCGCTGACGTACATGAATTCGGCGCCGATGGAACGGCAGTAGGTATCGCGCAATGCCTGGAGCAAGTCGCGCAACGTGGCAGTTTCGGGGCCGAAGTACGTGTTGCTGATATTGAACACGATGTCCTGGTCGGCATCGGTGAAACCGTAGAAGCTCGGCTCCAATTCCGGAATGTTCGGGCGCTCCTGGCGCTGCAACGGGTCGAGGTTGGCCCAGCGGTTGCCGAGGAAGCGGTAGGCTGCGATCAGCTGCGTGGCTGCCACGCGCTTGCGGCCCATTTCGGCGTCCGTGGAAGCGGTGACGGTGCGGATCGGACCTTGCTTTGCGCGCTCTGCGAACGAAGCGATGACCGGAGCGTGGGCAACGTCAGGCTTGTTCGAGCCGTCGACGGCGGGAACATTCTGCATCGCATCGAAATACGCGCGCCAGTTATCGGGAACGGAACCAGGGTTGTTGAGGTACGCTTCGTACAGTTCTTCCACGTACGGTGCGTTGCCTCCAAACAGATATGAATTGGAGAACGACTGTTGCATCATCTTGCTCACCTTTCTTCGCGTTTCGCGAGATTAGCGGGTTAATCTAACCTTCCGCGACACGGCCTGACCGGTTAGCGGATCGCACATCAAGTTGTGGGGGAAGGGCTACGTGACCTGAGGTGTTACGAAGCGCGAGCATAACATATTTATCAAGGTCAACGTAACCGCTAACTTGGCCAATTTGCCGCGCTTGCAACGGCTTTTTTTCACCCCGCCCATGCGCTTGCAAAAAGAGAAACCGTTATGCCGCAAAGCAGCAAAAACGCATGGTTACGCCAAATTAATTTCATCCCCTCCCCGCTTTATCAGCAAGCTGTAAGGCGCGTATGGCACCCTGCAGCAAAATGAAGCCTTAGAAGAATTGAGAAGACATGGGGAAGCGCATCCTGATCGCCGACGACGAGCCCAATATCGTCGCTTCACTCGAATTTTTAATGGAGCGGGAAGGATTCGAAGTCGTCACAGCCGCCGACGGCGACGCTGCCATAAAGGCAATGAAATCCGGGAGGCCGGATCTTGTATTGCTGGACGTTATGATGCCTGGCAAGAACGGTTACGAGGTTTGCCGTCATATTCGAAGCGATCCCGGATGGCAGCAGGTAAAAATTGTCATGCTGTCCGCAAAGAGCCGCGACACCGACATTGCCAAGGCGCGGGCGCTAGGCGTGGATGCCTACTTGACCAAACCGTTTTCAAGCAAGGAGCTGGTGCATCAGGTCAATCAGCTTCTCGGCGTCCATCAATGAACGAGAAGAGAAAATTCATCGCAGCGCTCGCCGCGCTGTACACTTTCCTTGGTGCTGTCACCATTCTCCTGTACGTCGTCCTATGGGCCACACTCGGGCCGGACGAGCAAAGGGCCGTCCTTCACATCCTGGACGGACGCGAGGCACTCA
This sequence comes from Noviherbaspirillum sp. ST9, assembly GCF_048799745.1. NCBI lineage: Bacteria > Pseudomonadati > Pseudomonadota > Betaproteobacteria > Burkholderiales > Oxalobacteraceae > Noviherbaspirillum > Noviherbaspirillum sp. ST9. The sequence continues at coordinate 536,172 of NZ_JBLWFR010000003.1, read as the reverse complement.
TCATTTTCATCTTGCTGGCTGCGCTCGCGGCAATTGGACTGGCGTTCGAATTCCTGTACAGGCATTACGTCAGCGCGCCGCTCCGCCTCGGCGAAAAACTGGGTGTCATCGTGGCCGCGAACAACCGCGTCCGGCTCCCGCAGGAAGGCTCTGCGGAGCTGCGCAGCTTGACGACAACCATCAACCAGCTCGCGGACGAACGAGATGCCCTGCTGCACGACGTGCAAGAAAAAATCGCCGACGCCAAGGCAGCGATCGAAGAGGAAAAAAACCGATTTGCCGCGCTGATGTCGGAGCTGAGCCAAAGCGTCATTGTCTGCAACGGAGACGGCCGCATTCTGCTCTATAACAATCGTGCCCGGATGATGTTCCAGGCCCCTGAGGGCGGCGCCGACTCGGCAGGCAACTCCCCGGTCGGCCTCGGACGCTCCATTTTCGCCGTATTGGAGCGCAGTTTGATTACGCACGGCATCGACCGGATTCATCAGCGACTCGACGCAGGCGATGCGCAACCGATCGCGAACTTTGTTACTTCAGCGCAGAACGCACAACTGATCCGCGCCCAGATGGCGCCCGTGATGCACCTGAATGGAGACGGCAAGCCGGAAGTTGGCGGCTATGTGCTGACACTGGAGGACATCACGCGGCGTTTCGACCTCGAGAGCCAGCGCGACATGGTGCTGCAATCCCTGACAGAAGGCAGCCGCTCGTCGCTCGCCAGCGTCCGGGCGGCAGTCGAAAATCTGCTCTCGTACCCGGACATGAGCGCGGCACAGCGCGACCGTTTCCTCGGCATTGTGCGCGATGAGGTAGAGGTCATGGGCGCGCGGCTCGACAGGACGGCGAATGAGTTCGCCGGGGCGCTGAAGGCGCGGTGGCCGCTGGACGATATGTTGGGTGTCGACCTCGTCCAGGCGGCACGTCAACGCATCGAGCAAAGGCTTGGCCTTCTTACCAAGACCGAGGACATCGACGAGGACTTATGGATCAAGGCGGACAGTTACTCCCTGCTGCAGGTTGTCTGCTATCTTGCCGCGCGGCTGAAAGAGGAGTTCGAGGTACGCGAGGTACGTTTTCGACTCGTCCGTTCCGAGAGACTCGTCCACCTCGACCTCTCATGGTCAGGCGTTATCATCAGTCCGGAAACGTTGGTTGGGTGGGAACTCGATCCGCTGACCGAGGGCGGTGAAAACAGCCCGCTTACATTGCGAGAAGTGGTTGAACGACACAACGGCGAGATCTGGTTCCAGTGCGACAAGGCCTCCCATCGCTCCTTCTTTCGCCTGCTCGTGCCTGCCGCACCCGCGCCGGCAACGGCCGCATCTGTAACGCACCGCGGAGAAGGACGGCCGGAATACTATGACTTTGACCTATTCCGTCAGACAGCAGAGTCGCGCGCACTGGACGACCGGCTGTTGACTCAGTTGACGTACACCGTCTTCGATACGGAGACAACAGGGCTCGATCCAACCGCCGGAGATGAAATCATCCAACTGGGCGCGACACGCATTGTCAATGGCCGCCTGCTGCGCGGGGAGGTCTTCGACTGCCTTATCGATCCCGGGCGTCCGGTTGCGCCGGAATCCGCAAAGATCCATGGCATTACAAACGACATGCTTGCAGGCCGCCCACGTATCGAGCGCGTGCTGCCTGACTTTCACGCCTTCTGCGAGGATACGGTCCTCGTTGCTCACAATGCCGCATTCGACATGCGCTTCCTTCAAATGAAGGAAGGAAAGACCGGAGTCGAATTCCGCCAGCCGGTCCTTGACACGCTTCTGCTCTCCGCCCTCATCCATCCTAACCAGGAGTCACATCGGCTTGAGGCGATTGCCGAACGTCTTGGTGTCCACATCGCAGGACGGCATACTGCCTTGGGCGACGCCATCGTAACCGGTGAAATCTTCCTCAAGATGCTTCCCCTTCTCCAGGAAAAGGGCATTCGCACGCTGCGCCAGGCTCGGGAAGCTGCCGAGCGCAATTTCTACGCGAAACTGAACTACTGATTTTCCGTCAGCACAAGAAAAAACCCGCCGGAGCCGGAAAGCTCCCGCGGGTTCTTTTTTGCAGAGCCAGGCAGGACGTCATCCTGCCCGTAATGCCTATCAGCCGCGTTTGGCGATCGGCGGCACGTCACGCTTCGGCGAGCCGACGAACAGTTGACGCGGACGGCCGATCTTCTGTTCCGGGTCCGAGATCATCTCGTTCCACTGAGCGATCCAACCGACGGTACGCGCCATCGCAAAGATGCCGGTGAACAGCGAGACCGGGATACCCAGCGCGCGCTGGACGATACCGGAGTAGAAGTCGACGTTCGGGTAGAGCTTGCGCTGGACGAAGTAATCGTCTTCCAGGGCGATCTTCTCGAGCGCCATGGCGAGCTTGAACAGCGGGTCGTCATGCAGGCCCAGTTCGTTCAGCACTTCGTAGCAGGTTTCGCGCATCAACTTCGCACGCGGGTCGTAGTTCTTGTAGACACGGTGACCGAAGCCCATCAGCTTGACGTTCGAGTTCTTGTCCTTGACCTGTGCAATGAATTCACCGATACGCTCGACGCCGCCCTGCCTCTGGATGTCTTCCAGCATGTTCAGTGCAGCTTCGTTCGCGCCACCGTGTGCCGGGCCCCAGAGGCAAGCGATACCGGCAGCGATACAGGCAAACGGGTTGGCGCCGGACGAACCTGCGAGGCGAACCGTCGAGGTCGACGCATTCTGTTCGTGGTCGGCATGCAGGATCAGGATGCGATCGAGCGCGCGGACCAGGACGTCGTTGACCTTGTATTCTGCGCACGGGGTGGCGAACATCATGCGCATGAAGTTCGCGCTGTAGGACAGGTCGTTACGCGGATACACGAAGGGCTGACCGACGGAATACTTGTACGCCATTGCCACCAGCGTCGGCAGCTTGGCGATCAGGCGGATAGCCGACACTTCGCGGTGATGCGGGTCGTTGATGTCAAGCGAGTCGTGGTAGAACGACGACAGCGCGCCGACGGTGCCGACCAGCACCGACATCGGGTGCGCATCGCGACGGAAGCCGCGGAAGAAGAATTGCATCTGCTCGTGCACCATCGTGTGGTTGGTCACGGTGCTGACGAACTTCTCCTTCTGTGCTGCGTTCGGCAGTTCGCCGTTCAGCAGCAGGTAGCAGGTTTCGAGGAAGTCGCAATTGACCGCGAGCTGCTCGATCGGATAGCCGCGATACAGCAACTCACCTTTGTCGCCGTCGATGTAGGTGATCGACGAGTTGCAGGCTGCAGTCGACATGAAGCCGGGGTCATACGTGAACTTGCCCGTTGCGCCATAAAGCTTGCGGATGTCGATGACATCCGGGCCGATGGAGCCCTTGTAAATCGGGAGGTCCAGCGACGGGGAACCGTCAGAGAACGACAGTGTTGCTTTGGTATCAGAGTTGGTCATGTCTCTTCCTTCTAGTGAGGAGGGGTGAGTCGATTGCAAAAAAAACCGAAATACAAAAACCGGGGTAGTACCAGTATCAGGCGGCACGCAGGCGCGCGAGCAGCGCGTGTACGTGCGGCAGGTCCGCATCGCCAGACGGTTCCTTGCGAGCCAGCAGCAAGTCCATCAGTTCGTTGTCGGCAAGTTCCATCAGTCGCGAAAACGCGTCCACTTCCTCATCCGTCAAAGTAGCTTCATGTACGTCGAGAAAACGCGTGATGATCAGGTCGTTTTCGAGCAGACCGCGACGTGCCCTCCAACGCAAACGGGCTCGCTTTACCGGGTCAGCTTGATGATTGACAGACATAATTCCTCATTCACTCTATTTCAGGAGCCTTCCGAAGTGATTACCGGAAAGCTCATGAAATAAGGCGGAAGCAGTATGCGCTTCCGCCCTTTCTTGACACTTACACTGCGCGGCGAACCATCAATTCCTTGATCTTGCCGATCGCGCGCGTCGGGTTCAGGCCCTTCGGGCAAACGTCGACGCAGTTCATGATCGTGTGGCAACGGAACAGACGGTACGGGTCTTCCAGGTTGTCCAGGCGCTCGCTGGTTGCCTGGTCACGGCTGTCAGCGATGAAGCGGTAGGCTTGCAGCAGGCCGGCCGGGCCAACGAACTTGTCCGGATTCCACCAGAACGACGGGCAGGAGGTCGAGCAGCATGCGCACAGAATACACTCGTAGACGCCATCCAGCTCTTCACGTTCAGCCGGGGATTGCAGACGCTCTTTCTCCGGCGGAATAGTGTCGTTGATCAGGTACGGCTTGATCGAGTGGTACTGCTTGAAGAACTGGGTCATGTCGACGATCAGGTCGCGGATGACCGGCAGGCCGGGCAGCGGACGCAGAACGATCGGCTCGGACAGTTCATTCAGGTTGGTGGTGCAGGCCAGGCCATTCTTGCCGTTGATGTTCATTGCATCGGAACCGCACACGCCTTCACGGCAGGAGCGGCGCAGCGCCAGCGAATCGTCCACGTCGGCCTTGATGCGCTGGAGTGCGTCCAGCAGCATCTTGTCGGTGTCTTGCAGGGTCACCGTCAGATCCTGCATGTAGGGCTTTTCGTCCTTGTCCGGATCGTAACGGTAAATTTGGAATTTCAGGGTACGTGCCATTTTCTTACCTTAGAAAGTACGTGCTTTAGGCTTGAAGGTTTCAACGGTCAGCGGCTGGGTGTTGACCGGCTTGTAGTCGAGGCGGTTGCCTTCGGAGAACCACAGCGTGTGCTTCATCCAGTTCTCGTCATCACGCTTTTCGTAATCGCGGTGGGCGTGGGCGCCGCGCGATTCCTTGCGTGCTGCTGCAGAGATGATGGTTGCCTTCGCAGTTTCAATGAGGTTGTCCAGCTCGAGCGCTTCGACGCGTGCGGTGTTGAATACCTTCGACTTGTCCTTGAACGAGACATGCTTGCGGCGCTCGTCCAGCTCGATGATCTTCTTGACACCGGTTTGGAGCAGTTCGTCGGTACGGAACACGCCGCAGTATTGTTGCATCGTCGAGCGAATCGCGTTGGCGACGTCCTGGACACGCTCGGAGCCGGCGCTGGTTTCGAGGCGGGCAAGGCGTTCCATGGCGCGGTCGGCAGCATCTGCCGGCAGTGCCTTGTGGCTCTTCTGCTTGAGGTTCTGCGCAACGATGTGGTTACCGGCAGCACGGCCGAACACGACGAGGTCGAGCAGCGAGTTGGTGCCGAGGCGGTTCGCGCCGTGTACGGAGACGCAAGCACATTCGCCGATGGCGTACATGCCGTTGACGACTTCCTTCATGCTGCCGTTCTTCGGTGCAACAACCTGGCCGTTGATGTTGGTCGGGATGCCGCCCATCTGGTAGTGGATGGTCGGAACGACCGGGATCGGTTCCTTGGTTGCGTCGACGTTGGCGAACTTGTGGCCGATTTCGAGAATCGACGGCAGGCGCTTCTTGATGGTGTCGGCGCCGATGTGACGCAGATCAAGCAGCACGTGATCCTTGTTCGGACCGCAGCCGCGGCCTTCCTTGATTTCCTGGTCCATCGAACGGGACACGAAGTCACGCGGAGCCAGGTCCTTCAGCGTCGGAGCGTAACGCTCCATGAAACGCTCGCCGTTGGCGTTGATCAGGATCCCGCCCTCGCCGCGCACGCCTTCAGTGATCAGCACGCCTGCGCCGGACACGCCGGTCGGGTGGAACTGCCAGAATTCCATATCCTGCAGCGGCAGGCCTGCACGTGCAGCCATGCCCATGCCGTCGCCGGTGTTGATGAAGGCGTTGGTCGATGCCGCGAAGATACGGCCTGCACCGCCGGTGGCGAACAGGGTGGTCTTCGCTTCGAGGATCATCACGTCGCCGGTTTCCATTTCCAGCGCGACGACGCCTAGGATGTCGCCATCCTGGTCACGGATCAGGTCGATCGCCATCCACTCGACGAAGAAGTGGGTCTTGGCGCGGACGTTACGCTGGTACAGCGTGTGCAGCAGCGCGTGGCCGGTACGGTCAGCTGCGGCGCAAGCGCGTTGCACCGGCTTTTCGCCGAAGTTGGCGGTATGGCCGCCGAACGGGCGCTGGTAAATCGTGCCGTCCGGGTTACGGTCGAACGGCATGCCGAAGTGCTCGAGTTCGTACACGACCTTCGGTGCTTCGCGGCACATGAATTCGATGGCGTCCTGGTCACCGAGGTAGTCCGAGCCCTTGACGGTGTCGAACATGTGCCAGTACCAGTTGTCCTCGGACATGTTGCCGAGCGATGCACCAATACCGCCCTGTGCGGCAACGGTGTGCGAACGGGTCGGGAAAACCTTGGAAAGGACTGCTACGTTCAGGCCCGCTTCTGCCAGTTGCAGGGAAGCGCGCATGCCGGAACCGCCGGCGCCGACGATGACCGCATCAAAACGGCGGACGGGAAGTTTTTGCTTGATTGCTGCCACGATTACATTCTCCAGATAATCTGCGCGGCCCAGCCAGCGCAACCGACCAGCCACAGGATGGTCGCAACGTGAAATACGAGACGCAGACCGACCGATGCGGTCACATAGTCCATCCAGATGTCACGCATGCCGACCCAGGCGTGGTAAAGCAGCGAAAGGAAGGTCACGAAGGTCACGATCTTGAACCACTGATGCGCGAAGAGGCCCGCCCAGCCTTCGTAGGAGAAGTTGCTACCCGTCAGAAATGCCACCAGCAGAATGACCGTGTACACCGCCATCACGATTGCAGTCAGGCGCTGGGCCAGCCAATCGCGGACGCCGTAGTGCGCGCCAACGACGAGGCGCTTCGGTCCGATATTATTATTTGCCATTTTTAGAATGCTCCGAACAATTTCAATGCAACCAGCAGCGCCAGCGGCAGGCTGACGGCGAACACGGCAACGGCGGACTTGCGGCCGCTGTCCTTGTCCAGACCCATGTGCAGGTCCATCAGCAGGTGGCGCACGCCGGCGCTGAAGTGATGCAGGTAGGCCCAGACCAGCGCCAGGATCACCAGCTTGACGAACCAGTGGGAGGTGAATCCCTTGAAGTATTCGAAGGAGATTTCTGAAGTCAGGCTCTTGTCGAGCAGATACAGAACGAAGGGGATCAGCAGGAACATCAGCATGCCGCTGACGCGATGCAGGATCGATACGATACCGGCCAACGGCAGCCGGTAATGGACGGTCTGAGCAAAGCTCATTACGCCGTATTTGCGCCGGTTTTTGTTCACGGCTTCGGACATGACATTACCTCCCAGGGCTTGAAAATCCCGTAATTTTCGCCGATTTTGTGCATCACACCAATAGCAACCTTCGCGGAAAGCACAATTTCCAATTGTCAAGAGTGGCTATCCGGTATTGCCTAAATCAGCTACAGCATCAATCTCAACTCAGTTCGTTCTGATAATGATGTCGATCAGTCAAGTAAAGCCCCCTACGAACCTCCACGGGTCGATCCCCATACGTGAAGGAGACACGCTCAACATTGAGCAGGGGCGTCTGCTTTTCGACTCTCAGCAACTCGGCCGTACCCTCGTCTGCGCTAACCGCACGGATTTTTTCAGTCGCGCGGATCATGCGCGTGCCGAATTCGGTTTCGAACAATCCGTACATCGGCCCCTTGTACTCGACCAGGCGCTCGGCCGTCAGGCCCTTGAAAATTGCACCCGGGAGCCAGAGCTCTTCGACGATGGTCGGCGCGCCGTCGAACGACTGCACGCGCTTGATGAAAATGACGGAATCACCCGACTTGATATCCAGCAGGCGCGCAACTTCTGCAGGCGCTCTCAGTCTCTTGACCTCAAGGATCTTGTTGTCGGCATTGTGCGGCTCGCCGGCATCCGGCATGAGCCTCAGAAAACGGTATTGCGCACGCGCCTCGTGGTGCGTTGCAACGAAGGTGCCCTTGCCCTGGCGGCGCACCACAAGGTTTTCCGCAGCCAGTTCGTCGATCGCCTTGCGGACCGTCCCCTGGCTGACTTTGAATCGGTTTGCGAGCTCCACTTCGCTGGGAATCAATTCGCCCGGCTTCCACTCACCCGACTGCAGGCTCTGCGTAATAAGAGCCTTGATCTGCTGGTAAAGGGGACTAAAAGTGGGAGAGGTTCCGGAAGCGGAAAGACCAGCCCCGGCGCTTGGCGCACCATTGGTTGTCAGGTTGGTCGGGGCTGAACTCATAATCAGCGATTTCACCACAAAACCCCGATTGCCGTCCAGCAAAATGTATAACTGATATGTCTTATATAAGATATATGATAGTCATTGACAGAGCGATCATGCAAGCATACACTCGCCTGCAATATTGGCAGCATGCAAGCCCGTGAGAAGCTCCGGTTATTGCGACGCACCATCCCTGGCATGGCGAGGGATTCGGCCGTGATCAGGTGTGGAATCGGCGTTATTATTACAGGCTTGCCGAATAATTCATACGGTTTCCCCTTTCATTCCCACTTTGGAGATTCATCATGGCTAAAGCCCCCATGCGTGTTGCTGTTACTGGCGCCGCCGGCCAAATCGGCTATTCCCTGCTGTTCCGCATCGCCAACGGCGATATGCTGGGCAAAGACCAGCCTGTCATCCTGCAACTCCTGGAAATCCCGGACGAGAAGGCACAGAAGGCGCTCAAGGGCGTGATGATGGAAATCGACGACTGCGCATTCCCGCTGCTGGCCGGCATGACCGCGCACAGCGATCCGATGACCGCATTCAAGGACGCCGACGTTGCCCTGCTGGTTGGCGCACGTCCGCGCGGCCCGGGCATGGAGCGCAAGGACCTGCTCGAAGCCAACGCACAGATCTTCACCGTCCAGGGCAAGGCTCTCGACGCTGTCGCATCGCGCAACGTCAAGGTTCTGGTTGTCGGCAACCCGGCCAACACGAACGCCTACATTGCCATGAAGTCGGCACCGAACCTGCCGGCCAAGAACTTCACCGCCATGCTGCGCCTCGACCACAACCGCGCGCTGTCCCAGCTGGCAGCCAAGGTTGGCAAGCCGATCACCTCGATCGAAAAGCTGTGCGTCTGGGGCAACCACTCCCCGACCATGTACGCCGACTTCACCCACGCAACCGTTGACGGCCAGCCGGCAAAGGCCCTGGTGAACGACGAAGCATGGACCAAGGACGTGTACCTGCCGACCGTCGGCAAGCGCGGCGCAGCGATCATCGAAGCACGCGGCCTGTCTTCCGCCGCTTCCGCGGCCAACGCAGCGATCGATCACGTACGTGACTGGGTCCTCGGCACCAACGGCAAGTGGACCACCATGGGCATCCCGTCCGACGGTTCCTACGGCATTCCGGAAGGCACCATGTTCGGCTTCCCGGTCACGACCGAGAATGGCGAATACAAGATCGTCCAGGGCCTGCAAGTCGACGCCTTCTCGCAAGAGCGCATCAACCTGACGCTGAAAGAGCTACAGGAAGAGCGCGACGGCGTGAAGCACCTCGTCGGCTAATCACCGCAATATAAGGACAAGCGGCCCAGCGCCGTTTGTCCTCCCCTCCTCCCCAGCCCCAAGACGCACGACATGCATCCATCCGAGGTCTTATTCCAGGGCAAACACAAGCCGGTTTCGATTCCGGTCTGCGACCACTACGCCGGTTCCGAAAAACTGATGCAGAAGTCGATTGCCTTGCAGCAAGAACTTGGCCCCGTTTTCGACATCACCCTTGATTGCGAAGACGGCGCCGCGGCAGGAAACGAAGAAGAACACGCCAGGCTTGTCGCATCAATCGTCGCCAGCGACGACAACCGTTTCAACCGCGTTGGCGTACGCATCCACGACATCACCCATCCCTGCTTCGAGCAGGACATCGCCACCATTGTCACGAAGGCTACGGCGAAGCGCCTCGCTTACGTGGTCATACCGAAAGTAGATTCGGTCGCAGATGTTGTCCGGGCGATTGATGCAATCAATGTCCAGGCCAAAAAGCACGGCCGCAAGAACCTTCCCGTCCATGTCCTGATTGAAACCCACGGCGCGCTCCGCGATGTTCATGCCATCGCAGCACTGCCCCAGGTCGAATGCCTGTCGTTCGGCATCATGGATTTTGTCTCCTCCCATTACGGCGCCGTACCTGGCACTGCCATGCGTTCGCCCGGCCAGTTCACCCATCCGCTGGTGACCCGCGCCAAACTTGAGATCGCCGCTGCCTGCCATGCGAACGGCAAGGTACCGTCGCATAACGTCACAACCGAAATCAAGGACAGCGCCGTCGTTGCCAATGATGCCACCCGCGCCGCTGGCGAATTCGGCTATACCCGGATGTGGAGCATCCATCCCAACCAGATCAAACCCATCCTCAAGGCCCTTTCCCCGCGCAGTTCGGAGGTGAGCGAAGCTGCCGCCATCCTCACTGAGGCGTACGCGACACAATGGGGGCCGATACAATACAACGGGAAGCTGCACGACCGCGCCAGTTACCGGTACTATTGGGCGATACTGCAGCGCGCGAAAGCGAGCGGTATGCCGGTCCCGGAATCAGCAGGGAGTTTTTTGTAGTAGATACGACGCCTACAACACATCCTATCCGGCGCGTATCCCAGTGGAGACACTTAGCATGAAGTCATTTACAGCATTCGCACTCTTGATCGCCGGACTTTCCGTCGGAATCCCGCCCGCGATGGCGAGCACATCCTCCTCCAACGAGGTTTCGAAGAAAGCAACGGCGAAGAAGGCGTCTGCTGCCAAGAAGGAAGCCCCGGACGATGACGACCAGCCGGACGTCAAGGGTCTGACGGCAACCGCGTTCAATTGCGAACTCGGCAATAAGCTCACCATCTATACCAATGCGGCAGACGACCAGCAGATCGCGCTGCATTGGGACAAACGCATGCATCGCATGCACCGCGTCAGCACCACGACGGGCGCCCACCGCTTCGAAAATGCCAAGAACGGCCTGGTTTGGATCGGCATTCCGGCAAAAGGCATGCTGCTCGACTCCAAGAAGGGCAAGCAACTTGCAAACGAGTGCAAGAGTCCGGAACAGGCAGCACAGAAAGTCGCGGAGGGCTGACGCAATACCGATCTACGCGGGGTGCGGTCGCACCTCGCCTGCACATTTCAACGTGCTCAATTTGTCAGCAGTTCAGTTCTAATAATCCCAAGGAGAGGCCATGTCCACCAATACTCTGAACACGCTCAAGGAATTCAAGATCTCGGGTTCCAAGAAAGGCAAGTTTTATTCCCTCCCCGCTCTTGAGAAGGCGCTTGGCGTGAACATCTCGCGCCTGCCGGTGTCGATCCGCATCGTGCTGGAATCGGTGCTGCGCAATTGCGACGGCAAGAAGGTGACGGAAGAGCACGTGAAGCAACTGGCCAACTGGGGCCCGACCGCCGCGCGCGTGGACGAGATTCCGTTCGTCGTGGCGCGCGTGGTCTTGCAGGATTTCACCGGCGTTCCTCTCCTCGCCGATTTGGCGGCGATGCGCGGCGTTGCTTCGAAGATGGGCAAGAAGCCGAAGAACATTGAGCCGCTCGTGCCGGTCGATCTCGTCGTCGACCATTCCGTCCAGATCGACCACTTCCGCGAAAAGCAGGCGCTCGACCTGAACATGAAGCTGGAGTTCCAGCGCAACAACGAGCGCTACCAGTTCATGAAGTGGGGCATGCAAGCCTTCGATACCTTCGGCGTCGTCCCGCCGGGCTTCGGCATCGTGCACCAGGTCAACCTGGAATACCTTGCGCGCGGTGTACATAGCAAGGGCGGCGTGTTCTATGCGGACACTCTAGTGGGCACAGACTCCCACACCACCATGATCAACGGCATCGGCGTGGTCGGCTGGGGCGTGGGCGGTATCGAGGCGGAAGCCGGGATGCTCGGCCAGCCGGTTTACTTCCTGACTCCGGACGTCGTTGGCGTAAACCTGACCGGCGCGCTGCGCGAAGGCGTGACCGCCACCGATCTGGTCCTGACCATTACCGAGATGCTGCGCAAGCACAAGGTCGTGGGCAAATTCGTCGAGTTCTTCGGCGAAGGCACCAAATCGCTGTCCACCACCGACCGCGCCACCATCGCCAATATGGCACCGGAATATGGCGCCACCATGGGCTTCTTCCCGGTCGACGAAGCGACGATCGAATACTTCAAGGGGACCGGCCGCACCAAGCAGGAAATCGAGGCGTTCGAAGGCTACTTCAAGGCGCAGAACCTGTTCGGCATTCCAATGGAAGGCGAGATCGACTACACCAGCGTCGTCTCGCTCGACCTCGGTACGGTCGCGCCGTCGCTGGCCGGCCCGAAGCGTCCGCAGGACCGCATCGAGATCGGCAAGGTCAAGTCGACCTTCTCCGAACTGTTCGCCAAACCGATCGCCGAGAATGGCTTCAACAAGAAGGCGGAAGACCTGGATGCAGAGTACGAAACGTCCAACGGCATCAAGGTCAAGAACGGCGATGTACTGATCGCAGCAATTACCTCGTGCACGAACACGTCCAACCCGAGCGTGCTGCTGGCTGCCGGCCTGCTCGCAAAGAAAGCCGTGGAAGCTGGACTAACCGTTGCGCCGCACATCAAGACCTCGCTGGCGCCTGGATCCCGTGTGGTGACCAAATACCTGGAAGCCGCGGGCCTGCTGCCTTATCTGGAAAAGCTGGGCTTTGGGGTCACGGCCTACGGCTGCACCACCTGCATCGGCAATGCCGGAGACCTGACGCCTGAGCTGAACGAAGCGATCGTCAAGAACGACATCGTGGCCTCTGCCGTGCTGTCGGGCAATCGCAACTTTGAAGCACGTATCCATCCGAACATCCGCTCCAACTTCCTGGCATCGCCGCCGCTGGTCGTTGCGTATGCCATCGCCGGCAATGTAACCAGGGACCTGATGACCGAGCCGGTCGGCAAGGGCAAGGGTGGCAAGGACATCTACATTGGCGATATCTGGCCGACTTCGGCAGAGGTCGCCAAGCTGATGAAATTCGCCATGAACGCGAAGACCTTCAAGGAAAACTACGCAGACGTCCAGGGCGCGCCTGGCAAGCTGTGGGAGCAGATCAAGGGCGTGGCCCAGGGCGAAGTCTACAACTGGCCGAAGTCGACCTACATTGCGGAACCGCCGTTCTTCCAGGAGTTCGACATGCAGCCGAAGGCGGCCGCAGCCGGCATCAGTGGCGCACGTGCGCTGGGCGTGTTCGGCGACTCGATCACCACCGATCACATCTCCCCTGCCGGCTCCATCAAGGAATCCAGCCCGGCCGGCAAGTGGTTGCTGGAGAACGGCGTGCTGAAGGCCGACTTCAATTCCTACGGCTCGCGCCGCGGCAACCATGAGGTGATGATGCGCGGCACTTTCGCCAACGTGCGCATCAAGAACCTGATGATCCCGGCGAAAGAGGATGGATCGCGCGTCGAAGGCGGCCTGACCATCCACCAGCCGAGCGGCGAACAGATGTCCATCTACGACGCCGCCATGAAGTACATCGGTGACGAAGTGCCGACCATGGTGTTTGCCGGCGAAGAGTACGGCACTGGCTCGTCGCGCGACTGGGCCGCCAAGGGCACGCAACTGCTGGGCGTGAAGGCGGTTGTGGCGCGTTCCTTTGAACGCATCCACCGCTCCAACCTGGTTGGCATGGGTGTGCTGCCGCTGCAGTTCCTGGGCGACGACAGCGTGCAGTCGCTGGCCATCACCGGTAATGAAACCTTCGACCTGATCGGTCTCGAAGGCGAGATCAAGCCGCAGCAGCAGGCCACCTTGGTCATTACGCGCGCAAACGGCGAGAAGGAAAACGTCAAGCTGCTGCTGCGCATCGACACGCCGATCGAAGTCGACTACTACAAGCACGGCGGCATTCTTCCGTTCGTGCTGCGGCAGCTGCTCGCAGCGTAATCGCAACACCTTGTTCCGCCGGCCGCCACTGCGCGCGCCGCTGGCATCGGGTGCAAGCAAGCTGTAAGGATACGTCGTTACGCTTGCGGAAAGTGAAACGCCGGGCTCGACCGGCGTTTTTTCAGGATTTAAAACTCGGAGACATCAACCATGTGGAAAATTTTCGTTGGCTTCATCGCTTTTGCCCTGCTCGCCCTGTTCGTGATCATGAAAGGTGGCGACAAGGTCGATATGCAAGGTGAAGCTGGTCACGGCCTGCCTGCATCAGAGTCGCATTCGGCTCCCGCCGCATCGGCACCTGCAGCGCCTGCTGCCCCTGCGGCTTCCGAGCCTGCCGCGTCGGCACCAGCAGCACCGGCCGCTGCTCCTGCAGCCCCCGCGGCCTCCGAACCTGCTGCCTCGAAGTAATATTTTCTGCAGCGAAAGCCGCATGGGCGACCATGCGGCTTTTTTATTTTTTGTGCATATACTGATCTTCGGCGAAGCAAAAGCTCAATCTTCTTCACCGGCAGCAAGCCCAGGCGCTTAAATGGGTGTATTTTGGTAGGTCATTGTCGAATCTACTACAATACGTTTCCACAGCACCACTCCTGTTTCCACCATGCGCCGTTTCTCCAAAAGCTCTTCCAACAAACTGTCCGCCGATAGCCAACGCCTTGTCTCCATCGCGCAAGGGATGGCGCAGGCCTCCAGCCGGCTGGAAGAACGCATCTGGGAACATTCGCTTGACGGTCTCATCCACAAGACACTCAAGGGCGGGCACCAGGAAACCATCGACGCATCGCTTGAACACCTGTTCCGCGCCGACCTGCCGGCCTACGACATCTTGCTGGAAGCCGTGGAAGCAGGTAGCGAATCCTGCGCGGTCGAACAGGACGGCGTCCATTACGACGCCTTGCTGATCGCCATTCCGATCCTCGCGTGGACGCGCTTTTCCATTGCTTCAGGCGGCGTTTCCGAAGACCTGCGGCGTACACTGGGCGCACATCTGCATGGGCACATCCTTGCATCCGACGTTCGGCTTGCGATAGCGCCCACGCTCTACGCCATTGACCAACTGCCGCGCAATCATGCAGAGACCTTCGCGCTGACCCAAAAGCTGGCACAGGCCGCGATCAAGGGTTCGCAAGTCCGCGCGCCTGCGAATGCACCGGAAACAGCGCCCTTCCTCGCGGACACCCGCTACTTGCTTGCCGCGATCGCCGCCCCTGCAGGCATGCCGCTTTTCGGTTGGCAGGAAAGCCTGCAAGCATCAGGACGGGAATTGGCGTTGGAACAGTGGCGCACGCAGGCAACGCCGAATATCGCGTCGCTACTGCCCGGGTGCGGCGTCGAACTGCTCATGCCGGAAGCCTATTACATCGCGTGCCGGGAAGCGGACAAGCAGATTCGCCCCGCCTCGATCCGGGCCGCCGTTCATTACCTCACCAATACCCTTGGCATCGAACCGAGTGGCTTGCGTGCCGTCATCGGCAGCTTCAGCGAAGAGCCCGTTGGAGGACGCGTCGACGAATACCGTATCGGCTTCACGATGCGCCAGAATCCCGAAGTGATTTATGGTGTGGTGTGGCCGCTGTACGACCAGGAGGATGAGGATGAGGCAGCAGTCACTTCCTTCGAATCACTGACCACGCCGGAAATTCTCGACACCAATCTCCGCACCCCGCTGGAAGAAATCATCGCGTTACTGCGCAGCTGCGGCATCACGCACATCAAGCGCCATGGGGAGCGCTTCCCGATGGAGTTCTGCGACGATTGCGGCGCCCCGCTCTATCCGGATCCCGATGCGGAACTGGTCCATGCTGAAATGCCGGAGGACGCACCGTCCGGCACCGGCCACTTCCACTGAGTAGTTCTACCAGGTGGAATACGGATTGCGGATCAGGCTGGAATTGAAGTAACGCGCATCGTGCGTCACCTCCTCCGCAATCCAGTCCGGCTTTGCGAAGGATTGGTTCTCGGCTGTCAGTTCGATTTCCGCGACGACCAGGCCCGCATTCTCACCGAAGAACTCGTCGACCTCCCACACCATGCCTTCGAACGGAATGCGATAGCGTTTCTTCTCAATGATCGGACGCTCGCACAGGGTATCCAGGAAGGCCTCGGCGTCAGACAGGGGTACCGGATATTCCCATTCGTTGCGCGTCGCGCCTGACGACTTTCCCTTGATGGTCAACATTGCCGATTCGCCTTCGATGCGCACGCGCACCGTGCGTTCCGGGGATGACGAAAGATAACCCTGTCGCAAGAGGACACCCTGCCCGAGAGCCTTCCAGTTGTCGCCGCACACCAAGAATTTGCGTTCGATTTCCACCCCCATGATTACCCCTTCCGCACGGACTGCAGGATGGGCTGCAGGATCGCCCGGCCCAGCCTTGCGCTCCGGGCACCATTCCAACCAATCGTTTCATCGGGCAGGTCCGCATTGTCCTTGAACGGCATTTCCAGCGTCAGGGACACGCACTTGAAAGTGTGCCCGATGTACTTCGATGCGAGCTGCAGCATGTCTTCGCGGTATTTGCTCGCCTCGTAGCCATGCACGGTCTGGAAATCCGCGCTCGCCTGACGGAAGCTTTCGATGAAGGCCTGCTGCTCTTGCTGTTGCTCGGGCGAGAATCCTTCCAGCATTTCGCAACCGGCGACGAAGACATAGGGCAGGCTTTCATCCCCATGGATATCGAGGAACAGGTCGCAGCCCGTCTCGTGGATCTTGTTGCGCACTGCAAGGACTTCCGGGCTTCTTTCCAGCGACGGCGACATCCATTCGCGGTTGAGGTTCGCGCCGGCGGCGTTCGTGCGCAGGTTGCCGCGCACTGCTCCGTCCGGGCACATATTCGGAACGATATAGAAAACAGCTTGTTGCAACACCGTGCGTGTGACCGGGTCGGCCTGATCGAGCAATGCGTCCAGCATTCCTTCAATGAACCACGCCGACATCGTTTCACCGGGGTGCTGCCGGGCGATAATCCAGACCTTCCTGGATGCAGACGGATCGCCGATCACGGCGACATTCATGTCGCGTCCGTCCACTGTGCTGCCGACGTCCAATACATGTCCCAGGCGCGAGTTCTCCACCTTGCCAAGCAGATCGAGATGCCGCTCCCAGGAATACGGCTCGAAATAGGCGTAGTAGACGCTGTCACGTTCCGGCGTGTGGGTGATGGTCAGTACCTGGCCGTCGTAAGTCGTGGGGACGCGGAACCAGTTTGTGCGGTCATAGCTGGCAACAGCCTGATACCTCTCCCATCCTCCCGGGAACACTGCTTTTCCGGCGTTCATGAGTTTCATCACGCACTGCTCGCCGCGTGCCCCCTGCAGCCGAAAATGAAACCACTGCAGGAGATCGGCGTGCGAGTCCTTGCGGATATTGAGCTCGATGGCGGAAGGCGATTCGGCGCGTACGATATCAATCGCGCCGGAATCGAACTGACTGCTGATTTTGATAGGCATGCTTGCTATACCAATGTGGTTTGTCCGAGTGCTATTCTGCGTGTTTTCTCCCCGTTTCGCATCGCCTGATGACATTCCGAAGATTGTTGCTCGCCACCATATTGACAATCGCCAGCATGGCGGCACTTGCCGACACCTGGCCCAGCCGCCCCATCCGCTTCGTCGTCGCGGCACCCGGCGGATCGTCCCTCGACATCATCGCGCGCACCGTGGGCGACAAGCTGAGGGAAAGGCTCGGACAGCCGGTGGTCATAGACAACATCCCCGGCGCGTCGGGAACGATTGCCAGCGGCAACGTGGCCAAAGCGGCGCCCGATGGGCATACACTGTTGATGTCCTACAACGGCCCGCTCGCTTACACCCAATACCTCACTACGCTGTCGTACGACCCGCAAAAGGATCTTGCACCGGTCATCCAGACGAGCTCCCAACCGAACGTGCTCGTTGTGCCGTCAAACCTGCCAGTGAAATCCGCTGCCGAACTGATTGCCTATTCAAAGATCCGTCCCGGCAAGCTGAACTATGCATCTGTCGGCAATGGCTCGTCGTCGCACCTGACCATGGAGCTGTTCAAGACCATGGCTGGCCTGTACGTTGTTCATATTCCATACAATGGCGCACCGCCCGCTGCGCTATCCATCGCCACCGGCGACACGCAGATGCTGTTCAGCGTTCCGTCGGTCGTGATTCCACACCTGCGCTCTGGAAAAGTCCGAGCGCTCGCCGTGACGAGCGCATCGCGTTTCCCATTGATGCCCGACCTGCCTACTGTGGCGGAATCGGGGCTGCCGAAGTTCGAATCGCTGACCTGGAACGGCGTCCTGGTGCCGGCCGGGACGCCACCGGAGATCGTCCAGCGCCTGAATCGGGAGATCGACGCGATTCTCAAGTTGCAGGAAGTCAAAGCGCGGCTGAACACTGCAGGCCTTGAACCTGTTGGCGGCTCTCCCGACCAGTTCAAGGCGCTGATCGCACAGGAAGCACGCAAATGGTCTGAAATCATCCGTCGCACCGGCACCAAGCTCGACTGAAACATGGCGGAAAACCAAGTCTCTGCTATAATGCATCCCTTCGTCGGGGCGTAGCGCAGCCTGGTAGCGCACTTGCATGGGGTGCAAGGGGTCGGAAGTTCGAATCTTCTCGCCCCGACCAACAGAATCAAAGACTTATGAAAAACCACCTTCGGGTGGTTTTTTGTTTTTTACGGTTTGGTAAGAAAGTTGGTAAGAAAAATTCTCCACGATCGCATGTGGGACCGGAAAAGCGAGTTGCGAACCGCCTCCAAAGTGTTGCACGCGAATTACTTTCCTTTCACAGGGCCTGACATTCAATTCTGGCCGACTATCCGAAAGCCGTTGCTTTTAGATAATTTCACCCTGTACCCCTCGGTCAATGCTGTTGCATTAGCCTCTGGTAAGCCTTACCTCTTCTACACTTTGCCAACGAAATTACGCCTTCCCGAAATAAAGCGGCATCGTGCAAGGGAAGTTGCTCGCGTCGCTCGCGCAGCGCCGCCGAGGCGCCCCCTGCGTGGTGTCGCGACGACATGTACTTCATCATCAATTAACCATTCAAACTCTACGCTTCTGTCACTCCCACGACTCGTTCACTTGGGGCAGCCCTACATCGCCAAGATCTACCCGTTCGCTACATTGACCACGCTCAAAACGCGGTTCAACTCTGCACCATGGAGTTGTTATGACTCTTTTGGTTTTCGGGTAGCATTTGTTGGACAATAGCGGACTCAACCGAACACAATAAAAAAGCGGATAGCTCAGGGATGATAAAACTCGAACAACTCCAGCCCAACGCGGCTGTACGCGGCATCCTGCCCGATACCCTCGTGACAGTCGTCAATGTGCAATGGTTCGGTTCTGAAGCGCTTGAGCTTACCTACAAGACCGCCGATGGCAAGGTCGCCAATCAGCTCCTCTATCGCGACATCGAGACCAGCTTGGAAATCGTCGAGCAAGGACGCCCATGGAGTTTCGATGGCGATGGCGCACTGTTCCGTCTAGTGTCCGAAGCACAGCGCATCCGCCTCGCGCATTTGTTCGACCCGGTGCTGGCGGTGCACACCTCGGTGGTCGATCCTCTGCCGCACCAAATCACCGCCGTATATGAAGCCATGCTGCCGCGCCAGCCGCTCCGCTTTCTGCTAGCTGACGATCCCGGTGCGGGCAAAACCATCATGGCCGGCCTGCTAATTAAGGAACTGATCGCCCGTGGCGACCTACAGCGCTGCCTGATCGTCTGTCCGGGCAGCCTGGCCGAGCAGTGGCAAGATGAACTCAACCGGCGCTTTCACCTACCTTTCGAGATTCTCACTAACGACAAGCTCGAAGCCGCGCGCACCGGCAACTGGTTCCTCGAAACCAATCTGGTCATCGCCCGCCTCGACAAGCTCTCCCGCAACGAAGAGGTGCAGCAGAAATTGCAAGCGCCCGAATGTCGGTGGGATCTGGTGGTCTGTGACGAAGCCCATAAGATGTCGGCTACCGTCTTTGGCGGCGAGACCAAATACACCAAGCGCTATCGACTCGGCCAACTGCTCTCTGGCCTTACACGCCACTTCCTGCTCATGTCGGCAACGCCACACAACGGCAAGGAAGCCGACTTCCAGCTTTTCATGGCACTGCTCGACGGCGACCGCTTTGAAGGCAAGTTCCGCGACGGCGTGCATTCCGCCGACGTCTCCGACCTCATGCGCCGCATGGTCAAGGAGAACCTGCGCAAGTTCGACGGTACACCCTTGTTCCCGGAGCGCATCGCCTACACGCTACCCTATCGCTTGTCGCCGCAGGAAGAGGCACTCTACAAGGCGGTCACCGAATACGTGCGCAATGAATTCGACCGAGCTGCCGCGTTGGAAAATGACAAGCGCGCCGGCACTGTCGGCTTTGCGCTGACCATCCTGCAACGCCGTCTGGCCTCGTCGCCCGAAGCGATCTACCAATCCCTGCGCCGACGTCGCGATCGGCTCGAATCACGTCTGCGGGAACTGGAATTGCTCCAGCGGGCGGGGCAGGTTACGCCCATCGTAGCCATCGCGGTGCTGAGCCTAGACAACGAAGACGTCGAAGACCTTGAAGAAGCTCCAGACAACGAAGTCGAGGCCGCGGAGGAGGAAATCCTCGATCAGGCCACCGCTGCGCGCTCCATTGCCGAGCTACGCATCGAAATCGAGACCCTGAAGACTCTCGAAGCCCGGGCGCTCGCCGTGCGTCGCAGCGGCACCGATACAAAATGGACCGAGCTAGCCAGCCTGCTGGGCGAAGTCTTTACCCAAGCAGGCTTCTCCCACCGAGTCGAAGAATCTTCTGCCCCCTACGGTTCCGGCGACATTCCGCCACCGAAGCCTTCGCCACACCAGAAATTGGTCATCTTCACCGAGCACCGCGACACACTCAATTACCTAGAAGACCGCATAACCAAGTTCCTCGGACGTAAGGACGCGGTGGTTATCATCCATGGCGGCACGGGACGGGAAGACCGCCTGAAGGTGCAGGAATCGTTTAAGCACGACCCCACGGTGCAGGTGTTGCTGGCCACCGATGCCGCCGGCGAGGGCATCAACCTTCAGCGCGCACACCTGATGGTCAATTACGACCTGCCGTGGAATCCCAACCGGCTGGAACAGCGATTTGGCCGCATCCACCGGATTGGCCAGACTGAAGTCTGCTACCTATGGAATCTGGTGGCGGACGACACGCGAGAAGGCGACGTGTATCGCAAGCTGCTTGAAAAACTGGAACAGGCCCGCCAGTCACTCGGCGGACAGGTTTTTGATGTGCTCGGCAAACTCGCCTTCGAGTCCGATGGCAAGGTGATGAGCCTGCGTGATTTGCTCATCGAGTCCATCCGCTACGGCGAACGTCCAGAGACCAAGGCGTATCTCACCACGGTGCTCGACACCGCACTCGACAAATCTCACCTGCAATCCCTCCTCGACGAGCGGCAACTGGTCCATGACAGCATGGATGCTAGCGCCGTGCAGCGCATCCGCGAAGACATGGAACGCGCTGACGCGCGTCGTCTACAACCGCACTACATCGAATCGTTCTTTCTCGAAGCCTTCAAGCGTCTCGGTGGCAACGCAAAACAGAAGGAAGCTCGTCGCTTCGAAGTCACACACGTGCCCGCCCTAGTGCGCAACCGTGACCGTCTCATTGGAATCGGCGAACCTGTACTGCCTCGGTACGAGAGGATCGCCTTCGAGAAAAACCTCGTCGCCCCCCAAGGCCAGCCGCTGGCCGCCTTCGTCTGCCCGGGCCACCCTCTGCTTGATGCCACCATCGACCTAACACTGGAACGCAACCGCGACCTGCTGAAGCGTGGGGCCGCGCTGGTCGATGACCGTGATTCTGGTACCCAGCCGCGGGTTCTGTTCTATCTGGAACATGCCATCCAGGATGCAGGACAGAGCAGAGATGGCAGCCGGCGCATCGTTTCGAAACGTATGATGTATGTCGAAATGCTGGAAGACGGCACTACCCGTCACGTTCATTACGCGCCCTATCTCGATTTCCGGTCCCTGGCGGCAGGTGAACCGGGCATAGACGTCTTGCTCGATCGCCCAGAATGCCAGTGGATTACCGGCGATCTGGAGAAGGCAGCCCAAGGATACGCCATTGCCCGCGTTGTACCCGAGCATCTTGCCGAAGTCAAAGGTCGCAAACTCGATCTTATCGCAAAGACCGAAGCCGCCGTTAAGGATAGGCTGACCAAGGAAATCACCTACTGGGACCACCGCGCCGAAGAACTCAAGCTGCACGAGCAGGCCGGGAAACCGAACGCCAAGGTCAACTCTGGGGAGGCCAGAAAGCGCGCCGACCTGTTGCAAGGACGACTGCAAAAGCGCCTCGAAGACCTTCGCCTCGAAGCCCAGCTATCGCCCTTGCCGCCGGTCGTGCTTGGGGGCGTGCTGGTCGTACCCAACGGTCTGCTACAGAAAATGGCCAATTCAGCCGCCGGCTCCACAGCGACTATTTCTGTCGCGCCTGCCGATACCCAGGCCAGCGCCGCTCGTGCTCGCGCTGTGATTATGGACATCGAGCGCAGCCTGGGCTTCGACCCTACCGATCGCGAGTTCGAAAAACTCGGCTACGACATCGAAAGCCGCATTCCCGGCACCGGCAAGCTGCGCTTCATTGAGGTTAAGGGGCGCGTCTCTGGTGCGCCGACCATCACTGTCACGCGCAACGAGATTCTATATTCGCTGAACAAGCCCGACGACTTCATTCTCGCGATTGTCGAGTTCTTGGACGAATCATCGCAAAAGGTACATTACGTTCGACGGCCATTTAATCGCGAGCCGGATTTCGGTGTTACCAGCGTCAATTACGATTTTGCCGAGTTATTAGCTCGCGCGGAGCAACCAGGATGAAGTTATCAAAAATTGAGATTACCTACTTTCGCTGCTTTGAATCACTGAGGGTCGATTTCCAACCTGACGTTAATGTGATTGTGGGCGCCAACGGATCAGGCAAGAGTAGTATTCTGGACGCTGTTGCAATTGCACTTTACGAGCTTGTGGCGGCTAACGGGCCGGGTGGTCAGCGGCAACGCAAAGCACAGAGCACCTCACTACTGCACACCGATATCTACACCTCGCCGCCGACTGTCGATGGCGTCAGTGCACCAAAGCAATTTGTACAAGTTAGAGCCAGCGCGAATGACTATTACCCGATTGAGAACTTCACGGGGAAAACATCGACTGGTCAGGCAGCTGCATTGGAATGGTCGCAGCACATTCTTTTTCAGCCCCCCGCGCGCTTCAGTTACAGCAGTAGCACCACCGAGCGTCTATCCAGCCTAAACCAATACATTCAGGCACTCTGGCGCGAAATCGGCAAGAGTCCGCAAGCGCTTATTCCCTTGCCCGTCGTGGCCTACTACCGCGCCACTCGACGGATGGGGGGGACACCGGAGCTCGGGGATATATTCAAACTCGATCTATCCCGCGACAAGGCCTATACCGATGCACTCAATGCCGCTGCCAATTTCACGGCCATGTGTCAGTGGTTTTATCTCCGAGAAAATGCCGAGCTAAGGGCCCGGGTCAACACACAGGACGGACAAGATCAGGAATTTGTAGATCTGCGCGCGACTCGACAGGCTCTGAAGCAAACGATTGAAGGCCTGGAACGCCTCTATTTCGACGGGAGCCCTCCTCGGCTCATGGTCGATATAAGGGAGGCGAATGGCGGCGTTCGTACTTTGGAACTCGCCCAACTAAGTGACGGCTACCGCAATCTGCTCGCCCTAGTGCTCGATTTCGCTCGACGCCTAGCTCAGGCAAACCCTACGTGGTCAAACCCCCTTGAAGCACCCGGTATCTTGCTCATTGATGAGATAGAGCTACATCTCCATCCCCGCTGGCAGCAGACGGTGATTCCTGGACTTCGCGCGGCGTTCCCGAACACGCAGCTGATCGTTTCCACCCATAGTCCGGCCGTGCTGACCACAGTGCGCCGCGAGCATATCCACCTGCTTGGAGCAGACCACGGGTTCGAGCATATCCCGGATGACGTCGGCACCTATGGTGCAGAAAATTCACGCATTCTTGCCGAAGTGTTTGGGGCCGATTCTCGCCCCCGGAATATCGACACTGTTGAGAAACTCAACAAGTACCTCGTCTTGATTGAAAACCGACAGCACGATACCGAATCAGCACGCGACTTGAGGAATGAGTTGGAATCCGCACTTGGCCGCAGCGATCCCGATTTGCGCCGAGCCGATCTGCGTATTCGTCAAATTCAAGTGATGGGTAAGCAATGAGGACAGTTCAACGACAAGCAGGCCCAGTCTGCCTTGACCAGCAACCGCCTCACCAAGATTGGGGCGCATTCATAGGGACAGCTTGCCATGTCACGCTGGCTACCAGCCTACGCATGGAACAACTTGGCCTTTGCTGTTACTGCGAAAGTGAAGTGGCTGAAAACGACGGCCATATCGAACATATGGAACCGCGCAGTCGCAATCAGACGCGAATCTATGACTATGCAAATCTGGCGATCTCATGCAATGGCGGAGCTGTTGAGCATTGCGGCCACTACAAGGACGATCGCAAGAAGAACCCTAAACATGCATGGGATGCAGCACGTTTTTCCGGTCCCCATGACCCGGCTACGACATCATTATTTTGTTACTTGCCAAACGGTGCTATTACTCCCACAACGTCCGATCCCGCCAAAGCAAACTACTTGATCGGCTATCTCGGCCTCGATTGCCCTCGTCTTAATGAACGGCGTAAGCAGCATGCACGAGATTTGATCGACACCCTTGGCGATCAACCCGATTCGGCCTTGGTGAACTGGCTGCGCCAGGAATATTTGCAGATAGCCCCCGATGGACATCTGAGACAATTTCACTCGCTCTCGAAAGCGATACTCGAAACATGACCTACAAGAAGAAACTGATTGAAGTCGCTCTGCCGCTGGAGGCGATCAACGTCGCCAGCGCGCGCGAGAAGTCCATCCGGCACGGCCATCCTTCCACGCTGCACCTGTGGTGGGCGCGGCGGCCGTTGGCGGCTGCCCGGGCCGTGATTTTTTCGCAGATGGTCGATGACCCATCGGCTCATCCGGACCTCTTCCCCACTGAGAAGAAGCAGGAGAAGGAGCGGCATCGGCTGTTTCGCATCATTGAGGAACTGGTGAAGTGGGAGAGCACCACTAACGAGACAGTGTTGCAGCAGGCGCGCGACGAAATCTGGCAGAGCTGGCGCTACACCTGCGCCGAGAACGCCGACCATCCTCGTGCGAAGGAATTGTTCGACCGATTCAAGTTGCCAGGCTTTCACGACCCCTTCGCCGGCGGCGGCGCGCTCCCATTGGAAGCGCAGCGGCTGGGGCTGGAGAGTTACGCCAGCGACCTTAATCCTGTGGCGGTACTGATCAACAAGGCGATGATCGAGATCCCGCCCCGGTTTGCCGCCAAGCCCCCGGTGAACCCGATCTGGCAGAACAAGCGTGACGACGAAAAGGTCATGACCATTTGGAAAGGCGCACAGGGCCTAATTGAGGATGTGCGCTACTACGGCCAATGGATGCGGGATGAAGCCGAAAAGCGCATCGGCCACCTCTACCCCAAGATTGAGGTCACGGCGGAGATGGCCATGGAACGGCCTGACCTGAAGAAATACGTCGGACAGAAACTCACGGTTATTGCCTGGCTGTGGGCGCGCACGGTGAAAAGTCCCAACCCGGCGTTTGCCAATGTGGACGTCCCACTAGCGTCTACTTTCATGCTGAGCACCAAGGCGAGCAAGGAGTGCTATGTCGAGCCCTTGATCGAAGGCGGCAGTTACCGCTTCACGGTGAAAATGGGCAAGCCGAAGGATATGGAAGGGGCGAAGAACGGCACCAAGCTGTCGCGCGGCGCGAACTTCAAGTGCCTGATGTCGGATACGCCGATCACGGGCGATTACATCAAGGCCGAGGGTAAGGCTCGGCGCATGGGTGCTCGTCTGATGGCAATCGTTGCTGAGGGAGAGCGCGGACGGGTTTATCTATCACCGACGCCGGAAATGGAAGCCATTGCACTGACGGCGCAACCAGAGTGGAAGCCGGAGACGCCATTGCCAGACGACCCGCGCAATTTCTGGACCGTGCAATATGGCCTAACAACCTATGGCGACCTCTTCACCCCCCGCCAACTCGTCGCGCTGACTACCTTTTCCGATCTGGTGCAGGAAGCGCGCGAACGGGTGAAGCGCGACGCCCTCGTCGCCGGCCTGCCTGACGATGGCAAAGCCCTGGAAGAAGGCGGTGCTGGCGGGATGGCGTATGCGGATGCAATTGGGGTGTATTTGGCTATGGCGCTTGATCGAACCGCTAACACGATTTGCACTATCGCAAGATGGACTCCAGACCGAGGGCAAACGGTAACAGTATTTTCTCGACAAGCAATACCGATGACTTGGGATTATCCAGACGTCAACCCCTTTGCAGGTGCTGCCGGAGATTTTGGCGTATCTGTGGATGGCGTTATTAAAGGAATGACCGGCGCAACCCAACCCAATGGCTGCGTAGTCCAACAGGATGCAGCCACTCAATCAACGTCTCAGAACAAGGTGGTTTCTACCGACCCCCCGTACTACGACAATATTGCATACGCTGACTTGTCCGACTTTTTCTATGTCTGGCTTCGTCGTGCACTCAAGTCGGTGTTTCCAGACCTTTTTGCCACGCTCGCGGTACCGAAGGCCGAAGAACTAGTGGCCACTCCGTACCGACACGGAAGCAAGGAGAAGGCGGAGACCTTCTTCCTCGACGGTATGACGCAAGCCATGCATCGGCTGGCCGAGCAAGCGCATCCGGCATTTCCTGTCACCATTTACTACGCCTTCAAGCAAGCTGAAAGCGATGGCGACGACGGTACGACCAATACCGGCTGGGACACCTTCCTCGCCGCCGTCATCGAAGCCGGCTTTGCCATCAGCGGCACTTGGCCGATGCGCACCGAACTTTCCAACCGCATGATTGGCTCAGGCACCAACGCCCTCGCATCCAGCATCGTACTCGTCTGCCGCCAGCGTGCCACCAATGCCGCCACCGCCACACGTCGCGAATTCGTCGCCGCGCTCAAGGCCGAACTGCCGCAAGCTCTGGCGCATCTTCAAGCTGGCAACATCGCGCCGGTCGACCTGGCGCAGGCGGCCATCGGCCCCGGCATGGCAGTCTATACCCGCTACGCCAAAGTGCTCGACGCCGAAGGCAAGCCTCTCTCGGTGCGAGCGGCTCTTGCCCTCATCAATCAGACCCTCGACGAAGCACTGGCTGAGCAGGAGGGGGACTTTGACTCGGACAGTCGCTGGGCGCTGACCTGGTTCGATCAGTCCGGTTTTGCCGAGGGTGATTTCGGCGTCGCCGAACAACTCTCCAAGTCCAAGAACACGGCGGTGAATGGCTTAGTTGAGGCACGCATTATCGTTTCGAAGGCTGGCAAGGTGCGTTTGCTTAAACCCGCCGAATTACCAGCCGACTGGGACCCGACCACCGACCCCCGCCTCACTATCTGGGAAATGGTGCATCAATTGATCCGCGTGCTCGAAGCCGGCGGCGAAAGTGCGGCGGCGGCGCTGGTTGCCAAGCTTGGTGGTCAGGCCGAAATCGCCCGCGAGCTCTGTTACCGCCTGTACACACTGTGCGAGCGCAAGAAGCGCGCAAGCGAGGCGATGGCCTACAACGCACTGGTTCAAAGCTGGCCGGAAATTACCCGCCTGGCGCGCGACGTGGTTAATCAATCTGCGTCTGCCGTCAAGTCTGGCACCGACGACCTTTTCGATCAGGAATAAGCTCCATGGCCATCACCAATCATGAACGCGTCGGTAAGGCGCTGGAACAACTGAAGATGGGCCTTGCGCCCTTTGTCGAGCGCGAGGTAAAGGCTGCGATAGCAGCGAATGCGCTGTCAATGCAGAGGGTAAGGGGGTTCGTCGATGACCCAATTCTTGCGAAAAAAGGCATTGCCGAGTGGGATGTGGCGGCGCTGCTGAAGCTAATGTGGGAGACGTGGAACGAAGTATTCCGCAAGACGCTGGGTTTTTCCGACCGCAGCTTGGTGTCGGAAATTCGCGATTGGCGCAACAAGTGGGCGCATCAGGAGCCCTTCTCCAGCGATGACGCCTACCGCGCACTCGATTCTACTGGGCGGCTGCTGACATCCATTTCCGCACCGCAGGCCGATGAAGTGGAAAGGGCCAAGATGGAGCTACTGCGTGTACGTTTTGACGAGCAGGCACGTGGCGAGAAGCGCAAGTCATCCAGCACCGCTATTGAAAGCGGTGTGACCGGAAGTTTAAAGCCTTGGCGAGAAGTGGTGATGCCACACGAAGACGTCGCTAGCGGCCGCTACCAGCA
The DNA here is from genome assembly GCF_048799745.1 of Noviherbaspirillum sp. ST9. NCBI lineage: Bacteria > Pseudomonadati > Pseudomonadota > Betaproteobacteria > Burkholderiales > Oxalobacteraceae > Noviherbaspirillum > Noviherbaspirillum sp. ST9. Next base: position 508,125 of record NZ_JBLWFR010000003.1, on the reverse strand, counting down.
GGCTGAATTCGCTGCCGACCTGTGGCAGGTCCATCTGGGAGAAGGCACCGACGAATACCGCAACCCGGTTGAGTTTTTCCGTCGTACCTACCTGACGGAAAGCTTGAAGGAAATGCTAATCAGCGCGGTGCGACGCCTCACCGTCGGCGGTGGTGACCCTGTGGTGCAGTTGCAGACCAACTTCGGTGGCGGCAAGACACACTCGATGCTGGCGCTGTATCACCTGTTTTCCGGCATTGCGCCAACCGAACTAGCGGGGATTGACACAGTGCTGTCGGCTGCTGGCGCGACAACAGTGCCCAAGGCGAATCGCGTAGTCCTGGTGGGCAACAAGATCTCTCCAGGCAACCCCTCTGTCAAGGCTGATGGCACGGTGGTGCGCACTTTGTGGGGCGAACTGGCGTATCAATTGGGCGGCAAGAAAGCCTATGCTCGTCTGGCCGCCGACGATGAGAGAGCCACCAGCCCCGGCGACGTGCTGCGCGAACTGTTCAATGACTACGGCCCATGCATGATTCTGGTAGATGAGTGGGTCGCCTATGCGCGCCAACTGCATGACCAGAGCGACCTCCCGGCTGGCGGCTTCGAGACGCAATTCACCTTCGCCCAAGTGTTGACTGAATCGGCCAAGCTGGCGAAGAACTGCCTGCTGGTGATCAGCCTGCCTGCTTCAGACACTTCCGGCTCACCGCACACGCACGCCGATGACATAGAAGTGGGCGGCACGCGAGGCCGCGAGGCGCTGGACCGCCTGCAAAACGTGGTGGGCCGGGTGGAATCATCGTGGCGTCCAGCAAGTGCCGAGGAAGGCTTCGAGATTGTTCGCCGGCGACTGTTCCAGCCCTTGGTCGACCCCGAGCAGTTCAAGCAGCGTGACGTGGTGGCGCGTACCTTTGCTGACTTCTACCGCACGCAGCAAGCCGAGTTTCCTCCCGAAACACGCGATGCCGAATACGAGCAGCGTATCAAGGCCGCCTACCCGATCCACCCAGAAATCTTCGACCGCCTCTATACCGATTGGAGCACGCTGGTGAAATTCCAGCGTACGCGAGGCGTGCTGCGCCTGATGGCAGCGGTGATTCACAGCCTGTGGGAAAAGGGCGACCGCAATCCACTCATCCTTCCGGCCAACATCGCCATTGACGATCCGCGCGTGCAATCCGAACTGACACGCTACCTGTCCGACAACTGGGTACCTGTGATCGAGAAGGATGTCGATGGCCCCAACTCGCTGCCGCTTAAGCTGGATAGCGAACTGCCCAACCTCGGCAAGTTTTCGGCTTGCCGTCGTGTGGCGCGGGCAATCTACATGGGCTCGGCACCAACCACGGCCGCCGCCCACAAGGGTATTGAGGATCGGCGCGTAAAACTGGGCTGCGTAATGCCCGGCGAATCACCCGCAGTGTTTGGCGATGCTTTGCGTCGCATGGCCAGTAAAGGCACCTACCTCTATGCCGATGGCCCCCACTACTGGTATTCGACTCAGCCGACGGTGACGAAGCTGGCGGAAGACCGCGCCGAGCAGTTAAAGCGCGAGCCGGACAAGGTGGTAGCTGAACTGGAACGGCGTCTAAAAAAGGATTTGGTGACCACCGGCGACTTTAACCGCATCCACCCGATGCCGGGAAGTGGATCTGACGTGCCGGACGATCTCGACGCACGCTTGGTGGTGCTTGGCACCGCGCATCCGTACACCAAGGAAGCTGGCAACCTAGCCGAACTAGCGGCCAAGGCCATCTTGGAAAACCGGGGCAACACGCCGCGCCTCTTCCGTAACACGCTAGTGTTTCTGGCAGCGGACAAGACTCGCCTACAAGACCTCGATGAGTCAGCACGGAAGTATCTGGCGTGGCAGTCAATCTTAACCGACGAGGCGCAACTGGGACTCACCTCGCACCAGAAGAAGCAGGTTGAGCAACAGATGGCTGCTGCTGACAGCACGGCGACCGCGCGCTTGCCGGAAACGTATCAGTGGCTGTTAGTGCCAGTGCAGAATACCCCACAGGCTACCGTTACCTGGGAAGCCCTGCGCCTGTCTGGCACTGACCCGCTCGCCACCCGCGCCAGCAAGAAGCTACGCACCGACGAGTTGTACCTCACGAGCTTCGCGCCGACACGTCTGAAGATGGAACTCGACAAAATTCCATTGTGGCGAGGTGACTATGTCCCGGTGAAGCAGCTGGTGGAGGATTTTGCGCGCTATCCATACTTACCGCGCCTCAAGGATTCGTCGGTTCTGCTGCAATCCATCAACGACGGCGTGAATCTGCTCACGTGGTCACAGGACAGCTTTGGCTTTGCCGACAGCTACGACGAGGTCGCCGGCCGTTACAAGGGTTTGCGCGGTGGCACGATGGTAATGCTGACGGATGCGTATTCGTCGGGCTTGGTAGTGAAGCCAGAGGTGGCGAGCAAGCAGATCGACGCCGAGCGCCAGGAACCAGAACCGACAGGTACGGGCAGAGGCTCTGGTACCGATGGAGGAAATGACAGCGGCACCGGCGATTGCGCTGGCACGGGCGGAATTACAGGGACGCAGCAGCCTGCGACGAAACCCAAGCGCTTCCACGGCACCGCAACGCTCGACGCTACCCGAGTGGGCCGCGATGCCAGCAAAATTGCCGAGGAAGTTATTTCTCATCTGACTGGACTGGTTAGCGCTAATGTAACGGTCACTATCGAAATCGAGGCACAGATACCGGAAGGCACCCCGGACAATGTGGTTCGAACTGTGACCGAAAACGCGCGGACGCTGAAGTTTATGAGTCAGGGGTTTGAGACGGAGTAGTGGCGCAGCGAGTGACTGCGCCGCGCCGGCGCTGGCGCGCTCGGTCAGCGCCGACTTTTCCGTTTTGAGGACAGACTCGGCCGTTCATGAACTCCGGCGAGACTCGCTCGATAAGCCCGAGTCGTTCCACCATCGCCGCCTGCGATACGCCGACGATGACATTATGCTCAGCCTTCAATCACCAGAAGGTGCGCCAATGCATTCCCTTTGGCTTGCCGCGATTACGAGCGAGGTTGGGTTGCCAGCGCAAGCGGTGACGATGACTCCTCACGTGTCGGGTTGCACAAACGAGGCAAGAACGTACTGAAGGTGCGACTGCGTTGCGGCAGAGACGCCAGAAGCAACAATGAATCGATTCAGATCGGCTTCCTTAATTTGCGATTCCAGTTTTTCACTTCGGTGACTCGCCCAACATCAATTTCCAATACGCCATCTCTGCGATTGTGAATATCTTTGCTAACGCGAACCGTCGCTGCAGGTACCGGCGGAAGCATTTCTTTTAGCAGTCTCAAATCAAAAGGCGCTAGCCCCACCTTTTCAAGCCAACCAGGCGTCTTCCACCGCATTACCGGCAACCGCCTTCGGCATTCATTTAAAAAGCCAATTAAGCCAACAAACCGTTTCCAAAGAAAAATAGGAATGGGAAACGTGCGTTGAAACTGCGCCATCGCAAACACTGAGAATGGACATTCAGCATGATATACGGGCAATGAAAAATTAAAATTGTCGCAACATATTGAAGAACAAAATGGCTCACAATATCAACTCGATGGCGTATTACGGTGAGCGGCCTTGGCATGGAATGGGCAGCGAGATTCCCGAGCGGGCGACCGCTGAAGAGATGATCACTGCGTCCGGTCTGAATTGGAAAGTGGAAGCGCGGCCGGCCCGCGGGGCGAGAAAAGATCGAAAGGGCCGCTACTCACGCTATGAGATCGTGCGCCTTCCGCGCGACGAAGCAAATGAAAGCGAGACGTTGCTCGGCGCGGTTAGCAAATACTATACTCCGCTTCAGAACGCCGATGCGTTCGCGTTCTTCGATCCGGTCGTGGGTGAGAGTATGGCGTGCTTCGAGACGGCTGGCGCGCTGGGTGAGGGTGAATGTATTTGGACGCTTGCCAAGTTGCCAGAAGTCATGGAGATTGTCCCAGGTGACATCTGTATGCGCTACTTGCTGCTCTCCAATCGCCATGACGGCAAAGGTTCTGTTACCGTCAAATTCACAGCCATCCGGGTCGTTTGCCAAAATACGTTGATGCTTGCGCACCAAGACGGACAGGCCGCGTACCGCGTTCGGCATAGCAAAGCCATGCCCGAACGTCTGGCCGAAATCGGCAATATCATGCGGACGGCGCACCAGCTCTACGAGCAGTGTGGCAAAGTTTTTAAGCAGATGGCGCACACCGCGTTACACCGTAACAGACTTGACACATTTCTCGAGGCGGTCTATCCGAGGAGCGAAGCCCAAAAGAAAACCGGCACGCGGCCAGAAAAATGGCGACATATTGATCGACTCTTAGAGGAGGCACCCGACCTACAAGGCAATAGCGTCAGGGGTACAGTGTGGGCAGCATACAATGCAATTACCCATTATGAGGACTATCGTCCCAGTCGAACGCCCGAGGACGGGAGCGTTCGCTTGAATCGCGTATGGTTTGGGTCCTCTGCGACGGTTAAGCTCAACGCGCTGAACTCAGCGCTGAAGTTGATTGCGTAATAGTTCTACGAGTATTAGGGCCGATAAAAGCGGTGATAGTGCACATACTGCGGCACTTCGGCCAGTGCCTTGTCCATTGGTCGCTATGGGACGTGCATCGGGAGCAGCCATTGATATTTGTTGGCCCAGCGTTTACTTCAAGCTCCGAGCCAGATGTTTCGCCTACGTCAAATTGGATTACGCACACGGAGGTGGGGCATATACTGTCGTCTCATGGGTTACCCCCAGGTGATGACGACGTGGCATTCTAGATCGCAATTTTGCTGCCCGGCACACCAACCAGACGCTTCTGCAATCTGCCCGCCATCGTGGCTCAGCCTCCCGGTATGTAATCGAGCGGCCGCGACTGACCATGGGTATTCCAATCGATTTCGAACATTTTCTGCAAGATATCCATGAGCGTCGTGGGGACGCGCTACTGAAGTCCGTAGCGGATTAAAAGACGGCAATGCAATGGGTGTATCCCAAAAAGACTACTTATTCTAAAAATTAAGCTTTGGAAAAAGCGGCAGAAATTTCTTCTAGCGCGTGCGCAAAAAATTTGACGGACGAATCTATGGAACGTTGTTGATCTGCCCCCCCTTTCGCCCTCCCCCCCCTGTCCATTTCCCACAATATCGAGTCGTAGCGGGGAGGGGCATGATTGTGTCGGTCGCCGCGCGCTCACTCTTCTGAGTCGTCATCAACGCGCTCAGTTTAAGAGTAGTTTTCCGAACAATCCGCATAAATCAATCGTTTCGTGCCAGGCAAGGCATCAGTCGAAACAATGGCGACCGTTCAACAATATCTGACCGTTACCCCGCACGATCACACTTTCGTAAAACGCAGAACGATCGAGGGATTATTACTTCCAGCTAGCCGGTGCCGGGAGCTGGGGGAATCGGTAAGCTGAGCGCTAACCGCTGCGCATCCGCAAATCGCTGCAGACGGCGAAGATATGTCTTACGCCACATCCTTGCCGGCCTCATGAACATCGCTTGATCGGGGCTGGCACCGAGGCGCGCCATAATTTTATTCGCCTTATACAATGCGCGGTCGGCCGCGTTTTTATACTGACTTTCGTAGACTAAGCCTGCACACCGACGACATTCAAGCCGGTTGCTGGCCACGTAAAGGGTATTGCATCTTCGCGCGCACGAGGTGCATATGCAGGAGGCTGAAATCCCTCCAAAACGGGAATTTTTGTAGACGACCTGGGCGGCCAAAACCTGCGCGCCGACCTGAACGATCAGTTGTTCCGGTAGCAGAACAATGATGCCTGATACTAACGCCGCATCCCGAATCCAAACGATCGAACAAAGAGGCGATCGAGCGTTGAGCATGGATCGCCTGATTGCGTGAATGTCTAACTTTAGCGCCGCCTCAACTAGTTGCTTCTTTCCACGTGGCCGACGGCCTGAACCGAACCCGCCCATTTTTTTCGAAATCCCTTTGAAATCGTTGAGCCATCAAATATGGTGCCCGGATCTCACCTATTCGACAGTTGGGCAGGAAAAACAAAAGGTAAATAGCTTGGGCTCTCCCCGGTATATCTTCTCCCACTAGCAGAAAAAGTATCGCTGCGCTCCGTGAATGACGTTGGCATTCGGAAGCGCAGCGATTATTACTTTAGAACGAACCGCGCCACGCACGAACCCATTCGTCTTTCGCGAGTTCGACCTGGTAGTGCGAGCCGTAGGCAAACTCGGGCGCGTGCTGATGGCCGAGATATGCCTGAGGTTGCGAGAACACCGGCTCGTCATACTCGCCGTCATCTCCGACCACGCAGAGGTAACAGAAGAGCGCCACTTTCTTCTTTTCCATTTCCATCGCTGCGCGGTAATTCAGCTTTTCTTCCAATTGAGCACGCGACATACGATGTGCCGTACGATAACGATCACTGAGCATCTTGACAGCGTCGTTCTTCGAAACGTAAAGCACTGCAGGATTCGGACGGGTATAGTCGTCCATCAGGTAGCGGTTCACCTTCCGGGCGGCGGAATACATGTCCGGGAACCGCTGTTCAAATTCTTTAGTGTTCATGAAATCACCTTATATTAGGATGGAAAAATTGGCTCATTTGCGTGAGAAGTGCCCGGTACATGCATCACATTGCCGGTGCCGCGCACTCGCCACCTGACAATTTGTTCCGCTTTGGGATAGAAACCGACTAAACCGACGAAACCGACACGACGCGCCACACGTCTGCGTTGCGGCGACTCTCGACCTTTTCCAACCGGAGGCCGGCGACGATGCGCCCCTGGTGACGTGCCAACCATTTCCCAAGGCGGCGACGGTTGATCTTGCCGTCGCCGTCCAACACATCGTCGATCGCTTCTTTCAAATCGCCGGCCGGACCCGGCAGGAGCGTGGAGATTGCGTCGACGACGTCTCGCACCATCTTGGGCGTTTGTCCGAAAAGTTCATGCCATGCGCCGAGAACGCGCCCCAACTGCTCGCGATCCGGGTCAGCGCCGATAGCTGCGAACAGCGACGTGGCCGGGTCGGGCATTCCCAGCCAGAGCAACGCCTGGCGTACGGTGTCCGACCATACTTCGTAGCTCGCCAGCTGCTTGCACGACGTTTTCGGGCTTCCGGCGACGATGTATGCGCGGATAATGGTCAGCGCCAATGAGACGAAATGGCCGCGACGCTCGCGGACGTCGCGAACAGGAGAGCCGTGAAAGGTACGTGCCGCAGGGGTCTCACAGCGAGGATCGAGATTGACCGTGATGCAGCGACGGGTCATATCCTGAACGGGACCAACATTATTTCCGGACGAGAGAAACAGTGCGCGGGTGCCAACCGTGGCCGATTTGTTCACGCCAAGGATGCGGTCAGTAATGTTCGCCTCAGTCAATACACTGCAAAGGCTCTTATAGGCGTGAAGGTCGGAAGTCAGATTGTCAAAACACACGACGGCTGCTCCTTCCATCAATACCGAAAGCAACAGCTTCCGGCATTCTTCGTCGTTGTGAGGGAAGGACGCCGCTGAGACAGACATCGGCGTGGCAAATGCGGCGACCAACGCACTGAGGTAGCTCTTTCCGCTAGCGATCTGCGGCGCCTTAAAGTGAAACATTGGTGCCTGCGGAAGCGAGGGACGCACGGTCGCAGTCAGAATGGCAGAAACCGCTGCCGCGCGGTCCTCGTTAGTGGCAAAGGCGAATTCATTCAACAGGTTGAGGATTACCTCAAGCGCCGCAACGGCATCCTCGCGTGTCGGGGCGTTAGAAATCGCAAAATCACGTTCATCGAACGCACCGAAGAAGCCAGAACCCGGGTCATAACCCGCCTGCACCATCATCGATCCATCCATGCGCAGATAGGGCTGGCGCGCAATGCCGTTCAGCACAGGCATGTGCGGATACTGTGTCGCGCCATGCAGCACGCTGACATACAGTGCAGGCGGATCACACACGAGCCAGTCTGAGGCACGTTTGTCAAAACGCATCCAGGTCGCCGACCCATCCAAGGCGCGCATGAGTGCTTGCGCGCTCGCCGCCTTGATCACGGTCTCGTTCGTACCAGGATCGGTCGATACCGATACCAAGAGATTGCCGCGTTGGTAAAAGCGGCCGGACTCGGCCAGCAGAGATTCAGCCGCATCGACAATACGGTTAATTTCGCCGGCAGAAACCCAGATAGTCGGTTTGTTCTTTGCGCTGACCCGTGAGACATCCAGTTCGGCAAGGAGAGCGCCGATACGACGACCTGCACAGTGGCCATGATGGCACTTGAATCCGCCCAGCATGTAACGGCTGTCCGGCTCCCAATAGGCAGTGCCGGAGTCGACGCTGTCCGTATGCTCATGAGCCCAGGGACAGGTAATGTCGTGTTTGCCTGATCCGAGAGGCGACTTGTAGAGCCCGCGCTGACGCAACGCTGCGATGACCGCGTTTTCCTGCGCACGCGGCGTCACAACTTGGTAGTCGCAGTCGGCATTCTCGCCGCCTTCGCGCTTTTTGATCGCACGCGCGTCTTTAGCCGGCTGGCCCGCAACGGGAACGGCGATGTCCAATCCCAGGCCGACCTCGATTTCATCGAGCGAATACTTGCGTTCGGGATGCCATTCGACAAGTCGGCATGCAAAGGGCGGGTCATACTTGCCGTTGACTGCGACCGGCAGGCGCCCGTTGCGTGTCACCGGACCGCCGGCGCCGGGGTCGCACAGTCCGCCATCAATCAAGCCATTGACCAGAGCTTCCACCGTAGACTTGTCAAGGACCGGCGCTGCAAACAGATAACCGACCTGATAATTCCCCGGACTCGTCTCAATCGTGTACGAAGGCGGCAGTGCTTCGAGTACATCGCGGCCCTTCGCCTTCGTACCGACGTCGTCGAGCATGACGCCGTAGATCGCTTCAAAGTGATCCTTTTTGCGGCGATAGATGCCGTCCTTGCCGGGGTTGAAGGTCGACATGGTGAAATAGTGGTTCTGCCCCGGCGTGCCGATCGCGGTTTTTCCCGGAACGTACACGTCGCAACGCCAGGCCTTGGTCTTTTGGGGATTACCCTTGATGGTGGTGACAACCGGACGGGCAGTGCCGCTCAGATTGCCGAAGATCGCTGCAAGAAACTCTTCATTGGTAATTGCAACCGGCCCTTTTTCGATCTCAAGGGACGTTCCATCGATTTCATGGAGTTCGTCGACTTCATCGGTTTTGTCGGTTTTGTCGGTTTCACCGGATGCGCAACCGGAAAATGTCAGCAGTGGAGTCATCGCAGCGCGCCTTATTCCAGGTTGCCGCGCGCGGATTCCAGATACGCGACCAGCGCACGGATTTCGTCCGTGCTCTTGCCGGCGATGCGCGCGGCATTAACTGCGGTGACTTCGTTTTCCGGGTGGCCGGATGCGCGGGGACCGATTTTTACGGGGTGGGGGAACAGGCCGAGCTGGATGTCCAGGTAATGCGCGCTGCGAGAGCGGCCGCGCATGCGCAGAACGACGGGAATACGCAGGATCGAATTAGCCATGTTTGAGCCTCCTGGGCTGTTGTTGAACATGGCTTGAATGGTGTCGGAGGGCTCCCCCGCGCAGAAGACGGTCTGCTAAGCAGCTGCTAGCCGCTGCTTAGCAGCGGTCAGGGAGCAGAGGGGTCGGTGTATTCATCAGTGCTTTTCGCGCCGTAGAAAATCCCATTCCCAAGGCCGCGCACTCCTGCTCCGCGCATTCGTCACGGGTACGGTAACGACCTGAGGCCCAAATCGCACGGATCTCATCGCGCTTTGCCCGGCTGCCGCCCGGCCGGTTATGCAGGGCTTCAGCAGCTGCGCGTGCGTTCTGCTTGTGCCACTCGGGCGTATTAAGCAAAGGGGCCGCACTTTGCTGCACCTGGACGCCGGGGGAGTCAATCTGAAAATCCTCTTGCTCGATTTTCTCCACGTGCGTCAGCACGAAAAGTGCGTCAGCGATGGGCGGAAGCGCTTCGTCGGCAGGAAACGTGCCGCGCGTAAGTCCAGTCACCGGGTGCATGTCGAGCAACCGCGACTCGGCAATCTTCGCTTGCACAAATGCCGCTGCCTGCGCCCCCAACTGTGGCTGCCAGCGTGCCACCAATGCGGCACCACTCAGGAAGCGGTCAACGGGCACAAAATTCAGCACGTCATCCTCCCGGAACCAACACGCGGCCAATGCTGCCAGGTAGTCGCTTCCGGTGTCGAAAGTGCTAAATTGAAAACGCGACGGCGTATCAAGCTCGGCAACGTCGCGATACGCGGCCAAACCACCCTGCTCCGGCCCCAAGAACACCCATGCGGCAAGCTCATACGGAGTCGTGGTCAAGCGGGACGTCAGCAGTTGCAACGCACGGGGGTAAGCGAGAAATGGGTTGGCCTTTCGGTCTGCCATAGGGACTCCTATTGAAAAAAGGAAACACTTTGGGGGCCGCTACGCTCAGAATGAGCGAACGCGGCTGACAGACGATGGAAAGCCAGGTAGCGAGGACGTGCCGACTGCTATCACGCAGTTACGACGAGGAGGACAACCGGCCGCTCATGGGCGAAACGGGATTACTCTGGACAATATTCGCAGAAAAAAGAGAATGCGTACAAGCACTTTGTCGAGCAAGCACCGCGAATAGCGTTCAGGCCGGGCGCAGGTTTTTCATTTCAGAAAAATGTCGACATCATGCGCGACGCGGCAACGCGACGACGTTATCGTCACGCGCCAACAGCTTCGCCAGATGCTGCCCAAGTACATTCCAGGCTTCGCGCTTTTCCTGCGCGTAGTCGTGATGCAGGTAATGCCGCCGCACCTTGCTCCCCGCGATCACATGGTTCTGGCAGCGATCAATGATATCCGGCTGCACTGCCAGGCTCTGCATCAGCGTCGCCCCGGTGCGACGCAAGTCGTGCGGCGTCCACGCGCCGTTCTTCCCATTGGACAGGACGAGCGAGTTATCGTGGCGCCGGTGTTTCAATGGCTTGGCTGCTGCGCCGTCCTTGCCACGCTTGAACATCGCCTGGCGATCACCAACCTGCTTGCTGATCGCTTTCTCGTTCACGTGCCCTTCTCCGAGGCGAGAAGGAAAACACCAGTCCGAACCACCCGTAATGGCGTGCAAACGCTTGAACTGTGCGTGCGCGAATGGGGACAGGGACACGACGAGTTCCTGCGTCTTGCCCTTGACGTTGGGCCGCGGGATCCGCCAGATACCGGCCTCGAAGTCGATATGCTCCCAGCGCGTCTTCAACAGCTCACCGACACGACATAACGTTGCCAGCATGATCCAGAGCGCGCACTGCACCGGCGGCTCCAACGGCTGCAACGCAATCCGCTTGTTCGGCGCGGCATCATAGTCGGCCTGCGCCTGTTCGAGAATCGCATGCAGCTCGCGGATTTCCGCCGCGGACAACACGCGCGCACGTTCGTTATGCAGATCATAGTCCAGGCTAACGATCTTCTCGATCTCGATCAAGTCCATCGGATTGCCGTCAACGAGCAACGTACGCCACGGCTGGCGCTTCTCGGCCCACGCAAACATTTGCGTCAGGTTGTTGCGCATCACCACCGCCGCGCGGTTCACGCCGCGTGCGACCATGGCCCGCAGCACCGCCCGCGCGTCGTGCTCAGTAATGTGCCGCACCGCCTTCTTCCCGATCTGAGGCAATACATCAGCGCCGAAGGAACGCTTCAGTTCGGCGTTACCGTCATGACGCCGTACACCGTCCTGCAGCCAGGCGTCGAACAGGTCGTTCACGGTCAGATTATCGATTTCCGCCTGTTTCCGACGCGCGGCTTCTTCCTGAGCAGCACGCTGCGCTTCTACCGCACGCCGTTCTTGTTCTGCCGCCAGGTGCTGCTTCGGGTCCAGCTTGCGCTTGCGCCAGTCGGTCAATTCCTGCGCAATCTTGCGCGCCGTCTCCAAGGTCAGCCGCGCGCCGGGGGTGAGTCCGTAGACCGCAATGTCGAATTCAGGCAAGCCCGCGAGATAATCACCGAGGGTCAGGTAGACGGACTTGCCGTCCGCCTTGTATGCATACATCCAGATGCGGGATGCGCGCCCCGCGGTCCCCACCCTGTACCGTAATGACAGGCCGTTGCCGTCGCTCAGGCTTTCATCGGCCTTGGTCGGCTTGTATTTCTCGATCTTGGTTGCCGTCAGCTTTTGTGCTGCCATCCGATCCGCCCTTTCTGGTCCGCCTGCCGCGGCGGTCCACCGGGCAGATTTGGTAAGAAATTGGTAAGAACTTTTTCGCGGATTTCAGTGTACGGCGCGGGACGGCAACAGACAACAAAAATATGCAACTCATTGTTTTTGAATTGATTTTTATAAAATCCTGGATTTTCTTGGACGCTACGGGACGCTAAAATAATGAGATGGGGTGCAAGGGGTCGGAAGTTCGAATCTTCTCGCCCCGACCAATAGAATCAAAGACTTATGAAAAACCACCTTCGGGTGGTTTTTTGTTTTCATCGATGGTTCAATCACCTCCCTCAAGGGAGGATTGGGCGGACGGAGAGAAACCTTCGATCGTCCGCCCGTCGGCCCTCATGAAGGGGACAATCGCATTGAGACGCTTCCTGGAAAATTGCGAGCGTAAAAACATTCCGGCTCGATTGGGCAACTACTCAACACGGTTTTCCCATTTCCTTCATTGCAGCCAAGATAGCACGCCGCATTACCTCAACAATTCGATCTATGCCCTCTTGATCAATGATGAGCGGCGGAGACAATATGCAGAGATTTTCATAGGGTCTTACGAGCACGCCCATCTGGTAGCAAACATCGTCCACCTTTTGCGCCAGCACGATGTCGGCGTTCGTTGCCGGCCCCTTGTGCCTGCTGACGCGGCATTCGACGCAAGCCATGAGGTGATCGCCACGGACTTCAGCGACAATAGGGTATTCGCGCAACGTCTGTAATTGCTCCATGAAATAAGGGCCGATCTTGCGTACATGTTCGCAGATCTTTTCTTCTTTCATCAGCTGGATGTTTCGACTGGCTACCGCGCAGGCAACCGGATGGCCTGAATAAGTAAGCCCGTTGGTGAATGTCGGAGCGTCGGGAGCATTCGCACCGCTGATCTCGGTAATCAGACGATCAGAAATAATCGCTGCCCCTAGAGGCTGATAGCCCGACGTCAGCCCTTTAGCCGTTATCAGAATATCCGGAACGACAGAAAATCGATCCAGCGACGAAAAGAAATGGCCCAGTCGCCCGAAGCCGGTAACGACTTCGTCAGAAATGTACAGGACATCATATTTGCGACAGGTTTCCAGAGTCCGACGGTGATATCCGTCCGGCGGAACAATGACGCCGCCCGACGCCAATATCGGTTCGCTGATAAAACAAGCGACGTTCTGCGGCCCAAGCCTGAGAATCATTTCCTCTAGTTCGTTCACCTTTCGGTCGCAAAACTCGGCGAGACTGATTTCCTCCGAACGGTAATAAGGATTGGGCGAGCTCACATGGTGGACCAGCCTTTCCTCAAATTGAAAGTACGTCTTGTCCACGGCCTTTCCGCATACGGATGCGGCCAGATAAGTGCTTCCGTGATAGGCATCTGTCCGGCTGATAATATGCTTCTTCTGCGGCCTGCCGGTTACCTGGAAGTAGTAATGCGCAAATCGCAGCGCAGATTCAACCGCGGTAGATCCGCATGTCGTGAAATGAACGCGATTCAAATCGCCCGGCGCAAGTGACGCCAGCTCGGCAGCCAAGGTGCAAGCCGGTGCATTCGTCATCGCGCCGAACGGCGTGTAATAAGGCATCTTGAGGGACTGCTCAAGCATGGCCTCCGCCAACTCGCGGCGACCATACCCGACCGTCATGCACCACATTCCTCCGATACCGTCCACGTAACGGTTTCCCTGCGCGTCGAAGACATGATAGCCGTGCGCACGCTCAACAAGCATTGGCTCTGCCGTATGCAAAGTCGACAAGTCAGCCCAGGGATGCAGGACATGCCTCATGTCCTTGCCGATCAAATCCTTCCAGTCCATGAACACTTCATCCAATCTAACGATTAACGATTTAAAGCAACAAGCCAAGAATCCGGTTCCAGAAGAAAAGCGTCAAAAAGGAAAGCGGAATGCTTAATGCGACGAGGCTCAAAGCCAAGGGAGGATTCATTTTGTTATCCGCAGCGATAAGACCTGCCAGAATCATCGGCGGCATGCCCGACTGAATGATCGCCACCTTGCTCGCGATGTTTCCGATCGGTACCCAGTTGTAAAACATGCCGATAATGAACATTGGAATCACGATGAGCTTGATTGCCACCCCAAGAAAAAACGGGCCCAATACTTCCTTCTTTAACTCCATTTTGAATGACGCGCCCAAGGCAATAATCGCTAGTGGAGTCAGCGTTTTTCCCAATACGAGCAATAGGTCGCCGAGCCACGCAGGAAACTCGAACGGTTTCAACATCACAGCGAGCAGCATCGCTTGTATGGATGGGTAAGTTGCAATGCGCTTGAGAATTGACTTCGGATCAGAAGACGCGGATCCGAATATGCCCGCAGTAATGATGCCCGCGATGCACATGACGAGAAAATTGGACTGGTCGACGACCAGCGCCGCACCGTAACCGTCGAACCCGAAAAAAACGTCGATCACCGGAATACCGATGATCGATGTGTTCCCGATACCGCACAAGAGAATGAGACAACCGACTGTCTCGCGTGCCATCGGAATGATTCGCGTGAGCGTCAGCATCAGTATCACCGACATGGCGAAAACGACGAGCGGCACGACCATCGGAAAAAGCAGGGATGAGTCCAGGCTCAGATCATGGATGACCTTCAAGGTCAACGCCGGTAACGAGACGTTGACGATGAACGAAATCAGGCTCTGGGAAAAACCTTCCGGTATCCGTCCTGATTTTTTTAATACGGCGCCGATCAGAAAAAAGCTGAATATTGCAATGATCCCGTTCAATTGCCATCTCCCGAAGGAATGGCTTCCGGCCTTGCTCGCATCACATAGAGACTGTGATACAAGGTGGCCGACGGTTCCGTTGTCCTTAACCGTTCAGCCTCTCTTGCACTGATCGGCTGGACTCCGTCGCTATCCATGAAAAACTCGCTTTCCAGAGACAGGCCTTCCTGCTCCAGGTGCGTCTCCAGCGCAGCATAGTAGGCAATACTGGTCTTACTGCACTGTGGGACGATGGCCTTGTGCAGTACGGTCGGCTCGTAGCGATACGATCGGAACATGTCGAGCAAACGTTGCTTGCCCGCTCTTCCGCTCAAATTCACAATGATGTCCGCCTGCGGCGCCTGTCGCCGGATGCTGTCCAGGAGCGCCTCGTTGAGCCCGAGGCCGAAGCGATTGAATTGATAATGCCGGAATTGCTCGAAGGGATAATAGTGCGCCTGATAGTCTGCCTGCCTGGATTCGGGCTTACTCTTTGCTAAAGGATAATGGGCTTCCATGAAGGACGCGACAGCATGGTCATCCGTGTCGACCGCCTGCGGAATACACGCGATGATTGCATCGGATGCACAGGCAGCAGTGCTTGCTTCCGGTGAGTTGATCAGGCTGATGCTTCCGTGCAGCGGAATAAAATAATGCGCTTTCTCCGGAATGCGAAAGCTCACCAACTCTTGCGCAACGGTGCTCAGGCGCGAATCAACGTCGCTTCCATAGACTTTCGCGGCTCCGCACTCCTTGAGCAAGAAGGCGACATTGGCTCCCGTTCCCACGCCGACCTCATAAACCGTCTTCTGGGCGAAGTCGGCGTTGAGCAAACCGCGTTGGAAGGCCAGTGTCCAGCTGTCGAGCGGATTGAATGCAAAGCTTGGAATGGGGTTTGGAAAACTCTGCCCCGCCGAATCGCTTGCAATCGGTCCCGCAGCGGCGGAATCAGCGATGTCATCAGATGATCGACGCTCATGCATTTTCATGTCAGTATCCTGTTCTTCTTGGTAGTGTTGGGAAGACGCCTCAGTCAAACCGCTAATCGGTCAAACTGACGGCATGCCGACGGAACCCGTGGTAAGACATGCGGCCATGCTGGACGGTGACGTTGTCCAACACCAGCACATCCCCTACCTGCATCCTTACGCCTCTCGAGGTCTGCCATATCGCACCTCGGATATGCTCGATGACCTCTGTGGGAATCGGTGTGCCATCGCCATATGTGGTGTTGGCCGGACAGTCGGCCAATTCAAGATTCAACTGTTCGAACAGTGGATGTTCCTGCCAATAGGAGCCGTGCAATTCGGTCACTTGATTGAACCAAAGCTCTTCACCTGTATCGGGATGCCTGACAAAGGCAGGGTTGCAATAGCTGTAGCGCAGGTCGCCGTTCCGTCCCCAGGCGAATTCGTAACCCGCACGTAAAAGGATCGCTTCGAGAGTTCCCCTGTCCTCTACCTGGAAGGTCTGCCGCCATCCGATTTCTGCACTTGAGTTACCTTCGTGCAGGCGCCGGGTATAACGAATGCCCTTCGCTCTGAATTCGCTTAATAATTCCGGCTTCAACATTTGCGCCGTCAGCCTGACATCATTGATCGGCACTTCCCCGCCATCGGGCGCCGCGGCTTCGCAAAAAAAGAATATCTTCCGTGGAAAGCGCTTGAGATAGGCCATCTCGTTATGCGGCGTCATCGTAATATCCGCATGCTCCTGGCTTGCCTCGTAAACCAGCTTGTCGGTGCGATTGCGCACTGCAATCCCGCCCTCGTAACCGAACGGTGGGTAATCCAGCAGCTCGAGGAAATGATTGAAATCGCGCGTGGTTTCCAATGGCAGGCCACGCAACAAAATCGCCCCGCGCGCCGGCAAATGAGAATCGATCATTTCCCGGCAGGCGTGCGCGATTTCCGTCTCTTCCCGTTCAGGGGCAACGAGGCGCATTGCGTTCACCATTCCTTCCGCCGAAGGAATGGACACGGGAAAGCAGGTGCTGCGGGACCCCGCCAGAAACTTGCGGTTGCGTACGTTAATCGGCACGTAGCCACTTTCATCCAGCATGCATTTTTCGAACAGCATTCAGCCTCCCGGATCTCAAACGCGATGGAAGCGCAGTTGCTCGCGCAGTTTGTTATGGGCGCGGGTGAGCGGGGAATCAGATGTCTGCTGTCTGTATGCGCGCAATTGTCCGTACCCCGATTGCGCTTCCGCATCCAGTCGCTGCGCGAAGTCATCGCCTTGTATCTCGCTCAGCACCTTCGCTGCCGATTGCCGGATAGCGTCGCGCGACAAGATCTTGCCGCGGTTCTGCTGGATCCCGAACTGGCATGTAGGCGAACCTTGCTGCTCAATCACTTCAAGCAAACCAAGTCTCGCGGCATCCAGAATGGTTTCCCCCGTCTCGCCGGATGCGTACAGTTCCATCAGCGATGCCACCGGGTCGAAGCCGTGTTCGCAGAGGAATTGGAATGTCGTCTCGAAGAAGTCAATCAGGGCTGGAAACAGAAACTGTTCCTGGAATAGATCCAGTTCGGTTTCCTCCGCTACCGAGATATGCATCAATCCGGAACGCGTAAAGCCGACCGCTTTGGCGACTGCCAGAATCCTATCTCTGGCGCGGCCGGAACGATCCTGCACCACGTCGAAAAATGCAGGTGCGCCCCCGCCTTCGGTGAAATAGGTACGGATGGTTTTTCCGTACATGCGCGGGGCAAGCAGGGCAACGTCGATATTCTCTTGCGGAACAATCTTCCGATAGCGAATGGCATAGCCGTGCGCAAATACCACCATGTGCCCGGCATGGAGGTTGGGCGCAATATCGTTCTCGTAGACCGCCTTTTGCGCCTGATCGGGAATCAGGAACAGTACGATGCGTGACCGCTTGACGGCTTCGGCAATGGAGAAGACCTCAAAGCCATCCTCGCAGGCACGTCTGAAATTTTCGTCCTGAATATTCCCCACCACTACGTTGACGCCACTGTCACGCAGGTTGGCCGCAAATGCGGTTCCCTGGATTCCGTAGCCTAATACCGCAACTGTCTCGTTGGCCAGGTGAGCCACATTTGCGTCGTTGTCATAGAAAACGTTCGTCTTCATTTTTTCCTAAAGGTCAGGTTTGCACAATTCAGAGCGCGAGACGTCCCATCGCCGTCCGCAAATGGACAGCGCGCGCTCGTCGCAACAGGGTGGGAAAGGAACTGCTACTCTCTGTCAATCAACAGATATTCGGAAAATTGCCCTCTCAAACAATGATTCGAACTCATTGAAGAGGCATAACCTCCAGCGTTGAGAAAGGCGATTCTCTGGCCTTCTTCGCATCGGGGAAATGGAATACGTTCTGCCCATATATCAAGGGCCTCATTGATATTTCCGGCAATGGTGGTTTCGATCTTCTCTGTGCTCCCGGGCTGTTTGCATAGCACCGCTTCCTTGGGACGTTGATAGAAAGCAGGTTCGATAGCGAGATTGAAGCCTCCATTGACGCCGACGAACAAAGTATCCTGCTTGCGTTCGACGCTGGCGATTTCGAGCAACAGCAAGCCGCTGTCTTTTACGATGTAGTCACCAGGTTCGATCGCGACATGGTGGCTGCCGAAGTACTTCTGAACCAATCTTCCCCACGTTCGCAGATCAAGTTGTGCGTCGGTCTCGGTATGCGGCACGCCAAGCCCTCCGCCCAAATTGACCTGGTGCAGCTCGGGAATGCGTGCCGTGAACCACGTGGCAGCCTCAAAAATCTCTTCAAGCTGGTATAACTGATCGTTCAGATAGCCGCATCCGGTATGGAAGTGGATGCGATTGACTGCAAGCTCGCACTCTCGTGCGACATGCAGTGCCTCTTCGAAGTGTTCACGATATATGCCAAATTTCGTGGCTTTCTTCCCGCTGTATTGCAGTACGCTCAGGTTGTGATATCCAACCCCGCGCGCAGGATTGATGCGCAAGCCGATCGATCTTCCGGAACAACGCTTTCCAATCTTTCGGATGGCGCTGATGCTGTCACAATTAACAAGCACATCGGGCCACTGCGCCAACAGATCGGCATCCTGATCCGACATGGACGTTGCTGTATAAGAGATCTCTCGCTGGCTGAATCCGCACGATAGGGCAAGCTTTACTTCAGCAGGCGAACAGGCATCGATGCCGCATAATCCGGTTACCTTGAGATACGTCAGAAGCGGTGCGAAACGATTCGCCTTCATCGCGTAGTAGATGGTGTGGCGGACATCGTTGTAGTTCAGTGCGTCGTGAAGTGAAGTCAAATTCCTTTTGATTCGCGCGGCACTATAGAGATACAGGGGCGTCTCGAGGGCGTCTGCCAATGTCTCGACGTCCTTGTCACAGTAGGTCAATTTTCCCTTGCGATAACAGAGGTCTTCCCGCTGCCACCAATAAGACTGCGTCATCGTCATTTTCCTTGTTTATTGTTTTTGCTGCCAGGTACAGAAGTCGCCAGCGTTCTTTCCAAATTCTCAAGCGTCATGTTCGGCGCAAAGAACGTTGAAAGCGGCACATCGGCGTTGAAAGTCCGATTGAATCCGTTGCGGATCTGCACAAGGTCCAATGAATCCAAACCCAACGACGTCAAGTCGTCATGCGGAGACCAAGCGCTGACGAACCCCGAGAGAAACGTCCTGACATCACTTGTGGCTCCATCATGCGTTTCATTTGAACCCATGCTGCCTCTGGAACGTGTCGATGCCGCCGTCGTTTCATCCATCGATACATCGGCTTCGATTCGGCGAGAATCGTGTCGTCTCTCAACATCCGCTGGAATCCGCGACAGCATCGGATGTTGACGCCAAAGGGACTGCTCCCACCGCGTATTGCAAATGGTGAAGTGATGCCCGGGATGAGGAAGATCGTTGTGAAACGCGTTCAAAACGCGATCAAGGCCATCGAGCGCATCTTGCGTCTTCATCGGGATGTCTCCTTCGGCGAGCGACTTCGAAAACGCTTTGGTGCCTTGTTTCGACATGCCGGCTTCCGCCCACGGCCCCCAGTTGACTGTCAGGACGGGCAACGTTGCGTCTTGCCATATCGCCAAATGATCCAGAATCGCGTTAGCCGCACAATAATTGCTTTGCCCGGGGTAGCCGAATAACGAACTCGTGGACGAGAACGCCGTTATCCATTGCAGCGGCCACTTTCGCTCGACGGCCAGTTGCATCAAGTTGAAGATACTCGCCTTGGGCGCAACCACCTTCTCCAGACGCTCCGCACTCATATTGAGCGCCACCCCGTCGTCGAGCGAACCGGCAAGATGAAAGACACCGGCGACAGTACGGATCAACTGCAACTGTGAATTACGCCGCAAGGCGTCCGGGTCGCAAATATCAACCGGAATGACGGTCACGCCTCGCGGGTGAACCTGTGGATTTCGGCTGAGAAGAACGATTCGTTGAGGAGACACTTGTTTGACGTCGACCAGCCAGTCGATCAACGCCCCGCCTATCCCGCCAGTTCCGCCGGAGATGAGAAAAGCGCCCTCCCCTCGCGTCCAGCCTGGGAGTTGTGCTCCGGGATCGGCATACTGCAGGGGAAGAAGGCGCTGCCCATACACCGCGATGCCGTCTCGTTCGCGACGACACCACATGTCATTCTCGGCAGCGTGCTCGGATGTGGTCAGGCAAGAACGCACGATCTCGATTTGGCGTCCTTCATCCATAAGACCGGACACGGCCTGGTGGATCTCCGTCTCCAGGAACAGTCGCGCAAACCGCAGATCCGGATATTCATGAGAGATGGCCTTGGACGCACCGGCGATCAATGCTCCCTGTGCCGACGCAGGCATCACCAGCACGATTCTTCCTGTGGCATTGGCCTCGCTGCATTGCCGGGCCAGATCAATGAATGCCGCGCACTGGGCCGTTTCGAACGCAGACTCGAACACCTCTCGGCGTTCGACGACAATCCACAATCCATCGGATGTCGACATTGCTTCGAAATCGTCGGCATCAAGCGGAACTCTGGCGTCGGACAACCGAAGCACGCTTGAAACTTCATTGACGTTCGTGCCGGCGCCCTGGCTGGGAAGGCGCGTCCAAGCATTCGTAAAGATCGATGCGCGCTCCGTACGGGTGCCTGCTTGGCTTTGGCATGTCGATGGGGGCGCCGGCGGATATGCCAGCGGGATCAGCGATTCGACAATGTGTAGGAAGATTTCACCGCCGCAATTGAGCATGAAATCATGCCCGCCAGTGTACCGATGCGCTGATCCGGTATCCGCTCCCACAAGGCGATACCATGCCTGGATCGACAACGGGTCAAATGACCTGTCGACATCTCCGTAATGAACATGGATTCCATTGATCCGGATCTTACTGTTTTCTGCCGCATCATCCCGCCAATGCTTTTTTATTCTTGAAGCAGCTCGCGCATCGCCATTCAAATCGCCTTTCAATAGCGGCAGGAAATACTCTTCCCACTCGCGGCTTTTTCGCACTTCCGGCGGAGCGACTATGAATTCTTCGATATTCATCTCTGCTGGATGATCGTCGTCGGCCAGGCCATCGATGTTGACGGCGTCGCGACCGACGACGTGCAGGTTCATTATTTGTCCCCGCAGTAACGCGTCGCGCAGTGGTCCGAATGCGAGTTCCGTTGCAAGCAATGCGCCGTAACTCATGCCACATAGGGAGAGCGCTTTACCCTGAGCATCGAGGATAATCGCCTTGCCGATCTCGGCAAGTTCGAGTGCATCTTCCTTATCGCTCGCATTCACGCGCTCGCCGCCACGCCCATTGCGCCCAGGCAGTTCGACGGCCACGACGTCCAGCCACGATGGCGCGAGCCGGGCCCATTTCTCGAAGTTGCGGGACGAGCCGCCTGCAAATGGGAAGCAGTACAACACGACGCTCGCATCGGCTTTATTTTCGACGCCATAACGGACTAGCCGCATTGATGCAGCCTGGTCAGATCGCCATGCGCCTACGTGTCGCTGATTTGGCATTTCCCTGTAGGGCGGCTCCTGCTTGATATCCACGTAGATGGAATTTTCGGGATTCAGCCAGAAACTGGTCTTGTCGAAGCAATAGGCAGGCAGAGGAATTCTTTGCAGCGGCGCGCCTGTCCGCGTTACCTCGTGCTTGTGATACGCATTCCAATCGATGGAGATGCCCGCAGCCCAGCATCGGCCGAGCGCATCTGTAAAGACCTGTCCATCATCCGCATCGTCCACCGAAGCGCCGCGAATGAATGAGATCAATTGCGGCCGGTACTCCAGATCAGAAGCTGCCGCATTGTTTTCCCGTAACGCGCGCCGACTTTTTTCCACCAGGTTGCAGAGCGTATTCCCTGGCCCGATCTCCAGGATGGCATCAGGCTTCCATTGCAGCAGCGATGCGGCGTTATCGACCCATTTGACCGTTCCTGCCATGTGCTCGCCCCAATACGTGGGCCGCAACATGTCCTCATCGAACCAGCCGCCGGATACATTGGATGTCATCGGAATGACGGGCATGTTCATCGTGATCGAACGCATACACGCGTTAATGGCGTCGGCAACCGGGCGCATCAGGCCGCTGTGAAACGCATGCGTGACATGCAACCGAGCGCATCGGATGGATTGCTCCCTCAACGCGTGGTGGAGCGATTCAATGGCCGCTAGCGAACCGGAGAATACCGTCGTGTCTGGCGCATTGCATACACCGATCCAGACATCCGCCCGATCGGTTATCAGCGCGCGCGCCACCTCTTCGGACAGATTCGCGCTGAGCATCGCTCCCGGGCCTTCATTGGTGTTCTCCACAATTTCCTCGGTCGCCGCAGACCGCACCGCGACCAGCTTGATTGCGTCCGAAAGTGTCAGCACTCCAGCGATGACTGCAGCAACATATTCACCGATTGAATGACCTGCAACCGCAGTCGGCTGGATGCCGAATCCCATGAGCGCTTGGGCAAGCGCATACTCCAATGCGAACAGGCCCGGCTGGATGACCGTCGGCCGATTGAACAGTTCGAGCTCGTTTGAAAACACCGCTTCGCGTGGATTGAAGCCCAGTAGCGGCAAGAACAAGTCACAAACTTTGTCGAACTGCTGACGAAAGACTGGCAGATCGGGACTGAGATATAGCCCTCTGGCCATCGCCGGATACTGACTTCCCTGCCCGCTGAAACAAAAGACAACGCTGGCATTCGTTGATGTCGTTTTCGGCAAGAGTTGTTCTGTTTGGGAGAGACGGCCGATCAAGTCTTGCAACTGTTCTGCCGCATGCATCCCGTCCCTGGCCAAAGCCGTTGCCCGGTAAGGAAATACCTCTCTGCCTACATGCAGCGTATAGGCCGCATTCCCCGCGTCGATTTCTTCTTTCTGTTGGGTCAGGTATCCCCGCAACTGCCGGACGTTTTCCAGCAAGGCGCTTCTCGTCTTTGCCGAGAGCGTCAGCAAATGCCATTGCCGCTGGAAGCTTTCGGTTGTCTCGCTATTACCGCCGGCTGGTTCTGCAGGACGCGTGACAGTCCATTCTTCCAGTACGGCGTGCGCATTTGTTCCCCCGATGCCAAAGCTTGAGACGCCGGCACGACGAGGGAATTGGAGGTCAGGATTCGCGACATTCCACGTTCCAGTACCCTGATGCACAAAGAAAGGCGTGCTCCCCCCTACGTAAGGATGAAGCTTGGGGTTGAGTGTTTCAAAGTGCACTGTGGGAACAAGCGTCCGATGCTTCAGCATCAGAGCGGTCTTGATCAGGCCGGTGATGCCGGCGGCGCAGTTCGCATGACCGATATTGCCCTTGACACTTCCAATCGCAATGGACTGCGCATAATTCGCACTCTCACCTTGGGCGAGCGAATACGCCTCAGTCAATCCCTGCAACTCGATCGCATCGCCGACGTGCGTGGCCGTCGCGTGGCACTCTACGTAGGACATTTGTTCTGCGCGTACGCCGGCCATGTTCATCGCTGTCGTAATGCAGTTCCGTTGGGCGACCGCATTCGGCGCGGTATAGCCGGCCTTTTGCCTGCCGTCGTTGGTCACGCCAACACCCGTCAATAGCGCCCATATGGTATCGCCGTCGGCTTCCGCATCCTCTCGTCGTTTCAGGACCACAGCACCGATCCCGTCGCCGAAGAGAGTGCCGCTTGCGCCGTCGTCGAGCGGGCGGACTCTGCCGTCCTTGCTGCCGACCAGACCGTCTGTATAGCAATAGCCGAAGTTCGGAAATGTAAGACTGGCGCCGCCGGCAATCGCCATATCGCACTGGCCGGTCAGTATCGACTGGGCAGCCTGGGCGACTGCAACCAGTGCGCTGCTGCACGCACTCGTTACCGTCATGGCGGGGCCGCCAAGATCGAGCTGATACGCCACGCGCGTTGCAATGTAGTCTTTCTCATTGCCGATTTCGGTGAGCATCAGCCGCCCGGGATCGAGCGGCGTCTTGAGGCCGCCGCCGTTTAGATGGTGAACCAGGTATCCGTCAATTCCACACGCCGCAAATACGCCAATACGCTGCCTGTATTGATTGCTGCGCGGGGCGTAACCGGCATGTTCCATCGCAGTCCAGGCCGTCTCCAGGAAGACACGTTGCTGGGGATCCATCAATGTGGCTTCGTGCGCACCGATTCCCCAGAAATAGGCATCGAACTTGTCGGCGTCGTCGACCACCTGCCCTACCGGGACCCACTGCGGGTGATCGAGTACCTCGTCGGGGACGCCTCTCGATGCGAGCTCGTCCCTGCTGAACGTGCGCAGACTGTCTCGTCCTGACGTGAGGTTCTGCCAGAATTCGTCGATATTCTTTGCACCGGGTAGGCGGCACGCCATCCCTACGATGGCAAGCTGTCCGGACGGCGCTGTATCACGCTGTCTGTCCAGGCTCGGCGACTCGGGCAGGGAAATCCCCTTCTCCCGCTTTCCCCCGCCGCAAAACTCGATCAATCCAGCCAAGGTGCTGTGCTGGTAGAGATCGATGACGTTGACTTTCAGGCCGTAGCGCGTTGACAGTTCCCCTGCAAGTGCGGCAGCAAGCAATGAGTTGCCGCCCACGTCAAAGAAGTTATCTTGTAATGACGCATCTTCGGAATTCAGGATCTGCTTCCACGTGTTGATCACCGTACGGTCGATTTTTCCGATTGCGTCGAAGTGATCTCCGCGCGTTCCAACGGGAGCGGCCCTGACGATTCCAGGCTTCGGCAATGCATGAATATCGAGTTTCCTGGACTCGCCTTTGCGTAACGGTAATTCATCCAAGCCGACCCAGTACGCCGGTACCGCATAGTGCGGAAGAAGCGCCTTGACCTCGTTGCGCATCGCTGAGAGCGCATCATCGCTTGGTTTGCCGTTGGTCCCGACGACGTACGCAACCAAACCAATCGATTGTCTGCTCGCGTCATCCTTCACGGGAAGGACTGCACATGTCTTGACGCTCTCGAGTTGCGCGATGCCGTGTTCTACCTGATGCAAGGAGACTTTGAAGCCGCGCAGCTTTACGGTGGCATCGGCGCGCCCCAATAGTTCAACCTGTCCATCACGATGGATTCGTCCACGATCTCCCGTAAAGTACATGACGGGAGCGGTTTCGCCGCTACGCGTCGATGCGAGGCGGGCTGGAATGGAGATGAAACGTTCTCTGGTCTTGTCGTCATCGTTGAGATAGCCCGCCGCAACGCCGGGCCCGGCAACGTAGACATAGCCCGCCACCCCCTGCGGCACCGGATGCAGCGCATCGTCCAGAACATACAAATCGACGCCCGGGATGACTTTGCCGGCCAGACCGAGCAGGGAGCCGGGATAGGCAAGAGCGGGGCGGCGACCGGCAGGCGGACCACTCAACAGATTGGCATAGGAGACGTCGAGGCATTCCCACGTGCTGTACATATTGACCAGTTCAACGGAACCGGGTAACGCCTCTGCCGCTTTCTCCACCAGGTGGCGATGCACGACCTCACCCGTAAGAAACCAGTACTTGAGGCTACTCAGGCGCTCGCCCAGGGTTCGCCCTGTCGATGGATGCTGAACCGTCTGCTCAAGCAGGGAGGGCGTGGTGATCAGTCGAGTAATCCGATGTTCGTCCAGATAGCGAATCAATCGCGGCGGATCGAAGATCACATCGTCGGGAATCACGTACAGAGGAATGCCCTGCAGAAGCGGTCGCAAACATTCCCACGCAAAAAAAACATTGACAGCTTCCCGCTCATTGTCGAGATACGGATATAGGGAGAAGCGCGCTTCGAAGCAGAACGCGCATCCGCGATGGGTCGTAAGAACAGCCTTGGGTTTTCCTGTAGAACCACTGGTCATGGAAACCATTGCCACATCACTTGGCAAGCGGTCCGCGGCGACGAGCGGAGGCAGAGAGCCGGCAGTTTGCTCGAGCTCATCGAGTCCATTGGAAGAGAAGATGAAGTGTTGGACGCCCTCGCTTTCCAGGCTTTGTTCAAATACGGCGGCCAGGATTGGATCAGTAACGATGATCGCGATTGACGAGGCTTCGACAAACTCTTCCAGGAACGCCGGCGACCAGTTTGTCTCCAACAAGGCGACTGCTCCGCCTGCCTTGAGAATCGCCAGCATTGCAATCGCATAGCTCGCGCAATGTGGCAGGAGAATGCCCGTGATGTCGCCAGCCCGAAGTCCTGACTGCTGTAGAGCGCGCGCCAGCAAATCGGCCCGCTCGCCGACCTCGCGGTAGGTGAGCACCGTATCGCCATCGACGATTGCGACGCTGTCGGGATTCTTTTTCACCTGCGCATCGAACATTTCATGCACCAATGCGCCAGCGGATCCGGATGCTTCTGCATGCGAATGTTTCCCTTGTTGGGTGCGGATGACGGACAAGGGAAATTCATCGAGCAATTGCTCCAGGGTCTCCTGGATGTCGCGCAACACCTCGGCCTGATGCGTGATTGAATAAAAATGTCCGCCGTCGAACATGCGGGTGCGACACTTGCTTCGCGTCTGCGCATCTGTCGCCAATTCATGCCATGCGCTCAGCTCTTCATGCGCAACGCTGTCATCCGAGGAGCCTCCGTAGACCACCAGCGGCAGCGGGATTTCCGCTGCCACAGGGTCGAAGTGATACGTTTCGTCGAGAGTCAAGTCGGCGCGCAATGCGGGAAGCATGACCTTGACGAGATCCGGATCAGCAAGGAGCGCCTCCTCCAGGAAACCCCAGCGTTTCGCGGCGTCGAGAAATGCAGCGTCAGATAGTTGATGCGTGGCTGGAATTCGCGCCTGCCTTGCGGATTGCAACTGGGGAGCGCCATGCGCCGATACAAATAGACAGGCAGGCGGAGGCAACTTCCGCCGGAGCAGCTCCCTGACGACTTCATAGGCAAACAAGGCGCCGAAACTATGGCCGAACAAGCTGAATGGCGTACCGTCGAGATACGGTTCGATCGCATTCGCTGCTTGCGTTACCAGTTTCTTCCATTCGGCAATCGCGGGCAGATGCAATGTTGAACCTCGTCCGGGAAGCGATATGGCCATGACTTCCACCGTTGCGGGGAGCTGCGGTGCCCAATCCCGGTACGCGGTCGCGCTGCCTCCCGCATGAGAGAAGACAAACAAGCGGATTGATACGTCATCCCGCGGGGAGAAGTTGACAATCTTGACGGATTGATCCGATTCCGAATTAGTCATGGATATAGAAATTGTTGGGAGAGTCGGATCGGCCGACGGCCGTCTCGCTCCGAAATCCGGTTGAACTTCGCACTAGTGTTTGATGGCGACGTGGCGTACTACGGTGTAATCCTCCAGCGCATACACGGACAAGTCCTTGCCATAACCGGACATCCTGACTCCCCCGTGCGGCATCTCATTCGCGTAGAGGAAGTAGCCGTTAATCCAGGTGACGCCGTACTGCAGTTGCGCGGCGAATTGCATGGCGCGGCCGGTGTCCCGCGTCCAGACTGAAGAGGCAAGTCCGTAATTCGAGGCATTCACCCAGTCGAGCACTTGTTCAGCAGTACCGAAGCGTGAAACGGATACCACCGGACCGAAGACTTCTTCCTGGATAACCTCGTCGCTTTCCCGTGCGTGCGCAATGACGGTCGGGGCATAGAAAAATCCCGGGCCTTCCGCGAAGGCGCCACCGACAGCCACCTTGAGATGGCTGGTGCTCCGCGCTCGCTGGACATAGCCGTGAATACGTTCTCTGTGCAATTTCGAAATGACTGGTCCGAGCTCGGTACTGCTGTCGAGAGGGGAACCGATACGCAGCGTGCCGACGGCATCGATCAACGACTGGAGGAAGGCATCGTAGACGTTCTCATGCGCGTAGATGCGGCATGCGGCGGTGCAATCCTGCCCTGCGTTGTAGAACCCATATGCCCGGACAGCGGCAACAGCCGCACCAATATCGGCATCATCGAATACGATTACAGGCGCTTTACCGCCGAGTTCGAGATGTGTTTGGATGATGTTGGCGCTGGCAGCACGCAAGACGCTTTGGCCGCTGGCGATTGATCCCGTAAGAGAGACTTTTTTAATGCGAGGATGTTGCACGAGCTGGCTTCCGACGCCGCCCCCGGTGCCTGCAACGATGTTCAATACACCAGGCGGCAGGAGCTCCGCAAAAGCGTCGACAAGTGCGAGCACACTTAGCGGCGTATATTCGGAAGGCTTGAAGACAACCGTATTCCCGGCCGCGATGGCAGGCGCGATCTTCCAGACGGCCATCATCAACGGGTAATTCCAGGGGGAGATCTGTGCGATGACGCCGATGGGATCCCGGCGGATCATGCTCGTTGTGCCAGGAATGTATTCGCCTGTCGCCAGTCCAGTCATGCACCGACTTGCTCCCGCAAAATAGCGAAAGCAGTCGGATATCGCAGGCATTTCGTCCTGCATTACCAGGTGCAATGGCTTTCCCGTGTTGAGCGATTCGATCCGCGCCAATTCCTCCCGGCGCAAATCGACGACGTCAGCCAGGGTGAGCAATACTTTTGCTCGTTCTTGTACCGTGCTCCCCCGCCATTCTCGAAACGCGCGGTCCGCCGCTGCAACTGCCTTTTCCAGCTGCAACCCGGATGCTGACGCTACGCTTGTGATGACTTCGCCGGTTGCAGGGTTGACAACCTCGACGTGACGCCCCTCCCCGGTTTCTGCAACACCATTGATAAGCAGTTTTGTATTCATTTGTGTGGGAGGACAGACCCTGTGATGAATTCGGGAAATCGTTCTTCGCAACAGTCGAGCGATTAGCAGAAAGACAACACAGACTAAGTTCTACCACTTCAGCCTTCAATATAGGATTTCCGACATTGACAAATACTTAATATTAATAATGAAACAACGCCCGCTTCCATGTCGTTCAAATGGGCATGCAAACGTTCGTAGGTCGATGCCGGGTTCGGCACCGACACGCAGAAGTGAGCAACTGCGACGGCGAGCCAGGAGTCTGGGAAAGAGGTTGCCCACCAATTTTGCAGAGACTGCTCAGGAGTTCAATGCGGCCTGTCCGGCTGCGATGGCGACGAGATTTCTTCCAGCGTCCGGTCCACCTGCGCCGAATGTTTCGTCGCCAGGTCCCCGAGCGACACGATGCCGATCAGCTCCTTCGTATCGTGATCCACGACCGGCACGCGCCTGATCTGAGTGTCGCCCATCTGCTGCATCACTTCATCGACCGTCTGGTCATCAAAGCACCAGTGGACCGAACCGCTCATGACGTCCTCGACGTGGGCCGTATCCGGTGACTGCCCTGCGGCGACGCCACGCACGGTAATGTCCCGATCCGTCACCATGCCCACCAGTTTCTGGCCGTCGCACACCGGCAAGGCCCCCACGTTCAGTTCATCCATCATCTGCGCCGCGCGGCGAATGGTTTCCTGTGGCGACACGCTCATCACGTCACGCGTCATGACATCGGAAATTCTCTGCATCTTGCTCTCCTTTATGGTCAATTGTTTTGTCTATGCTTGAGTGTCGATCTGCCAACCAAGTTCCGTCCCCACCGGAACTATCAGCACCCAGCGTGGCCGAAATGGAATAGGCAGAGGAGCAGCCATGTCGACACGTCCTATCATCTCGGCACTCAGGCAGGATGCGCAGGTCCTCGACGCGGACGGCAGCATTGACCGAATCGTCCGCCACATCGGCGACGCATCCATCGTCCTGCTGGGAGAGGCCACCCACGGCACCCACGAGTTCTATCGGATTCGCGCGGAAATCATCAAGCGCTTGATATCGGAGAAAGGCTTTGACGCGATTGCCGTTGAAGCCGACTGGCCGGACGCGTTGCGCGCCAGCCGCTTCATCCAGGCAAGTCCGACGGCGACCGAGACGACCGCGGACAGCGCGCTTGGCGGATTCGAACGCTTCCCGCAATGGATGTGGCGCAACACCGATATCGTCGAGTTGTTGAGCTGGCTACGCATGCACAACATGCAGTGCGCCGATGAACAGGACAAGGTCGGCTTCTTCGGCTTGGACCTCTACAGCCTGCGCGGCTCCATGGACGCAGTGGTCCGCTACCTTTCACAGGTCGATGCGGAAGCCGCCCGACGGGCGCGCTCGCGGTACGCCTGCTTCGACCATCTTGCTGACGACCCGCAGCGCTACGGTTATGCGGCGAGCTTTGGCATGCGCAAGGATTGCGAGGATGAAGTGATCCGCCAGCTGGTGGAAATGACGACCGATGCCCAGCGACTCATTGAAGCCAGCGACCATGGCAGTGAGGACGAGCTCTTCTTTGCACAGCAGAATGCGCGCGTGGCACAAAATGCAGAGGCGTATTACCGCGCCATGTTCCAAGGCAGAAACGAGTCCTGGAACCTGCGCGACCGGCACATGGCGGAAACGCTGGAGGCCTTGCGCGGGCATATCATCGAGAAGAAGGGGCGGCGTCCGAAGCTCGTGGTGTGGGCGCACAACTCCCATCTCGGCGATGCGCGCGCCACCGAAATGGGCGAACACGGCCAGCTCAACCTGGGTCAACTGGTACGCGAGCACTACGGAGAAAAGGAATCGTTCCTGCTCGGTTTCACCACGCATACGGGCACGGTAACTGCGGCATCTGACTGGGACGCGCCGGCAGAAACAAAGACAGTTCGCCCGTCCCACCCCGACAGCTACGAACGCATATTCCATGATGCCGAACTGGCGCGTTTTATCGTTCCCTTGCGCGACAATCCGCGACTCCATGACCTCTTCGTCGAACAGCGACTTGAGCGTGCCATCGGCGTGGTCTACCTTCCCGAATCCGAGCGAGTCAGCCACTACTTCCATGCAAGCCTGTCGCGGCAGTTTGATGCGGTCATTCATATCGACGAAACCCGGGCAGTGCGACCGCTCGAACGCGCCGTCGACCATCATGATGGGGAAGTCCCGGAGACTTACCCGTCCGGAATGTGACACGCAAAAAAAAGGGTTACGCGAACGTAACCCTAAACTGCTGGGGAACAACAACGGTTTGCCCGTCTTGCGACGTAGGGCGGAGCGTTTTTCTTTTCATTCGCTCCGCCGGCAATTCCTTTCAACGCAACAGGCGCCCATCCTTGCCGATCACGGTAATCTCGACGAAACGCGAGCCGACGCGGCTGGTCGGCGAGAAATGCAGGGTGAAGCCGCCGACGTCATAGGCGTTAAGCGACTCCAGCGCCTTCACCACCTTTTCCCTGCTCGGGTTGGGCCCTGCCCTGCGCAAACCTTCCACCAGCACCTTCGCGCCCACGAATTCTTCGAAGCTGGTGTACGACATCTCCATGCCCGGTGCATACTTCTTCATCGCCTGCTGGTACTCCTTCACGATCGACGTCATTGGCGAATACGGATACGGCATGACCTGCGCAATGCCAATGCCACGCGCATTCTCGGGGCCGATCATGCGCACGATTTCCTTCGGATTTACGACGGAAATATTCACTAGCTGCGCGACTGTCGACACCGAGCGGATCTGCTTGCTAAATGCGGCCGTGCTCTTGTTCACCGAGATCATGACCACTGCCTGCGGATTTGCCTTGGCGATCGCCTGCACCGCATCAGCGACGTTATCGGTGTTCTTCTCGTAGGCACCCGTGCCGACGAGCTCGAGCCCGCGCTTCTTCAACGCCGCCTCCACCCCGGCGAGCCCTGCCTTGCCGAAGGGATCGTCCTGGTACATCACGCCGATGCGCTTCATGTTAAGCGCCACCAACTGGTTGACGATGCCTTCCGCTTCGTCCGCATACCCCGCGCGGATGTGGAAGATGTACGGGTTGAACGGCGACCGCAGGATTTCGCCGCCAGTGTACGGTGCCACCAGCGCGATGCCTGCCTTTTCCAGCACCTTCTGCTTGAGCAGCTCGCCGACGTTGCCCGTGCCGGCAAAACCGATCAGCGCCACCGCGCCGTCTTTCTCGATCACTTCCTGGGTGAGACGGACGGTCTCATCCACCTTGTAGCCGTCGTCCTTGACGACATGGGCGATCTTCTTGCCATGCACCCCGCCCTTGTCGTTGACCGAGTCGAAGTACACCTTGACGCCCAGCACCATGTCCTTTCCGGTATCCGCGAGGACGCCGGACAGGGGGGCCACTTGCCCGATGACGATGTCATCAGCCGCCATGGTGCCGATGGCGAAAGATGCTCCCAAACATCCTGCTGCCAACCTCAACCAGGCAAGTGGTTTCATGGTGTTATCCCTCCACGGTTTTCATCACGGGAGCCGGGCTTGCGACAGGCGCCGGCTTACGCTTTTTTTTGGCGAATTCCACCAACTCTCCGACGATGCCGCGACGGAAAGCCAGCACGCAGACGATGAAGATGAAACCGGTCACGATGGTTACCGATTCGCCAAGGGTGCGGAACCATTCGATGCCCGAGATCGAGGCGATCAGCTCGCCGAGTTCACCGAGCTTGTTTTCCAGCGCGATGATCACGATGGCACCGACGATAGGACCAGCCAGCGTGCCGAGGCCGCCCACAAGCGTCATCAGCACGACCAGGCCGGACATGCTCCAGTGCACGTCGGTCAGCGTTTCAAAGCCGAGCACGACAGTCTTGGTGGCACCGGCAAGGCCGGCGAGCGCGCCGGACAGCACGAAGGCCAGCAGCTTGTACTTGTCGGTGTCGTAGCCGAGGGAGATGGCGCGCGGCTCGTTTTCCTTCACCGCCTTCAGCACCTGGCCGAAGGGCGAATGCACGGTGCGCACGATCAGGGCAAAACCGCCAATGCAGATGCCCAGCACGACGTAGTACAGCGTCATGTCGCTGGCCAGGTCGATCATGC
Source organism: Noviherbaspirillum sp. ST9 (assembly GCF_048799745.1). NCBI lineage: Bacteria > Pseudomonadati > Pseudomonadota > Betaproteobacteria > Burkholderiales > Oxalobacteraceae > Noviherbaspirillum > Noviherbaspirillum sp. ST9. The sequence goes on along the minus strand of NZ_JBLWFR010000003.1, from coordinate 475,125 downwards.
CGAGCAGCTTGCCGCGCGGCACACCTTGCAGGCCGTCCTCGCCGCCGGTGAACGGCGCTTGCAGGAAGACGAAGAACAGCATCTGCGCCAGCGCCAGCGTGATCATGGTGAAGTAGATGCCCTGGCGGCGAATCGCCAGGCCGCCCATCACCAGGCCGATGACGGCGGCGACGGCAACACCTGCGATCAGGCCCAGTTCAAACGGCCAGCCCATCACCTTGATCGTATGGCCCGCGATGTACCCTGCCCCGCCAAAGAACGCGGCATGGCCGAAGGACAGCAGTCCGGTGAAACCGATCAGCAGGTTGAATGCGCACGCAAACAAGGCAAAGCACAACACCTTCATCAGGAACACCGGATAAACCACAAACGGTGCCACCAGTGCCGCTGCAAGTGCAATGGCGTATCCGACTTTCTTATTCATCCTATTGCTCCTTTTATTTCTCTTTGCCGAACAGGCCGGCCGGACGCAGCATCAGCACGATGGCCATGATGATGAACACCACGGTGGCCGACAGCTCCGGATAGAACACGCGGGTCAGGCCCTCGATCACGCCCAGGCCCAGGCCGGTGATGATCGAACCCATGATCGAGCCCATGCCGCCGATCACCACCACCGCGAACACGACGATGATCAGGTTGGAACCCATCAGCGGCGACACCTGGATCACCGGTGCGGCGAGCACGCCGGCAAACGCCGCGAGCGCCACGCCGAAGCCGTAGGTCATCGTCACCATCAGCGGGACATTGATGCCGAAGGCTTCCACCAGCTTCGGATTTTCCGTGCCGGCGCGCAGGTAAGCGCCCAGCTTGGTCTTTTCGATCACGAACCAGGTGGCAAGGCAGACGATGATGGAGGCGACAACGACCCATGCACGGTAGTTCGGCAGGATCATGAAGCCGAGGTTGGTCGCACCCATCAGCGCATCGGGCACCGAGTACGGCTGGCCGGACACGCCATAGAAGGAGCGGAACAGGCCTTCCAGCATCAGCGTGATACCGAAGGTCAGCAGCAGGCCGTACAGGTGGTCGAGCTTGTACAGCCAGCGCAGCATGGTTTTTTCAATGACGATGCCGAAGATGCCGACCAGGATCGGTGCGGCGATCAGCATCACCCAGTAATTGAGGCCGATATAGTTCAAGCCCATCCAGGCCAGGAACGCGCCCATCATGTACAACGCGCCGTGAGCGAAGTTGATGACGTTGAGCAGGCCGAAGATGACCGCGAGGCCGAGCGACAGCATCGCGTAGAACGACCCGTTCACGAGGCCAAGCAAGAGCTGGCTCAACATTGCTTGCAGAGGAATGCCAAAGATTTCCATAACACTTTGCAGTTAAACGCCACAGCGCGTGCGGCTTGGGTAGCGGGAGCTTTCCAGGTGGAGCGGACTTGTCCGCTCCACCTCACTCATAAGAGTGGCTTGCGGGGCTGCGCAAGGGAGCCAAGGTCGGGTCGAGGAGCGGACGCGTACGTGAGTACGCAGAGCACCGCAGACCCGAGATTGGCCGCTTGCGCTGGCCCGAAAGCCGCTCTACTTCCAGAGGGAGCACTTCGATTCGGCCTTCGTCGCGTAGGCCTGGTCGCCCGGGATGGTCTGCGCCACCTTGTAGTAGTCCCACGGATACTTGGACTCGCCCGGCTTCTTCACTTCCATCAGGTACATGTCGTGCACCATACGGCCGTCGGGGCGGATCACGCCGTTCTTGGCGAACATGTCGTTGATCTTGGTCTTCTTCAGCTGCGCCATCACCTTGTCGCCGTCATCCGATCCGGTTGCCTTCACCGCGTTCAGGTACTGGTAGGTGACCGAGTAGTCGGCCGCGTGCAGCATGGTCGGCATGCGCTTGATCTTGTCGAAGAACTTCTTCGACCATGCGCGGCTGTCGGCATTCTGGTCCCAGTACCAGCCGTCGGTCAGGTACATGCCCTGGGTCAGGTTCAGGCCGAGCGAGTGGATGTCGGTGATGAACATGAGCAGGCCGGCCAGCTTCATGGACTTCTGGACACCGAACTCGTTGGCCGCCTTGATCGCGTTGATCGTGTCGCCGCCGGCGTTGGCCAGGCCGAGGATCTGCGCCTTGGAGGATTGTGCCTGCAGCAGGAAGGACGAGAAGTCCGAAGCGGACAGCGGATGCTTGACCGCGCCCTTGACGTTGCCGCCGCTGGCCTTGACCACGTCGGCAGTATCCTTCTCGAGCGATGCGCCGAACGCATAGTCAGCGGTCAGGAAGTACCAGTCCTTGCCGCCCTGCTTCACGATGGCGCCGCCGGTGCCGCGTGCCAGCGCGATGGTGTCGTAGGCGTAGTGCACGGTGTACGGGGTGCAGTCTTCATTGGTCAGGCGGGCGGTGCCTGCACCGACCGAGAAGAACACCTTCTTCTTTTCCGCAGCGACCTTGGCCATGGCCAGGTTGGCGCCGGAGTTGGTGCCGCCGATCAGCATGTCGACGCCCTGCTGGTCGAACCATTCGCGTGCCTTGGATGCAGCGATGTCGGCCTTGTTCTGGTGGTCGGCGACGAGGAACTCGACCTTCTTGCCGTTGATCGCGCCGCCGAGGTCGGCGATCGCCATCTTGACGGCTTCAGCGCCTGCCGGGCCGTCGACGTCGGCGTACACGCCGGACATGTCAGTGATCAGGCCGATCTTGATGACGTCACCCGAGATCTGGGCCTGGGCCGTACCGGCGATGCCGGCGAACGCTGCTGCGACGGCGAGAGTCATCACTTTTGCTTTGATTTCCATCTTTGCTCCTCTGTTTTAGGTAGTGTTACTTCGTTCTCTCTCAGACACCCAGCAGTTCGTTCAGAACAGGCATCTTCGACTCCAGCTCGGATGCAGCAAAGGTCTCGACGATCTGACCATGCTCCATCACGTAAAACCGATCCGCCAGCGGTGCGGCGAAGCGGAAATTCTGTTCCACCATCACGATGGTGTAGCCCTTGGCCTTGAGCATCGTGATCATGCGGGCCAGTGCCTGCACGATGACGGGCGCGAGGCCTTCGGAAATTTCATCGAGCAGCAGCAGCTTGGCGCCGGTGCGCAGGATGCGCGCGACGGCCAGCATCTGCTGTTCGCCGCCGGACAGGCGCGTGCCCTGGCTGGACTTGCGTTCGGCAAGGTTGGGGAACATCTCGTAGATTTCCTCGACCGACATGCCCTTGTTGGATTTCGACACCAGGGGCGGCAGCATGAGGTTTTCTTCGGTCGACAGCGACGAGAAGATGCCGCGCTCTTCCGGGCAGTAACCGATGCCGAGGTGCGCCACCTTGTGGGTGGTCATGCCGATCGACTCGGTGCCGTTGACCTTGATCGATCCGCTGCGCGTGCCGGTCAAGCCCATGATCGCGCGCAGGGTCGTCGTGCGGCCGGCGCCGTTACGGCCCAGCAGCGTGACGACTTCGCCCGGTTTCACTTCCAGGTTGACGTCGTGCAGGATGTGCGACTCGCCGTACCAGGCCTTGAGGTTCCTGATTTCAAGTGCCGGTGTTGCCATCAATGCGCTCCTTCCAGTTCGCCGGAGGTGGTGCCCATGTAGGCTTCCATCACCTGCGGGTTTCTCGAGACTTCTTCGTAGGTTCCTTCCGCCAGCAGCGACCCGCGCTGCAGGACCGAAATCTTGTCGCAGATGCCGGAGACCACGCTCATGTTGTGTTCCACCATGAGGATAGTGCGGCCCGCGGAGACCTTCTTGATCAGTTCGGTGACGCGATGCACGTCTTCGTGGCCCATGCCCTGGGTCGGCTCGTCGAGCAGCATCAGCTCTGGGTCCATCGCCAGCGTCGTGGCGATTTCGAGTGCGCGCTTCCGACCGTACGGCAGGTCCACCGTCATCGTGTTGGCAAAGCTTTCCAGGTCCACTTCCGCCAACAGCTCGATGGCACGGCGGTTCAGCGAATTCAGCGTCTGCTCGCTCTTCCAGAAATGGAAAGACGTGCCGAGCGCGCGCTGCAGGCCGATGCGCACGTTCTCCAGCACGGTCAGGTGCGGGAACACCGCGGAAATCTGGAACGAGCGAATCACGCCGCGATGCGCGATCTGTTCCGGCTTCAGTGCGGTGATGTCGTTGCCGTTGTACAGGATCGAGCCCGACGTCGGCGTCAGGAATTTCGTCAGCAGGTTGAAGAACGTCGTCTTCCCTGCCCCGTTGGGGCCGATCAGCGCATGGATCGAACCACGCTTGACCTTGAAGTTGACGTCGTTCACCGCGATGAATCCCTTGAAACCTTTGGTCAGGTTTCGCGTTTCAAGTATGACTTCGCTTGTCATCCAATTTCTCCAGTGATGCTGCTTTGCTTGGTGCACCTGCGCTTGCGCGCAAGTGCGGTAATGCGTCTATCCGGCACTACCCCTCCACCGCGCGCGACCGGGGTTCGTCGGTTGTCGCGCGCGGCTGGGGTTCGATCAGTCCGCCACCGTCAAAGTGTTGTTGGCGAACGTAATGGCATTGCCCGCTGCCGGCGTCGCGGCAATCGCCGGCACGTTGGCCGCAGTGATCGCCGGTGCTGCGCCTGCCACGCCGCCACGCGGTGTGGTGCGAACCACCTGGCTGCCCGGCAGAGCCGTGCTGTTGTTCAGGTGGGACCACATCAGGTCAAGCGCCTGGTTGAGGTAATAGTGCAGCGGCACCAGCGCCGTGTCGTAGCCCGGGATGGACCCGAGGAAGGCATCGAAGTGATTGGCATTGGTGACTTCGATATAACGTGCGTTGGCTGCGGCATTGTTCACGTTCATCTTGCCGAAGTAGGCGCGGGCAGCCTGGTTAACCTGCATCAGCGTATCGCTGCGACCGGTCACGATGATGGTCGGGCGGCTGCCGACGTTGCCGTTCGCCTGGGCTTCTGCCACGCCTTGCTGCATGCGTTGGGACTTGGCCAGCATGTCACCGGTCAATGCAGCGCCGGTAACGGCATCGGTACCCGTTGCAAGTGAACGCAGGCACAAGGCAGAGTCGAGCGCCATGTCGGCGAGGCCTGTCGACGGCGACACCGCGAGGCGATCCAGCTTCGGCCCGCCGACCGCATCGTTGTAGACGATGTTGATGCCGGAACTCGGCGGGATGCCGTTGCCTGTGCCGAATAGCAGGTTCTGCGTCGCCGGTTGCGCTATTACGTTGCCGCTAGCATCCGTGTTGGCGAAGCTCAAGCCGCACAGGTTATCGGTGACGCTGAAGCGGCCGTATGCATAGGCATAGGTTGTTGCCACCGCTGGTACTGCGAAGCGGTAGTGCGTCAGGTGCAGGATGTCGGTGTCAGGCTCGTAACCATACGCCCGCATCTTTGCGAGCGCATCTGCCGCACGCTCCGCGGTCGTCGTACCGGTTATCAGGTTCTTGTTCGCCAGGCCAGTGCAACGTGCCTCCATGTTCGCAACCGGCAAGGACGCGGCAAATGCACTGTTGCTGACAGCGAGCGCCGCGCATGGCTGGTAGACGTTGGCAAAGGTAATGTAATCGATCATCGGCTTGCCGATCGTCGAGACCGTCGTCGATCCGCGGCGAATGCTCAGGGCCGGCGTTGCCTTCGGCTGAACCTGCGGTTCGGCGACAACGACCGCGTCGATCAAGCCTTCGGTATCCTGCTCGGCGGCCAGCAACGCTGCGCCTGCGCCGTTGGAGACGCTGGATGCGATCACGAGGGTGTTGGACGGAACGATGGAACGCAGCTTGGTGGCGCTGTTACCTACAGCGGAACCATGCAGGTCGTTTAACACGTAGAACGCGAACTCGACTGCCTGCAGCGTGTTCTTGCCCCAGTCCTTGTCCGGGTTCTGCTGGGAGTGCGCGTGCTTGTAGGCGACGCGGTTCGGGAAGAGCGCGTTGTAAGCGGTGCGCGCTGCATCGGTAATGTTGGCCTTGAACAGTGCGAGCGTGCCTGCAGCAGCGGCATCTGCCGTCGTGCCGTCGATCAGGGCAACCTTGTTGGTCTGCAGGTCATGGAAGCCGTTGCCGCTGCCCTTGTCGGTGTACGCGACTGCGCAGCCGCGCTTGAGGCCCCATTCGCCGGAGGTGCCGATTGCACCGTAAATACCGCGAGATCCGGACGACGTCGCCGTGACGATGCAAGGCTTGGACGGATTGAAGGTGTCGGGCACCTGCACCATCATCGTCACGTTCTGTGCGCCGCTGCCGTCGTCCGCATAGGCGATGTATTCCTTGCCTGCGATCTTGCCGGTGGCCGACGCGGTGGTGCCGGCAATGGCGACGGTCGGGCCGTAGAGCGTGCCGAACCCGCCGTTGGCCGTCGTGTCGACCAGCGCGCGGTAGTTCTGATGAATCGCGAGACGGCGCAGCTCGGCTGCGGTCGGCGTGGCGCTGACCGCCGGAAGTGTTGCGCTTGCGATGCCGGCGGCCCCTAGTCCGGCGGTCAGCAGGTCGTCGCTGTTGCCGTCATAGGTCTTGCTGGAGATGCTCCCCTTGAGGAAGCTCGGGGATACGTTTGCCGCGCCGAGGGCCGTGGAGGAACCTCCGTCGCCGCCACCGCCGCATGCGGCCAGCACACCCGTCATCACTGCTGTCAAACCGATCGTCCTGCGTGTTGCCATGTTGTCTCGCTCCTTGAAGTTATTCCGGCTGTCTCTGCCGGGGGCTCACTGCTTTTTTATGGAACCGGGTACCACACAACTGTTGCCGAACTGCCTTACAGGGTCATTCCTCCGCATACCTCGATGACGGCACCGTTGATATAGCTCGCCTCGTCGGAGGCGAGGAAGGCAAAGGTGTTGGCGATCTCGTCGGGCTTGCCAAGGCGGCCGAGCGGCACGCGTTCCTCGAGCGAACGGATGACCTTCTCGGGCATGGATTTGAGGATGGAGGTTTCGATGAAGCCGGGGCAGACTGCATTGACGCGAATGCCATGCTTGCCGAGCTCGCGCGCCCAGGTCTTTGCCATGCCGATCACGCCGAACTTGCTTGCCGCGTAATTGGTCTGCCCGAAGTTGCCATAGATGCCGACAATCGACGACGCGTTGAGGACGACACCGGCCTTGCGCTCGATCATGTTATCCACGACCGCCTTCGTGCAGTTGTAGGTACCCTTGAGATTGACGTCGATGACCTTGTCGAACTGCTCGTCGGTCATCTTCTTGAGTTGTGCGTCGGCGACGACGCCCGCGTTGTTGACCAGCACGTCGATGTGGCCAAAGGTGGCGAGCGCACCGCTCACCATTGCTTCGATGCTTTCGGATTTGGTGACGTCCACCTTGAAGCCGATCGCGCTACCGCCCTGGATGCGGATCTCCGCGACCGTTTCGGCGACGGCATCGTCCAGGTCGCACACCACGACGCGTGCGCCTTCTCTCGCGAACTTGAGTGCTGTGGCCTTGCCGATGCCCCTGCTTGCGCCCGTGATCAGGGCGACCTTGTTGGTAAGCCGCACGTTGTCTCCATATCGTTATTCTGTCCAACGAAGGCTGCAGCGGATTCCGTGCGGCCATCATCAGCGATAGCCACATATGGCAATTGTCATGCCAACAACGATAAGTAGTTGATTTCTATATGAAAATCGAAAACAGTAGTAGGAAGAACAACGGGAAGGGAGGGAGTTGCGGGGATAAAAGTGTCTGAGTTTCAGACACTTTTACGTTATATCAGGATATGTCGTTGAAAAATAACGGGTTTACGGAGCGTATGCAATTTGAACAGGTGTCTACTAATCAGACACCAATCCGAAATCGACGATCTTCTGATAGAGCGTCGCACGCGAAATGGCGAGCAATCGGGCCGCCTGCGCCTTGTTGCCGCCGGTGCTGTCCAATGCGGACTTGATCAGGTTCTTTTCCAGTTCGGATACTGCTTCCGCGAGCGGCCGGACAGGCTGGGCCAAATTGCTCTCTGCTGAAGTCTCCGCAGGACGATGCATTACTGCATCAGTGGGAAGGATCGTCGCAAAATCTTCCGCAGTGAGGCTGATGCTGTCCGTCAGCATCCCTGCCTGCTCCAAGGCATTGCGCAGCTCGCGCACATTGCCGGGCCAGCTGTAGGACGCAAGAAACGCACGCGCGTCCGGCGTCAGCTCACGCTGCGGCATGCCGGTACGTGTCGCAATCTGTTCGAGCAGGTGCTCGCACAGCGCATCCAGGTCGCCCAACCGTTCACGCAATGGAGGCAGCACGATGGGCAGTACGTTCAAACGGTAATACAGGTCCGAGCGAAACTTGCCGTCGGCGACGAGCTGTTTGAGATCGTGGCTCGTTGCAGCGATCACGCGCACGTCGACCTTGATGATGGTGTTCGAACCGAGCGGCTCGATTTCCTGCTCCTGCAGCACGCGCAGCAACTTCGCCTGCACCTGCAGCGGCATGTCCCCTACTTCGTCGAGGAACAAAGTACCACCATCGGCAATCTTGAACTTGCCGTCGCGTCCCTTTCGATCCGCGCCGGTATAGGCACCCGGCGCAACACCGAAGAATTCGGCTTCGAGAAGCGATTCAGGCACAGCGGCAATATTGATGCCGACAAAGGGCTTGCCAGCGCGCCCGGAAGCAGCATGGATACCGTGTGCGAGCAACTCCTTGCCGCTGCCTGTTTCGCCAAGCAGCAGCACCGTGGTATCGAGTTGCGCCGCGCGACGCGCACGGTGCTTCAACTCCAGCGATACCGGACTCACGCCGACGAAGCTGGAAATGGAATACTTGGTGTGGCGCAGCTGGGCCAGTTCCTTCTTGGTATTGGCCAGTGCCCATTGCAGCTCGGCGAACTTGGAGACTAAAGGCTTGAGGCGCTGCAGGCGGTCATACAACGCAAAGCCGAGTGCGCCGACAATCTTGCCGGCTTCATCCTTGAGCGGAATCCGCATCACGACCAGCGGCTGATCGCGAATCATCATGATGTCGAGGAGAATCGGTTTGCCGTTCTGCACGACTTCGCGCATGCGGCTGTTCGGGATGACTTCCTCGACCATCTTGCCAAGCGCATCGTCCGCGCCCTTCAGTCCGAGGAAGGCAACATACTTGTCGTTGATCCATGCAATGCGCCCCTGGTCATCGACTGCCAGTGTGCCCTCGCATGAGTCGTCGAACAAATCGAGCAACGACTGCATGCCTACCCGCAGGATGCTGTCCACATCCCAGGATGAAGCGACAGACGTTTTCATTTCATCTCCATGTGAAGACCGGCCACGCGAACATGCATGCGTACTCAAGGTGCCGAATGTGGCCGATTATAGATGCTCTTTCGAAATCACGTTCACCGCTGCCGATTTGTGGAAAGAGAAGCAAGTTTGATTCAGGCGATATTTGACGCCGCACCATGAATGAAAAAAACCGCCCGAAGGCGGTTTCATATGCAGCGCGATTTGTTCTATCGCTTCAGCAGATTCAAGATTTCGGACAGCTCGTTGCGGATCGCCACCGTGTTGATTTCCAGAGGCGGCAGCCCCGCAGTGAGGTCTTCGGCGCCATTCGCACCGGCATTCCCGTTGCCATTCACCATGCGGCTGTCGAGCTTGTTGCGCGCCCCACTGATCGTGAAGCCCTGTTCGTACAACAGCTCGCGGATGCGGCGTATCAGCAGGACTTCATGGTGCTGGTAGTAACGGCGATTGCCTCGGCGCTTGACCGGTTTGAGCTGCGTGAACTCCTGCTCCCAGTAGCGCAGCACGTGCGGCTTGACGCCGCACAGCTCACTGACTTCGCCAATGGTGAAATAACGCTTCGCCGGAATTGGCGGCAATACGACAGCCTCGGATTTGCTCGAGCGATCGTTCATGGCTCAACTCACGCCACGCGGGCAAGCGGTTTGCTTCTGGCCGTCTCCACCATGCTCTTGAGCTTCTGGCTCGCATGGAAGGTTACTACTCGGCGCGCGGTGATCGGGATTTCCTCACCGGTCTTGGGATTGCGTCCGGGACGCTGCGGCTTGTCGCGCAACTGGAAGTTGCCGAAGCCTGAAAGCTTCACCGATTCACCACGCTCGAGGGCATTGCGGATTTCGTCGAAAAAGGTTTCGACCATGTCCTTCGCCTCGCGCTTGTTCAGGCCGACCTGCTCAAAGAGGAGTTCAGCCAGTTCTGCCTTCGTCAGGGTCGGCAAGTCTTTTTCAGCTTGCGTGCGTGCCTGCGACTCCTGCACAGCCCGACTAAGGTCGGCCGCCAAAACGGATTGAAGTTCGGCTGAGTTCACGTCATTCATAGTAGTTATCACTGCTCGACGTAGTGCAACGTTCAATTGCGCAGCTTGGCGCCATGCTTATTCTCGACTGACGCGATGAATGCCGTCATTGCAGCGTCCACTTTGTCGTCTTGCAGGGTATTTTGAGTATCTTGCAAGGTAAAACGGAAAGCAAGACTTTTTTCGTCATTTTCCAGTCCCTTGCCGCGATATTCATCAAATAAAACAATGGCTTGCATGATAGCACAGGCAGGATTGGATTGCCGCTCAGCAAGGAAAGTATCCATCAGGGCCTGCATCGGAAGCTCCTGTTTGACAACAACAGCGATGTCCCGTGTCACTGCCGGGAACTTGGAAATCTCCTGGTAAGACGGAATTTCGCGTTGCTGCAGCATTGACGCATCCACCTCAAACACGACGGGTGCAAGCGGAAGATCGTATTTCTGCTGCCACCGTGGATGGAGCTCACCGATGAATCCGATAACACGACCGTCGATCAGAATATTGGCCGAGCGCCCGGGATGCAGCGCGGCATTTTCCGCCTTTACGAACGTCAATGCCTGCGGTGCAAAGAGAGCCTCGAGGTCCGCCTTGATATCGAAATAGTCGACGTTGCGCGACGGCGCACCCCACTGCTCGTCCACGGCGGGACCATAGGCAATCGCGGCGACACGCTTTGGCTGGTCGTAGCCCGCCACAGCCAGCGGCCCATCCTGCGTCGACGTATTACGCAGGAAGACGGCGCCGACTTCGAACAGACGCACGCGGTTCAACTTGCGATTCAAGTTGTATCGCACATTTGCCACCAGACTGCCGACCAGCGACGAGCGCATGACGCTCATCTGGCTTGCAATCGGATTCTGAAGACGGATCGGATTCTCGTTGCCAGCGAAATCTGCTTCCCAGCCCTCTTCGACGAAGCTGAAATTCACCACTTCCTGATAGTCCGCATCCGCCAGTTGGCGACGCACAGCAAACAGGGAACGCGAATTTTCCGGCGCAATTCGCATCGTATTCGGCGCCACCGGCGGCAAGGCAGGAATGTTCTCGAAGCCGTAGACGCGCGCGATTTCCTCGATCAGGTCTTCCTCGATCTCGATATCGAAACGATAGGATGGCGGCGTGACGGTGAACAGGCCGGATTCCTGGGTAAACTCGAGGTCAAGTCGCTTGAAGATGTCCGCGATCTGCTCGTCGCTGATGGGCACGCCGATCACCTTGACCGCACGTGCGGCACGGACGGAAACCGGCTTGCGTTGCGGTAGATTGACGACGTGGTCGTCAACCGGGCCAACGACGGTATCCTTGCCGCCGCAGATCTCCACGATCAATGCAGTAATGCGTTCGATGTGATCGACGGTCGTCGCGTAATCGACACCACGCTCGAAGCGATGGGCCGCGTCGGTCGAGAAGTTATAACGGCGTGCGCGCCCCTGTATCGCCTGCGGCCACCAGAACGCGGCCTCGAGATAGATGTTCGTGGTCTCCAGCGAAACAGCCGTGGAATCGCCGCCCATAATGCCGGCCAGCGATTCGATCTCCCTGTCATCGGCAATCACGCCGACCCAGCTGTCGACTTCGATCGTGTTCCCATTCAGCAGCTTGAGCGATTCACCGGGCTTGCCCCAGCGGATATCAAGGCTGCCATGGATCTTGTTCAGGTCGAACACGTGGCTGGGACGGCCCAGTTCGAGCATTACATAGTTCGAGATGTCGACCAGCGCGGAAATCGGACGCTGTCCGCTGCGCTCCAGCCGGCGCTTCATCCAATCGGGCGTCTCCGCTTTCGCATTCAGTCCGCGAATGACACGCCCCGAGAAGCGGCCGCACAGGTCAGGTGCCGACACCTTGACCGGCAACTTTTCATCCGTGTTGACCGTCACCGCCTTGTAGGTTGGCGCCTTTAACGGCGTGCCCGTCAGCGCTGATACCTCACGCGCGACACCAAGCACGGACAAGCAGTCTGCCTTGTTGGGCGTGAGCTTGATCGTGAACCGGAGATCGTTCAGCTGGTAGTAGTCGCGGAAGTTCTGTCCCACCGGCGCGTCATCCGGCAATTCGAGCAGGCCGCCGTGGTCCTCGGACAATTTGAGCTCGCGCGCGGAACACAGCATGCCCTGCGATTCGACACCACGCAGCTTGCCCACCTTGATCTCGAACGGCTTGCCGTCCTCGCCCGGCGGCAGTTTGGCGCCGGCCATCGCGCATGGCACTTTCATGCCTGGGCGAACGTTCGGGGCGCCGCAAACGATGTTCAGCAGCGTGCCGGTACCGGCATCGACCTGGCAAACATTGAGGCGGTCGGCGTTGGGATGCTTCGCGATTTCGATGACCTTGGCGACAACGACGTTGGTGAACGGCGGCGCGACCGGCTCGACCTCTTCCACTTCCAGACCGGACATCGTCAGCAGATGCGACAACTCATCCGAAGTCATTTTCGGATCAACCAGGGTGCGGAGCCAGCTCTCGGAGAATTGCATAGTCAGAACCTTCAGAATTCGTTTTCCCCGCTTTCGCGGCGAGGTCGGGTGGCGGGACTGATCCGCGCACCACCCTGACGTTTATTAGTTGAACTGCTTCAGGAAGCGCAGGTCGCCCTCGTAGAACAGGCGGAGATCGTTGATCCCGTAACGCAGCATGGTCAAGCGCTCAAGGCCGGAGCCGAACGCAAAGCCGATGTACTGCTCGGGATCGAGTCCCATGTTGCGCACCACGGTCGGGTGCACCTGCCCGGCTCCCGACACTTCGAGCCAGCGTCCCTTGAGGGGGCCGCTGCCAAACGCGATGTCGATCTCGGCCGACGGTTCGGTGAACGGGAAATAGGACGGACGGAAACGCACCTGCAGATCATCTGTCTCGAAGAAGGCCTTCACGAAATTGAGGTACACGCCCTTCAGGTCGGCGAAGCTGATGTTATCGGCGATCCAGAGGCCTTCGACCTGGTGGAACATCGGCGAGTGCGTCGCGTCGCTATCGACACGGTAAGTACGCCCGGGAGCGATGACCTTGATCGGCGGCTTGTTCATACGGGCATAACGCACCTGCATCGGGCTCGTGTGTGTGCGCAACAGCAGCGGCTTGCCCTGCGTATCGTTGCCCTCGATGTAGAACGTATCCTGCATCGAGCGCGCCGGATGGTTTTCCGGGCTGTTCAATGCAGTGAAATTGGTCCAGTCGGTTTCGATTTCCGGGCCATCCGCCACGTCGAAGCCGATCGAGCGGAAGATCTCCTCGACACGCTCCCAGCTGCGCATCACCGGGTGGATGCCGCCTTTGCCGCGGCCGCGTCCAGGTAGCGTCACGTCGATCGCTTCCGCATTCAGGCGAGCCTGCATCTGCGCATTGGCGAGCGCGTCGCGGCGCGCATTCAACGCGGCCTCGATCTTTTCCTTGGCGGCGTTGATGACGGCGCCCTGCGTCTTGCGCTCTTCCGGGGCCAGCTTGCCCAGGCCCTTCATCTGCTCGGTAATCTGTCCTGTCTTGCCAAGGTACCTGGCTTTCGCGTTCTCCAGCGCGGCGGCGTCTGCCGCTTCAGCAAAATCGGCCTGCGCCTGGACGACGATTTGTTCTAGGGAATTCATGCGGCTTTTTCGCCCGAAAAAGGTGATCGGAAAACGTGAATCGGAAAACGGCGATTCAAAATGAAACGGGGCACAGGTGTGCCACCTCTGCCCCGCTCAATGCGATGCCGCCTTGCAGCGGCACCTGCTTTTACAACTCTCAAGCAGCGATGTTGGCTTTCACCTGTTTGACAATCGCGGCAAATGCCGGCTTGTCCATCACAGCCATATCTGCCAGAACCTTGCGGTCGAGACCGATGTTGGCTTTCTTGAGGCCGTTCATGAACACGCTGTAGGTCACGCCATGCTCACGCGTTGCAGCGTTGATACGGGTGATCCACAGTGCGCGGAATACGCGCTTCTTGTTGCGGCGGTCGCGGTAGGCGTACTGGCCTGCGCGCATGACCGCCTGCTTGGCGATGCGATAAACGGTACTGCGACGACCACGATAGCCTTTGGCTTGGTCGAGGACTTTCTTGTGACGGGCCCGTGCGGTAACCCCACGTTTTACTCGAGGCATAGTAGCTCCTTATGTGAGGTTAAGCGAACGGCATCATTGCGCGAATGGAGTTCATGTTTGTCTCATGAACGTCCACGGCACCGCGCAGCTGGCGTTTGTTCTTGGTGGTTTTCTTGGTCAGGATGTGACGCTTGAAGGCTTGACCGCGCTTGACGGTACCGCCCGGACGTACGCGGAAGCGCTTCTTGGCGCTGCTCTTCGTCTTCATTTTCGGCATGACAATATCTGTCCTCTCGGACAGCTCCGTTTTTAACATGATTGCAGGTGGCAACACTTCGTTGCTCTTGGATGCCTGCTTTCACTTGTTATGCAATGGAATCGAGTCCATCGCCATTTGCACCAGCCGTCCGTTTTACCGGACCGCTCGCACGAATTCTTTATTTCTTCTTCTTGGGCGCCAGCACCATCACCATCTGGCGGCCTTCCATCTTCGGAAACTGCTCGACCTGGCCATACGGCTCAAGGTCAGCCTTCAGTCGCTCCAGCATGCGCATGCCAATGTCCTGGTGCGCCATTTCACGACCGCGGAAACGCAACGTAATCTTGGTCTTGTCGCCCTCTTCCAGGAACTTCACCAGGTTACGCAGCTTGATGTTGTAGTCACCATCATCGGTACCCGGGCGGAACTTGATTTCCTTGACCTGGATAACCTTCTGCTTCAGCTTGGCTTCGTGGGCTTTCTTCTGCTCCTGATACTTGAACTTTCCATAGTCCATCAGGCGTGCCACCGGCGGAGTCGCGTTCGGTGCGATTTCCACCAGATCCACGTTTGCCTCTTCCGCAAAGCGGAAAGCTTCAGCCAGACTGACGATACCAAGCGGTTCGTTATTTACCCCAGAGAGGCGCAATTCCGGCGCATTGATCTCGCCGTTAATGCGATGCGACTTGTCCGTAGCTATTGCAGTTTCCTTTAAAAATCAAATAATTAAGCCGTGCTCTCGCGTCGGGATTTCCCCTTTCAGGCTTTGGTGTCGACCTCATTCTTGAGTCGTTCTACCAATGCATCGACCGGCATCACACCCAAGTCGACGTTGCCCCGCGCACGCACGGCCACTGTTTTCGCATCCCGCTCCTTGTCGCCGATAACGACGATATAAGGCAGCTTCTGAACCGAATGCTCGCGTATTTTATAGGTTATTTTCTCATTACGCAAATCGAGGTGCGCCCTAAACCCTTGTTTTTTCAGGTTTTGTGCAACTTCTTGAGCGTAATCAGCCTGCGCATCCGAGATATTCAGGACGGCGATCTGAACCGGCGCAAGCCATAACGGCAGTGCACCGGCATGATTTTCGATCAAGATGCCGACAAAACGCTCCATCGATCCGACAATCGCCCGGTGCAGCATGACCGGCACCTTGCGGGTGTTGTCTTCCGCGACATATTCGGCACCGAGGCGGCCCGGCATCGAGAAGTCGACCTGCATGGTGCCAACCTGCCACGGGCGGCCCAGCGAATCCTTCAGGTGATATTCGATCTTCGGACCATAAAACGCACCTTCGCCCGGCAACTCTTCCCAAGTCACACCGCATGCGCGAAGTGCCGAGCGAAGCGTGTCCTCGGCACGATCCCACGTCTCGTCCGAGCCGATACGGCTATCGGGACGAAGTGCGATCTTGATCGAGATCTCGGAGAAGCCGAAATCCTTGTACACCTGCATTGCCTGCTGGTGGAAAGCGGTCACTTCGCCCTGAATCTGGTTTTCGGTGCAGAAGATATGGCCGTCATCTTGGGTAAAGCCGCGTACGCGCATGATGCCATGCAGCGCTCCCGAAGGCTCGTTCCGGTGGCACTGACCGAACTCGCCGTAACGCAAAGGCAGGTCGCGGTAGCTGCGCAAGTCGGAATTGTAAATTTGCACATGACCAGGGCAATTCATCGGCTTCAGCGCGTAATTGCGGTTTTCCGATTCGGTCACGAACATGTTTTCGCGATAGTTTTCCCAGTGCCCGGTCTTCTCCCATAGCGAGCGGTCGAGAATCTGGGGCGCCTTCACTTCCTGGTAGCCGTTTTCCTGGTAGACCCGGCGCATGTACTGCTCGACCTGCTGCCACACCGTCCAGCCCTTCGGATGCCAGAAAATCAGGCCGGGAGCCTCATCCTGGAAGTGGAACAAGTCCAGCAGCTTTGCCAACTTGCGATGGTCGCGCTTCTCGGCCTCTTCCAGCATGTGGAGATAAGCCTCCTGGTCTTCCTTCTTGGCCCAGGCAGTACCGTACACACGCTGCAGCATCTCGTTCTTGGAGTCGCCGCGCCAGTATGCACCTGCCAGCTTCATCAGCTTGAACACCTTCAGCTTGCCGGTCGACGGGACGTGCGGACCGCGGCACAGGTCGGTAAATTTACCTTCCGAGTACAGCGAGACGTCCTCGTTCTGCGGAATGGACTCGATGATCTCTGCCTTGTAGGCCTCACCGATCGACTTGAAATAGGCGACAGCCTCGTCGCGCGGCAGCACCTTGCGGGTGACCGGCTCATCCTTCTTGGCGAGCTCGGCCATTTTCTTTTCGATCGCCTGCAGGTCTTCCGGCGTGAAAGGGCGCTTGTACGAGAAGTCGTAGTAGAAACCGTTATCGATCACCGGCCCGATCGTGACCTGGGCATCGGGGAACAATTCCTTTACCGCATATGCGAGCAAGTGCGCGGTCGAGTGCCGGATCACGTCAAGGCCGTCCGGATCCTTGTCGGTGACGATTGCCAAGTCTGCATCGCGCTCGATCAGGAAGGATGTATCGACCAACTTGCCATCCACCTTGCCGGCCAGCGCGGCCTTTGCAAGGCCGGTGCCGATACTTGCGGCGACTTGGGCGACCGTCACCGGCGCATCGAATTGGCGTTGGGAACCATCGGGGAGTCGGACTGAAACCATTTTGCCCTCCATGTCAGCGGATGTTGTGACTGACGCTAGATCAAGTGATAAAAACTGCGGACGAAAAAAAACGCGGACTAGCCGCGTTTCTTTCCCACTGCAATGACGAAAAAGATCCCGACTAGCGTCGCACTAAAACCATTGCGGTTGTAGTTCGCGGTGTCATAACCGGGACTGCCTTTCTCGCTCTTACAAATTGTGTTCGTTGGTAGGCTCGATTGGACTCGAACCAACGACCCCTACCATGTCAAGGTAGTGCTCTAACCAGCTGAGCTACGAGCCTAAAGAAGCGAAATTATAGCGGCATTTTTTTGATTGCGCTAGTCCTTGTTCGGGAAAGTTGATGTCATCCTCACCATGAGGCCTTCCAGATTGAGCTCGGGTGGCGCTCCGCATTGCTTATCTATTGATATCGAATCCTGTACACTCGGAAACCAGATTTCACAAACACGCAGCGCTCGTCTCTGCGCTGCCGGCCGCTCCTCACATCATGCACAGCAAGTCCCACTCTTCGAGCCACCTTCACGCCCATCGTGCCGGAGATTCGTCCCACCATCATGTCGCGGAAGGACGCAGCCCGAAAGTTCTGGCTGGCGCCGTGCTGCTCACGCTGTTCTTTGCTGCCATCGAGGTCATCGCCGGCTTCTGGTCGAACTCGCTTGCCCTGATTTCGGACGCAGGACATATGGTGACAGACAGTACGGCGCTCGGACTCGCCCTGCTCGCGCAGTACATCGCAACGCGCCCACCCTCACCGCGCCACTCCTTCGGGTTTGGCCGTGCCGAAGCGCTTGCCGCATTCATCAACGGACTGGCAATGCTTGCTGTCGTCGGCTGGATCGGAATCGAAGCAGTACAGCGCTTCGCGGCTCCCGAGCCCGTGCAGGGGCAGACCGTCTTCACGGTCGCCGCCATCGGCCTCGTCATCAACCTGATGGTTGCCTGGCTGCTTTCACGCGACCAGCAGAGCGTCAATACGCGCGCCGCACTAGTGCATGTGATCGGCGACCTGCTTGGCTCCGTCGCGGCGATCGTCGCCGGCGTGGTGATTTATTTCACCGGTTGGCTGACCATCGATCCACTACTGTCACTGGCAGTGTGCGCACTGATCCTGAAGTCGACGATCGGCGTGCTCCGGGAGGCTTACCATGTATTGATGGAAGGCGTACCGCACGATATCGACTACGTGGCGGTAGGAGAAGATATCGCTGCGATCAAGGGTGTCCTTTCGGTGCACGACCTGCACGTATGGGAAATGTCTGCAGGCCACCCCGCCCTGATCGGCCACCTCGTGATCCGCGACATGCAGGAATGGCCGACAGTGTTGAACAGCATCAAGGCGATGCTGATCGAAAAGCATCGCATCGACCATGTCACCTTGCAGCCGGAAATGCCAGGGATGGCCGAAGGCCGCTGACCTACTGCCGCTGGACGTCAAGGACGCCGTTCACTTCGCGGATCACGCCAAGTGCTTTCTGCAGCTGGGAGGTGGACGAAATCTCCGCGGTGAAGGACATGCGTGCCTCCCCCCTGGCGCTTTGCGTACTCACGCCAATCACATTGATTTTCTCGCGCGAGAAGATTTCCGAAATGTCGCGTAGCAGTCCCTGCCGGTCGCTGGCAAGGATGAAGATGTCCACCGGATAAACCGTATCCCTGGTCGATTCACCCCAAGTTGTCTGGATAACGCGCTCCATCGCCTTTATGCGCATCTGCGCCAGGTTTTTGCAGTTGGCGCGATGGATAGACACGCCCTTACCACGCGTGATGAAGCCGACGATTTCGTCAGGCGGCGCAGGCTTGCAGCAGCGCGCAAGCTGGGTAAGAAGGCCTTCTGTTCCAACTACAAGCACGCCGGAGCGCGCGCCCTGCGAGACGCTCGACGCCCGGCTCTTGTTGGTGATGACAGCGTCTTCGGGCAGCTTCGCGCCCTTCTGGGCATCGTCTTCATGCAGGGCATGCTCGATGTTGCGGAGGCTAAACTCCTCTTTGCCTACGGAGAGAAAAAGTTCATCCACCTTCGAAAAGCCGAGCTTGTGCGCCAGTTCCTCAAGGTTGATCGCCGTCTTGCCTTCGCGCTGGAGTGTCTTTTCCACCATGCTGCGGCCGTGGGCGAGCGTCTCCTCCTGCTCGATCGCATTGAACCAGGCGCGCACCTTGGAACGCGTGCGCGGACTCGCGACGTATCCCGGACCGAGCCAATCTCTCGATGGACCGGCATTCGTTGCACTCCTGCCCGCCGTGATGATTTCGACCGTCTGACCGTTCTTCAGCGGCGTGTTGAGCGGCACCATCACGCCGTCGACACGCGCGCCGCGACAACGATGTCCGATGTTGGTGTGCAGGTGGTAGGCGAAATCAATCGGCGTCGCACCATTCGGCAATTCGATCACCCGCGCCTGCGGCGTCAGCACGTAGATCCGATCGTCGAGGGCTGCGGATTTGAGCTTCTGCACCCATTCCCGCTGCATATCCTCCTGTCCGACGACAGCATCCGCAACTTCGCTCTTCCAGGCCAGCAGCTGCCTGAGCCAGGCAATCTTTTCGTCGTACTTCTGTGCAGAGAAACTGGAGCCGCCGGTTTCCTTGTATCGCCAGTGCGCAGCCACGCCGTACTCGGCGAATCGGTGCATTTCGTGCGTGCGGATCTGCACTTCCATCGGCCGGCCGTCCTCGGCAAGGACCACCGTGTGCAATGACTGATAGCCGTTCGGCTTGGGCCGTGAAATGTAATCGTCGAACTCTTCCGGAACCGGTGTCCAGATATTGTGGAGGAGACTGAGCACTGCATAACAGGCGCGAATGTCATCGACGATGACACGAAAGGCGCGCACGTCATACAGCTCCGAAAAATCGAGCGATTTGCCGCGCATCTTGTTCCAGATGCTGTAGATGTGTTTCGGCCGGCCGCTCACCTCGGCCTTGACATCCGCTGTGGCAAGCTCGGACTTGAGGCGTGCAATCGCCGCCTCCACAAAGCCCTCCCGCTCCAAGCGCTTTTCTTCCAGCATCTTGGCGATGCGCTTGTAGGTCGCCGGCTCGAGGAAGCGGAATGCAAGGTCTTCCAGTTCCCACTTGAGCTGCCATACGCCCAGTCGGTTGGCGAGCGGCGCGTAGAGATCAAGCGTCTCGCGCGCGTACTGGTGCGTGCGCTCGGTCTCCAGCTTGACGTCGGCGAAATAGCGCAGCGTCGTCACGCGCGACGCCAGGCGAACCAGGACCACGCGCATGTCGGTCGCCATCGCCAGCAACATCTTGCGCAACGTCTCGAGCTGGTCCGCCGCCTCTTGCGATGCGTTCTTCCCGCGCCCGACGTCCTGGTAGCCAAAGGTTTGCTCATGCAGACGCATCAACTGGCGGATGCCACCGACGAGGTCCGCGATTTCGAGGCCAAAACGTGCTTCGATGGATTCCGCCGCTTTGGGATCGACGATGGGCAATTCGAACAGGAGACCGGCAATGCGGGTGTCCGCATCCGTATTCAGGAGTGCCAGGGTTGTTGCCGCGCCTTGTGCGAACTGGAGTGTGTCCTGCCCGGTCGCGACGACCTTGCCACGGTAGATCGGCTCGACGAACGCCAGGACGTCGCGCACGCGTGCACAGTCATCCGCCGACAACCCGGCACACAATTGGACATCTACTTCGCTTGGCGTTGCAACGATTGAAACCATAAACGATTACTTCTGTGCTGCGGTGACGACCATTTCCACCAGCCACTCCGGCTTGGCGAGTTTCGCTTCGACGGTCGCGCGGGGCGGCGAATTGCCGTCAGCAACCCACTCATTCCAGACCGCGTTCATGCCGGGGAAATCCTTCATGTCCGCGATGTAGATCTGGCACATGAGGATGCACGACTTGTCGCTGCCGGCTTCTGCGAGCAGGCGATCGATGTGTCCGAGGACTTCACGCGTCTGGCCCTCGATGTTCTGCGTCAAGTCCTCGGCGATCTGGCCGGCGAGGTATACCGTGCCATTGTGAATGGCCACTTCAGAAAGCGTCTTGCCGACGTGGAGGCGCTTGATTTCCATTTTGTTCGTGTTCCTTGTTTATCCGAGCAGGAAGTTCCTGACATGCGCGATCTGGTCCGCGTGAAAGAATGTCGGCGCATGTCCGACGCCGGGAATGTCGACGAGCTTCGGTTTTGGTCCCCGGGACGTCATGGCTTGCGCCACTTCCGGTTTCAGCAAATCCGATTCGGCCCCGCGCACCAGCAGCGTGGGACAGGCAATGGCGTCATACGCCATCCAGAGCATTGCCTCCGCACGCTGCAACAGTTCCGGCGTGGTCGCCCTTAGCGGCACTGCGAGGCCCGGATCATAGTGCAGGATCCATTTGCCGTCCTTGTCCTGCTTCAGCACGTCTGCAGCCAGCTTGCGCCACTCGTCATCGCTGTGCGGGCCGAACGGCAAGGAGATGTCCTTGATATAGCGTGCTGCCTCGTCAAAGGTGGTAAAGCGCACATCCTTGCCAACGTAGTCGCCGATGCGTGCAAGTGCGGAAGGATTCAACGCCGGCCCGACGTCGTTGAGCACCAGCTTTTTCACCGGGCTGTCCTTCATCGAGGCCAGCCCCATTCCGATGAGTCCCCCCATCGATGTGCCGAACCAGTGCACCGTTTCCGCGTCCAGGCGGGCAAGCAGTGTCACCATGTCGCTCACATACTGAGGCACCTGGTAATGCTGCGGATCCCGCAGCCAGTCGGAACGGCCGCGCCCCACCACATCCGGGCACACCACCCGGTACTGATCGCTCAATGCACTTGCCATGTTGTCAAAATCATCCGACACCCGCGTCACGCCGTGCACGCATACCAGCACGCGTGAATTTGCCGGATCGCCCCATTCCTTGTAGGCCATCCTGTGCAATCCCGCAGGGGACAGGCACTGCACCGTCTTGATCCGATGTTGAGTCATTTTGTCGGGATTTTGTCGCGAATCAGGTTATCCGATTGCCATTCTCACATTTTACTGTTCGTTCCGCTTAAAATCCTAGGCAGGTTCGTCGCAAATCCAAATTTCATCGCAGAGGACATCATGCAAGGCAATATGCATCAAGGGAAAACCGCACTCGTTACAGGCTCCACCTCCGGCATCGGCCTGGGTATTGCAAGGGCCTTCGCGGCGCAAGGCGCGAACATCGTGTTCAACGGCTTTGGCGACATCAAGGAAATTGAAGCGCTGCAAGCCAAGGTGCGCGACGAATTCGGCGTACAGACTGCGTACCACAATGCCGACATGTCTAAGCCGGCGGAGATCGAGGCGATGATGAAGTTCGCTGCGGATAAGTTCGGCGGCGTTGATATCCTGGTGAACAATGCCGGCATCCAGCATGTAGCCAACATCGAGGATTTCCCGGCCGAACGCTGGGACGCCATCATTGCGATCAACCTGACCTCTGCCTTCCATACCACGCGTCTCGCCCTTCCTTCGATGAAGGCAAAGAATTGGGGGCGCATCATTAACGTTGCCTCCGTTCACGGGCTGGTCGGCTCTGCGCAGAAGTCTGCTTACGTTGCGGCCAAGCACGGCATCGTCGGTTTTACCAAGGTCACGGCACTGGAAACTGCCCATACCGGCGTCACCTGCAATGCGATCTGCCCTGGCTGGGTATTGACACCGCTGGTGCAGAAGCAGGTAGACGCGCGCGCGTCGCAGCAAGGCCTGTCAAACGATGATGCGAAGAAAAGCCTGCTCTCTGAAAAGCAGCCGTCGGGCGAGTTTGTCACGCCAGAACAGCTTGGTGACTTGGCCGTCTTCTTCTCAAGCGACGCTGCCAGCCAAGTGCGCGGCGTGGCATGGAACATGGACGGCGGCTGGGTCGCCCAGTAACCGTACTTGCACCAGGCATCGGACTAAATGCCTGAACGAAAAAAAACGGCGCCTGTGGGCGCCGTTTTCATTTGCCTTGCAAACGCGGTCAGTGTACTGCGCTCACATCCAGCTCTGCGCCCGTCTTTTCGAGCACTTCTTCCTTGGTCACGCCGGGTGCCAATTCGATCAGCTTCAGGCCGCTCGGAGTTACATCTATTACGCCGAGGTCGGTGATGATGCGATTGACGACGCCAACGCCAGTAAGCGGCAGATCGCACTTCTTCAGAATCTTGTGCGAGGTCGTACCATCCTTTGCCTTCGCAACGTGCTCCATCAGCACGACGACGCGCCCGACGCCTGCGACGAGATCCATCGCGCCACCCATGCCCTTGACCATTTTGCCGGGGATCATCCAGTTGGCCAGGTCGCCCTTCTCGCTGACCTGCATCGCGCCGAGAATGGCGATGTTGATCTTGCCGCCGCGGATCATGGCGAACGAATCCGCAGAGCTGAAGAACGAAGAGCCCTTTTGCGCAGTGACCGTCTGCTTGCCGGCGTTGATCAGGTCCGCATCGACTTCATCCTCAGTCGGGAACGGGCCAATGCCGAGCAGGCCGTTTTCGGATTGCAGCCACACTTCGATATCCTGGGGCACATAGTTCGCGACCAGGGTCGGCAGGCCGATACCCAGGTTCACGTAGAAGCCATCCTGCAGTTCCTTTGCTGCGCGTGCAGCCATTTCATCACGATTCCATGCCATGTTCGTTCTCCGCCTTACTTTGCACGCGTGGTGCGTTGTTCGATACGCTTCTCCGGGGTCGCATTGACGATAATGCGATGCACGAAGATGCCCGGCAAGTGGACCTGGTCCGGATCGATTTCGCCGGTCTCGACCAGCTTCTCGACTTCGACCACGGTGATCTTGCCGGCCATGGCGACATTGGGATTGAAATTGCGGGAGGTCTTGCGGAAAACGAGGTTACCGACCTTGTCGGCCATGTAGGCCTTGACCAGGGACACGTCGGCGACGAGGGAGCGCTCCATCACGTACTTATGGCCGTCGAAGTCGCGCACTTCCTTGCCGTCGGCGACGATGGTGCCGACGCCGGTCTTGGTGAAGAATGCCGGGATGCCGGCGCCGCCTGCACGCAGCTTTTCAGCCAGCGTGCCCTGCGGGGTGAATTCCAGCTCGAGTTCGCCTGCGAGGTACTGGCGTTCGAATTCCTTGTTTTCGCCAACATACGAGGAGATCATCTTCTTGATCTGGCGCGTCGTCAGGAGCTGGCCGAGACCGAAGCCGTCGACGCCGGCATTGTTGGAAATCGCCGTGAGGTTCTTGACGCCGGAATCGCGGAGCGCGGCGATCAGGGCTTCCGGAATGCCGCAGAGGCCGAAGCCGCCGACGGCAATGGTCTGCCCGTCCTTCACAATGCCCGCCAGCGCGCTGGCAGCATCAGGATAAACTTTATTCATATCGACCCTCTTCTCTATTGGAAATTGCCTAAAAAGGCTGTTCTAATGTGCCTGCCAGCATAAGATGGTGGACTACACCACGCAATACCGTAAAAATACGAATTTTAGCCATATAAAAGGGCAAAAAAACCCGATGAACGCTCCCTTGGCGATCGATTACGAGACAATCTTCCGCAACGCCCCGGTCGGCATGTGCGTGTCCCAGCATCGTGTCATCCACGCCTGCAACGATGTGCTTGCCAGCATGTTCGGCTATCAGCCGGGCGAACTGATCGGGCAATCCTTTCGGGTACTCTACCCCACGCTGGACGAGTTCGAGCGCACGGGCGCTCGCATCGTTCCAATCATGAGTGCCAAGGGTCATTATTCCGATGAACGGATCATGAAGCGCGCCAACCAGGAGCTATTCTGGTGCCACGTGAGCGGGCGCTCATTGACCCACGATGACCCGCATGCAGCAGGGATCTGGACCTTTGAGGATTTGAGCGCGAAACGGCCGGTTACGGCCGAATTGACCCCGCGCGAACGGGAAATCGCCGCGTTACTGGTGGAAGGCAAGACCAGCAAGCTGATTGCGCGGCAGGTAGGCCTGAGCCCGCGCACGGTGGAAATGCACCGTGCAAAGCTCATGCGAAAGTTCGGGGCGGCGACGTCGAGCGAACTCGTACACCGCCTTGTCGGCGTCACCGGATAGCTGCTTTAAGCTTCCGGTTCCGGCAGGAGCGCCCTAACCCAGTCGGGCAAAGGCGCGGATTTCTCCGAAGGAAAATCAACCCACACCACCTTTGCCCCGCCCTCCGCGGACAGGACATCCGGTTGGTCCACAAGCCTGATCTCGTGGTACATCTCGAAGCTGGAACGGCCGGGTGATGCGACGAAGGTCTTCACCTCGATCTCACCAGGATATTTGAGCTGCTTGATGAAGGTGCAGCGCGCATTGATGATCACCGGCCCCTCCCCGTTCGGGTCGGGATCGCATCCAGCCTCGGTGAACCACTCGATCCGAGCCTGCTCCATGTAACGGAAGTACACCGTATTGTTGACGTGTCCCATCGCATCCATGTCGCCCCAGCGGATGGGCATGCGCGTGGAATGAACAAGCTTTTTTCTAGTCATTCAGAACCTTTTGACGCGGCGGCCCGCATCACTGCGCGCTCATACCGTCATCGGCCGTAATGATGGCGCCGTTGATGAAACGCGACTCTTCGGAGGCAAGCAAGAGAAGCAGACCATCCAGGTCCTCGGGCTGTCCAAGGCGCTTGCGCGGTAGCATATTGATCAGGGTGCGCCCCTGCTCGGTTTCGAAATGCGCCTCGTTGATCTCGGTGCTGATGTAACCGGGGCAAATCGCGTTGACGTTGATGCCATAACGGCCCCACTCGACGGCCATCGACTTCGTCATGTGAACGACTGCGGCCTTGCTCATGCAGTAGATGCCGATCTGTGGCAGGACGCGCAGGCCCGCCACGGAGGCGATGTTGATGATGCGGTGCTGTTTCTTCGGATCGCCCTTGGCGCGAGCGATCATGCGCTTGGCGGCTTCCTGCGCGACGAAAAAGGCGCCGCGCTGGTTCGTATCCATGACGAAAGCGTAGTCCTCCGGCGTGACATCCACCAATCGCTGCGTCGTCGACACGCCGGAGTTATTAACGAGAATGTCGATCGGGCCCGCCTCGGTTTCCGCATGGGCGATGGCAGACTTGATGCTGCCGTAGTCGGTCACATCCAGTGCAACCACGTGCGCCGCGCCGCCGCCGGCTTCGATTTCAGCGCGCAATTCCTTCAGGCGTTCCACTCGACGCGAAGCCAGGACAACTTGTGCCCCCGCCTGTGCCAGCACTTTCGCAAAACGGGCTCCCAAACCGCTCGATGCCCCTGTGATAAGGGCGATCTTGCCCTCGAAATTGACTTCAATGCCCACGTGAGTCTCCTGATTGTTTGTCTTGCAATTGACTGTGACGCCGCGAGTTGTGACGTTATCATTACACGTTTCAGCGCCGTTTAGAGTGATGAATCTAGCATTCTCAAGCAAAATCCACGACAATTAGCACGTTCGTTCGATAATATCATTTTACAGTGGGAAGACCATGACGCAGACCCAAAGCATCCTAGAACAATACGGCCCGCGCGACTCGATGGAGTACGACGTAGTCATCGTCGGCGCCGGCCCTGCGGGCCTGGCAACCGCAATCCGTCTGAAGCAGATTGCCGCCGAACAGAACAGGGAGATTTCGGTTGTCGTGCTCGAGAAAGGTTCCGAGCCGGGCGCGCATATCCTGTCAGGCGCCGTGATGGATCCCCGCGCCATGAACGAACTCTTCCCCAACTGGAAGGAACTGGGGGCGCCCCTGAACCAGCCTGTCACCGGCGACGACATCCTGTTCCTCACCGAATCCGGTGCACATCGCACCCCCGACTGGCTCGTGCCGCGCAACTTCCACAATGACGGCTGCTACGTCGTTGCGCTCGGCCATGTCGTGAAGTGGATGGCGCAGCAGGCAGAAGGCCTTGGCGTCGAGATCTTCCCGGGATTCTCCGCAGCGGAAGTACTGTATGACGAACAAGGCCGCGTGAAGGGTGTCGCCACTGGCAATATGGGCATCGGCAAGGATGGCGAACCTACCGAGAACTTCCAGCTCGGGATGGAACTGCTCGGCAAGTACACGATTTTTGCCGAAGGTGCGCGCGGTCACCTGGGCAAACAACTGATTGCGAAGTACAAGCTCAACGAGGGGCGTGATCCGCAGAGCTTCGCCATCGGCATCAAGGAACTGTGGGAGATCGATCCGGCCAAGGCCAAGCCCGGCCTCGTCGTGCATACAGCTGGCTGGCCGATGATGGACAACACCTTCGGCGGCGGCTTCCTGTACCACCTTGAAGACAACAAGGTCACGCTTGGCTTCGTCATTGGTCTGGACTACCAGAACCCGTACATGAGCCCGTTCGAGGAAATGCAGCGCTGGAAGACGCATCCGTCCATCCTCGCCCATATCGAAGGCGGCAAGCGCATCAGCTACGGCGCGCGGGCCATCAACAACGGTACGCCGCAGGCATTGCCCAAGACCGTTTTCCCGGGCGGCGCACTGGTCGGCTGCGACGCGGGCTTCCTGAATGCCGCACGCATCAAGGGCAGCCACGCCGCGATCAAGACCGGCATGATGTGCGCGGATGCGATCGCCGATGCACTCGCATCGGGCCGTTCGAGCGATGAACTGACGGCATTTCCCGAAGCCTTTGAGAAGAGCTGGCTGAAGGAAGAACTGGATCAGTCGCGCAACTTCAAGCTGTGGTTCAAGAAGGGCAAGCTCGTCGGCAACATGATGACGGGTATCGAGCAATGGCTGCTGCCGAAGATCGGCGTCACGAACCCGCCCTGGACACTGCATGCGACCAAGCGCGACCACGAGTGCCTGCGTCCCGCGAGCGAATTCCAACCGATCGCCTATCCGAAACCGGATGGCAAAATCACCTTCGATCGCCTGAGCAGCGTATTTGTCAGCAATACCAACCATGAAGAGAACCAGCCCGCGCACCTTACGCTGAAGGACGCGTCGGTACCGGTGAAGATCAACCTGTCGAAGTTTGCCGGCCCCGAAAGCCGCTACTGCCCCGCAGGCGTGTACGAATTCGTCAAGGATGACAATGGCGAGCGTCTGCAGATCAATGCGCAGAACTGCGTGCACTGCAAGACCTGCGACATCAAGGATCCGACGCAGAATATCGTTTGGGTTACGCCAGAAGGTGGTGGCGGTCCGAACTACTCGGGCATGTAATCAACAAAAAAGCCGCATATTGCGGCTTTTTTGTTATTCGGCAGTGCCGGCGTTCAGAGCTTCCAATCCGTCGCGGCGATCTTCTCAAGCCAGAAGGTGCCAATGATGGTTTTCACATCCGAGATCTTCCCCGCCCGTACCCAGCCGAGCATTTCCGGTACCGTTGCGGTAAAGGTTTCGAGAAACTCGCCTTCATCCAGCTTGCGTTCGCCGGCAGTCAAACCGCGCGCGAGAAAGATGTCGAGGTGTTCGTCGGAATAGGCGATCGCATTGTGGATGGTGCAGACGAACTGCCACTGCGCTGCGGTATAACCAGTTTCCTCCTGCAGTTCGCGCTTGGCGCAGTCAAGCGGATCCTCACCCGGATCGATCTTCCCAGCCGGGAATTCAATGAAAACATCGTGCAGGGGATAACGGAACTGGCGCTCCAGCAGGATAGAGCCGTCGTCAAACACAGGAAGCACGACGACAGCCCCCGGGTGCTTGATGTACTCGCGTGACGACTGCTTCCCGTCCGGCAAACGCACCGTGTCCTTCTGGACCTTCAGGAAATGCCCGTCGTACGCCACCTGCGTATCGACCTGGACTTCAATCAGATGTGGATCCACGCGCCAACTCCATTTTGCAAGGGGAAATGGACGTATTTTACTGTGTGCGGCTGGCGCTGCCTTACAGCACCTCAACCGTGTCGCTTGCGCAAATAGCGGAAGACAAAGCCCGGAAAGGCAAGCACAAGGAAAAGACAGGCGGTAATCGCGTAGAACTCCCAGCGTTGCGGGAAGACGTTCCCGATACGAGCTTCAAGCAAATAGGCGATACCACGAAGGACGAAATACAGCAAAACCAGTTCAAGCAACCTGAGCCACAAGGACTTGACCGGCGTACCGAGAGGAAGAAGCGCGAACAGGCGCTCATTGAAAAACGGAAGGTTGGCGGCAAGCGCCGCCAACACGATTACAAACCAGCTTGCGAGAGAAACATCCACGCGTGCTTCGTCACGGCTCCGTTAGCCGGCCAGGGTCTTGACGATTGCCGTGGCACAGACTGCCATCAGCGGGCCGGGCAGGATGCCGAGCGCGAGGATCGCTGCACCATTGAGGCTGAGGACAACGCGCATGTCACCCGTGGCTTCGATCTTTGCCGTGTCGACTGGCTCATCGAAGTACATTGCCTTCACCACGCGCAGGTAGTAGAACGCGCCGATGAGGGACAGCAGGACTGCAACCACGGCGAGCCATACCTGGCCAGTAGCGAGCACTGCCTGCAGCACGGCGAGCTTGGCGTAGAAACCGACCGTCGGCGGAATGCCGGTCAGGGAGAACATCAGGATCAGCATCACGAAGGCGAACCACGGGCTGCGCTGATTCAGGCCCTTGAAGTCGTCGATGTTTTCCGCCTCGAAGCCGGAGCGTGCGAGCAGCATGATCAGGCCGAAGGTACCCAGCGTCGTGAAGACGTAAGTGACGGAATAGAACAGCGCCGAGCTGTAGGCATTGCCTGCGGAAGCCACATTGCCGTCCACAACACCCGACAGCATGCCGAGCAGCATGAAGCCCATCTGGCCGATTGTCGAGTATGCCAGCATACGCTTCAGATTGGTCTGCACGATCGCGGTGATGTTACCGACAGCCATCGACAAGACGGCAAGGACGGTGATCATCTGCTGCCAGTCGATGGCGAGCGGGAACAGGCCTTCCACAAGGAGACGGATGGTGATCGCGAACGCGGCAAGCTTCGGTGCCGCGCCCAGCAGCAGGGTAACGGCGGTCGGTGCACCCTGATAGACGTCCGGCACCCACATATGGAACGGCGCAGCGCCCAGCTTGAATGCCAGGCCGGCGACGACAAAGACAACGCCGAACACCAGGACAGTCTTGTTAACCGTGCCGGATGCGGTCGCCTTTGCGACTTCGGTAAGGTCAAGCGAACCGGTCGCGCCGTACAGCATCGACAAACCATAGAGCAGGAAGCCGGATGCGAGCGCACCAAGGATGAAGTACTTCATCGCGGCTTCGGTCGACACGGAGTGGCCGCGGCGCAGTGCAACAAGTGCGTACAGCGACAGGGACATCAGTTCGAGACCGAGATAGATCACCAGGAAGTTGTTACCGGAGATCATCACCATCTGCCCGAGAAGTGCGAACAACGCGAGCACATAGAACTCGCCGCCCAGCATGCCGCCGAGCATACCGCGCTCTGTCGCATACTGACGGGAATAGATCAGGGTCATGCCAACCGCAATATACGAGAATACCTTCAACAAATTCGACATCGCATCGGACACGAACATGTTGTTGAACGTGTAGGCGGTCGGATTGCCGAAATCCGCAATATTCAGCGCGGCGCAGACGACGAGCGTCACGATAGCCAGCATGAACGTGACGTGGCGCTTCGCCTCCGTCAGGAACATGTCGATCAGCAGGATTGCCGAGGTAGCAATCAGCAGGAAGATTTCCGGATAGACCGGTGCGAAATTGATTTCGTTCATGTTGTCGTCACTCTAAAGCCTTGCAGGCCGGGCTTCGCAAACTTCCGAATGCAACGCCCCGTAACACGCCTCCCGCGATCCGGGAGGCGCATTCATTAATTCACCTTCGAAATCGCCACGTGCTTGAGCAGGTCATCCACCGAGGTTTGCATCAGGTCGGTGAACGGCGCCGGATAGACGCCCATGGCGATAACGGCGATTGCCAGGATGCCGAGCATCAAGAATTCCCGGGCATTCAGGTCCTGGAGTTCGGCAACGTGCTTGTTACCGACTTCACCGAACACGACGCGCTTCACGAGCCACAGCGAGTACGCAGCACCGAAGATCAGCGCGGTCGCAGCCAGCATGCCGATCCAGAAGTTGTACTTGACCGTGCCAAGGATCACCATGAACTCGCCGACGAACCCGGATGTCGCGGGCAGACCGCAATTGGCCAGCGAGAACAGGACGAAGAACGCGGCAAACTTTGGCATGGTGTTGATTACACCGCCATAGTCGGCGATACGACGAGAGTGCATACGATCGTACAGGACGCCGATGCAAAGGAACATTGCGCCGGAAACGAAACCGTGCGAAATCATCTGAACGATGCCACCCTGCGTCGCCATGTCGTTGAACACGAAGAAGCCAAGCGTCACGAAGCCCATGTGAGCGATCGAGGAATACGCGACAAGCTTCTTCATGTCTTCCTGAACCAGTGCGACCAGACCGATATAGATCACGGCGATCAGCGAAAGCGTAATGATGAAACCAGCAAGCGAATGGCTGGCATCAGGCGCGATCGGCAGCGAAAACCGCAGGAAACCGTAGGCACCCAGCTTCAGCATGATGGCAGCCAGCACGACCGAACCGCCCGTCGGTGCTTCCACGTGTGCGTCCGGCAGCCAGGTATGCACCGGCCACATCGGGACCTTCACTGCAAACGCCATCAGGAAGGCGAAGAAGATCAGCACTTGCACGTTCAGCGGCAGCGGCAGCTTGTGCCAGTTCAGGATCTCGAAGCTGCCACCGGAAGTGAAGTACAGGTAGATGAGGGCAACCAGCGTCAGGAGCGAACCGAGCAAGGTGTAGAGGAAGAACTTGATCGCGGCGTACACGCGGTTCTGTCCGCCCCACACGCCGATGATGATGAACATCGGGATCAGCGTCGCCTCGAAGAATACGTAGAACAGCAGGCCGTCAAGCGCGCAGAACACACCGATCATCAGGCCGGACAGGATGAGGAACGCGCCCATGTATTGGGCGACGCGCTTCTCGATCACTTCCCAACCTGCGATCACGACAATGATCGTGATAAACGCCGTCAGGAGTACGAACCAGACTGAAATACCGTCAATGCCGAGGTAGTAATTGACATTGAATCGCTCGATCCAGGATGTCTTCTCGACGAACTGCATCCCGTGGGCTGCCTTGTCGAATTGCGCTACCAGCGGCAGCGTCACAAGGAAGCTGACGATGGAGCCGATCAGCGAGACCGATCGGACCAGCGCAGGGTTTTCATCGCGGCCGAATGCCAGGACGAAGAGGCCGAACGCGATCGGGCACCAGATTGCGAGGCTCAAGAGTGGGTAAGTTGACTGCATCATGATTGTTATTTGCTCTACTTCGCCAACTTATTTGGCAAAAGACGGGAACGGCATGAAATAAATCAGGAACAACAGCACGCCGATAATCATTACAAATGCATAGTGGTAAATGTAACCGGTCTGGAAGTGGCGGATCAGTGCGGAGAACCAGCCCACAACCTTGGCGCTGCCATTGACGATCAAGCCGTCGATCAGTGCGCGGTCGCCGCCGCTCCACAGACCGCGACCCAACAGCACTGCCCCCTTGCCGAACACGACCTCATTGATCTTGTCCATGAAGTACTTGTTGTCGAGGATGGAGTAGATCGCGTGGAACTTGTTGTAGAACCATTCCGGCACCTTGCGGTTGACCATGTAGCAGTAGTACGCGGACGCGACACCTGCCAGCGCCAGCCAGAACGGCGCGGTCGAGAGTGAGTGGAGTGCCATTGCAGTCGCACCGTGGAAGGCTTCGTTCAGCTCCTTCATCGCATGATGGTTCTCGCCGACGAAGATGACGTTCTTGAAGAAGTCACCATGCAGCATCGGGCCGATCGCGATGAAGCCGATCACCACGGACGGGATGGCCAGCAGCATGAGCGGAACGGTGACAACCCAGGGAGCCTCGTGCGGCTTCTCACCCGGAGCGAGGCCATGGTGGTGGTGATCGTCATGATGGTCATCGTGGCCATGGCTATGATGATCGGCGTGTGCCTTGCCGAACCGCTCCTCGCCATGGAAGACCAGGAAATACATGCGGAAGGAGTAGAAGGCGGTGACGAAAACGCCAGCCAGCACGGCGAAGTTGGCAAAACCAGCACCTGTAATGTGCGTGGCATGCACCGCTTCAATAATGCTGTCCTTCGAGTAGAAGCCTGCAAAGAACGGCGTTCCGATCAGTGCCAGCGAGCCGAGCAGTGACGTGATCCATGTAATCGGCATGTACTTGCGCAGACCACCCATGTTGCGGATGTCCTGGTCGTGATGCATGCCGATGATGACTGCACCTGCACCGAGGAACAGCAGCGCCTTGAAGAACGCATGCGTCATCAGGTGGAACACGGCGACGGAATACGCGGACGCGCCGAGCGCAACCGTCATGTAACCCAGCTGCGACAGCGTGGAATATGCGACCACGCGCTTGATGTCGTTCTGGATGATGCCGAGGAAGCCCATGAACAGTGCGGTGATCGAACCGATAATGAGCACGAAGGACAGCGCCGTATCGGACAGTTCGAACAAGGGCGACATGCGGGCGACCATGAAGATACCTGCGGTCACCATGGTTGCTGCGTGAATCAGCGCGGAGATCGGCGTCGGGCCTTCCATCGAGTCAGGCAGCCAGACGTGCAGCGGGAACTGTGCGGACTTGCCCATCGCACCGATGAACAGGCAGATACAGGCAACCGTCAGCAGCATCCAGTCGGTGCCCGGCAGGGTCATCGTCGCGAGTTCTGCCTTCTTCGCAAACACTTCACCGTAGTTCATGGAACCGGCGTAGGCCAGCAGAAGGCCGATGCCGAGGATGAAGCCGAAGTCACCGACGCGGTTGACCAGGAAGGCCTTCATGTTCGCGTAGATGGCTGTCGGACGGGTGTACCAGAAGCCGATCAGCAAGTACGAGACCAGACCCACCGCTTCCCAGCCAAAGAACAGCTGCAGGAAGTTGTTGCTCATGACGAGCATCAGCATCGAGAACGTAAACAGCGAAATGTACGAGAAGAAGCGGTTGTAGCCTTCATCCTCGGCCATGTAGCCGATGGTGTAGATGTGGACCATCAGCGACACGAAGGTCACGACGCACATCATCATCGCCGTCAGGCTATCAATCAGGAAGCCAACTTCCAGCTTGAGTCCCATTACCGTCATCCAGTTATAGACAGTACCGTTGTAGGTGGCACCGTCCATGACGGCGAGCAGCGTCTGGAACGAAATGATGAAAGCGATCAGAACGCCAAGAATGGTCGCCGAATGCGACGCCGCGCGTCCGATCTTGTTGCCGAAAAACTTGGTTCCGAACAGACCCGCGATCGCGGCGCCTGCGAGGGGTGCCAACGGCACAGCCAATAGAACGTTAGGGTTGAGTTGCCCCGCCATGATGGACCTTGTCGTTATTTTTGCGTGATTAACCTTTGAGTGCGTCGAGGTCTTCGACATTGATGGTGTCCAGGTTACGGAACAACACCACCAGGATGGCGAGACCAATCGCGGACTCCGCGGCAGCCACAGTCAGGATGAAGAAAACGAAAATCTGGCCAGCAGCGTCGCCGAGGTAGTACGAAAAGGCGACGAAGTTCATGTTGACCGCAAGGAGCATCAGCTCGATGGCCATCAACAGGATGATGACGTTCTTGCGGTTCAAAAAGATGCCGACGACGGAGATCGCAAAGAGGATTGCGCCGAGGATCAGGTAGTGTGCGAGCGAGAGTGCCACGAAGCTTCCCCTTATTGTTTTTCTGCCGGTTGCGCAGCCGGCTGCACGCCGTTCGCACGGTCGGACTCGGCCTTCATGCTGACGATGCGCAGACGATCGTTACGCTTGACCTTGACCGCATCAGCCGGGTTGAAGTACTTGCTGTCCTTGCGGCGGCGCAGGGTCAGTGCCACAGCCGCGACGATGGCGACAAGTAAGATAACGGCTGCAATTTCGAACGCGTAGATGTACTCGGTGTAGATCAGCTTGCCCAGTTCCTTCGTGTTGCCGATATTGGCGGACGCAGCCGGAACTTGCGACTCGAGTGCCCAGAAGCCGTGCAGAAGAACTGCAGCCATTTCCAGGACAATGACGACGCCGATAGTCGCTGCAAGCGGGAAGTATCCCCAGAACCCTTCCCGCAGCTTGTCCATGTTGATGTCCAACATCATCACGACAAACAGGAAGAGCACCATGACGGCGCCGACATACACGAGCACTAGGACGATGGCGAGGAATTCGGCTTTCAGCAACAGCCAGACGCCCGCGCCGGAGAAGAACGACAGCACCAGGAACAGTGCGGCATGCACCGGATTCCGGTCTGTGATGACGCGTGTGGCGGCGAACACGAGGATCACCGAGAACGCGTAGAACAAGAAGGTTTTAAATTCCATAATGGACCAAGAGAGTCAGCTGTATGCGGGCCAGATCAATCAACGATATGCGGCATCGGCAGCGCGGGCTGCGGCGATATCCTTTTCATAACGGTCGCCAATCGCAAGCAGCATCTCTTTCGTGTAGTAGAGGTCGCCGCGCTTTTCGCCGTGGTATTCGAGGATGTTGGTTTCAACGATCGAATCGACCGGGCAGGATTCTTCGCAGAATCCGCAGAAAATGCACTTGGTCAGGTCGATGTCGTAACGCGTGGTGCGGCGGGTGCCGTCTTCGCGTTCCGTGGATTCGATCGAGATCGCCATTGCCGGGCAAACCGCTTCGCACAGTTTGCAGGCGATGCAACGCTCTTCCCCGTTCGGGTAGCGGCGCAGCGCGTGCAATCCACGGAAACGCGGCGACAACGGCGTCTTCTCTTCCGGGAATTGCACCGTGATCTTGCGGGCGAACATGTAACGGCCGGTCAGGGCGAGACCCTTGATCAGCTCTCGGAGCATCAGGCTGCCGAAGAAATCTTTAATGGCTTCCATGTTGTTCAGCCTCTATTCCTTACTTCCAAATATTCCAGGGTGTCTGCATCCAGGCAGCGACGATCACGAGATAAGCCAGCGTGAGCGGAATGAATACTTTCCAGCCCAGACGCATGATCTGGTCGTAGCGGTAGCGCGGGAACGAAGCGCGAGCCCAAATAAACAGCGACACAACGAAGAAGGTCTTGATGCCGAGCCAGATCCAGCCCGGAATGAAGCCCAGGAACGACACCGGGGACGCCCAGCCGCCCAGGAACATCAGCGAGGCCAGCATCGAGATCAGGATCATGTTCGCGTATTCGGCCAGGAAGAACATCGCGAACGACATGCCGGAGTACTCGACCATGTGACCTGCAACGATTTCCGATTCGCCCTCCACCACGTCAAACGGGTGACGATTGGTTTCAGCGATACCCGAGATCACGTAGATCACGAAGATCGGCAGCAGCGGCAGCCAGTTCCAAGACAGGATGTTCAGACCCTTGTCAGCAAACATGCCCTTGTTCTGTGCATTGACGATGTCCGTGAAATTCAGGCTGCCGGAGACCAGCAGCACGATCACCAGGGCAAAGCCCATCGCGATTTCGTAGGACACCATCTGCGCCGAGGCGCGCATCGCACCGAGGAATGCATACTTCGAGTTCGAGGCCCAGCCGGCGATGATCACGCCATACACTTCCATCGAGCTGATCGCCATCACGAACAGGAGACCGGCGTTGACGTTTGCCAGCACAGTCTCCGGCCCGAACGGAATCACAGCCCATGCGGCAAGCGCCGGCATGATGGTCATGATCGGCGCGATCACGAACAAGGCTTTGTTGGCCTTGGCGGGAACAACGATTTCCTTGAGAAGCAGCTTGAGGGCGTCCGCGATCGGCTGCAGCAAGCCAGCGGGGCCCACGCGGTTCGGACCGAGGCGGATGTGCATCCAGCCGATCATCTTGCGCTCCCACAGCGTGAGATAGGCAACGCAGCCCATCAGCGGCAGCACGACGACGACGATCTTGACCAGGGTCCACACCAACGGCCAAACACCGCCGAACAGCCCCTGTCCGGTTGCGTTGATGGTCATGAGCATTTGATCCATTACGCTTTCTCCACACTGATTGCGCCGAACATTGCGCCGAGACCGATCGTCGACTGATGGGCAGCGGAAACACGTACGACATTCGCCGGAAGCTTGGCATCGACAGTCGCCGTAACGACTGCACTACCCTGCCCTTGCGTTACCTTGATCTGCGCACCGTCAGCGACGCCGAGTTGTTCCGCGAGCGCTGCGGAAATCGATGCCTTGGGCGCGTTCGCGTCCGGCGTCAGTTGCAGCGACTCTGCACGACGGACGATCGCATCGGTGAAGTAAATCGGCACGTCGGCAACGCGTTCAATCTGCGTGGAGGCACCTTGCTTGGCTGCCTGCAGTTGAACGTTTGCGATGTTGTTCAGGTGCGGCTTGAGATCAGCCTCTTCAGCATTCTTCGAGCCAAGCAGCTCGACGCGAATCTGTTCCGACGTCTCGTAGTCGAAACCTGCCAAATCCAACATGTTGCCGAGGACGCGCAGTACCTTCCATGCGGGGCGGGTTTCGCCGAGCGGCTTGACGGTACCGTTGAAGCCCTGGCCACGGCCTTCGCAGTTGACAAAGGTGCCCGATGTCTCGGAGAACGGAGCGATCGGGAGCAGCACGTCGGCATAGTCAGCTGCGTGCTTGAACGGCGACATGGCGACAACCATGTCTGCCTTGCTCAGCGCTGCGCGAGCCGCTTGCGGATCGTAGCAATCGAATTCCGGCTCGGCGTGCAGGAGCACATAGGCCTTGCGCGGCTGTGCGAACATTTGCAGCGCATTCGCGCCCTTGCCGGGAACGGCATTGGCGATGTAGCCGCCGACCGTGTTTGCTGCTTCGGTGAGGTAGCCGAACTTCGCATCGGTGTTCTGCGCAATCCACTGTGCCGCAGCATGCAATTGCGAAGCTTGCGGATGCTGGGCGGCTGCGTTGCCGAGCACGACAACCTTGCGTTCGCCAGAGAGCAGGCTGGCGGCGATACCCTTTGCCACTTCGCCTGCCTCAATACCTTCGAAACCGGCCGGTGCAGCAACGCTCTTTGCCTGTGCAACAGCAACCACAACTTCGCCCAGGCCGGCCAGCCAGTCGGAAGGCGCCTTGATCATGCGGTTGGTCAACGGAATCAGCAGGTCGTCATCGGTTGCATGGAGGATGCTGACCTTCGAACCATGCTTGGCCGAATGACGCAGGCGCGCGGCGAGCAGCGGGTGATCCTTGCGCAGGAAGGATCCGATGACGAACGCGCGATCAGCAGCGCCGAATTCTTCGATCGACATGCCGAGCCACGGGGTGACTTTGCCATCCAGCGAGAAGTCGGATTGGCGAAGACGGAAATCGACGTTGTCGGAACCAAGGCCGCGCACCAGTTTCTGCAGCAGCGAGAGTTCTTCGAGCGTGGAGTACGGGGCAGCTAGCGCGGCGATTGAATCGGCACCGTGGTCCTTGCGGATATCCTTCAGCCCGTGCGCGACATATTCGAGCGCGGTCTGCCAGTCGGTTTCGATCCATTTGCCGTCCTGCTTGATCATCGGGACGGTCAAACGCTCGGGGCTGTTCAAGCCTTCGTAGGAAAAACGGTCCTTGTCGGAGAGCCAGCATTCGTTGACGCCTTCGTTCTCCAGCGGAAGAACACGCATGACCTTGCCGCCCTTGACCTGGACGATCAGGTTGGCGCCAAGGCCGTCATGCGGGCTCACCGAGCGGCGGCGGGACAGTTCCCACGTGCGTGCGCTGTAACGGAACGGCTTGGAAGTCAGCGCGCCGACGGGGCACAGATCGATCATGTTGCCGGACAGCTCGGAGCTGACCGTATTGCCGACGAAGGTCGTGATTTCCGAATGTTCGCCGCGGTTCAGCATCCCGAATTCCATCACGCCGGCGATTTCCTGGCCGAAGCGGACGCAGCGCGTGCAGTGAATGCAGCGGGCCATCTCGCGCATGGAGATCAGCGGCCCTGCATCCTTCGGATCGACGACGCGCTTCTCTTCTTCGTAGCGGGACGCGGCCGGGCCATAGCCAACGGCGAGATCCTGCAGTTGGCACTCACCGCCCTGGTCGCAGATCGGGCAATCCAGCGGGTGATTGATGAGCAGGAATTCCATCACGCTCTTCTGCGCCTTGATTGCCTTGTCGCTGGCAGTACGGACGATCATGCCGTTGGTCACCGGTGTTGCACATGCGGGCAACGGCTTCGGCGCCTTTTCGACGTCGACCAGGCACATGCGGCAGTTGGCCGCGATGGACAGTTTCTTGTGATAGCAAAAATGCGGGATGTAGGTGCCAAGCTTGTTGGCAGCGTCCATCACCATGCTGCCTTCCTGGACCTCGACCTTTTTGCCGTCAATTTCGATTTCAACCATGGCTTTTTGCCTAAGTATTATGCGGCGCGCAGAACGCGCCTTTTCATGTCAACGTGTGAACGCGAGTCGCGTCGAATCAAACGTAAGCGGGAACGATGCAGCGCTTGTGTTCGATGTGGTATTCAAACTCGTCGCGGAAATTCTTTACAAATGCGCGAACCGGCATCGCCGCCGCATCGCCGAGCGCACAAATCGTGCGGCCCTGGATGTTGTCTGCGATGGTGTTCAGCATGTCGAGATCGTCCGCGCGGCCCTGGCCGTGTTCGATACGATGCACCATGCGGTACAGCCAGCCGGTGCCTTCGCGGCACGGCGTGCATTGGCCGCAGGACTCTTCGAAGTAGAAGTACGACAGGCGAAGCAGTGACTTGACCATGCAGCGGGTCTCGTCCATGACAATCACCGCACCGGAGCCGAGCATGGAGCCGGCCTTGGCGATGGAGTCATAGTCCATGTCGGTGTTCATCATGACCTCGCCGGTCAGTACCGGCATCGACGAACCACCCGGGATGACTGCCTTGATCTTTTTACCGTCGCGCATGCCGCCTGCCAGTTCCAGCAGCTTGGCAAACGGCGTACCGAGCGGCACTTCGTAATTGCCAGGACGTGCGACGTCGCCGGACATCGAGAAGATCTTGGTGCCACCGTTGTTCGGCTTGCCCAGCGCCGCGTAGGCTTCACCGCCCATGTTCATGATGAACGGGACCGCAGCGAAGGTCTCGGTGTTGTTGATGGTAGTCGGCTTGCCGTACAGGCCAAAGCTCGCCGGGAACGGCGGCTTGAAGCGCGGCTGGCCCTTCTTGCCTTCCAGTGATTCGAGCAGTGCGGTTTCTTCGCCACAGATGTAGGCGCCGTAGCCGTGGGAAGCGTGCAGCTGGAAGCTGAACTCACTACCCATGATGTTATTGCCCAGGAAACCTGCGGCTCGTGCTTCTTCCAGCGCCTCTTCAAAGCGCTCGTAGGCCGCCCAGATTTCGCCATGGATGTAGTTGTAGCCGACAGTGATACCCATCGCGTACGCACCGATCGCCATGCCTTCGATGAGCGCATGCGGGTTGTAACGGATGATATCGCGATCCTTGAATGTGCCCGGCTCACCTTCGTCGGTGTTGCAGACGAGGTACTTTTGCCCCGGGAACTGACGCGGCATGAAGCTCCACTTGAGACCCGTCGGGAAGCCCGCGCCGCCGCGGCCGCGCAGAGAGGAAGCCTTCAGCTCGGCAATGACTTGTTCCGGCGCGATTTTTTCATTCAGGATGCGCTTCAGCGCTTCGTAGCCACCGCGCTTGACGTAGTCGGCGAGATGCCAGTTGTTGCCATCCAGGCCCGCCAGGATCAGCGGATTGATGTGACGATCGTGCAGGCAGGTCATTTCTTCAATTCCTCCACCAGCGCGTCGATTTTTTCCTTCGACATGTGGCTGCACATGCGCTTGTTATTGACCAGCATCACAGGGGCGTCGCCGCACGCGCCCATGCACTCGCCCTCGATGAGCGTGAACTGGCCGTCAGCGGTCGTTTCCTTGTAGTCGACGCCCAGCTTCTCTTTCAGGTAGTGCGCAGCGCGCTCGCCACCGGACAGGGCGCAAGGCAGGTTGGTGCACACGGAAATCTTGTGCTTGCCGACCGGCTTGGTGTTGTACATGTTGTAGAAGGTGGCGACTTCCTGCACGGCGATGGGCGCCATGCCAATATAGTCGGCAACATCCTTCATCACTTCCGGCGACAGCCAGCCCTTTTCGTCCTGAGCAATTCTCAAGGCTCCCATGACGGCGGACTGCCTCTGGTCGGAGGGAAATTTCGCGAGTTCGCGATCGATTTTCTTGTACGCTTCTTGACTTAACAGCATGATGTCAGCCATTCGTGCGCGATGTTATCGCGCGGGTTATCGGTCAATCTCACCGAACACAATGTCTTGCGTGCCGATGATCGTCACTGCGTCGGCGATCATGTGGCCCTTTGCCATTTCATCCAGCCCCTGCAGGTGGGCAAAGCCTGGAGCACGGATCTTCATGCGGTACGGCTTGTTTGCACCGTCCGAAATCAGATACACGCCGAACTCGCCCTTCGGATGCTCGATGCCGACATAGGCCTCACCTTCCGGCACATGGAAGCCTTCCGAGAAAAGCTTGAAGTGGTGAATCAGCTCTTCCATGTTGGACTTCATGTTCACGCGGGACGGCGGCGCAACCTTGTGGTTGTCCGTCATGACGGGGCCCGGGTTATTGCGCAGCCACTCGACGCACTGCTTGATGATGCGGTTCGACTGGCGCATTTCTTCGATGCGGACCAGGTAACGGTCATAGCAGTCGCCATTCACCCCGATGGGGATGTCGAAATCGAGGAGGTCATAGACCTCGTACGGCTGATTCTTGCGCAGGTCCCAGGCAATACCCGAACCGCGCAGCATCGGGCCTGTAAAACCCATTGCCTTGGCGCGCTCCGGCGTGACTACGCCGACGCCGACCAGGCGCTGC
The DNA here is from genome assembly GCF_048799745.1 of Noviherbaspirillum sp. ST9. Lineage (NCBI taxonomy): Bacteria > Pseudomonadati > Pseudomonadota > Betaproteobacteria > Burkholderiales > Oxalobacteraceae > Noviherbaspirillum > Noviherbaspirillum sp. ST9. The sequence goes on along the minus strand of NZ_JBLWFR010000003.1, from coordinate 433,450 downwards.
TTCCAGATACGGTTGTCGGTGAGGAGAGTCTCGTACTCGTCGACATAGCCCGGGAAACGGTTGGTGAAATCCTCGATGAAATCGAGCAGCGAACCTTGACGGTTCTCGTTCAGCTGCTTGATGGCCTTTTCGTTCCGGATTACGGAAGCCTTGTACTGCGGCATGGCATCCGGCAGATCGCGGTAGACGCCGCCCGGACGGTAATACGCCGCGTGCATGCGTGCGCCGGATACGGCTTCGTACATGTCCATCAGGTCTTCGCGCTCGCGGAAGGCGTACAGGAACACCGCCATCGCACCGACGTCCAGCCCGTGAGCACCGATCCACAGCAGATGGTTCAGCAGGCGCGTGATTTCGTCGAACATCACGCGGATGTACTGCGCACGCAGCGGCACCTCGATGCCAAGCAGGCGTTCAATCGCAAGTACATAGCCGTGCTCGTTGCACATCATCGACACGTAGTCGAGGCGGTCCATGTAAGGCACCGATTGCAGGAAGGTCTTCTGCTCCGCCAGCTTTTCGGTGGCACGGTGCAGGAGGCCGATATGCGGATCGGCACGCTGGATCACTTCGCCGTCCAGCTCGAGCACAAGGCGCAGCACACCGTGCGCAGCCGGATGCTGCGGACCGAAGTTCAGGGTGTAATTCTTAATTTCAGCCATTATTTCATCCCGTATTTCTCTTCGCGAATGACGCGCGGCGTGATTTCACGCGGCTCAATCGTCACGGGTTGGTAAATCACGCGCTTTTGCTCGGGGTCGTAGCGCATCTCGACGTAACCCGAAACCGGGAAGTCCTTCCGGAACGGATGGCCGATGAAACCATAATCGGTGAGGATACGACGCAGGTCGTTGTGACCTTCAAAGAGGATACCGAACAAGTCGAACGCTTCACGCTCGTACCAGTTGGCGGAGGGCCAGATGTCGGTGACAGAGGGAACGACAGGAAGTTCATCGTCGGGCGCAAAGACGCGCACACGTACGCGCCAGTTATGCGTCACCGACAGCAGATGAGACACGGCAGCAAAGCGCTCGCCTTCCCACGTACCGTCGCCGTACGTCGAATAGTCCACGCCGCACAAGTCGATCAGCTCTTCGAAACGCAAATCGGAATGATCACGCAGCACACGCATCGCCGACAGATAATCGGACGCGCCGATTACAACGGTGACTTCGCCCAGCGCGACTTTCAAGCTCCGGATCTGGTCGCCCAGCGCGTTGCGCAGGGCGGCTTCGAGGGTTTCAATTTTCGTCGTCATATTGTCCTAAGCGCCCAATCAGCGTGCGATCGTGTTGGTTCGCTTGATCTTGTTTTGCAACTGCATGATGCCGTACAGGAGCGCCTCGGCGGTCGGAGGACATCCGGGCACATACACATCGACAGGAACGATGCGGTCGCAACCACGGACAACGGAGTACGAGTAGTGGTAGTAACCACCACCGTTCGCACAAGTCCCCATGGAGATCACCCAGCGCGGCTCCGCCATCTGGTCATAAACCTTGCGCAACGCCGGCGCCATCTTGTTGCACAGCGTGCCGGCAACGATCATCACGTCGGACTGTCGCGGAGACGGACGAAACACGATACCAAAACGGTCCAGGTCATAACGTGAAGCGCCGGCATGCATCATCTCGACCGCACAGCATGCGAGACCAAAGGTCATCGGCCACAACGAACCGGTCCGAGTCCAGTTGATGAGCTTGTCCGCCGTCGTGGTGACAAAGCCCTCGTTCAATACACCTTCAATAGACATGACTTACTCCCAATCCAGCGCGCCCTTCTTCCAGATGTACCAGAACCCCACCACGAATTCGGCGATGAACACCATCATCGTGATAAAGCCCTGCCATCCGAGGTCACGCGCGGCGACACCCCACGGGAAGAAGAATGCGGTTTCCAGATCGAACAAAATGAACAGAATGGCGACGAGGTAGTAACGCACGTCGAACTTCATGCGCGCATCCTCAAATGCTTCAAAGCCGCACTCGTACGGAGAAAGCTTTTGACTGTCCGGCTTGTGCGGCGCCACAACGCGACCGAGAACCTGGGGGACGATGCCGACACCAATGCCGACAAGGATAAAAAGAAGAATGGGGAAGTAATTTTCGAGGTTCACGATAGGGCCCAGTTGAATGATTTGCAAATCAAACCAAGATTCCTCGATAAAAAGCCAGCTCAGGGGGACCCCTCGCTGGCCTTCATTTGTTGGTGCCGACGGCGAGACTCGAACTCGCACAGCTTTCGCCACTACCCCCTCAAGATAGCGTGTCTACCAATTTCACCACGTCGGCAAAGACTTACATTTTAACCTGCTTTAGGGCGTTTGTTCAATGCACAATTGCCCCACATCAAGACAGCGATAAATTATTTCGGTATTTGATTCGCCTGACCCGCGCCTGCCGCAGGCGCAGTCGGAGCAGCAGGAGCATTTGCAGCAGGGGCAGCCGGCGCAGTCACCGCGGGAGCCACGGGCAGGTTCTCCATTACGCCGCCGCTTGCGGGAGCGCGCTTGTTACCGACAAATGCCAGCGCAAGCGTAGCAATAAAGAAGACCGCCGCTGCAATTGCAGTCGACTTCGACAGAAAATTCGACGAACCAGTTGCACCGAACAGGCTGCCGGAAGCACCAGAACCAAAGGCAGCGCCCATGTCCGCGCCCTTCCCGTGCTGCAGGAGAACCAGACCGATAATCGTCAGGGCAGACAGCACCTGAATCACGACGATGAATGTGAACATTGCGTTCATTAGTTGCTTTCCAATCTAAGGTTAATTCAACTTGATTCGCTTACGCGGCACGAATAATGGCAAGGAAATCCGCCGCCTTCAGCGACGCTCCGCCAATAAGGCCACCATCAATATCGGCCATAGCCAGCAGCTCTCCGGCGTTATCCGGCTTCATGCTTCCGCCGTAAAGAATTTTGACCTCGCCTGCGGCCTTCGGGTTCTTTGCCTGCAGCTTCCCGCGCAACATGGCATGGACGTTCTGGGCCATTTGCGGCGTTGCAGTCTTGCCCGTTCCAATTGCCCAGACTGGCTCGTATGCGACGACGATTTTGGCAAGTTCTTCCGCAGAGATAGCAGCAAGAACAGCATCCAACTGCGCACCCACGACTTCATCGGTCTTACCGGACTCGCGCTGCTCCAGCAATTCACCCACGCAAACGATCGGCGTCAGGCCGGAGCGCAGCGCGCTCACGGTTTTTTTTGCAACCAGATCATTGCTTTCACCATGATACGTACGGCGCTCGGAATGGCCGACAATGACGAAAGCACAGCCGAAATCGGCGAGCATCGACGCCGCCACTTCCCCGGTAAAGGCACCCGCTTCGTGAATCGACAGGTCCTGACCGCCCCATGCAATGGAACTACCGCCAAGCAGGGACTGGCATTGCGCAAAGTACGGCGCCGGCACGCACACCGCAATATCGCACGTCGCCTGGCCTGCGCCACTACGGATATCGCTCAGGAGGGCAGCATTGACAGACTGGCTGCCATTCATCTTCCAGTTACCGGCAATAAGTTTGCGACGCATATGGGCCCTGATTTATCAATAACCCTTAATTTTAGCGCGCCGCACTATAAGCGGTCAAACCAGCGCTTTACGCGGACGGCCCGCCGAAGCGCCTGGTGAAGCAAAGTGCTAACTCACCTGCAATACGATTTTCCCAATGTGCGTGCTTGTTTCCATGAGGACGTGGGCCTGAACCGCCTCCTCCAACGGAAAGACCTGAAAGATGACCGGCTTGACCTTTCGCGCCTCGAGCAGGGGCCAGACGTTTGCCAGCAATTTCGCTGCAATGTCTGCCTTGAAGTTGATAGACCGAGGCCGAAGGGTGGAGCCTGTAATTGTGAGCCGCCTCCGCAGCACCTGGCCGAGATCAACAGTCGCTTTTGATCCGCCCAATAGTGCAATGATCGCGAGGCGGCCATCGTCGGCCAGGCACTCAAGCTCACGAGGGACATAGACGCCGCCAACCATATCAAGGATGACGTCCACCCCCTTGCCGCTTGTTTCAGCCTTTACGACTTCAACAAAATCTTCCGTACGGTAATTGATCGCTCGCGACGCGCCAAGCGCTTCGCAGGCACGACACTTCTCGTCACTACCCGCGGTCGCCAGAACCCGGTGGCCAAACGCGGCAGCGATCTGAATGGCTGCGACGCCGATTCCGGAAGTCCCCCCTTGGATAAGGATTGTTTCCTCATTCGAAAGATGTGCCCGGTCAAACACATTGCTCCAGACGGTGAAGAATGTTTCGGGAAGCGATGCCGCCTCCACCGCGGTCATTCCCTTTGGAACTGGCAGACATTGCCTTGCCGGCGCCGTGCAATACTCGGCATATCCGCCGCCCTGCACAAGCGCACAAACCAGGTCCCCTTTCCTGAATCCGGTTCCCGACACGTCACCACCGACGATTTCGCCGGCGATTTCAAGACCTGGAAGATCGGATGCGCCAGGCGGAACCGGGTAATGCCCCATGCGCTGAATGACGTCTGGCCGGTTCACGCCGGCCGCGTGTACCTTGATCAGCACCTCGCCCTGCCAGGCTTCCGGCAACGGCCGCTCGCATATCCTCAAAACATCGGGTGGTCCAGGCTGGGCAATTTCGACAGCTTTCATGTTACGACTCCCCCTATACGCAGAAGAGCATTGTACGCCAGCGCTCAAAATCAAATTTTCGCCTCCGTGCTCCGACTTTCCCAGCAGCCACTTGAGAATTCACAACATAACGCGCTGCCCATGAGAAACAATGAAACGCTCGCCCGAGACCATTCAAGAGATTCCCATTTGTAACAAAACGATATTTCAAAGTTACAAAATGATGGGAACTAAACAAGCATCCGGATTTCCAACTGGCAATACGATTTCGTTCAGGCAAATACCATGCACTCGAATCCCGGAAAGCCCAAGAAAAAGCGCGCGCAAAGCAACGCATCCAAATCGGCCGAAATGAACAAGCGGCTGAGTCTCGCTTTGGAGAGTTCGGGCCAGCTCGCGTTCGACTGGAACATTCCCGATGACTGCCTGCATTTCAGCGGTCAACTCGCTGGCAACCTCAAGGCATTGTTGCTGGATACCTCGAAGACGTGGCAGTCGAGCGCCCTACCCTCCATTATTCATGAAGCCGATTTGCCCCTTTTCCGGACGCGGCTGCATGAGGCGCTCAAGGGTAATGGCGACGACGAAGGCACTTCCTATCACGCGGAATTACGCCTGAAGGATGCGTCCCGTGGCTGGCGGTGGGTCAACATCAGTGGAAGAATCGTAGAGCGCGATGAAGCCGGCCGTGCTCGGCGCATGGTCGGGACGTTCTCCGATATCGACGAGCGCAAGAAGGCGGAAAATCGCGTGGCCAGGATGCGCGACCTCTACGCGGCCTTGAGCCAAACCAACCAGGCAATCGCCCGCATTGGAGACCGGGAGACGTTGTTCAAGGAAATCTGCCGCATTGCGGTCGAATACGGACATTTTGATCTGGCCTGGATCGGACTGATTGATCGGGCCAAGGCCTGCATCACACCGTGCGCCGTGCATGGCGCGGCACGGAGCGACCTGATGGAAAGGACAATACCGATCGACGCATCCTTCCCGCAGCATTACGTCGTTGTTGCTGCGGCGGCGCGCGAAGGCCGCCCCGATCTCTGCAATGATCTTCAATTGCTCCCGGCAGGACTTGGAGCGCCCAGCGTCCGCGACGAACTCGGCTCGGTAGCCAGCTTTCCGTTTGCGGAAGGAGGCAAAACCATCGGCGTCCTGAATTTGTATTCCACGGCGCCCCACTTTTTCGATGACGAACTGATCGATCTGCTTGCGGAAATGAGCCGCGACATTTCGTTCGCGATCGACAACTACGCAAGGGAGTCGCAACGCAAGACAATGGAAGCCGCGCTTGTCGACAGCGAACAGTTCAAAAGCGCCATTCTTACCGCAGCATTGGACTGCATCGTGTCAACGGATGAAAACGGGACGATCATCAGCTTCAATCACGCTGCGGAGCAAACATTCGGGCGTAAGAGCGAAGATGTTCTCGGCAAGAATCTGACCGATATCATCACGCCGCCCGAGTGGCGCGAGCGGCATCACCACGGCGTGGAGCAATTTCTTGCAACGGGAGAGAGCTTCCTCCTCAATCGACGAATCGAGTTGACCGCGATGCGTGCCGATGGCACCGCCTTTCCAGTTGAACTCGCCGTTGTCCCGTTAAGCGTGCGCGGCGAGCGTATGTTTACCGCATTTATCCGCGATATCTCGGACGTCAAGCGAAGCCAAGCGATCCTCAAGGACAGCGCCATCAGATATCGGCAACTTGTCGAACTGTCCCCTGAAGCCACCTTCGTGTGCCAGGACGGACGTATTGCACTGTTCAATCAAGCTGGAAGCAGATTGCTCGCGGTACGCGACCCGGAAGATTTGATGGGGCAAAGCATTTTTGACTTCGTGCATCCCGGTTTCCATGCACTCTTTCACGAGCGCAGCCGTCTTCGCCCGCACAAGGCTCAACCGACCCCGTTCATCGAGCAGACGTGGGTGAGGCATGACGGCGCCGCGATCGACGTGGAAATCGGCGTTGCGAACCTGATGTATAACGACTTGCCTTCCGTGCAGGTAGTTGTCCGGGACATTACAGAACGCAAGCGCGCCGAAGCATTGCAACTTGGTCAGAATCGTATTCTCAACATGGTGGCGACCGGCGTGGGATTGCAGGAAATCCTGACTACGATCGCGCATTTCGTGGAGCGCCAGTCAGATGAAGGCTATTGCACCATCGTGCAATTTTCTGCCGATGGTCAGAGCTTACCGGAACAGGTTGCTCCAAGCCTCCCTTCCAGCACTCGCAAGGTGGCCGGCGATGCAATCGCTCGACTTTACCAAGTCCGGCAAGGCATACCGGCGCAACGCAGCGACCAGGCATTCGTCGGCGAGCTTACGTCGAATGCACTCGGCAAGGACACGCTTGATTTCGCGTTTGCGCACCAGCGCATGAGTTACACCTCACTGCCCATCGTTGGCAAGAACAGGAAAATTCTCGGCGCACTTGCACTCTTTTCACGCAAGGCTCTGCCTCCATCGGAGAAAGACCGTCAATTGTGCGAAATTTGCGTCAATCTCGCGGGGATTGCAATCGAAAGCCGGGCATCGGAAGAGAAGATCCGCCACCTTGCTCACTATGACGGCCTAACGTCACTGCCAAACCGGTTTCTGTTCAAGGAATATCTCGACCTGGCGCTTCGGACAGCGCGGCGCCACGGCAACAAGTTCGCCGTCCTGTTCCTGGACCTCGACAAGTTCAAGGAGATCAATGACACATTGGGACACGACGCGGGCGATATCGTCCTGTGCGAGATCGCATCACGTTTGCGCGCTTGCCTAAGGCATACCGACAAGATTGCGCGAATGGGCGGAGACGAATTCTACGTGCTGATCGAAGAACTGGATGACGCGCGTTATGCAGCGGATGTTGCCCACAAACTCCTCGAGGCCGCGTCGCGCCCGGTTATTATCGGTGGCAAGGAGTGCCAATTGAGTGTCAGTATTGGCATCGCAATTTACCCGGATGACGGAAGCGACGGTCCGACGCTGCTGAAAAATGCGGACAAGGCCATGTACAAGGCGAAAGACCTTGGGAAGAATGGCTTCCAGACTTACTCCGCGCTCGACGCGTACCGTAACGAACTCATGCCGCTCCGGGCATCCGCGCGCGCAATGCTGCACTCTCTTCTGAGCTAGGTCCAGAAAACAGAAAGCCACCCGGCCAATGGCGCGGGTGGCTTTTTTATTTGCAGCGCGAATAGCGCTTCGCGATATTACTGCTGCTGTTGCTGCTGTTGCTGAGCAGCGCCACCTTCTTCGGCAGCGGCAGCCTTCATCGACAGCTTCAGACGGCCGCGGTCGTCGGTCTCGAGAACCTTGACACGTACCTGCTGGCCTTCCTTCAGGTAGTCGGCAACGGCATTCACGCGCTCATTGGCGATCTGGCTGATGTGCAGCAGCCCATCCTTGCCTGGCATGACCTGGACGATTGCGCCGAAATCGAGCAGCTTGAGCACAACACCGTCGTAGGTCTTGCCCACTTCAACCGAAGCAGTCAGTTCCTCGATACGGCGCTTGGCTTCCTGGCCCGCGGCCGCATCGACGGAAGCGATGGTGACCACACCCTCGTCGGTGATGTCGATCTGGGTACCGGTCTCTTCCGTCAGCGCACGAATCACTGCACCACCCTTGCCGATGACGTCGCGGATCTTTTCCGGATTAATCTTGATGGTGATGAGGCGCGGTGCAAAGTTGGAGAGCTCGGTCTTCCCGACCGGCATGGCTTCCTGCATCTTCGCCAGGATGTGCATGCGGCCTTCCTTGGCTTGCGCCAGTGCGACCTGCATGATTTCCTTGGTGATGCCCTGGATCTTGATGTCCATCTGCAGTGCGGTCACGCCGAGGGCGGTACCTGCCACCTTGAAGTCCATGTCGCCGAGGTGATCTTCGTCGCCCAGGATGTCGGTGAGGACGGCGAACTTGTTGCCATCCTTGATCAGCCCCATCGCGATGCCGGCAACGTGTGCCTTCATCGGTACACCGGCGTCCATCAGCGCCAGGCAGCCGCCGCAGACGGAGGCCATGGAGGACGAACCGTTGGACTCGGTGATCTCGGACACGAGGCGCACGGAATAGCTGAACTCTTCCGGTGCAGGCAGCGCTGCCTGCAATGCACGCTTGGCGAGACGGCCGTGGCCGATTTCGCGGCGCTTCGGCGAACCGACGCGGCCGGTTTCGCCGGTAGCAAACGGCGGCATGTTGTAGTGGAGCATGAAGCGGTCGGAATACTCGCCCATGAGCGCGTCAATCTTCTGTTCATCACGGGCGGTGCCGAGGGTCGCGATGACAAGCGCCTGGGTTTCGCCGCGGGTGAACAGCGCCGAGCCATGGGTGCGCGGCAGGACGCTGGTGCTGATGGTAATCGGACGGACGGTGCGGGTGTCGCGACCGTCGATGCGCGGTTCGCCTTCGAGGATCTGCGAACGCACAATCTTCGCTTCCATGTCAAACAGGATATTGCCCACTTCGACCGAGTCAGGGGCAGACGTACCGGCAGCTTCCGATTCCGCGGCCAGGGCGGCATTCACTTCCGTAGACACGGTCTTCAGCTTGGCGGTACGCGCTTGCTTGTCCTTGGTCTGATACGCTTCGCGCAGCTTGCCTTCGGCCAGTTGCGTCACGCGAGCAATCAGGGCTTCGTTCTTCGCAGCGGGAGCCCATTGGACTTCCGGCTTGCCGCCGTCGCGCACGAGTTCGTGGATGGCGTCGATCACGGCCTTCATCTGCTCATGGCCATAGACCACGGCGCCCAGCATCACTTCTTCGGTCAGCTGGTTGGCTTCGGACTCGACCATCAGCACAGCCTGTTCGGTACCAGCGACAACCAGGTCCATCTGCGACTTTGCCATCTGTGAGGTGGTCGGATTCAGAACGTACTGGCCGTCGATATAGCCGACGCGTGCGGCGCCGAGCGGGCCGCTGAACGGAATGCCGGCAACGCAGATCGCGGCAGATGCGCCGATCATGGAAGCGATGTCGGGATCGATTTCCGGATTGACGGAGAGGACATGGATGATGACCTGCACTTCATTCATGTAGCCTTCGGGGAAGAGCGGGCGGATCGGGCGGTCGATCAGGCGAGAGGTCAGCGTCTCCTTCTCGGACGGACGGCCTTCGCGCTTGAAGAAGCCGCCGGGAATGCGGCCGGCCGCGTAGCTCTTCTCAACGTAGTCGACGGTCAGCGGGAAGAAGTCCTGGCCCGGCTTGACGTCCTTCTTGGCGACGACGGTCGCCAGCACCACGGTGTCCTCGATCGAGACGACGACTGCGCCGGATGCCTGGCGAGCGATCTCGCCGGTTTCCAGTGTGACGGTATGCTGGCCGTACTGGAAGGTCTTGGTAACTTTATTGAACACGGTGTTTCCTTTCTATTTTTGCCGACAGATTTTCAGGCGCTGTCGTTCACCTCACCACGGATGACATGCCACGCATGACGGCCATCTTTACTGCTGAATCGCTGTCAAATTGCAAACTGCAAAATGACAAAATGCCTGCATCAGAGACTGACGCAGGCATTTTTTCTATAAACCGAGCGACGGCGCAATGAATTACTTGCGCAGGCCGAGTTTTTCAATCAGAGCGCGATAACGGTTTGCGTCTTTGCCCTTGAGATAGGACAGCAGGCGCTTGCGGCGGTTAACCATCATGATCAGGCCGCGGCGGGAGTGGTGATCCTTGGCGTGGGCCTTGAAGTGGTTGTTGAGCTCGTTGATACGGGCGGTCAGCAGTGCGACTTGCACTTCCGGAGAGCCGGTGTCGTTCGTGCCGCGGGCGTTGTCCGCGATGATTGCGGCCTTGTTGATGTTTTCTACAGACATGATTACCTTTCACATGCGGTGTACGGAGTCGCAACCCCAAGCACCGTGAACAATTGATAAAAATACTTGGCCCAATTGACCAAGACGCGCAGTATAAAGGAATTGGGTCGCTTATTCAAATACTTAAGGAAGCTCTTCCCTCGGAATCCGGCAGGTTTGGAAACATGAAAATCACATTGAAAATTGCCATTTCAGCAATCGCATTGAGTCTTGCGGGATGCACGACGCTGTTCCCGCCGCAGGTCAACGTGGGCGACTCGGAGGCGGATGTCCTTGCGAAGCGTGGCCAACCTACTCACCGCTACCAGGATGGCAAGGACCGCTTGATGGAGTATGCACTGGGGCCATGGGGCCAGAAAACCTACATGGCGCGCATCGGAGCGGATGGACGCGTAGTTTCTTTCGAGCAAGTTTTAACTATCCAGAAGTTTGCCTCGATCAAAGTCGGCGAAAGTACGAAGGACCAAGTCTTGCGGATAGTCGGCGGTCCCTCGGAAACGTCCTACCTTCCTTTGCGGGATCTGGAAGTATGGTCCTACCCTTACAGGGAGGCCGAGGTATGGAATTCGCTCATGCATATCCATTTCGACAAAGCGGGCGTCGTGCAGCAGATGCTCAATGGGCCGGACCTGCGCTTTGACCCAGACCGAAGATTTCCCTTTGGCATGATGCGCTGAGCGCGTCCTTCAATAAAAAAAAGCGCCTTCGTGACAGGCGCTTTTTCCTTTCAGGGTGGCGGATCAGAGCTGGGGATTGAGCTTGTCCACTTTCGAGTGCAGCTTGTTCAAAGCGGACAAATAGGCCTTTGCCGAAGCAACGACGATATCCGGGTCTGCACCGACACCGTTGACGATCCGGCCCGCTTTTGACAGACGCATCGTCACTTCCCCCTGGGATTGCGTGCCAGTCGTGATCGCGTTGACCGAGAAAAGCAGCAATTCGGATCCACTCTTGGCTTCGGATTCGATGGCGTTCACGGTTGCATCGACAGGACCGTTCCCCTGCCCTTCGCAGGCAAGTTCCTTGCCCCCCATGGTGAATACGACTTTCGCGGACGGGCGCTCGCCCGTCTCCGAATGCTGGCGGAGTGACACGAAACGGTAATGTTCATTGTCATGGGAGTGCTGCTCATCCGAGACCAGCGCGATGATGTCTTCGTCAAAGATTTCCGCCTTGCGGTCGGCGAGTTCCTTGAAGCGTGCGAATGCCGCGTTCACTTCGGTCTCGGAATCAAGCTCGATGCCAAGCTCTTCCAGGCGCTGCTTGAATGCGTTGCGGCCGGACAGCTTGCCGAGAACGATCTTGTTGGCGGTCCAGCCCACATCTTCTGCGCGCATGATTTCATAGGTGTCGCGCGCCTTGAGCACGCCGTCCTGATGGATCCCCGACGCGTGGGCGAAGGCGTTCGCACCGACGACGGCCTTGTTCGGTTGTACTGCGAAACCGGTGATCTGGGATACCAGCTTGGATGCCGACACGATCTGGGTCGTGTCGATGCCGACGTCGAGCTGGAAGTAATCCTTGCGCGTCTTGACGGCCATGACCACTTCTTCCAGCGAGGTATTGCCGGCGCGTTCACCGAGGCCATTGATCGTGCATTCGATCTGGCGAGCGCCGCCGATCATGATGCCGGCGAGGGAGTTCGCGACCGCCATGCCGAGGTCGTTGTGGCAATGCACGGACCAGACGGCCTTGTCGGAATTCGGAATGCGTTCGCGCAGGGTCTTGATCATGTTGCCGTACAGCTCGGGCACGCCATAACCCACCGTATCGGCGAAGTTGATGGTGGTTGCACCTTCCTTGATCACCGATTCAATCACACGGCAAAGGAAATCGACATCGGAACGGCTGCCGTCTTCCGGGCTGAACTCGACATCGTCGGTGAATCCGCGCGCAAAACGTACTGCCTGCTTCGCCTGCTCGAGAACCTGGTCCGGCGTCATCCGGAGCTTCTTCTCCATGTGAAGGGGCGACGTCGCGATAAAGGTATGGATACGCTTGCGTGCGGCGGGTGCGAGCGCTTCGGCGGCGCGGGAAATATCACGGTCGTTTGCGCGCGAGAGGGAACAGACGGTGGAATCCTTGATGACGCCGGCGATGGCCTTGATGGACTCGAAATCGCCAGGAGATGCAGCCGCAAAACCGGCTTCGATCACGTCCACACGCAGGCGCTCGAGCTGCTTCGCGATGCGGATTTTTTCATCCTTGGTCATCGAAGCGCCGGGCGACTGCTCGCCGTCGCGCAAGGTCGTGTCGAAAATGATCAGTTTGTCGGCCATGCTGCTCTCCTTGAGGAAATTGCTGAAATCGGGTTCTACTTGAATGGATCTTCGCCTGCCCTTGCCTGGTGCGGCATGAGCAAGACACTACACAAATTGTGGGGGTATGGGATCTAGCGCGCGTTAACGCACTAGTAGAAACAGCGGCAGCAGCAGGCTTGCCGAAAGGCTGCTGGAAGAAGCGGATGCGGAAATGTGGATTTCGCGGGACATGCAAAAAACTATAAGCGGAATCGTGGGAAAGTGCAACTAGTGCGAAAAGAGGCGGAAATTCGCTGAATCTCCGCCTCCTTGATGATCCTCTACAGCCGCCTTTTCAGACGCTGAGTCAATCTTTGGTATCGTGGTTTTCCACTTCCGACGTCTGCACGATGCTCACCGGCTTTCCCTTTGCCAGCCGCCAGAAGTAGATGGCGTATCCCGAAAGGCCGTACAGGACGAACATGCCGAACAGCACCTTCGGCGGATCGCTCGACACCAGGACGAAGATGAGAACGATGACGAAGATCGCAATGAAGGGAACCGATTTCTTGAAGTTGATTTCCTTGAAGCTGTAGAAAGGCACGTTGGTAACCATCGTCAGACCTGCATAGAGGGTAATCGCCCAGGCGTACCAGCTCAGGTTCTGCCCTTCGAATCCGAGGTCATGCATCAACCAGATGAAGCCCGTGACCAGTGCCGCGGCTGCTGGACTGGGCAAACCCTGGAAATAGCGCTTGTCGACGACCCCGATATTCGTATTGAAGCGCGCAAGACGCAAGGCGGCGCCGGCACAATACACGAATGCGGCAAGCCAACCGAGCTTTCCCAGTCCACGCAGGGACCATTCATAGACAACGAGCGCCGGGGCTGCCCCGAACGAGAGCATGTCGGAAAGGCTGTCGTACTGCGCACCAAACTCACTCTGCGTATTCGTCAGGCGCGCAACGCGGCCGTCGACACTGTCGAGCAGCATGGCGGCAAAGATGGCGACGGCGGCATAGTCGAATTTCAGGTTCATCGCCATCACGATGGCAAAGAATCCGGCGAACAGGTTCGCGGTGGTGAAAGCGTTGGGCAGCAGGTAGATACCCCTGCGACGCAAGGTTGGCCCTGCAGGCGGTGCTTCCGCTTCAAGCTGGGCATGATGAAGGGCGCGCTTGTGCCAGCGCGCGGCCTTGAGTACCGCTCCGGTGTTCGACTTTGATTTGCGGCGATTGAAGGTTGCCATTCCAAATCCGTTTCATTTGTTTGCCAATATGATCACTGCTTGGCCGGAATTGTTTCCACTGCAATTACGGGGAGTGATGTCATGCGCTCGCATCACGCAATGGTGAAAACTGAAAGCGTGGGTATTCTAGACGACCGGGCAACAAATGTAACCTTCCGGCATGTTTTGCACCGGCGCTATCGGAAGCGAACCTTGCCGACGACGCGCATTCCCAGCGTTGTCTCGCCCGGTTCGAAGCTCGGCTCTTCCACCTGCATCACTTCCATGGGTGCGCGCATTGCCTTCGCCGCCGGGGCTGTGTCCTGAGCGTAGGCCCCCGATGCTTCGAAATCCACCGTCTCGATTGCGGCATCCGACGGATTTCTTCCCATGGCCTTTGCTACCGCCGCAATACGATCGGTCAAGTTGCGATAGGCAGCGGCTATGCGCTGCTCTTCGAGTTTCTTGCTGGTCGACTCCGTCAAGCCAAAATGCAGGCTGTTCAGGGCGAGGATGCGCTGTGCGGCTGAAATTGTTTTCGGCAGGCTAGCAAGATTGGGCGTGGTGACTTCCAGATATTGGCCGACCCGCCAGCTGACGGGCTGACGAACGCGATTGGTTTGACGCGGTTGTACAGGATCGTCCGCGTACACAGGATAGGTGTAATAGCCGCGCGTTTTCAGGACTGCCTGCGGATCCTCCTTGCGGACAATGTCGGTGCCCTGCTTCATTTTCAGGTTGACCCGCGACGCGGCGGCAGCCTTGTCCTTGTCCTGCTCCTCAATCATCAGCGTGGCACGGGCCTCGTCGTTTGCCTGCTTGACTTCGCCGTATCCGGGAACGATGACAAGCGTTCCGCCCGTCTGCTGAGCGTGCGCAACTGCCGACACCGCAAAAAACATGAGCCCGACAAGAAAACGTACCATCGACATCTCCAATAAAAAAATGGGGCGGCACCGTCAGGCGCGCCCCATTCATTTTACTCAACCCGGTCAATCTTAATGATTGTCCAAGTATTTCCGTCCGTTTAGTTCTTGGACTGGTCGACCAGCTTGTTTTTCTTGATCCACGGCATCATCGCGCGCAGCTTCTCGCCGACTTGCTCGATCTGGTGCTCGGAGGTCAGGCGGCGACGGGAAATCAGGGTCGGTGCGCCGGCCTTGTTTTCCAGGATGAAGCTCTTTGCGTATTCGCCGGTCTGGATGTCCTTCAGGCACTGACGCATGGCGTTCTTGGTGTCTTCGGTGACGACGCGCGGGCCGGTGACATACTCGCCGTATTCAGCGTTGTTGGAGATCGAGTAGTTCATGTTCGCGATGCCGCCTTCGTAGATCAGGTCGACGATCAGCTTCAGTTCGTGCAGGCACTCGAAGTAAGCCATTTCCGGAGCGTAGCCAGCTTCCACAAGCGTCTCGAAACCAGCCTTGATCAGTTCGACGGTACCGCCGCACAGGACAGCCTGCTCGCCGAACAGGTCGGTCTCGGTCTCTTCGCGGAAGTTGGTTTCGATGATGCCGGCACGGCCGCCGCCGTTTGCCATCGCATACGACAGGGCGATGTCACGGGCGCTGCCGGACTTGTCCTGGTACACGGCGACCAGGTGCGGCACGCCGCCACCCTGGGCATAGGTGCCGCGCACGGTGTGGCCCGGAGCCTTCGGCGCAACCATGATGACGTCGAGGTCGGCACGCGGCACAACCTGGCCGTAGTGGACGTTGAAGCCGTGGGCGAATGCCAGTACCGCACCCTGCTTCGCGTTCGGAGCGACGTTTTCGGTGTAGACCTGTGCGATGTTCTCGTCCGGCAGCAGGATCATGATGACGTCGGCGGCCTTGACTGCTTCGTTGACTTCAGCGACGTTCAGGCCGGCGTTCTTTGCCTTCTCCCACGATGCGCCGCCCTTGCGCAGGCCGACGGTGACCTTCACACCGGAGTCATTCAGGTTCTGTGCGTGTGCGTGACCTTGCGAACCGTAACCGATGATGGTGACGTTCTTGCCTTTGATGAGGGACAGGTCGCAGTCTTTGTCGTAGAAAACTTTCATTTCTTTTCCTAACTTATGGTGTGTTGGTACTGGATTTAAACTTTGAGGATGCGCTCGCCGCGGCCGATGCCGGAACCACCGGTACGGACGGTTTCGAGGATCGCGGTACGGTCGATCGATTCGATGAAGGCGTCGAGCTTGGACTTGTTGCCGGTCAGCTCGATAGTGTACGTCTTCTCAGTCACGTCGATGATGCGGCCGCGGAAGATGTCCGCGGTACGCTTCATTTCTTCACGTTCCTTGCCGACGGCACGCACCTTGATGAGCATGAGCTCACGTTCGATATGCGCACCTTCGGTCAGGTCGACGACCTTCACGACTTCGATCAAGCGGTTCAGGTGCTTGGTAATCTGCTCGATCACGTCGTCCGAACCGGTGGTCACAATCGTCATGCGCGACAGCGATGTGTCTTCGGTCGGCGCCACGGTCAGCGTTTCGATGTTGTAGCCGCGAGCGGAGAACAGGCCCACCACACGCGACAGCGCGCCTGCTTCGTTTTCAAGCAAAACAGAGATGATGTGTCGCATTACAGATCCTCCGAACCCAGAAGCATTTCAGTCAAGCCCTTGCCGGCTTTCACCATCGGCCAGACGTTCTCGGTTTGATCGGTAATGAAGTTCATGAACACCAACCGGTCCTTCATGCCGAACGCTTCTTTCAGCGCGCCTTCAACGTCGCCCGGCTTCTCGATCTTCATGCCGACGTGGCCGAAGGATTCGACCAGCATGTTGAAGTCGGGGAGCGAATCCATGTAGGACTCGGAATAGCGCGAGCCGTAATCGATCTGCTGCCACTGACGGACCATGCCGAGGAAGCGGTTGTTCAGCAGGATGATCTTCGGAGTCAGGTGGTACTGCTTGCAGGTGGCGAGCTCCTGGATGCACATCTGGATGGAGGC
Source organism: Noviherbaspirillum sp. ST9 (assembly GCF_048799745.1). Classification (NCBI taxonomy): domain Bacteria; kingdom Pseudomonadati; phylum Pseudomonadota; class Betaproteobacteria; order Burkholderiales; family Oxalobacteraceae; genus Noviherbaspirillum; species Noviherbaspirillum sp. ST9. Next base: position 416,630 of record NZ_JBLWFR010000003.1, on the reverse strand, counting down.
TTCGCCGGTCACGCAAGCCACCGTCGCGCCGGGATTGGCCATCTGCACGCCCATGGCGTACGGCAGGCCCACGCCCATCGTGCCCAGGCCGCCCGAGTTGATCCAGCGGCGCGGCTTGTCGAAGTTGTAGTACTGCGCAGCCCACATTTGGTGCTGGCCGACGTCGGAGGTGATGAAGGCGTCGCCCTTGGTCACTTCCCACAGCTTGCGCACGACTTCCTGCGGTTTGATGACTTCGTTGGAAGTCGCAAACTTCAGGCATTCGCGGCCGCGCCATTCGTTGATCTGGCGCCACCATGCGCTGAGTGCCGGCGCATTCGGCTTGGCTTCGGAGGCGTCGAGCTGCGACAGCAGTTCGACCAGCACGTCCTTGACGTTGCCGACGATGGGAATATCGACCTTCACGCGCTTCGAAATCGACGACGGGTCGATGTCGATGTGGATGATCTTGCGCGGATGGGTGGCGAAGTGCTTGGGATTGCCGATTACGCGGTCGTCGAAGCGCGCACCGATGGCGATCAGCACGTCGCAGTGCTGCATGGCCATGTTGGCTTCATAGGTGCCGTGCATGCCGGGCATGCCGACGAACTTGTCGCTCGATGCCCTGTAGCCGCCAAGACCCATCAGGGTATTGGTGCAGGGATAACCGAGTTTGTCGACCAGCTTGTTCAGCTCGGGAGCCGCATTCGCGAGGATGATGCCGCCGCCGGTATAGATCATCGGGCGCTCTGCGGTCAGCAGAAGCTGCACCGCCTTGCGGATCTGGCCGGAATGGCCCTTGTCGACCGGCTTGTACGAACGCATCTCGACCTCTTTCGGGTACTCGAATGCGCACTTCTGCACGGTGATGTCCTTCGGGATATCGACCAGCACCGGGCCGGGACGGCCGGTCGTGGCGATAAAGAAGGCTTTCTTGATCGTCTCGGCCAGGTCCTTGACGTCCTTGACGAGGAAGTTGTGCTTCACGCACGGACGCGTAATGCCGACCGTGTCGCATTCCTGAAACGCATCCTGGCCGATCGCATGCGACGGCACCTGACCGGAGATGATCACCATCGGGATCGAATCCATGTAGGCGGTGGCAAGGCCGGTAACCGCGTTGGTTACGCCCGGGCCGGAGGTGACGATGGCGACGCCGACTTTCTGCGAGCTGCGCGAATAGGCGTCAGCAGCGTGGATCGCCGCCTGCTCGTGGCGTACCAGGATGTGCTGGAATTTGTCTTGATTGAAGATTGCGTCGTAGATGTAGAGCACTGCGCCGCCGGGATACCCGAACACATGTTCGACGCCTTCCTCGGCCAGGCAACGCACGACTATTTCCGCGCCTGTGATTTCTGAACTCATTGCTAGTTCCTTTCAAGGTCCATTGGAGATTGATCGGATGCCCTCTCCTGGCGAAAACCGTGCGGAACAACAGTGCCTTGGCTTCCCTTGATTGTGCGGTCACGCCGGTTCGTTGCGCACCCGTAGATGCGATTCAAAGCGACGCTAAACGCGACTCGTTCAGCCTGGGTACCTGAAGTGCCGGTACGGATTTCTCACGCTTGTGGCGTGGGTTAGAGCAAACAGCTTTTAAAAGTAAAGCGCGTCTGATCGAAAGGCGGCATTATGCGCCGCACAAGAAAAGACAGTCCTTCGGGGATGCGAAGGGACTCATAAGTTAATGCGTCGCACCATTTTGGTCAAGTTAATTTCCACCAAAAGCCTTAGGAATCAAGCGGTTTCCGCAAAATCCATGCACAGTGCGCGCCTTTTTTGCTAGCATGCGCTCAGTTTTGGAAAGTGATGCCGGACGGCACCCGCCCCGCCAACATCCACCCTCTTCGCTGCACGAAAGACGACACGCCTCCTCGCATGGCAACTGAAAAAGAACTTTCCAGCTTCCTGGAAGCCGTGGAACGCAAAGCCTTCAAGCAGGCGGTCTACGCGGTTCGCAAGGATGAGGCAGCGCTGGATATTGTTCAAGATGCAATGATCAAGCTGGCGGAGAAGTACGGCGATAAACCGGCGGCTGAGTTGCCGATGCTCTTCCAGCGCATCCTGCAGAACACCATTCACGACTACTTCCGCCGCGAAAAGGTGCGCAGCACCTGGGTCAGCCTGTTTTCAGGCATGGGAAATGACCTCGAAGACAACGAGAACTTCGACCTGCTCGAAACCTATGAGGCGGAAGAAGGGTCGGAAGCTGCCGAGTCGAGCGCGGACAAGGTCGAACGCGACCAGGTGCTGGCGGTCATCGATGAGGAGATTCAAAAGCTGCCGGCGCGTCAACGCGAAGCCTTCCTCATGCGTTATTGGCAGGATATGGATGTAGCCGAAACGGCTGCAGCAATGGGCTGTTCCGAGGGCAGCGTCAAAACACACTGCTCGCGCGCGACACATGCATTAGCCCAGGCGCTGAGAGCCAAGGGAATTACATTATGAATACCAGAGAACTGAATTTCGCGTACAAGGTACGGCACGCGCTTAACGAAAGCGCGGAAAAACTTCCGCAATCCACCGCGGAAAAGCTGGCATCTGCTCGCAAAATGGCGCTCTCCCGACAAAAGAAGACATCCGGGCTGCGCGTGTTCGTCCCGCAGCGCCTGTTTGCCGGCGAGGCAGGACGTTTTGTCAATGCACCGCTTGCATGGCTGGGTCGTATGGGTGTGATGGTGCCGGTCGTTGCGCTGTTTGCACTTATGGCAAGCATCTACCAGGTGGAGCAGCGGCATATCAGCGATACCGCCGAAATGGACGTTGCGGTCCTGGCTGACGAATTGCCCCTGTCCGCATATCTGGATAGCGGATTCAACGCGTTCCTGGCATCGCGGGATCACTGACATGAATCGATGGATATTTACACCGACCGCCCGCCTACTGCGGGCGGTCTTCTTTTTGGCCGTGCCTTTGGCGGCCGCCATAACGCTTGCACCGGGAGCAACCGCGCAATCCGCACCAGCACAACCCGCGAGCACGCAACCAGCAGCATCAAGGCCGCTCTGGAAAGAACTCAGTCCGGCACAGCAACAAGCGCTGTCCCCCCTGGCGAGCGAATGGGACACGCTGGAACCTGTCCGCAAAAACAAGTGGCTTGCCATCGCCAACAAGTTCGGCTCGATGAAACCGGAAGAGCAGCAACGCATGCAGGAACGCATGCGCGACTGGGTCAAGCTGACGCCCGAGGAACGGCGACTGGCACGCGAAAACTATGTGCGCGCCAAAAAGTTGAACCCGGACCAGAAATCAGCCCAGTGGGAGCAGTATCAGCAGTTGCCTGATGAAGAGAAGAAGAAGCTTGCCGCCGATAGCGCTGCCAAGAAGAAGGTTGCCACACTCCCCCCTCCCGGCGCACAGGACAAGCAGCCCAAGCCGCTGCCGCCAATCAAGGCGACACCCAAACCGGTTCTTGAACAATCCGTCACGCCCAAAGCCGCCAGCCAGTCGGCCTTGCAGCCGCCCGCTCCGCCCAATTCAAAATAAGCTGAACAATTGAATACCCAAGCCACACCCACGCTTCGGCGACGCCTCGCCAGCATGGTCTATGAATCCATGCTGATTTTTGCCGTGCTGTTCATATTCGGAGGACTGTTCTCCATCCTGATGGAGCAGAAGCATGCGCTATACCTGCGCGGATTGATGCAGGATTGGTTACTGCTGCTGCTCGCGGTCTATTTTGTGTGGTTCTGGACCCATGGCGGGCAGACGCTTGCCATGCAGACCTGGCGTATTCGCCTTGTGGCATCAGATGGATCGCCCGTTGGCGTCAGTCGTGCACTGGGACGCTTCTTCCTGTCATGGCTGTGGGTGATGCCGGGGCTTGTCGCCGCATGGGCAATGGGCGCAAAGGAGTGGATGCTTGTCCTTATTCCTGCCGCGAACGTGGTCCTCTGGGCATTGGCCGTATTCCTGGATCCACACCGCCAGTTTCTGCATGATCGCATCGCGGGCACGCGCCTGATTACATTCGATCCCCCCGGCAAGAAGCCGGCAAAGTAAGTTCCGTCAGATGCCGGCGAACGGCTGGGGCTCGCCGGCGTAAAGCCTCTTCATGATCCCCTGCTCCCGGTGGACCACCGTGGCGACGAATGCTGCAGGATCTTTCATTTCCTTGAAGGCCTTGAAGCCACGTTCGAGAAAACTTTGCAGCTCGGCGAGATTGGCCACTTTTGCAGGGCCGCGCATCATCGCCAGCGTGCTGCCGATCAACGGGATGCGAACCAGTTCACAGAGCGCACGCCCCACCGACTCGACATGGCGAATTTGCCGCTCCCTGTCTTTTCGTGTTCCCGACTGTCTGTAGGCAGCGATATAGTCCGCTTCCGTAAAGTTTGCGCCAAGCCGCATTGCCATGGCGGCATCCAGCTTTTCCGATAAAGCGTCGAGGGATACGGCCTCCGCCACTGCCCACAATGCCGTGGCCGGCAGCATCCTTTCCATTGCCGGGACAACACGCTCGAGACTCGCATCGCGTTGCGTCAGGTCGTCCGATCCGTAGAGATCCGCGAGGAAAAACTGAGCAGCCGCCTTCGTGCCGGGCGCATGCAACAGGTCTGCGTGGGTGTCGGCCATGCGCTGGGCCTGGAAGGAGCGAACCGCGACGCGGGCGGCATGAAGCACCGGGTCGGACCCGGCGGACTTCCGGGCAGCAATCACCTCGCCAAGTTCGCGACGAATAACGGATGCCGCTTCCCGCTTGCCTGCGTTGCCGGATTGATCGCGTTGGTATCGCACGTTTTCCATAGGTTGATTTTGCCCCACGTACGCACGGGTGGCGCAAAAAAAGTTCGACTAGAGCTAGAGCTCTACTTTGCACCGGGTAGCAGAGAATACGGTGGAGTACACTGCAAAAAAGACAAAGAAAGAGATGGAGACATGGCGACTAACTCATCCCGGCGTTCATTCCTGAAGGTCGGGCTGCTCGGTGCGCTCGCGCTTGCGACGGCCGGCGGCCTGTATCGCATCACACGTCCTGCGGAAACACCTGGCCCGTTCATCTTGAATGACGTGGCGAGAGCGGTGCTCGCGGCGATCGTCCCGGCCATGCTCAAGGGTGCAGTAACGACGCCTGGCGACATCGACGCGGCGATCAAGCGCGCGGTTGACGCAATCCACGGCCTGCCCCTTTCCGCGCAGAAGGAGGTGCAGGACTTGTTTGCCCTGCTTGCACTCGGTCCATCGCGGCGTCTGCTTGCCGGCGTTCCCGACGACTGGAACCAGGCGAAGCCCGCCGATGTCGCTGCGTTCTTGCATGACTGGCGCTACAGCCGCATTGCCCTGTTCCAGGGGGCTTATCTCGGCCTGCACGATCTCATCACCGGCGCGTGGTATTCGCACGAGTCGACCTGGGCGGCCATCGGCTATCCCGGTCCGGCCAGGGAATTCAATTGAGAGGCACCATGACAAATTCTTCCAGCACTTCCATTCCCGATCCGATCCAGGCCGGTCTGGCCTCAGGCTGGAAAGTCATTGATGCATCTTCCGTGCAGGAGAGCAAGCGCATCGAGGCCGACGTGGCAATCATCGGCACAGGAGCGGGTGGCGGTGTGACAGCGGAAATCCTCGCGCTGGCCGGACTGAACGTCGTTCTCATCGAGGAAGGCCCGCTGAAGTCGTCGAAAGACTTCAAGATGCGGGAAGCGCAGGCCTACCCGACGCTGTACCAGGAAACGGGTGCTCGAAAAACCAGGGACAAGGCCATCAACATTCTCCAGGGACGGGCCGTAGGCGGCTCGACAACGGTTAACTGGACATCCAGCTTTCGCACCCCAAATACGACGCTTGCCTACTGGCAGGCCAAATACGGCCTGAAGGATTTCACGCCCGACGCAATGGCGCCGTGGTTTGCGATGATGGAGCGGCGGCTGAACATCGGTGTGTGGCTGACGCCGCCGAACGAAAACAACGACTTGCTCAAGCGCGGCGCAGCCAGGCTTGGCATTCCCGCCGCGGCCATCCAGCGCAATGTAAAGGGATGCTGGAATCTCGGCTACTGCGGCATGGGCTGTCCGACGAACGCAAAGCAGTCGATGCTCGTGACCACCATTCCCGCCGCCCTCACCCATGGCGCGACGCTAGTCACGCGTGCGAGGGCAGAGAAGCTGCTGATGAAGGGCGACAAGGTGAGCGGCGTGTCTTGTGTCGCGCTCGATAGCGATGGCCTGGCGCCGACAGGAAAGACAATCGTCGTCCATGCCAGGCACTACGTCGTCGCCGGCGGCGCCATCAATTCCCCCGCGCTGCTGATGCGTTCCGGCGCTCCCGATCCGCATCGCTTGCTCGGCAAACGCACCTTCCTGCATCCCACCATCATTTCCGCCGCGCTGTTTGACCACAAGGTGGAAGGATTTTCCGGGGCGCCGCAAACCATCTATTCCGATCACTTTCTCGAAACCCAACCGATCGATGGCCCGATCGGTTACAAGCTGGAAGCGCCTCCGTTGCATCCCCTGCTTTTCGCATCGACGATGCATGGTTTCGGGGAACAGCACACGGCGATGATGAAACAATTCGCCAATACGCATGCACTGCTCGCGCTACTGCGTGACGGCTTCCACGAGCAGTCGCCCGGCGGCACCGTGCAGCTGAAGGATGATGGTTCGCCCGTCCTGGACTATCCGATTTCCGATTTCGTCTGGGATGGCGTGCGGCGCTCGCTCCTGACGATGGCGGAAATCCAGTTCGCCGCTGGAGCGAAAACGGTGTACCCGGTGCATGAAGTTGCGGAAGGCTACTCCAAATGGGATGCGGCGAAGACAGCCATCAACAACCTGCCCTACAAGCCGCTGCTGTCGCGCGTCGTGTCCGCTCATGTGATGGGAGGATGTGGCATGTCGGACGATGCGAAACTCGGCGTCGTCTCGTCGGCCGGGCGGTATTACGGGTTGAGCAACCTGTCGGTGCACGACGGCTCGCTCTTCCCCACATCCATCGGCGCCAACCCGCAGTTGTCGATCTACGGAATCACCGCTAAGCTGGCGAGTACGCTGGCAAACGAACTCACGGGAAAGCCGGCACCGACGCCCACTGCGGTTTGATGCATGGTTGCACGAATCACGAGACTATTGCTGCTGTTCCAACTGCTTGCCGCGGCGGCATTTGCTGCTGCGGCGATGCCACTCCTCCATCTCGACAATGCCTTACTGGCGGGTCTGCTTGGCCTCGGTCTCGTCGTCATGGCACGGCTGGTCATTACGGGAAACAATTTCCTGCTTGCGTCACGCACCAGGAGCAAGCTGCCCATGCAACACCGGATCGGACTGTGGCAAGGCCTTCGCTTATTCCTCGGCGAGTACCGGGCGACCATGACCGCTTCCTCGTGGACCATGCCCTTCCGCACCTTTTCGACGCGCATTCCGGCGCGCTCGCAAGGCCTGCCTGTCCTGCTGGTCCACGGTTACGGATGCAACAGCGGCTACTGGCATTCCATGAGCCTGGCCCTGGAGAAGGCGAAGATCGCGCACCACGCGATCGACCTTGAGCCGGTGATCGGCGGAATCGACGAATATTCTCCACTAATTCATGATGCGATCGAAACACTGTGCAAGGAGACCGGCCGCGACAAGGTCGTCATCGTGGCCCACAGCATGGGTGGGCTGGCATCGCGCGCGTATTTGCGCGACCATGGAAGCGGCCATGTTGCGCGGTTGATTACGCTGGGAACCCCGCACCACGGCACGGCCCTTGCCCATTTTGGTGTCGGCCTGAACACCGAGCAGATGCGCTGGACCGCGACGGAACAGGAGGGACTGGCGAGCGAATGGCTGCGGACACTGAAGGCGGGAGAGAACCCGTCGATCTATCACCTGATCGTGTCCATCTATTCCCACCACGACAACATCATTTCACCGCAGACATCGTCCCATCTTGAGGGCGCAAAGAATATCGAGCTGAGCGGCATCGGGCATGTTGCGCTCGGATTCGATCCCGACGTGCAGGCCATGGTTATCCGCGAGGTGCGCGATGCGTCTGCGCGGGTCGCGCAACCACTGCCTGCGCACGCTGCGCTAAAGCCAGCCTGACTTCCTGAATCGCCGGTACAGGTAGGCACATACGACGGCGACAAAACATAATGCCGCCGGATAGCCGTACTTCCACTTCAGTTCCGGCATGACTTCAAAGTTCATGCCCCAAATGCCAACGAAGGCGGTTGCGACGGCAAAGATGGCCGCCCATGCGGCCAGCCGCTTGTTGACCTCGCTTTCTTCGATGGTCACCATCGAGAGGTTCACCTGGATGGCGGTCGCAATGGTGTCGCGGATGTTGTCGATCGACGTGTTGATGCGGTAGAGGTGGTCATACACGTCGCGGAAGTACTCCTGCGTATTCACGCAGATGCGCGGCACCCTGCCGCCATAGAGCCTTGCCGATGCTTCCATGAGCGGCGATACCGCATGCTTGAGCGTCGTCACTTTGCGCTTGAGTTGGTAGAGGCGCTCGATATTGGCCCGCTGCGATCCCTTCTCGAAGATCTGGTCCTCGACCGTCTCCAGCTCTTCTTCCAGCGCTTCGATAATCGGGAAGTAGCGGTCCACCACGGCGTCCATCAACGCATAGAACACAAATGCTGATCCCTGCTTCAGCAATTGCGGCTCGCGCTCACAGCGCGCGCGTACGCCGAGGAACCCCTGTTCGCTCCCATTGCGCACCGAGACAACATAGTTCTCTTCCACGAAGATATCGAGTTCGCCGACGCGCAGTTCGCCGCCGGCCGCTTCGATGATATGGACCACGGCAAACAGCGAATCACCGTATTCTTCGATCTTGGGCCGCTGATGGCCGTGCAGCGCGTCCTCTACCGCCAACTCGTGCAGGTTGAACTCGGCTTGCAGGACCTTGAGCTCCTGGGGCTGGGCATCCTTCAAAGCGACCCAGACAAAACAATCGGGGAGATGGAGATACGCGTTGATCCTGTCGAGCGGCACATCGCTCAAGCGCTTGCCGTCCTGATAGGCAACACAATTGATCAGCATGGGGTTCTCCGAACGCATAGTGTGATGAGCCTGCATTCCTCCGAGCTTACACGGAATGCAGCGTTCCTTGCTTGACGGAATGCATGATCAGTTTAACGTTACGATGCCTGCAGGTGTCGCAACATGCGCAACGAGACCGGGTGGCGAGGATGCCGCACTGGCGATACGAAGTCGCTCATCTTCAGCAAGGCCAATACGCCGCCATGCCTCTCGCAGGTGCGTGGGTTGCGGGTGGAATACGTCCAGTCGAACCAGGCTGCAGCCTGATGCCGGCATCTTCTGCGTGGGATGCGCGCCGTCCGGCCATTGGATGACGGTCGGCAGCGTGCCGCCTTCCACGAGGGCGCCGTCATCGCGAATCGTGATCCGCCACTCCAGCGCGCCGCGCTGCATGTCTCGCACCGGGCCAAGCTGCGAGAGTTCCGTCACGGCATGGGAAATATCGTTTGTCCTGGCGACAAAGGTGGCGAGATAAGGACCGCCTGCCGCACGCTTGCGCTGTTCCGGCCAGTCCATGCCAAACCAGCGGGGGCAATCTGTTGCCGCGGCCTTGGGATTGACGGCAATGACTTCCATGTAGACACCGCTGCCGAGGTTCAACAGCGCATTGTGGGTGCCGACACGGATGTGCTCGCCACCCGGCGCAAGCTTCACACCCAACTTCTTTTCGCAGAAATCAACACCCTCTTCGAGGGCGGAAGCGACGATAACGATATGGTCGAGTGTGGAGGCAATGGGACGCATACTTTCTCCAGATACATGCGTGGCCGTCGATCGGCCTTTGGTTTGAACTTTTCTGTTGTTCCCGCAACTATCAAACAGTACCGGGACATCTTTCGGTGCTTTTCAACAAGGAGGTTTCATGAAACGATCCCGCGCTGCCATCGTAGCGGCCATTGCCTTGTCATCCCTCGGACCGTTCGCGTGGGGTGCAGACCTTGTCGAGACAGCGTCTACGTCCGGATCCTTCAAAACTTTCCTGGCGGCGGCCAAGGCTGCCGGCATTACGGATACGCTGAAAAATTCCGGACCCTACACGGTCTTCGCACCAAGCGACTCCGCGTTCAACCAGCTGCCGCCAGGCACGGTTAATTCCCTGATGAAAGACAAGGCGAAACTCGCTGAAATACTGGCACATCACGTGATCCCCGGCAAGGTGATGGTCGCCGACGTCAAACCCGGCGAAGTGCAAACCATCCAGGGCGATACCGTGACGCTCAAGTCGGACAACGGCAAGGTGACGGTCGAAAATGCCAATGTCATCCAGAGCGACATGTTGGCCGACAACGGCGTGATCCACGAAATCGACGCTGTCGTTCTCCCGAGGAAATAGCCACGCAAAAAAACGCCCGGTCGGTCCGGGCGTTTGCTACTCCAGATTCGTGTTGCGCGTCAGAAATGGACGCCACGCAGCAACTGCTGCAGCGCGATCTGATCCGCGTTCATCTGCGGGATTTTCTTGTCGCCGTTATTCTTTGCCGCATCCGAATCAGGGAACATGCGGAAGCTGGTGTTCATGATGATGTGCGCGACACGTGGCATCAACGCATGCATGACTTCGCCGAGAATGCCGAGGCGTGTGGCGATGCGCACCGGCTTGTGCACGATTGCTTCGGCAATGAGGTCGGCGGCATCCTCCGGCGAGAGCGTCGGCACGTTCTGGTAAATCTTCGTCGGCGCAATCATGGGCGTGCGCACCAGCGGCATGTTGATCGTGGTGAATTTGATGTTCATATCCGCGAACTCGGACGCGGCACAATTCGTCCACGCATCCAGTGCCGCCTTCGACGCCACGTACGCAGAGAAGCGCGGCGCATTCGTGAGCACACCGATCGATGAAATGTTGATCACGTGGCCGCGGCGCTGTTCGACCATCTTCGGCAGCAAGCCCATCGTCAGGCGCAGGGCACCAAAGTAGTTCAGCTGCATGGTGCGCTCGAAGTCATGGAATCGGTCATAACTCGATTCGATGCCGCGACGGATCGACCGCCCCGCATTGTTGACCAGGATATCGACGCCACCGTGGTTCTCGATCAACAGTTTGACGAAACGGTCGCAGTCAGCCATGTCGGCAACGTCCGCCGGATAGGTGATGACCTCGAAACCGCGCTCGTTGATTTCACGCTTGGCCTCCGCAAGCTTTTCCTCGTCGCGGCCGCAAATGATGGTGATCGCGCCAGCCTCCGCCAGCTTGTGCGCCGCTGCCAGACCAATGCCTGACGAGCCGCCCGTGACCAGCACGACCTTGCCCGACACCTGTCCGCGCAGCGTGCGGTCGATAAACAGGTCCGGATCGAGATTGCGTTCCCAGTAGTCCCAGATGCGCGAGGCGTAATCCTCAAGTCGGGGACAAGTAATACCACTCCCCTTCAGCGCGGCAGCGGCATCCCGGTTGTCGAAGCGCGTCGGATAATTGATAAATTGCATCAGGTCATCCGGCAACCCCAGGTCCTTCATGATGGCCGACTTCACGCGGCGTACCGGCGTCAACGCCATCATGCCCTTCTTGATCGACTTGGGCACAAAGCCGAACAGGGCCGCGTTGATGCGCAAGCTCATCGTCGGGGCGTGGGCGGCACGCGCGAAGGTATTCAACACGTCGCCGACACGCATCGGCTCGGGGTCGGTCAGGTGAAAGCATTTGCCATCCAGCTTGGGCTGGTGAGCGATGTGGTCCATGGCATCCACAACGTAATCCACGGGGACTATATTGATCCGGCCGCCTTCCAAACCGATGGTAGGCATCCAGGGCGGAAGGATCTGGCGAATGCGCTGGATCAGCTTGAAGAAGTAATAGGGACCGTCGATCTTGTCCATTTCGCCGGTCTTCGAATCGCCGACGACTAGCCCAGGGCGATACACGCGGAAGGTGCCCTTGCATTCCTTGCGCACGATCTTCTCGGATTCGTGCTTGGAGGCGAAATACGGATGATCGAGGTTTTCTGCCTCGTCGAACATGTCCTCGCGAAAAATGCCCTCGAACAATCCTGCGGCGGCAATCGAACTGACATGGTGGAAGCAGCCGGCACCGATGGCATTGGCGAACGCAACAGTGTTACGCGTGCCATCGATGTTTACTGCCATCTGCGCTTCGGCGTCTGCCTTGAGGTCGTAGATAGCGGCGAGGTGGAAGAAGTGGTCGATGTTCTTGGCCAGTGCCTTGGTGTCTTCCTTCGACACGCCAAGCCTGGCGGCGCGCAAGTCGCCGTAGACCGGGATGGCCTTCGACTTCGTTGTGCCCCAATACTCGAGCAAGGCAGGTACCTTCGACTTGCTTTCCTCCCTGAGAAGGAAGTAGACGACGCTCCCCTTGCGGGCCAGCAGCTTCTTGACCAGCCGCTTTCCGATGAAGCCTGTGGCTCCCGTAACGAAATACTGCATGCTGCCTCCCTTTTTGTTCGAATTTGGTGACATGCAATCATTGCAGGGTGCATTCGTATTGGCAAGCGCATGACCCTTCCCGGCTTCCCATTTAGAACGCGTGCTCTACGGCTTTAGAACCCGATCTCTAGTTTTGATACCTACACTGCAAGCATCAAGAAGCGCGTCGGTTGAGCCGGCGTCCAGTCAACCAACGATGGGAGAACATGATGGTCAAGAAACTGAAGGCACTGGCCCAGTCCGACGACTCGCAACTGGCAGAAGCCGTCCGGACGTCCGCACAACAGATCTGGCAAGCCGGTCTCGGCGCATTCGCGAAGGCGCAGGAAGAAGGCGGCAAGGTCTTCGCGAAACTGGTCAAGGAAGGCACCGAACTGCAGAAGCGTACCCAGCAACTCGCCAACGGCAAAGTCTCCGATGTGACGGGGACCGTGGTCAAGATGGCCGACAACGTGAGCAAGCAGGCTGCCGGTTCCTGGGACAAGCTGGAGCAGGTGTTCGAGGATCGTGTCTCGCGCTCACTCAAGAGCCTCGGGGTACCGACGCAGGATGACATCCAGACCTTGACCAAGCGCGTCGAAGAGCTGAGCAAAGCAGTCGCCGCCCTCTCCGGCAAGAAGCCGGCTGCAACGAAGTCCGCATCGAAGCCGGTGGCGAAGAAGGCAGCCGCAAAACCGGCAGCCAAGAAAGTGGTTGCGAAGAAGGCTGCCAGGAAGACTGCTGCCAAGTAATCGTCGGCTGACTGCCGCGTTCCTTGCGCAATCCAAGGGGCTTGTGCAACCCACAGGCCCCTTTTTGCTTCTCGCCCTATCGATCGTCCCATGACTTCCAAGCGCATCCAGAAGAACGCCACTGCCAAACCCGTACAGCGCCGTCACGCCGGACGGATCGGCCTTGCGCTTGCAGGCGGAGGCCCATTGGGTGCCGTGTACGAAATCGGCGCACTGGCCGCGCTGGAAGAATCGATCGAAGGATTGGATCTCAACGATGCATCGATCTATGTCGGCATCAGTGCAGGCGGCATCATCGCGGCGGGCCTGGCCAACGGGATCACTCCGCACGACATGTGCCGCCTGTTTGTCGAAAGCGATATGGGTGAGCCGCATGAAGAGCTGTTCAAACCGGAAATGTTGCTCAGGCCCGCGTGGGAAGAATTCAGCATCCGTGCGGCGGCCTTCCCGATCCTTCTCGCCGGCGGGTTGCTTCACTACGCGACGCGTCGCGGCAAGACCACCTTGACCAGTTCCCTGGAACGCTTGAAAGCCGTGCTGCCTACCGGCATCTTCTCCGGGGAAGGCATCCACGAATTCATGCAGCAGTCATTCGCCGCCGCTGGCCGTACGAACGACTTCCGTGAACTGAAGCAGAAGCTTGTGATCGTCGCGACGGATCTCGATTCAGGGGAAGCCGTTCGCTTCGGGCGCGCAGGATGGGATCATGTGCCGATTTCGAAGGCGGCCCAGGCGAGCGCGGCCGTGCCGGGACTATTCCCCCCGGTCGAGATCGGCGGCCGCTATTTCGTCGACGGCGCATTGCGCAAGACGCTGCATGCGTCGATAGCGCTCGAGGAGGAAGTCGACATCCTGGTCTGCGTGAACCCGATCGTCCCCTACAATGCGCGCTCGCTGCACAAGCCGGGCAAACTCGCCCAGGGCGGGCTGCTGGCAGTGCTGTCGCAGACGCTGCGCGCGATCATCCATTCGCGCGTCGAGATCGGCATGTCCAACTACATGGTCAACTACCCGGAAACGGACATCCTGCTCGTCGAGCCCAGTACGGAAGATGCCGACATGTTCTTCACCAACCTGTTCAGCTACAACAGCCGGCGACGCATGTGCGAGAACGCCTACCAGAACACCCGCATGATGCTCTGGCAGCGCCGCAAGGAGATTGGCCCACTGCTCGAGCGGAACGGCCTGCGCCTGAAACTGCCCGTCCTGCGCGATAGTAGCCTCACGCTCGTCAAAAAGCCCGTCACGGACAAGGAAGACCGCTTCGGACTCCAGCGCCTGAACGACACCCTCAACAGCCTTGAACGGCACCTGAAAATCGCCGCGGGATAGTTGATGGACGCGGTATCTGGATTGAATCATCGGTGTTATGCTAGACCCCGGTTCACAAATCGCCGAGTACGTGAACGGGATCCGGGAAGCGCACCGCGCCCTGGGTCCGGACGCCACTCCCGGGCACGGCCATTTGTAGACCCAACACCTACAAAAAATCCAGAATACAAATGGGAGGCAGCGCTCATGCAACACAAAGCCCCTCGGCGCACGCGGGAACGGATTCTCGAACTGTCGCTGCGGCTGTTCAATGAATTTGGTGAGCCGAACATCACCACCACCGTCATCGCCGAAGAGATGAACATCTCGCCCGGCAACCTGTACTACCACTTCCGGAACAAGGACGACATCGTCAACTCGCTCTTCGCGCAATTCGAAGCCGAGATCGGTCGCATGCTGGCCGTGCCCGCAGACCGCCGCCCGAACATCGAGGACGTGTGGCTCTATCTGCACCTGATGTTCGAACTGGTATGGCGCTACCGCTTCTTCTACCGCGATCTGTCCGACCTCCTCTCGCGCAACCGCAAGCTGGAACTGCACTTCAAGCAAATTCTCGCGCACAAGACCAAGGTGGCGCAGCAGCTGTGCCAGGGCCTGCGCAGCGACCAGGCGCTGGAAGCAAGCGACCACGAAATTGATGCGCTGGCGACCAACATCGTCGTCGTCGCCACTTACTGGCTGTCGTACGAATACGTGCGCAATCCACGCAAATACACCGAGCAGGAAGCGATGGCAGAAGCGCTGGCGCGCGGCTGTTATCAGGTTCTGTCGCTGCTTGGGCCCTACCTCCGGGGCGAGACGCACCTGCTGTTCGAAAAGCTCTCCGAGGAATACCTGAAAAAACTCAAGTAAGGACAACACACCATGGCATGGAGCAAATTCCCCTATCCCGACGATTCGTATGTCCACACGCCGGCCAGCCTGAAGAAGGCCTGGGCGCGCCTGCATGCTGGCGACGCCGAACCCTTCCCAAAGGATGCGGCACTGGTGGACGCATGGATCGCCTTCCACGCGGGGGAGTTCGAGAAAGCAGCCAAGTTGGGCCTTGCAGCCGGCATGGACGGCTACTCCGTGGCCAACAAGGCGACCGCGATCTACGCCAACTATCTGGAAAAGTCCGAGAAAAAGAAGCTCGCCATGTTCGAGGAGGTCGCGGAGCGTTGCGAGGCACAGCAGAAGGAACAGCCGAAGAACGCGGCGGCTTGGTACTGGCATGCCTACGCGCTCGGCCGCTACGCGCAGGGGATTTCGATCGTGAAGGCCCTGTCGCAAGGCATCGGCAACAAGGTCAAGAACAGCCTGGACACTACCGTGAAGCTAGCGCCGAAACATGCGGATGCCCACATCGGTCTCGGCACCTACCACGCCGAAATCATCGACAAGGTAGGTGCAATGATCGGCGGACTGACCTACGGTGCAAAAAAAGAAGACGGACTCAAGTTTTTCAAAGCTGCCCTGAAGCTCAATCCCGACTCTGCCATCTCGCGTGTTGAATACGCGAACGGACTCGTCATGCTGGAAGGCAAGAAGAAGATGGAAGAGGCGGTCAAGCTGTATGAGGAAGCCGCGGCATGCGAACCTGTCGATGCGATGGAACGGCTGGACGTGGAACTGGCCAAAGCGGAACTGGAAGAATGACCGAGCGCCGCAGGAATCAACGGCGGCAGGGTAACATGTGCGTATGAAATCTCTCTGTGTCTACTGCGGGGCGTCTATCGGACGCCTCGACATTTATGCCGCCGGTGCACGCGCTCTTGCGAAGGCAATGGTCGAGCGGAATATCGAACTAGTTTATGGCGGCGGCAATGTCGGCCTCATGGGTGTCGTTGCCGACGAGGTGTTGCGGCTGGGAGGTCGCGCGACGGGCGTCATTCCTCAGGCGCTGGTTGACAAGGAAGTGGCGCACAGCGGCCTCACTCATCTCCACGTCGTGCGCAACATGCACGAGCGCAAGGCGATGATGGCAGACTTGTCTGACGGATTCGTAGCGATGCCTGGCGGGATCGGGACGCTGGAGGAACTGTTCGAGATTTTTACCTGGTCCCAGCTCGGCTTTCACACCAAGCCGATCGGCCTGCTGAACGTCAATCACTTCTACGACGGCCTGACCGGATTCCTGAAGCACGTCGTGGAAGAAGGGTTCCTGAAGCAAAAACAGGCCGGATTGCTGATTGCGGAGAATGATCCGGAACAGCTGCTTGCCCGCATGTCGGCCTTCAGGGGCGGGCCGGAAGGCGTCCTTGATCCGGAAACCGCGCGCAAGACGATCTAGCAGACTCACCGCGTCGCGGAGGACGCTCGCCTGTCATTCGGACTGGCAACTCCTGCACCTTATCGGGGCTGCAACTGTCCGAGGCGGCCTTCCACGAAGGCGAAAAGCTCGTTCGACAGCGTGTTCGTCGCCTTTGCACGCTTGTAGGCGTCAATGGCCTCGGCAGCCCGGCCGTCCGCTTGCAAAGAAATGCCGAGGCCCATCCACCATGCCCCGTTTTGCGGATTTCCCTTGAGCGCTGTTGCGAAGTGTTCCGCAGCCGACTTGTGGCGCTGGTCGCGCTGCAGCAAGGCCGCCAGCAAGGCGTAATACTCAGGGCGGCCGGACGCGAAGCGGAGGGAATGCTCGAGGGTCTCGATGGCCATCTTCGTCTCGCCCTTGTCAGCCTGCAGCCGGGCCAGGATCATTGCCATTCCGGTCTGTGCCGGGTCCACAGCCAGTCCCTCCGCAGCCTGGCGCATCGCATCGTCGGTCCGTTTGGCGTCAATCAGCACGCCGACCAGCGCATGGCGGGATGCCGCATGGCGGTGATCCAACTGCAGCGCACGCTCCAGCCCGGCGATGGCGTCACTGCGTCTTACCTGCTGGATCAGTGTCAGCGCCTTGCGGTATTCGTTTTCCGCCATCTGCGACGGGGTTAATTCCTTGACCGGGATGTCGGAAACGGCATCCTTGTCAGCACGCGCTGCGGTGGGAGCTGCTGGTGCGATAGACTTGCTCTTTGCCGGCTCACGTTCGGCAGCATCCGAAACCTGAGCTTTGGGTGTTGACGGGGAAGTGGTCAGCGTCTCCTTCGGTGCAACTGGAACTGTCGGCTTCGCTTCCATTGGAAACGATGGTTTGGCCTGTGGTTCCAGGGTCAGGTCCAGCTTCAGCGGCAGGTCGCGCAGCGGATGCGAAACCTCCGCCGGCAGCGATTCCTGCTGTGGCTGCGCATCTTGTTTCGGCGTCACTTCCTGCTTTGGAAGCGGCGGCACCACAGCCACATGGGCGGCCCGCTCCTTCCAGAACCATGCAGCCGCAGCGAGGCCAACCACACCGGCCGCCACGGCGACGCCTCCCCACGCCAAACGGCCCCGCCTTGGGACAGGAACAGCACGAACCTGTGCATTGTGCACCGGCGCTGCGCCGCCTTCCGGGCGTCGCGCGTCCAGCTCCTGCAGCATTTTATTAATGAGACTCATTGGAGAAACACCCAGGCCGTTCCTGCGGCAACCGTCGCGCAGACGAACAGTGCCGCCGCAGCATACCGCGTGTTCAGGCCTGGACGCGCAGCTCCCGTATCCTTCGCGGCGACACTAATGTGCGCAGCGGAGACCTGTTGCCGGCCTTCGCCGAAGGCAAGCATCAGCGCCTTGTGGGCAACGATATTGGCGAGACGCGGCAACCCTCCGCTGGCGCGGTAGAGCGCACCGATCGCTGCCTGTTCGAACAAGCGGGCGCCGGTGTATCCGGCTACACGCAGGCGGTGCGACACGTAGAACTCGAGATCGTCGCGGGTGAGCGGACGCAAGCGGTAGTGGAAGGTGATGCGTTGCATGAGCTGGCGAATCTTGTCCTGTTCCAGCACTGCGTCCAGCTCCGGCTGGCCGAACAGGACGATCTGCAAGAGCTTGCGCTTTTCGGTTTCCAGGTTGGTCAGCAGGCGCAAGGCTTCGAGACTTTCAATGGGAATCGCCTGCGCCTCGTCCAGGCATAACAGCACCCTTTTCTCCTCACGTGCCAGCACCAGCAGCCTGTGGTTGATCGACTTGAGCAACTGGTGCTGGTCGACATCCTTCTCGAGTGCGATATCGAGTTCATCCGCAAGCGCGAGCATGAGCGTGCGCGGCTCGAGCAAGGGATTGGGAATGTAAGCAGTGACGAACTCGGGGCCGAGCGCCGCCATGAACTTTCGGCAAAGCAGCGTCTTCCCGGTGCCGACCTCCCCGGTGATCTTGATGAACCCTTCGCCATTGTTCGCCGCCACGAGCAGCGTGTTGAGCGCCTCCTGCGCCGTCGAACAGGCGAAGAAATAGCTTGTGTCGGGCGTGATGCCGAACGGCAGTTCGTGCAGACCGAAATGAGACCTGTACATGCTTACTGACCGTTGCCGTTGCGCGGCGCCATTCCCTGGATCCGTCCCTGCGCGTCGATGATGTCCCGCGACCAGTTATTCCCCTGCACGATCGTCGGCTTGAGCAGGATGACCAGTTCGCGCTTTTGCAGCGACTCCTTCGTATTGCGGAACAGTGCGCCCAGTCCCGGCGCGTCGCCGGCCCCCGGAAGGCCCGAGCGGTCCGAAATCGAGGCCTGGCGCATCAGTCCGCCAATGGCGACGATCTGGCCGTCCCTGCCGCGCACGATGCTGTCGGTTTCGGAGATTGCACTGGAGGCCAGAGGCAGGTTGAAGGTGCCGAGCGTGCCAAGGTTCAGCGGCTTGTCGATGGTCGAGACGTTGCTCACTGACGGATGTACGTGCAGCATGATGTTGCCCTGCTCGTCGATCTGCGGCGTCACATCGAGTGCCACGCCAGAGAAGAAAGGCTGGACAGTCACCGTGGGGCTGGTGGTCGTCGTTGCACCGGTGGCCGAGGTGTTCGTGCTGATGCGGGTCACGAAGAACTCGTCCTTGCCGACTTTGAGCACGGCCTTCTGATTGTTCATCGTCGCGATGCGCGGGCTGGAGAGGACGTGCACTGTGCCTTGCGTTTCGAGGAACGAGAGCAGCGCGGCGAAATTGGTGCTCTGGAAGGCGATGCCGAACAGGGAGGCCGGTGTCGTGCCGGCAGCCGTTCCACCGGTCGGGGATGGCGCAGAGATGGTGCTTCCGGGTATCGCGATCAAGCCGGGCTGGGCCGTACTCGTGAGTGCCACGGGAGCGCCGCTCGCCGTCGGCGGCGACAGCGTCGCTCCTTGGGTAAGCAGGCCGGCCGAGCCGATGCTGGTATGGCTGCCGGCTCTGAACGCCGCCCAGTTGATCCCCGACTGGAAGCTGTCGTTGAGCTCGACTTCGAGGATTTTTGCGTCGAGGATCACTTGCCTGTCGACCGATGCCTGTGTTGCACGGAGATAGGCCTCGATGTTTCTCAGCTCATCCCACATGCCGCGCACAACCACCACGCCGGACTGCGGACTGATGACGACACTGCGCCCTTCCCGGCCGCCCATGATGGCTTCGATTGATGCCTTCAGTTCCACCCAGAAGTCGCTCACCGACGAAGTCGTGATCCGGCTGCTGTTGAAGGTTGTTTGGGTCTCGGTGGCGCCGCTATTCGTGCTCCCCGTGTTACCTGCCGATTGCTGGTTGTTCGAGCTGTCGGAGATCGAGCCGGACGTTACTCGCGTGTCCGACGTGCCTCGCCGGTTCGCGCTCAGGTAATTGACATGGAACACGCGCGTCTGCATCGTCAGCGGCTTGATGATGATGGTCGCGCCTTCGACACGGTATTCATAGCCGTAGAGCTCGCGGATCACCTCCAGCGCTTCGAACAGCGTGACATCTTTGAGGTTCGCAGAGATCGTTCCGCTCACGTCCGGATGCACCAGCATGCTGTAACGCGTTCCGGTGGCGAGCGAGAGGAAGAAATGCTTGGCCGGCACATTGTTGAAGGTGACGTTGAAGCGTTCCTCGGCCGGCGCCGAAGGCGTGGGGATCTCGACCTTCAGCGGCGGCAGCAGCGCTTCGGAGACGGCATCGCCCGGCCGTGTCCCGGTGCCTTGCTGGGCCGCCTTCGTCAGTTCGGCGTCGATCAGGTTGTACGTTTCCCGTTTCGGGATCTGCGGGGCGCACGCGACGAGGCTGGCGACGGCCAGCGCGAGAATCGTCTTTTCCACTGTTTGGCGTTGTGTTGTCATTATTCGGTAACTGCTGCGCGCGCACGGTTCTTATGCGTTGCGACCTTGCGCTTTTCAATATCAGGAAACAGCTTGAGTGTCTCGATCTGCTTCCCGGTCCTCAGCAGGACGCTGTCCTCGGAAATCCGGACCACCTTTGCCTGGCCGACGGAATCGCCGACGGTCACGACTTTTCCGCCAATGACAGCCTGCCTGCGGTGTTTCGAGACAAGGATGGATTGGAGTTCGGGAGCCTCGCTGCCCTCGGCAGCGCTCTCCCCCGTTGCGCCAGGTTCGATGAAAGCAGGAGGAGGACGCGTGGGATCCGGAAGGGACTGTGCCGCCGCCAATACCGGCAGCAGCGCGGCAAGCGCGGACGCCGCAAATCCCTTCAGCCGAATCATCCTCCTTACAGGTTCAGCCATTTTTCATCCGTGCTCAAAGTGTAGAGAGTCAGCGTCAGGGATGCCGCTGGATAGGCAGTGCTATTCAACTTTGCCCTGCCCCAGAACAACTGCCATTTGACGTTTTCCAACGCGACGAGGTAGCCCATCAGTTCCGTGTAGCCACCCTGCACGACGAGTTCCACACCATGCTTGTAGATCACTCCGCGCGCCGGCGATGCAGGTTTGGCGGCTGCACCGGGCACGGGGAGTGTCGCGGCCAGCTTCTGCGCGGGCGGCTGGACCTCATCCTGCGGCTGATTAAGCAGTTCGGGGGGAAGGCTCTTCATGCTGACGAGCTTCAGTCCGCCTTGACGCTTGAGAATTCCCTCCAGCAAATCCGGCATTTTATCAGGAGACACCAGGCTCATTTGCAGCCTGGAGAGGTCGTCGCGCGCCTGTTCTATCCTCTGCTCGAGCTCCTTCAGCCGCGCCTTTTCCTGCGCATCCGGATCATGCTTGATCGCATAGGCCTTTTGCAGAATCTGCGTCTGCACCTCGGCGGCTTTCTGCTGGTTATCCTGGATCTGCGCCTGCAGGCGCTTCTGCTTCGCTGCCTGCCGGTCCCACACAAGGCTGTTGAACAGCGAGAACAGTACAACCGCGCTGGCGGCGAAGATGACGCCGCGCTCGCGCAGGGTCATCCCGTCGATTCGCTTGGCGAGAAGTATCAGGCGCTGCTTCATTTCATCTCCCCGATGGAGGACGGGAGAATTTGCCCCGGTATCGCTGCGCCTTGCGCATCTGCCAGTCGAGGCTTCAACCCCGACGACACGAGTGAAAACTCGATGTAAGAAGGTGGTTTCGGCAATGATTGCGGCCCCGGGACCGGAGCGGGCTGGGCCGGTTGCGCGGCCCCGGGCTGCGCAGGTGGCAACTTCGGCGCCGGCTGCACCGATTTCATGTCAATCGCGGCAAACGTCTTCCCTTGCATGACCGGCTCCGCGCGGAGACGGCCGATATAGGCGGGAATCAGGTCCGCGCGCACGGCCCTGCCATCCACACTCATCTCGGCCCCCGGGCCGACAATCGTGAATCCGGTCAGCCAGATGCCCTCGCCGATCTGGCGCGAGAAGGCGCGGAAGAACTCCGAATAGCCATGCGTGTTGCCGAGTTCGCCCGTCTTGAGGAAGTCACGCACGCGCTCCTCGGCCTTCAGTTCGAGTTCGGCGCGCTTGAGTTGCTCCTCCAGCGCCTTGCTCTTTTCCTTCGGTGTCGCCTGGCTGGTCACTTCCTTGAGCTGGACCGCGGTGCGGGCAAGCCGATCATCCGAGGCCTTTGCCTCGCGCACCAATGCCTCCAGCTTGTATTCGGTGTACGCGCTCATCCCGATCGCCGCCACCAGCAGCACGGCCGTTGCCTGTGCAATGGCAATGCTGGAAAAGTATTTCTGCTTCTGGAGAAAGACCGGGCTGAAAAGATTGATCTGCTGGCTCATAGCTCCTTTTCCTCCACGCGAAGGGCCGCGCCAAGGGTCATGAGGAACTTGTGCCGGTCGCCGCCGTTGGCCAAAGCGCCGCACTGGGAGAGGTCGATCACCGTCTCGAGTTCGAAGGGTTCGACCGAAAGATACAGGTTGGAGCGCATGTAGTTCTCAAGCCCGGGATCCTGGCCCGCGGCAAGCACCAGCCTTGCTACCGTAATGAAGTGGAACTGCCGGTCGAAATGGTCCAGCGAACGCTGCACTTCAAGCGTCACGCGGTCGAACAGCGCATGGCGCCGGTCCGAATCCTCCGTTGCAAGGTCGTCCTGCGTGACTTCGATGCGTCGCGAAAGATACAGCTCTCCCTGGAAGCTCACGGTCAGCAGACCACCCTCGCTGGTAAAGACGAGGAAGGCAACTGCCCTGCCCTCAGGCTCCATCAACGCCGAGAGGTTGCGCTGCGCCATATCGGGAATGTCGACCACCGACACGGCAACCTTGGATTCGGAAAAAAGCGTGATCTTTTCCTGGATCAGCTGGTTGCGAGCCGCGACCACGAACATCGAATGTCCGCGTGCGGCATATTCCTTGTCGACCGGGATGTCGACGACGTCAATGGCGGCGTCGTCCACGCGATAGTCGAGCATGTCCTTGACCCGCCAGCGAATTGCCGTCTTGATCTCTTCCGGCTGGACATTGGGCGCGTCGACGGTGAAAAACTGATACTGGCCGGGATCCAGCAACAGGCTGCAGTGATACCGCGACAGCTCCACTTCCTTGTTGACGCGCGCGATCAACTCCCCCAGGTCGGCATCGATATTGGGGTAGTACGCAGCCATGGTCGCAACGGGTTTGTCACTACCATCACGCTTCACATGGGCGAGCCTCAACCCGTCCTCGCGCAGGTTCATCGCGAGCCATCCGGGGCGCTTCGCTTTTGAAAAAAAACGCATGAAAATCAGAGAGATATTGATGTTTCGAAGCTAAGTCATTGACGATACCTTGTCAATGCTCAATAGCAATGGTTTCCCGTCTTAGTTCGTTTAATAGAGCTCCCGGGTGAAGACGATGGGGTTGCGGTAGGTACCGAAGATCGCGCGTGCCTTGGGCCCGGTCAAGTTTGTACCGTCCCACTTAAAGCGGAGATAGGCCGGCGTTGCGTCGTCCACACCGCTTGAGATGGTACTGAGGTCAACATAACCGATTAGGCCAGGGCCGACGTTGGCATTTGCACCGGTTAACCGAAGACTGAAAGTCGACTTGCTCCCTCCCTCTTCGATCTGCGCTGTCCCGGAAGTCACCGTCCCACTTGAATTCGTGAGACGCGCAACGACGTTCCCGCTTGTCAGCTTGTTACGCGCAGATGTGGCGGAATAGCCTAAAGTCGGCACCGGAACAAGCGTGCATGAATCGTCCGCGCTTGTCTGCCATCCTGCAGCCGTTGTCAGGCTGCTCTTGGTCGACTGGAAAAACTGCGTCCGATAAGTGATGCGCAACGGCAGTCGCTCCGATCCATAAGCGTTCTCCATTCGCAAACGACCATAGCGCACCGTCGTGGAAACGCCGGTCAGCTCCACCCTTTCCGGGGTACCGTTATTGTCCGCATCAAAATTCGTGACTGTCCCGGAAGGCTTGTTCATTGTTACGCTGTCCGCGTCCGTGGGCCAGATCCCGAAGTTCAGCGTGTAGGGCCCGTCCAATTGGCTTGCCCGGTCGAGCTGGAGGTATCCCGCAAAGGTGCCACTGCCTGCCGTCCAGGTGACCGTCGGGTTGCCGTTCGCCGTCGTATTGACAGCCAACCTGCTTGCGCTGGCCGGCACTTCCTGAATCCCGCTGCACGCGGCATTGGCCGTCGCGCCGTTTTTCATCTCAAAGACTGTGTTGCTTGTACCGGAGCGGAAAAGAACTGCCCTGCAGTCGGCAATGCCAGCAATGTTTACCCCGAGAGCGCCGACGCCGAGACTGTCAGCGGCGTCCTTCGCAACCCAGTTCGACGCGCCAAGCCGTGCAAAGTCCCCAGTGTAGTTCGATGTAGGATTGCCGACGGCATTCATTGCCTTGAGGGTGAACGTCAGTTTGAACGCTTCATCCATATAGCTCCATGCGGGGCGGCTGGCAGGGGTGGTGCATGCACTGCTGTCACTGTAGCGGTTCTCAATCTTCGAACCGCTCGCCAATTCGAAATAACTCGGCGTGAACCGGCCCACAACATCGCTGGTCGTCGTCCATTTGTCGTCTTTGTCGAATACGATGAGCGGCACATTCACTCCGCTCTCGCCCAGGAAATTCTCGACGGCGATACTGCTCGTATTGGATGCACCTTCCAGCTTGAAGCTGCCGACTTCCGTGTAGTACACATCCGTCAAGGTCCTCGTTCCCGCGGCAAGAGGAATCGTCAGACTAGTGGACGGCTCTTGTTCCGTATTGCCCGCCACAGTGCTCCGTAGATAGCCGGTCGTACCACCCGATGGAGTATTCAGGCTTGCCTTCACGATCGCCGACGAAGCGAAACCGCTTGTGCTACCCGCTGCGCTGAACTGGCTGTAGGCGTACGGCGTAGCGTTCCCCTTCGCGGACGTATTCAGACTGCCGTTGGCATTGATGACGCCGCCGATGGTCGACGCATACTTCCATGCATCGAACTTCATCGTTATTGCCGTGCCTGCTGCCGCGAACTTCGATCCGGTTGCCGTGGCCACTCCCGGGTTGAGCGTGGTCGGGGACGACGTGACTTTGATTCCGCTCGCGGTAATCGCAAGTGGCCGCACCGTTTGGTAAGAGGACGCACCTTGCGAATTGGGTACGGCGAGATTTACCTGGAACTGGCCGACATCCGAGGTGCACAGGTAAAAATCGGCCGTGGACGTTGTCGACGACGCGGTATTGAAGACGATCGACGTCGCATTCGACGTCGCCGGAGCGGCGGGGAGCAGCTGAATCAGGCCCGTACTGCAGCTCGACGACGTGGAGAGGTAGATCGATGACGACGAACCATGATTGGAGCTGGGCGTATACCACGCGCGCAAGGCACTACCAGTCGGCGCCGCACTGCCGCTGCACGAGGTCAGCGTTGCGCGCATCTGGTTGCTTCGCCCCGCGATGACGGTGACACCGGCAGGGATAATGCTGTCCACATTGTCGATGGTCAGCCGCGCGGAGCTGTAGGTGATTTCCGAAGGCGTTTGTCCTGCGGTCACGGCGGAATCTGGCGAGCTTCCGTCCGCAGTCACGGCGGAAATATAGATACTTTCCGATGTGGTGTCCGCGAGGTAGAGCTTGACCTGCCCCTGGTCGTTCTCGTGGAAAATATATTCATTCCCCGACAATATTCCGCTCGCCCCCGGCCCCAGGGACCATGTTCCGTTTCCTGATGATGTACTGAGAAACACTTTGCCGGTAAAGCTTGTCACCCGCGATCCGGTGCCGCTCAGTCCGCTCATGGCAGTGATGGTGACAAGTGGTGCTTTCGTTGCACTCGTCGCCGTATCGGCCGTACATGCCGAGTATTTGTCCGCAATGACCAGGAAGCTTTTCGTGGTGGCAGGCACGACTGTGACGGAGGCGGAGTCGGTCTGAACCGGATTGAAGTTCGACGACGTCGCGGTGTTGGTGTACACCGTACCGCTCTTGGCGGTGCTGGGAATCGTCGCCTCCACGACCAACGTTGCCGTGCTTCCGCTGGCGAGGTTGGGAATATTCCAGGTAATGGTGTTTCCGCTCAAGGTCGGCGTACCCGAGCCGGTCGACGCTGTAATGCCGGCTAGGGTAAATGTCAGCGCCGGCGGGGTGTAAGTCGGCTCGGTTGACGGAGGAGTGGCCGCTACGGTGTCGGTAACGGTAATGTTTGAAAGCGTTGTCGATCCCGCATTCTTCAATGTCAGCGTGAACTTCACCTTGCCACCGGCAGCGGCACCGGGAACGTTCACAGTCTTTGCGAGATTGAAGTTGTTCGTCGAGCAGTTGGTAAAGGTGGTGTTGTTTCCGCCAAGCAGAGACTCACCCCACAGACCGACGCGGCCATCCGTCTGCCGCGCGTATGCCTTGTTCGATGCCGATCCGCTCGCGGAAATCATGTTCGTCGTCGCCCATGCTGTCGTCCCGCCGTTTGACGAATAGTCCGCGCTCAGTCGGTTTGCCAGTGTCGGGCAACGCGACGCAAGGCCGCCATCGCCATTCACAATGGTCGCGTTGTCAGTATTAGTCCGCCAACCGGAATTGCTGACCAATTGGCCGCTGTTGTTCGCCTTGATATTGATCGCCATCGCGTCCACGACATCGCCATTGGCATCGAGCAGCTCAATGACCGCCGGCGAATTTCCCGAGAGCGTGTTCTGCGTAAATCCTTGGCGCAAGTACGTCTTGTTGCTCGCCGTGCATGCGGAGACGTTCGAGTTCCCATAGGTATAGGTGAACTCCTGCATCGCTGCGTTGCGCTGGTAATAACGGATCTTCCATCCCGGCCAGGCTGCGGGAAAAGATCCCCAGTCGGAATAGGTTTCGATGTAGTTGGTACTGGTACTGCCGTAGGTGTATTCGTTCAGGACGGCCTTGTCCATCCAGGGGGAGCAGCCTGCATACGTCTGGAAGGGGAAGAAACAGAGCAAACCAAGCAGGAGCGTCAGGACCTGTTGAACGCCCTTCGGGTGCGACCAGGAAAAGTGGATAGTTTTTTTCATGGCTCTTCTCGCTGTGCCGTACCGAATTCCGCTCGGTTCACATACATCGCACTAGTTGGATTTGCGTTGGGACAGGTCCCATTATTTGTTGGCTGGTTACAGGCATTCGCGGTAATGTGAACGATACGCTTTGCCTTGCCGGCCTCCAGAACCGGGATGTACGTGCAGCCAATCGTTACGGTGAAATTACCGACCGGGATTGACTCGACGATCGCGCTTCCCGAGACCTCGGTGCCTGCACATGTACCGCCCGGACAGTTGCACCAGCCAGTAGTTTGCTGCACATGATAGTGCCCCCGCTGGACGCCACTTTTCGCCGCCCACGAGGCACGCGCCCCTTCCACGTCAAGCGCTGACGTCGAGTGCTGCACGGTCACGAAGCTGAGCATGAATGCACCGAGCGCCGCAAGGGTCACCATCAGGAAAATGGCTGACACCAGTGCTACGCCGCGCTGGCGCACTATTCGGCACGACGCGTTTGTGTGGCTACGGGACATTGTTGATATGCGCTTCATGGTAGAGAGACACCGATTCTCCATTCGATAACAGGGTCAGCCTGATCGTCACCAGAGCGAGTCCCGGCAGGGTCATGTTCTCGGGCGGAGTGATCGCGCAACCGCTTACACGTGTAGCGAGCACCGATGTCTGGATTCCAGCGCCGCTAAAACTGGTCGGCTGGTTCGCCCCAATTGCATAACCGGTCACCCGCGTCAGAGTTCCGGTACCGGTCAATCTTCCGGCATTGTCCACCGTTGCAGGCGTACAGACGTAAGTCACCGGCGCACCGAACACCTGGAACCGCTGGTTGGGCGAAGCGAACGGAAATGGCCTCGTTGCTGCAATGCTAAGCGATCCACCTGTCGAGGTCGTGTTCACGGCGGTAATGGTCGCCGTATTATCGCCGCTGTATGCATCGGCTCCGGGCACACCAAGATTGAAAATGACGACACTCTGCCCGATCGCCGGCTGCACCGGCAAACCTCCCAATACGTCAAATTGTGTGACGGTCGTGCTGAAGTCGAGATTATGTTCAGCGCCAGTCGTGCACGCTGCCACGGTGGAACACTCTGCTCGATACATGCCGCCCGTGACCACGGGCAGGAATCCCAGAAAGATAGACGTACCGTCAGTCGCCACGCGCACGCTATTGGGCACCGAAAGACGAAGGTCCCGGCTGATCCTGCGCAGCGCCGTATCGGCGATATCCGTCATCTCGGCGCGCCGGGAAGCACTGTCGTAGCCCTCCATCGGCATGCGGATGAATACCGCGATCATTGCACCGACGATACCGAGGATAGAGATGACGATAATCGCCTCGACCATGGTAAAACCGCCGGTACGCAAGGAACGCATGTGCATGGATCGTTCAGGGAGCAAAATTGGGTGAATGACGGAAGCGGACCGCCGTCACGGGAATGCTCACATTGCCGCTGGTGACAGTCACCGTAATCCTGAGCGCCTCGGGTGCGGCAAGCCCGTAGTCTGTGCCCGCCTCCGCAATTGCCACAACCGCGTTATAACCGGCAAGCGCCGGAATGGCCGTACCAGTCAGATCGACGATACCGTTCATCACGAAGCCCGCATAATCGTTCACATTGTCAAACGGAGTCGTAGCGGAGTAACGGCTTTCACCGACCTCCGGCCCCATCGCCTCTGCGACCAAGCACTCCCCTGCGTTAGCGGCATCGGAGACTTTTTCGTCATCGGGATCGCAATACGTGAAGGACTGAAGGAATACTTCCTCCATCAATGACTCTGCGATATCCAGTGCCTGCTTGCGGATCATCGGGTCGGCGCTGCGTTGTGTCGACACATTCATGACGGAGAGCACGCCGACCACGCTGGCGCTGACCACGACAATGAAAATAATCAGCTCGACGAGAGTGACGCCGTGCTGTCTCAAGACCGAGACGCGGTCAGGACTGGACATAGCCTGTCTCCGCATTCACTGTCAGGACACGATCTGCCGTGTCGCCCTTAATCGTGATTGTTACGTTGGCCCCTAGCACGGCGTTATTCGTTGCGACTGGCTGGCCGAGCGCGTTGAAGTAGAAAATGGCCTGCGTCGAAGAGTATTCGATCCCGTTGGGCGCAGTGACGCAAAACCACGTGCTGTTACCGCCGCATGAAGCCGGTCCCGATCCCGCAGGATAGTTCACCGGAAGAGTACAGGCGACATCGAAGCAGATAGCGACGTCCGCTCCGTTTAAGCGGACGAATACCTTGCGCTGTTGTGCGACGGCAATCTTTTGCGCGTAGCGAACCATTGACGCCACCTGGTCCGAAAAGCCGCGGGCGTCGAAGGTCTGCTTCTTGAAAAATCGCGGCATCGCGGTCGCCGCAAGGATGCCTATAAGCACCACCGTGACGACCAGCTCCACCATGGTGAAGCCACGGTGAGAACTACGAATAGGCGATGTGTGAGGCATGAATGAATTGGGCAGCGTATAAACAAAAAAGGCCGGCATCATGGAAGCCGGCCTTTCCGATTGTTTATTACTGTTCGTTACCGGTTTCCGCCGTTACGAAGCTATCAATTTGCGCACTCTGTAGTATCCACTGTCACCGCGCCAGAAGATGCAGTGTAAGTAGCAACACATTTCTTGGTCGCACCTACACCATTTGGCCTGAATTCAACAGTAGCATCGGTATCTGCCGGTGCTTTAGGCGTAAGCTGCATACCGTCGGCTCCACCAGATAGCGCTTGCAGAATGCCGGGAGACGTCGGAATTCCGGTGCCTGCTGCCACGGTCACAGTACCACCCGCCATGGAAACACTCGTCGCAGACATGCTGCCGGCAGCAAAATATGCAGCTTGCGCGGTCGCCGAAGCAGAACGAAGTCCTCCTGCAATGCCGTTTACAGCAGCAACTCGCGCCTCTGTCGTCACATTAAAGAATCGCGGCAGCGCCGTCGCCGCAAGAACACCCAAAATCGCGATCACGATGATCAGTTCGACCATGGTGAAGCCGCCGGAAGATTTCATGGAGGGAACAGTCTTTTTCATCTTTGGTTTCCTAAACACTTCCTTCGTTTTCTTACGCCAGACTATCCAGCGAAGACACAACAGACACGCAGCAAAAGCAAACTTCCACTGCAACTTAATCACCTGCCAAGATTGTCTCCCACCATTCCCGTTGGAAACGTTGAGCTAAATCAAGCACGAACAATTATGCCCAGTCAGTTGAAACTTGCGTCAAAGAATTTAAAAAAATTCTTTGACGCAAGCTCTAAAATTTCCGATGAGAAATGTATGTTGCGACCGAGCAACGCTTCGTTATTTAATCCACACGGCCGGCTACCGCTTCATGTTGGAACTCAAATCCCAGATCGGCAGGAAAACGCCGAGCGCCAGAATCAAGACGAGGATGCCGAGGAAAACAATCAGGATCGGCTCGATCCGCGAGGCCAAGGTCTTGAGCTCGTAGTCCACCTCGTTTTCATACATTTGGGCGATCTCGTCCATCAAGTCGTCGAGCGCGCCAGTCTCCTCGCCTACCGAAATCATCTGGAGCACGATCGGTGTGAAAATCCCCATCGCCGTCGCTACCCGTAGCACCGATTCGCCGCGTTCCACACCTTCACGCATTTGCTCGATGCGCGATGATATGTAGGCGTTGTCGACGGTCTGAGCGACCACGGAAAGTGCTTGCACAACTGGCACGCCGCTCCGCGTGCCGAGCGCGAAACTGCGTGCGAAACGCGCCAGCGCGGCCTTCGTCAGAATCGTTCCGGCGAGGGGAATACGCAGCATCAACTTATGCCATCGATAACGACCGGAACGCGTGCCGGTGTACATCTTGAAAGCAATGCCGGCGGCAGCCGCGCCAACGACAATCCCCGGCCAGTACTTCACCGTGAAATTCGAGCTTGCAATCAGTACCCGGGTCATCAGGGGCAGCTCGGTGTTGAACGACGCATATACCTGCGCAAACGCCGGAATCACAAAGACGTTGATCACGCCAATCGCGATCACCATGGCCGCCAGGACAAAGCTCGGATACCGCAATGCAGTGCGCACACGGTTGCGCATCTCCCGGTCGAATTCCAGGTAGCCGAACAGCCGCAGGAAAACATCGTCGAGCCGACCCGTGACTTCGCCGATTCGGATCATGGCCTGATAGAACGGGGTGAAGACCTTGGGATTGCGCGCCATTGCTGCAGAAAGCTCGCGACCCGCGTCAAGCGATGTGCGCACATCCCGTATCACGCGTGCAAAGGAATGATTGGTTGCGGATTCCTGCAGCGATGCCAGCGCGCGCAGAATCGGCACACCGGCTTTCAGCAAGGTATGCATCTGCCGGCTGAATAACTGGACATCCTGCGACAAGACCTTGCGCTCGCTCAGCCGGCCAAGAATTCCCTTCTTGGCAAGGTCGCTTGGCGGTTTGGCAGGGACGATGTCAATCGGCGTCAGGCCGGTGTTCATCAGCAGGCTGGCGACGGCGACACTGTCGGGACTTTCGACCACGCCCTTCAGCAGCTCGCCGCGCACATTGCGTGCACGGTAGGCAAAGAATGTCTGGGTTCGGCGGACTTCGGCATTGTCGTCGGCGACCTTGTCCGTTTCTTCAATGTCGACCGGCGTCAGGCCGGTGCTGAACAGTTCGTCGGCAACGGCGCCGTCGTCCGCCCCTTCCATGATGCCCCGGACGAGGTCACCGCGACTGTTGCGGGCTTTATACGCATAATAGGGCACGGCGTTCTCCGGCTAGCGCGATTGCGGCAACAACAACATCATGCTGTGCTCTCCGTGAGTATCAGTCATCGGTCTGGTTGGCGACGCGCATGGCCTCGGCCACGGCAATCTTGCCCGAGATGACGAGTTCGACGGCATGCGTACGCAGCGTCTGGCCCTCCATTTGTGCCTGGGCGGTGCGAAGAAAGACCGTCGGGTCAGGATTGTTTGCGGCATCAGCGACCGCGTCGGTGATTTCGAGCATTTCATAGACACCTGTCCGTCCGCGATGCCCGGTGCCGTTGCAATGGCTGCATCCCCGTCCATGCATGTACCGATGCATGTCGACGTTGTCGCCGAGTTCCGACCTGAGCCACTCGCGCTCATTGGGCTTGAGTTCGTGGGTGTCGGCGCAGGTTTCGCAAATGAGCCGGACGAGGCGCTGCGCCAGCACGACCTGCAAGGCGCTTGCGACCATGTAGCGCGGGACGCCCATGTCCATCAGGCGTACCGGTGTGCTTGCTGCGTCGTTGGTATGCAGCGTTGACAACACGAGGTGGCCGGTGAGCGCAGCTCGCAAGCCAATCTGCGCGGTTTCCTGGTCGCGCATTTCGCCGACGAGCACGACGTCCGGATCCTGCCGCAGTGCGGCGCGCAGCACGCGCGCGAAGGTGAGTTCGATCTTTTCGTTGACCTGCACCTGATTGACGCCCTGGAGGCGGTATTCGACCGGATCCTCGACCGTAATCAGTTTGACCTCCGGCGAGTTCAGCTCTGCCAGGGCGCAGTAAAGGGTCGTGGTCTTGCCGCTACCCGTCGGACCGGTGACAAGAATCAGGCCGTCCGGTCGATGCACGTAGTTGCGGAACTTCTCAAGCATCTGCTGCGGCATGCCGATTGCGTCGAGCCTGAGTACGCTGTTGTTCTGGTTGAGCAGACGCATCACGACTGATTCGCCGTATTGCGTCGGCATCGTCGACATACGCACGTCTACCCGCTGCTGCCTGACCTTGATGGCGAAGCGGCCGTCCTGCGGCAGGCGCTTTTCCGAGATGTCCAGTTCCGCCATCAGCTTCAGTCGCAGAGCCAGCGACGGTGCGATCTTGATATCGGCTTCGGTCTGCAGGTGAAGCACCCCGTCGATACGAAAACGGATCTGCAGGCTGCCTTCCTGCGGTTCGATGTGGATGTCGGATGCCCTGACCTGCGTCGCGTCATCGAAGATGGACTGCAGCAGCTTGACCACGGGTGCCTCTTCCAGCGCCGGTGTCGTGCCCAGTCCGCCAAAATCGACGATGCTGTCGCCGAGATCCTGCTCCAGCTCGCGCGCCAGGTCGGTGATGGCGTCCGTCCGTCGATAAATGCGGTCGATCGACTGGACCAGTTCGCTCTCGTTGACGACCGCCAGCTCGATATTCGTCTTCAGGACCCGTGCGATTTCGTCATAGGCGAACAGGTCGGTGGGATCGGCCATGCCGATGACGAGGGAACTGCCGCGCTTCTCGAGGACGATCGCGCGGAAGCGGCGTGCCTGTGTTTCTGAAAGCAGCCGGCAGAGTTCGGGCAGCAGGTTGAAGAACTTGAGGTTGATGTACGGGATGTGGAGCTGCTTGGCCACGGCGCCCGAGATCTGCTCTTCTGTAACGAAGCCCTTCTCGATGAAAATCCGGCCGAGCTTGCGCCCGGTCCGCTTCTGCTCCGTCAGGGCAAACTGCAGGTTTTCCTCGGTCAGCAATTTTTGCTGAACCAGCAATTCCCCCAAACGGATTTTTTCAGGCCTCGTCATACGCTCTCCATACAGCAGTTGGAGCGTATTTTAGCCAGAATCGACTTTCTCCAGTGAATTGTTTTTATTGAGAAATTTGGCAAGTCATGGCTTTTCAGCCCTCCAGCGCTTGGCGGAAGTCATCAAGAAGATCGTCGGTGTCCTCGATGCCCACAGACACGCGAATCAGCGATTCGGCAATGCCCATGCTTGCACGGCGTTCCGCCCCCATCTCGTAAAAAATGGTGTGCGCAACCGGGATGACCAGCGTGCGCGTATCGCCCAGGTTGCTTGCAGGGATGCCAAGTTTGAGGCGGTTGAGATAGTCGAAGCAGTCGATGCCGTCTTTGAGTTCGAAGCTGAACAAACTGCCATACCCTCCGAACAATTCCGTCGCCAGCTTGTGCTGCGGATGCGACGGCAGGCCGGGGTAGTGGACGGCGGCAACGCGGTCGTCCGCTTCCAGCATGCGGGCCAGTGCGAGCGCATTGGTGCATTCCCGCTCCATGCGCAGCGCCATCGTTTCGGCGCCGACGGCGATGTGATGCGCCGCCTCGGGTCCGAGTGCGCCGCCAAAGTCGCGGAGGCTTTTTGCGCGGATCTGGGCCATGCCCCATTGTGCTGGGACGTAGCGCTTGTAGGTCTCGATAATGTTAGGGAATTTCGTCCAATCGAACAGGCCTGTATCGGTCAGGCTGCCGCCAAGCGCATTGCCATGGCCGCCAATCGATTTGGTGAGCGCGTTGACCACAAGGCTGGCGCCGACCATCTTCGGGCGGAACAGGTAGGGCGAAGTCATCGTGTTGTCGACGACGTAGAGGATGCCGCGGTCACGGCAAAGCTGGCCGATGCGCTTGAGGTCCGCAATCTGCGTGCGCGGGTTCGCGATGGTTTCGACGAAGACGAGACGCGTGTTTGCCGTAATGGCTGCTTCGACGTTTGCGACCTCGGTCGCATCTACCATCGATACATCGACCCCTTGGCCGCTCACCGTCTGCCATAGGCTGTTTGTGTTACCGAAAAGAAATGCAGATGACACAACGTGATCGCCTTCGCGCAGGAGGGCTTGTGCCACGGCGGCGATGGCGGCCATGCCCGTGGAGAAGCAAATGGTCGCCATGCCCTGCTCCATGCGGTTCACCTTTTCTTCGAGGGCGGACACGGTGGGATTGCCCTGGCGGCCGTAGCGGAAGCCGGGCTGCTTGCCCTGGAATACCTCGGCAAGCTGGCGTGCATCGCGATAGCCGAAAGTCACCGAGGTGTGGATCGGCTTGTGCAGCGAGCCGTGCTCGATCGGCTTCTGGCGGTCGCTGTGGAGGATGGTGGTGGTAAAACCGTATTTCTTCGTATCAGTCATGGCAAACAAAAACCCGTTCAGCAAGCGCTAGAACGGGTTTGGGTGGAATCCTGCTCCGTTTTAGCTGCATTTGTTATGGGACTTGACCCCGGCGCCCGCAAGCAGAATCAAATCGGCGCAGGAGCTTATCGTAACGCAAATCGGGCGTTACGCGAAACCGGTTTCCGTCAAAATGCCCAGGCAAATTATTTTTGCACTAATCCGGTAACCAGTGATCCTAATCAAATAATAGCCGTTTCCTGACACACATTTGTATCGAACAGCTATCGTTTAAGGACGACAAGTTGCTGGGGACCTTTCGAGATTTATGCCGACGGAATTCGAGAACCTGGTACTTCAGGAATCACCGGACGCGGTTGTGATTGTGAACCTTGATGGAAAAATCGTTCACTGGACGAGAGGAGCAGAGCACGTTTTCGGCTACGCCAGCGAGGAGGCACTCGGCCAGGTTGCAACCAGCCTCCTCGTCCCCCCGGAGCGCCACGAAGAAGAGCAGCGCCAGACCAAGGCGATCCTGAGCGATGGGACACACAGCTACGAATCGATCCGCTGCCGGAAAGACGGATCGCTTGTCTATGTCGACATTTCCGCGAAAGCCGTTCGGGATAGTCAGGGGACGCCAATCTTTATCCTGAGCAGCCAGAAGGACGTGACCGCGCTGAAAGTGCTGCGCGACGCCAAGCTGCTCGAAACGAAATTCCGGGATGTCCTTGAGTCGATGCCCGACGGCATCATCATGGCCAACTCCACCGGGTATATCGTCCTCGCCAATTCGCAGGCTGAAAAGCTGTTCGGCTACGTGACGGGTGAATTGCGCGGAAAAGCGGTGGAAGACTTGTTGCCACGCCGCTTGCGCGTCGGACACGTCTCGCACCGGGGCGGCTATTTCGGACAACCGCGGGCGCGCGCGATGGGTGCGGATCTGGAGCTGTATGGCCTGCGCAAGGACGGCATGGAGTTCCCGGTGGAGATCAGCCTGAGCCCCCTGCAAACCGAAGAAGGTACGCTCGTGATGAGTGCTGTGCGCGACATCAGCGAGCGCAAGAAGGCCGAGCAGAAATTCCGCGGCCTGCTCGAATCGGCGCCGGACGCCTTTGTGATCGTGAATCGGCAAGGAGAAATCGTGCTGGTCAATTCGCAGACGGAAAAACTGTTCGGCTATCCGCGCGAGGAATTGCTGGGAAAAAAGGTGGAAGTGCTGGTGCCGCAGCGCTTCGAGCACAGGCATCCGACATACCGGGGAGGCTTTTTTGAAGAACCGCGCACGCGGGCGATGGGCGCAGGACTGGAACTGTACGGACTGCGCAAGGACGGCACTGAATTCCCCGTAGAGATCAGCCTCAGTCCGCTGGAGACGGAAGAAGGCACGCTTGTGTCCAGCGCGATCAGGGACATCACGGAGCGCAAGCGCATCGAGCGCGCGCTGTACGAAAAGAATATCGAGCTGGAAAAGGCCAACCTGGCAAAAGACCGTTTCCTGGCCAGCATGTCCCACGAACTGCGCACACCGCTCAATGCCATCATCGGATTCACCGGAACCTTGCTGATGCGCCTTCCCGGCCCGCTGACCGATGACCAGGACAAGCAGCTGCGCACGATCCAGACAAGCGCGAAGCACCTTCTCTCCCTTATCAACGACTTGCTGGACCTGGCGAAGATCGAATCGGGAAAGGTCCAGCTCCATTGCGAACCGGTGACGTGCGGAAAACTGGTCGCCGACCTCGCGGAGACCCTGTCGCCGCTCGCTCGCCAGAAGGGACTGCGCTTTCGTACTGAAATCCCGCCGCAGGACATCACCGTTTTCACCGACCAGCGGGCATTGCGGCAGATCCTGATCAATCTGGCCAACAACGCGATCAAATTCACTGACTACGGCGAAGTCCTCATTTCTTTGGCCGAGCGCCATCACGATGGGATGAGCACGGTCAGCATCACGGTGACGGACACCGGCGTCGGCATCAAGGCAGAGGACCACGCCAAGCTGTTCCAGGCGTTCACGCAACTTGACTCAACCTCGACAAAACGCTTTGAGGGAACCGGCCTGGGCCTGTACCTGTGCCAGAAGCTGGCCGACCTGATCGGCGGCACGCTGAGCCTGCAGAGCCGGCGCGGCGAGGGAAGCGCGTTTACGCTGGCCTTGCCCAAGGAGGCATCGTGAGCGCGCAGGCCCATCCGTTTTTAAAAGTCGCCCGACGTATCGGGCATTGACCGCCATGGAGGAAGCACGATTGCCGACGCGAATTCTAGTGATCGAAGACAACCCGGCCAACATGGAACTCATGACGTATTTGCTGAAGGCGCATGGGTATGCCCTTCTTACAGCCACGGACGGGGAAAGCGGGCTGGCTGTCGCGACGGAGGAGCTGCCCGAGCTGATCATCTGCGACGTGCACCTCCCCCAACTGGATGGGTACGGCGTCGTCCGGGTGCTCAAGCGCACCCCCGCCTTGAGCGGCATTCCTGCCATCGCAGTCACGGCGCTTGCCATGGTTGGCGACCGCGAAAAGCTGATTGAGGCTGGATTTGACGGGTATCTCAGCAAGCCGATCGAGCCGGAAACTTTCATCTCCGAGATAGAACGCTTCCTGCCCGAGATTGCACGTTTTCCGCAGCGAACAGTCGAACCGGGTGCGGGCAGAACGACGCGATAGACGGATCCCCGCGCCGGCAAAACAGGAGACAAGATGGCGACTATTCTGATCGTTGACGACCATGTCCTGAACCGTCAGTTCCTGATGGTTCTGCTTGGTTACAGCGGTCACAGCCTGATCGAAGCGGCGGATGGCGCCGAGGGACTTGACCTTGCCAATGCGCGGCGGCCGGACCTCGTCATTGCCGATATCCTGATGCCGAACATGGACGGATTTGAGTTCGTGACCCGCTTGCGGGCCATTCCGGCCATTGCCGGCACGCCCGTCATTTTCTACACCGCCGCTTATCACGAGCGTGAAGCAAGCCTGATGGCCATGGCCTGCGGCGTGCGGTGGGTACTCCCCAAGCCCTCCGACCCCGACCTGATTCTCAAAACGGTGCATGAAGCGCTGGGAATGCCCGCCAAGCCCCTGCCCGCGCCCTACCC
The DNA here is from genome assembly GCF_048799745.1 of Noviherbaspirillum sp. ST9. Taxonomy (NCBI): domain Bacteria; kingdom Pseudomonadati; phylum Pseudomonadota; class Betaproteobacteria; order Burkholderiales; family Oxalobacteraceae; genus Noviherbaspirillum; species Noviherbaspirillum sp. ST9. The sequence goes on along the minus strand of NZ_JBLWFR010000003.1, from coordinate 378,726 downwards.
AGCCACGCAGCCAGAACAGACACGGCTGAACGGACTCGATAACCAGTTGAGCGAGTATCTGGTCGAACTGGAGACGAGCAGCCACCTCATGTCGGAGATGGTCAACAACGGCAGCGACACGGCGGCGGATATCGAAGGCCTGCAGCAAGTCGTGCAGCGGCTGTCCAAAGCCTTGTCCAGCCTGCAGGCCGTCAGCCTGAGGCTGACCGCGTTGATCGAACTCGGGATTGAACTGGCATCCGAGCGCAATCCGCAACGCCTGCTGGCAAGCAGTTGCCGGGTCGTGCAGGACATCTGCGTCGCGAAGTACGCCGCTGTCGGCATCCTGGCGGACGATCGAACCCGCCTCGAACATTTCGTCATGCGGGGCATGGACGAGGCCGCGCTGTCGCAGATGCCGTGGCCCTCGCCCAATACTGGACTGCTCGGCGAGATCGTCTCTGCGCGCACGGCGAAACGGCTTGTCACGCGCGGCAGCGATCCGGTTGCGCTCGGGCTCCCGCCGGAACACCCGCCCGTCAATTCGATCCTGGTTGCGCCGATCGCCTCCCAGGAGACGGCCTTCGGATGGCTGTACCTGGTCGACAAGCTCGGCGCCGGTGAATTCAGCGAAGTCGATGAACGCGCGGCTGCCACCGTGGCCGCTCAGCTTGCGGTGGTCTACGAAAATCTCCAACTCTATGGTGCGATCGAAAGACAGCACGGCCAGCTGAAACTCGAGGTGGGCGACCGCAAGCGCGCGCAGGATGCATTGCGGCGGACGCTACGCGCACGGACGGTGATGGCCGAGTGCAATCACGTGATGGTGCATGCGACCGACGAGATGTGCCTGCTCCAGGACATGTGTCGCACAGTGGTGGAAGCCGGCGGCTACCGGATGGCGCGCATCGACTACTTTGAAGACGATGGCAGTGCGACGCAGGTTGCGTACGCGGAAATGGCGGGTAGCGCTGCAGCGGAGAATGGATCTGCAACCCACCGTCGCGCCTCGATGCCCAGCGCGCGGCCATGGGTCGTCATGGACGTGGCCGGCAGTACGCACCCGCCGGGGGACCGGCAGCTTAACCATGATCCTGACCTGGCAGTATCCCTGCCGCTCAAGCACCACGGCGGGGTCTTTGGCGCGCTGACGATATTTGAATCGCCGCCGAACAAGTTCGATTCCGAACAGATCACGATGCTCGAGGAGCTCGCCGAAGATATTGCCTATGGCGTGATCAGCCTGCGGACAAAAGCCGCACGCGAGCAGGCTGAGTCGGCCCTGCGGACTACCGAGGAAAAACTGTCGAGCATCCTGGATTCGATCGACAACGTGGTGTGGTCCATGACGGACAAGGAGTTCATCTACCTGAACTCCATGGTCGAGAAGATCTACGGACGCCCGGTCGATCAGTTCTATGATGACAAGGAGCTCTGGTTCATGGCCATTCATCCCGAAGACCGGGATGCAGCCATCGAGGCCCACGACCGCCTGGCCCGTTCCACGAGCTTTACGCAGGAATACCGTATCGTCCGGCCGGACGGAAAAATCCGCTGGATCGAGGAGCGCGCCCGCGCCATCCGGAACAAAGAAGGCCAGTTGCAGCGCGTGGACGGCATTGCCATCGATATCAGCGAGCGCAAGGCCTACGAGGCGCGTATCGAGTACCTGGCGGGCCACGACGCCTTGACCAGCCTTGCAAACAGGAACCTGCTCGGCGACCGGATCACGCAGGCGATGGCGCATGCCCGCCGCAACGGACTTCTCCTGGCCCTGCTGTTCCTTGACCTGGACCGCTTCAAGGGCGTCAACGACAGCTTCGGCCACGAGCTCGGCGATTCGCTGCTGCTGGAAGTGTCGCACCGGCTCAAGCAGGTCATCCGGGAAGGCGATACCGTGGCGCGCCAGGGCGGCGACGAGTTCATCATCCTCCTTACCGGCATCCAGCGTCCGCAGGACGTGACGGTGGTGACCAACAAGGTTTTCGAGGCATTCCGAACGCCGTTCCTGATCCGCGGCCATGAATTGTTCGTGACAACCAGCATCGGCGCGACCATCTTCCCCGACGACGGCGAAGATATGCAATCGCTGCTGCGCAATGCCGACATCGCCATGTACCGCGCCAAGGAAGAGCGCGGCAACGCTTTCCAGTTCTACTCGCGCGAAATGAGCGTACGCGCGCTCGAGCGGGCGGAACTGGAAAGCGCATTACGCCGCGCGCTCGACCGGAAGGAATTCGAGCTGTTCTACCAGCCCAAGGTGGAAGCGAGCAGCGGGCGCATCATCGGCGCGGAAGCACTGATCCGATGGAACCATCCCGAAATGGGACTGGTATCGCCGACACGCTTCATCCCGATGGCGGAAGAGATCGGCCTTATCGTCCCCATCGGCGATTGGGTGCTGCATACCGCCTGTGCGCAGAACAAGGCATGGCAGGATGCGGGCCTGCCGCCGATCTCCATTTCGGTCAACCTCTCGGCACGCCAGTTCCAGCAGGAGAACCTGGTTCAGTCGGTAGCCACCGCGCTGCACGACATGGGGCTGGAGGCGCACCACCTGGAACTGGAGCTGACCGAAAGCATCGTGATGAACAGCGCAGAACTGTTCGTGACCAAGCTCAAGGAACTCGAAGACCTCGGCGTCCAACTGTCTATCGATGACTTCGGCACCGGTTACTCCAGCCTGAGCTACCTGAAACGCTTCCCGCTGCACCACCTCAAGATCGACCAATCCTTCGTGCGCGACATCGCCACTGACGCGGACGACGCGGCGATCACCAGCACGGTGATTTCACTGGGACATAGCCTGAACCTGAAAGTGATCGCGGAAGGTGTGGAGACCGAAGAACAGGTCAACTTCCTGCGCGACCACAATTGCGACGAGATGCAGGGCTATTACTTCAGCAAACCCCTACCCGCGAGGGAATTCGCGTCCCTGCTCCAACAGGCCTGAAAACAAAAAAGCCCGCGGCGCTTTCGCGCGACGGGCTTTTTCGCAATCAGTCCGGGGTCAGTCGACGCGGGCCAGGTTAAGGTTCAATTGCGAGCGTACTGCGTCCTCGCTGGATGGCTTCGGATTGTTGCGCGCGAACTCGATACGGTCCAGATAGTCGCGCGAAATGTCGCCGGTCACGTACATGCCGTCGAAGCAGGACGCTTCGAAATTCTTCAATGCCGGATTGACATCGGAAATCGAGCGCTTGAGTGCGTCGACATCCTGGTACACGAGCGCATCCGCGGTGATTTCGCGGCACACTTCTTCTTCCGTGCGGCCGTAGGCGATCAGTTCGTTGCGCGTCGGCATGTCGATGCCGTACACATTCGGGAATTTCACCGGCGGCGCGGCGGACGCGAAGATCACGCGCTTGGCACCCGAGTCGCGTGCCATCTGCACGATTTCACGGCTGGTCGTGCCGCGAACGATGGAGTCGTCCACCAGCAGCACGCTCTTGCCCTTGAACTCGCTGCTGATCGCATTGAGCTTCTGGCGTACCGACTTCTTGCGCTCCGCCTGGCCCGGCATGATGAAGGTTCGGCCGATGTAGCGGTTCTTGATGAAGCCTTCGCGGTACTCAAGGTTGAGATTGAGCGCCAGTTCCATTGCCGCCGGACGGGAGGAATCGGGAATCGGCATCACTACGTCAATGTCGCCGGCCGACATCTCGCGGCGGATCTTCTCGGCGAGGTATTCGCCCATCTTCAGGCGCGTGGCATACACGGATGCGCCGTCGATGACGGAATCGGGACGTGCCAGGTAGACAAATTCGAATGCGCAAGGATTGAGCACCGGATTATCGGCGCACTGCTGGTTGTACAGCTTGCCTTCGAGGTCAATGAAGATCGCCTCGCCCGGCATCACATCGCGCAGGAAGCGGAAGCCCAGTCCTTCGAGCGCCACGGACTCGCTGGCCAGCATGTATTCCGGGCCCTTGTCGGTGTCGTTGAAGCCGATACATAGCGGACGGATGCCGAACGGGTCGCGGAACGCCAACAGGCCATAGCCCGCGATCTGCGACACCACAGCGTACGAGCCGCGCACGCGCTTGTGCAATACGGAGACTGCCTTGAACAGCGCGGACGGATCGAGCGAGTAGCCAGTGGTCGCCTGCTGGATTTCATGCGCCAGCACATTCAGCAGCACTTCCGAATCGGAGGCGGTGTTGATGTGGCGGCGGTCGTTCTGGAACATCTCGACCTTGAGCTGTTCCCAGTTCGTCAGGTTGCCGTTGTGCGCGAGGATGATGCCGAAAGGCGCATTCACGTAAAACGGCTGTGCTTCTTCCTCGCTGTCGGATCCTGCGGTTGGGTAGCGCACCTGGCCGATACCGGCATTGCCGGGCAGCGAACGCATGTTGCGTGTACGGAATACGTCACGTACCAGGCCATTGGCCTTGTGCATGGAGAACGTATTGCCGTGGTTGGTTGCGATACCGGCTGCATCCTGTCCGCGATGCTGGAGCAGCAGCAGCGCGTCATAGATCAACTGGTTGACCGGGCCGTGGGAAACAACGCCAACAATGCCACACATGGTGGGCTCCTTACTTAAGCAGATTCAAAACTGTACATGCCGCGCAAAATCGCCCGGCAGAAAAGGCTTTACGGTGCGCGCGGCAGTGACCGCCAGCGGGCTGAGCAGCGCCTCTTTCCAGAACGGCTGCTGCGGTATGGCCGTCATGCCGCACAACAGGACTGCAGCCAGGACAATCACCACGCCACGCCCGAGGCCGAACAGGCCGCCAAGGCCGCGGTCCGCGAGCGTCAGTCCGCTCGCCTTGATCACCGCGTCGATGGCCATGGTCAGCAGCATCATCAGCAGGCGCACGCCGATAAACAATGCAATGAATGCCACGATCAGCCGGGTCGTGCTGCCGGGCACCATATCGGGCAGCAGCTTCGCCAGTTCCTCGCCGTACGCATTGGCCACGACGAAGGACACTACCCAGCTCAACAGCGACAGGATTTCCTTGACCAGGCCGCGCATTGTGCTGATGACAACCGAGCAGACCAGCACGAACACCACCAGATAATCGAAGATTGTCACGGTCCGCGAAAAATCAAGCAGGCACCAGCGTGCCGTTCAATCCGATCTTGACGATCTTTGCCTTGGCCTTTTCCGCCTCTTCCTTGCTGGCGAACGGGCCTACGCGGATACGGGTGCGGTCGCCCGAGGCGGTCGCGATCTTTTCGGTGTACGACTTGATGCCGGCGCCCTTGAGCTTGCCTTGCAGTTCATCGACCTTTTCCTTGGTCGCAAGTGCCGCTACCTGGATGACATATTTTCCCGGCTTTTTCTCGGCAGCCTTCGGATCGGGCTTACCCTCGAGAAGTGCCTTGGCGCGGGCGTCGTCGGACTTGTCGGATTTATCATGCGCGTCTGCAGACTTCGGTTCCGCCTTCGCGATCACCGGGGAAGCGGTCTTGTCGCTTGCCTTGGACGCATGGTCTGCAGCCTTTGCATCGTCCTTTGCCTTGGGCGGGTCGGCGGGTGCGGCAGCGTACGTTTCCTTTTCTGCAGGGGCAGGCGTTTCGACAACTTCTTCCTTCGCGTCGAGCGATGCGGAGGCGGCAATTTTCGAAGTGGACGGTGCGTCCGTGCGGGCAATCGCGCCGGCGGCGGGCTTGTCCTTGGAGGGAATCTGGATGGCGATATCGTCGGCCAGCGGCTTCGGCTCGGAGTCGAGCACCATGGGCAGGCCGATCACGGCAGCCAGCACCAGCGCGACGGCACCGATCAGGCGGCGGCGGGCGCGTTTCTTTTCTGGCAATACGGGATCGAGCGCTTCGTCTTCGCGGCTGTCCTTGCCGCCGCGGCGCTTGCCACGGCTGCGTACTGCCTTGGAGTCCTCCTCGGCACGCGAATAAAAGGTGCTTTCCCCGGAGGCCGATTCCTGCTTGTTTTTGCGAAGGAACGAGAACAAGCTCATGCGATAAAAATGAAGTCCGTCAGTGAAGTCGGAAACCGTCTTGAAAGAACTGCATGCCGATCAGGACAGTTTCCCGGATCTTTTCGCTTCCATCACGCCTGCAACGGTGAGAAACGATCCGAAAACCGCAATTCTATCATTCTCCCCTGCTCTGCTCTGTGCGTTCGCGAACGCGGCAGCGGGTGACTCGAAGGTCTCGATGGTCTTTTCCGAACCGGGCGTGGCACTTGGCGCGATACCCGCATCGAGCAGCACCTGTTTCAGCTGAGCGGCGGTCGCCGCGCGCGGCAGCGGCAGGTCGGTGAGGCACCAGTGGTCGACGATGTCCTTCAGGTGTTGGACGACGCCGGCGATGTCCTTGTCCTGCATGGCGCCGAACACGGCAAAGGTATAGGCATGGAAACCCATGTTGTTCAGGTTCTGGGCCAGAGTCGCCGCCGCATGCGGATTGTGCGCGACATCGAGAACGACCGACGGGCGTCCGGGCAGCACCTGGAAGCGTCCCGGCAGTTCGACCATGACCAGTCCGTTGCGCACTTCCTGCGCGCCGATGGGCAGGCGGTCGCGGAGCGCTTCCAGTGCAGCAAGCGCCGCAGATGCGTTCAGCAACTGGTTTGCACCGCGCAGGCTCGGATAACCGAGTGAATTGCGCCGCTGGGAACGCCCGCCGTAATTCCATTGCTGCTTGTCGCCGGAGTAGTTGTAGTCGCGCCCGAACAGCCAGAGATCGGCACCGATTGCATGGGCATGGTCGATGAGCGACTTGGGCGGCACCGGATCGCCGCAAATCGCGGCTTTGCCCGGACGGAAGATGCCGGCCTTCTCGAAGCCGATCTCTTCGCGTGTATTGCCAAGATATTCGGTATGGTCGATGTCGACGCTGGTGACGATCGAGACATCGGCATCGATGATATTGACTGCGTCCAGCCGTCCACCGAGGCCCACTTCGAGGATCACGGCATCCAAGCCGGACTGTGCGAACAAGCGCAGGATCGCCAATGTCGTGAATTCAAAGTACGTCAACGACACATCGCCGCGCTGCGCCTCGACGGCGGCAAACTGTGCGACCAGCGCCTCATCGCTGGCCGGTTCGCCATGCACACGCGCACGCTCGTTGAAATCGAGCAGATGCGGCGAAGTGTACAGGCCGACGCGGTAACCGGCGTGCATCAGGATCGACTCCAGCATGGCGCAGGTCGAACCCTTGCCGTTCGTGCCGCCGACAATGATGACCGGGCAGTCGAAATGAATGCCCAGCCTGTCCTTCACCTGCCGGACACGGTCCAGGCCCATGTCGATGGCCTTGGGATGCATCGTCTCGAGGAGGGAGAGCCAATCGGCCAGTGTCGCGGGAAGGTTTTGCATGGCTGGAGGTGTGATGGACGCCTGGAAAATGAAAAGCCCGGACCTGCTTCAGTCCGGGCTTTCCGTTGGATGAGGTTCTTAGGCCAGGACTTCTGCGGGCTGGTTCTGCAGCAGCGCCAGCAGACGCGCGATCTCCTCGCGCATCTTGCGGCGGTCGACGATCATGTCGACAGCACCTTTCTGCAACAGGAATTCTGCTCGCTGGAAGCCTTCCGGCAATTTTTCGCGCACGGTATTTTCGATCACGCGCGGGCCGGCAAAGCCGATCAGGGCCTTCGGCTCGGCGATCACGACGTCGCCCATGAACGCGAACGAGGCCGACACGCCGCCCATTGTCGGATCAGTCAGTACCGAGATGAACGGCAACTTCTTTTCAGAGAGCTTGGTCAGCATCGAGGTGGTCTTGGCCATCTGCATGAGCGACAGTAGGCCTTCCTGCATGCGCGCCCCACCAGTGGCAGTAATGCAGATGAACGGCACTTTCTGTTCCAGTGCAGCCTGAGCACCACGCACGAAGCGCTCACCGACCACGGAGCCCATGGAACCGCCCATGAACTCGAACTCGAAGCAGGACACAACGACCGGCAGCGACATGATCGAGCCGCCCATGACAACCAGCGCATCGGTCTCGCCGGTGCCTTCCATGGCGTCCTTGAGACGGTCCGGATACTTCTTGCTGTCCTTGAACTTGAGCGAATCGACCGGAAGCGCTTCCTGGCCGATTTCATAGCGGCCGCCAGCGTCGAGCAGCGCATCAAGGCGCTCGCGGGCGCGGATCCGCATGTGGTGGTCGCACTTCGGGCAGACGTGGATATTGGATTCAAGGTCGGTACGGTAAAGCACTGCCTCGCACGACGGGCACTTGACCCAGAGTCCTTCCGGCACGGATTTCCGGTTGGCGGGATCGGAACGCTGGATGCGCGGGGGAAGCAGCTTTTCAAGCCAACTCATGAATACCTCATCTCAAATTTTCGGGTTGCGGCATTGTACCGCCGGCCTTGCCGCGCGCCAATACAAGGATTGGATGACAAAATGATATCGCAACTTACTCGTCCAGCGCCTTGCGGATGCCCGAAATGAAGGCTTGCACTGCCTGGGCCGCGTTCTCGCGAGGCGTATTTTCCAGTTCCTGGATGATCCGGCTGCCAATGACGACGGCGTCGGAAACGGACGCAATCGCCTTCGCCGTCGCGCCATCCCGGATGCCGAAGCCCACGCCAACCGGCACGCGCACGTGCTTCTTGATCTCAGGCATTTTTTTCGAAACGCCTTCCAGATCGAGATGGCCGGAGCCCGTCACCCCCTTCAGCGACACGTAATACACGTAACCACTTGCAATCTTGCCAACTTGCTCGATGCGTGCGGCAGTCGATGTCGGCGCGAGCAGGAAAATCGGATCCAATCCCTTTTCCTTCATCGCCGCAGCAAAGTCCTCGCACTCTTCGGGCGGATAGTCCACAACGAGCACGCCGTCGACACCCGCCTGCTTGGCCGCGTCAATGAATTTCCCGGCGCCCATGTGTTCGATCGGGTTGGCGTATCCCATCAGCACTACCGGTGTCGCCTGATTCGATGCGCGGAATTCCTTAACAAATTGCAAAACGTGCCGCATACCCACGCCATTCGCAAGCGCGCGTTCGGACGCGCGCTGAATGACGGGACCGTCCGCCATTGGATCAGAGAAAGGTACGCCAAGTTCGATGATGTCGGCACCGCCGGCAACGAGCGCGTGCATCAGGGAAACGGTCAGTTCCGGTGCGGGATCGCCGGCAGTAATGAAGGGAATCAGGCCTTTGCGGCCCTTTTCGGCCAGAGCGGCCAGGGTGGATTGGATTCTGGACATGATGCGGTTCGCATTGTTGCCGTCCGGAGGAATTTGCCGAAACCAGTGGAGTCTTGCGACTTCGCTGGATCCCGGCATCCGTCCGGTCGACGATTGTTATGGGATCGGGTCAGGTACTGCCGCTTCAGAACTTCTTCTTCATGCGCTCGGCAACGGTATGCATGTCCTTGTCGCCGCGGCCGGAAAGATTCGCGAGGATGATCTTGTCCTTCGGGAGCGTCGCCGCGAACTTGGCCGCATAGGCCAGCGCGTGGCTCGACTCGAGAGCGGGGATGATCCCTTCGATACGGCAACAGTTGTGGAATGCCTCGATCGCCTCGTCGTCCGTGATCGACACGTACTTCGCGCGTCCAGCGTCCTTCAAGTACGCATGCTCGGGGCCGACGCCCGGATAATCGAGACCCGCCGACACTGAATGCGTTTCGATAATCTGACCGTCCTCGTTCTGCAGCAGATACGTACGGTTGCCGTGCAGGACGCCCGGCGACCCGCCGATGAGCGATGCGGAATGACGGCCGGTTTCCAATCCTTCTCCGGCGGCTTCGACGCCAACCAGCTGCACATCCTTGTGGTCGATGTACGGATAAAAAATACCCATCGCATTCGAGCCGCCGCCGATGCAGGCGACGACATAGTCGGGCTGGCGTCCCGTCATTTCAGGCATCTGTTCCAGGCATTCCTTGCCGATGACCGACTGGAAGTCGCGCACCATCATTGGATACGGATGCGGGCCTGCGACTGTGCCGATGATGTAGAAGGTGTTTTCGACATTAGTAACCCAGTCGCGCATCGCTTCGTTGAGCGCGTCCTTGAGCGTCTTCGACCCCGACTCGACGGGCACGACCTTCGCCCCAAGCAGTTCCATGCGGTAGACGTTTTGCACCTGGCGCTTGACGTCTTCGGCGCCCATGTAGACCACGCACTCCATGCCGAAACGCGCGCAAATCGTTGCGGTTGCAACGCCGTGCTGCCCGGCGCCGGTTTCGGCGATGACACGTGGCTTGCCCATGCGCTTGGCGAGCAGGGCTTGACCGATGACGTTGTTGATCTTGTGCGCGCCGGTGTGGTTGAGGTCCTCGCGCTTGAAGTAGATCTGCGCACCGCCCTGCATTTCGGACCAGCGCTTGGCGTGGTAGATCGGGCTGGGGCGGCCGACGAAATGCTTCAGCTCGCGGTTGAATTCGTCGAGGAAGTCGGGATCGGTACGGAAGTGGGCATAACCCTTCTTCAGTTCGTCCAGCGCGTAGGTCAGCGTTTCGGAGACGAAGCTGCCGCCGTACTGGCCGAAATGGCCGCGGGCATCGGGAAGGTTGTATTCGGCGGTCTGGTAAAGGGCCGTGGTCGGCGTCGCCTGGCGCTCGGCGAAGTTCTCAAGCGCGTTCAGTTCTTTCATGTTGACTCTCTCTCTTCAATTGCCTGGGGAAGCGTCCGCCTTGCGTACTGCCGCGATGAAATCGCGGATCTTGGCGGGATCCTTGATGCCCTTGGATTGTTCGACGCCGCTGCTGATGTCGACGGCGTAGGGGCGCACCTGAAGCACTGCCTCAGTGGCGTTTTGCACGCTCAAGCCACCACTCAAAACGACCCGAGGCGCGAGCTCTTTTGGAATGAGAGACCAATCGAAAACCTTTCCACCGCCGCCATATCCCTCGACAAAGGCGTCGAGAAGCAATCCAGCGAACAGCTGGCTGGCGGCGCGATACTGTTGCTCGTATTTTAGCAAATCCTCGCCGGTCATTTCCGGGCCCATCCGCACTGCCCGGACGAAGGGGCGGTTCACCGCTTCGGCAATGGAAACGCATTGTTCCAAGGTTTCATCGCCGTGGAATTGCAAAAGGGAAACTGGCGCCTGCGTTACAGCGGCCTGGACTTCCTCCTTCGATGCATTGACGAAGAGACCGACGGTCGTCACGAATGGCGGCAAACCGGCGACAAGCTGCTCAGCGGCGGAAGGCGATAGGTACCGTGGACTTTTCTCGTAGAAAACCAGTCCCACGGCATCCGCTCCCGCCGCCACTACCGCCTGAAGGTCCTCGCGACGAGTCAGGCCGCAGATCTTGATACGTGTGCGTGAAATCATTTCTTGATCATCGTTCATCAGGGCGGTATTCATGCTTCGAACCAAGGCATTCCCGGTGCCGATTCCTGTGGGAGCTGCCACTTGGGATCGTACGCGATTTTTGCGAGGTACAAGCCATCGGGCATGAATGTCGGCGCTGCAAGGCTGCGGTCGCGGCCAGCAAGGATCTCCGCCAGCCAACCGGGTTGCTGGTTGCCATTGCCGACAACAATCAATGAGCCGACGATATTGCGCACCATGTGATGCAGGAAAGCGCTCGCTGTCAGACTAACGACAATCAGGTCGCCCCGTCGTTCGATCCGGATTTCCTGCATCGTTTTGACAGGTGACCTGGCCTGGCATTCCGCGGCGCGGAAGGCGGAGAAGTCGTGGGTGCCAAGCAAATGCAGGGCCGCCGCGCGCATCGGCTCCACCTGCAACGGGCGGAATACCCATCCTGCCTTGCCCGCCAGCAGCGGCGAGCGCACCGGATGGTTGTAGATGACATAATGGTAGGTGCGGGACGTCGCACCAAAACGGGCATGGAATGCATCCTGGTCGTCACGCGGCGTTTCGCATGCCCAGCGGACGGCGATGGAGGGCGGCAGGAATGCATTCACGCCGCGTACCCAGGAAAACATCTCGCGGTCGAGCTCCGTGTCGAAGTGCACCACCTGTTCAAGCGCATGCACGCCGGCGTCCGTGCGTCCGGCACACGTTGTCGCAATATCGACCAATGCAAAGCGCTTGAGTGCCGCTTCAAGCGTATCCTGCACCGTGCCCCCGGACGGCTGGGTTTGCCAGCCGCGCCATGGCGCTCCGTCATACTGCACTCCGAGCACTATCCGCCTCACATCGACCTCAATCTGCTTGCTAAAGAAAAACGGGCGCTAGCATCACGCTGCGCCCGTCGAAATAAAACGCGAAGAATTACGCCAGTTCGAGCAACAAGGCTTTGGCGCGTTCACTCTGTTCCGGCGTACCACCCTTCAGGACTTCGTCCAGCAGTTCGCGTGCACCTTCCTTGTCACCGATTTCCTGGTAGGCAATCGCGAGATCCAGCTTGGTTGCCATTTCCGCACTGTTCGCATCAGGATCGTCGGTCAGCATCTGGGTGTTCATCGAATCGAAGTCCAGATCCGGAAGCTCAAGCGAGGCGGCAGCTTCGGCGGGTGCAGGTGCAGCGGGTTCGCTTTCACCCATGTCGAACTCGGCAACCGGCTCCGGAGCAATCTCTTCGGTCGCGGGAATGTCCGCAGCGCTTGTCTCTTGCGGGTTCAACTCGAGGCTGATGCCTGACAGGTCGAAATCAAGGGGATCAGCTGCCGGCACTTCTGCCTTCGGCTCTTCCATGGGCAGGGACAAGTCGGTGATTTCCGGAATGCTCGACTCGGCCGGCGGTGCCAACGCATCCAGCGAGATGTCTTCCACCAATGACGCCGGCGCGGCAGCTTCAGCAGGCTTGTCATCGCCCAGCGAGAACTCGAGATCGTCGATCGGCGGGATCGAGGCGCTCAGCTCGGCAGTCGTGTCCGGCAGGGGCTCGGGCGCCGGGGTCATGTCCAGCGTGCTTGCGGCTTCGGGTTCAGCAGGCTTGGCAGGCTCGTCGAGGAAGTTGAAGTCGATCGAGGTCAGATCAGCCGGCGGTTCTGCCGGCGCAGGACGCGGAATCGTATTCGGCGGCACAAGGTCCTGCATGCCATCGAGATCGAAGTCGAGGTCATTCGACGTGACCTTGTTCTCAGGCTCTGGTTCCGGCTCGGTTTCAGGCTCAACTGCAGGAGCAGGCGTATTCGCGGTTTCGTCTGCCAGTTCCGTGTTGTTGAAATACGACGCGTCGGCATCCAGACCGTCGATGGTTCCCAGCTGCGACGTGTCTGATTGCGTGGACGACAACAGGGTCGCAAGACCTTGCTCGTCCAGAGGCTGGGTCGGCGCGATCAGCGGCACGTCGGCATCGTCTTTCTTTCCGCCGGCGTACAGGGGGTTGTTCGGATCGATGGCGGCACCCATGGATGCTGCCTGCGCCCAGTCGTCGCCCTCGCCCTTCGTCAAACCGTACAGTTCCGTTGCCAGTACTTCGAAGGCACGCAGGTCCTTGCGGTTGGAGTAGATCTCGAGCAGCTTCACTCGCACGGCGTGGCGATCCGGCTGCGTGCGCAGCGCTTCTTTCAGGATTTCTTCTGCCTGTGCATCGCGGCCGTAGGCGATATAAACATCGGCCTCGGCTACCGGGTCCACTTCGTTGGTGTCAAGCTGGCTGGCCGACGGAGCGAAGCTCGAGTTGAACACGCTGTTGCTGGTATCCACGCTCTGCCCACCGGTCGAGCCGAACAGCGAATTGGCCTTCAGGCTGGAGTCGGTGATGATGCTGTCTTCGAACTGCTTGCTTTGCTTCTGTCGGCGAGCGCGGTAGACACCGAGTGCGCCGAGTGCGACGAGCAAGGCGCCGATACCCGGCAACACCATCGGGTTACCAAGCAATTCGTCGAAGAAACTCGGCGGTTCGGGTGCAGGAGCCGGTGGCGGCGTGACGGCCTTCGGTTTTTCAGGAGCCGGTGCAGGTGCTGCACTGACGGGCGGCGCGGCGGGCTGAGCCGGCTTCTCCGCGTTGCTCTCTGCCGACTTCACTTCCGCGGGCTTCACTTCGGCGGGCTTCTCGACCTTTGCTTCGGCAGGTTTCTGTTCTACAGCTGCAGGAGCGGCAGGAGCCGCCGGCTTCGTCGCTGCGGCATCCGCTTGCTTCTGCTGGTCTGCGAGCGCCTTGTTCTTGACTTCCAAGAGCTTCTGCAGCTCAGTGACGTTCTTCTCGAGTTCCTTGACGCGGGAATTTGCGTCGGCGATTGCCTTCTCGCGCGCGATCTTGTCTTCCTGCGTTGCAGGCCCGGTCTTGTCCGCGGCACCGGCGGGTGCAGGCTGTGCATTTGACAGTTTCAGCTTGTCCTTGGATTCCGACGCCGGAGTCGCCTTCTCTTCAACCTTCGCGGTAATCTTGCCGCCAGCCGTCTGCTTCGACTCGGCCGATTTCTGCGGTGCAGCCGAGGCAACCTGGCCTGCCAGCTTGTTGCGATAGTTGTTGAAGTCGGCGGACTGCGCAACCACGATGCCGCGCGCTTCGGCAGCACTGATCGAGCGCGCCTTGTCTGCTTCCGGCACGGAGAGGATCTGTCCCGCCTTGAGGCGGTTCATGTTATTGCCGACGAAGGCGTCGGGATTGGACTGATACAAGGCAACCAGCATTTGGTCCAGGGACACGCCGCTCGGCTTCACCTGGTTCGCAATGCGGGCCAGGGTGTCGCCGTTGCGCACACGGTATTCACCTTGGGACGCGTCGGCGCCGGCTTCAACCGGTGCCGGTGCAGGTCGTGCTGCACGAGGTGCCGGCTCGGCACGCTGAACGCGGGCTGGCGATGCGGCACGGGACGCAGGCGCCGATTCCGCTTGTGCGGTACGTGGTTGTGCGGCGGGTGCTGCGGACTCCGGCACCGGAGTCGGCGCGACTTGGGCGGACTGTGTCGTACGCAGATCGGCCGGATCCAGCAGGAAGGTATATTCGCGCACCAGACGGCCGTTCGGACCGCTCAATTCCAGAAGCATGTCGACGAACGGCTCATTCAGCGGCTGCGAAGACGACAGGCGAATGAACTGGCGATCCCCCCGCTGCTCCACCCCAAAGCGCAGCGTCATCAGCGCGGGGTGAAAGTCAATGTTCGCCTGGCGGTAGGCTTCTGCGGAAGCCAGCTTCGCGGTGAGTGCCCCCACTTCATCCTTCGAAACGGCTGTCAGCTCGATCTCGGCCCGCAACGGCTGCCCCAGGGACGACAGGACGGTCAGCTTTCCGAGTCCTGCGGCATACGCATTCGAAAACACCAGCGCGGAGGCAACGGCCGCACTTAAGGTCTTCAAATTGAACAGGCCGGAAGTGGGGCGTTTATTTGAATGCATTTTGGATGGCATAAGAGGGCATTCCGTTCGCGAATCTGGCGCGGGCACAATCACGGCGCCAATGTAACATTGATCGGGGGAACTTTCACCATATCATCATGGACTTAGGCGCGCAAGTGTAACCAAGTTACTAAGTGCTGCACAACCGGCGCGGGTTCGGGCCCCTTGGCGTTGTCGAAATGGCTGTTGTGGATTGGCAACGAAACTGGGGCCTGTCATTCCTTGGTTCGATGAACCACGGCGACAGGCCCCAGCAATTTGCAACAACGATATATCTATAAATAAGGTCAGTTATCGAGCACGATGCGCAGCATGCGGCGCAGCGGTTCGGCGGCGCCCCACAACAGCTGGTCACCGATGACGAACGCGGACAGGTATTCCGGTCCCATGTTCAGCTTGCGCACGCGGCCCACGCCGACTTCGAGACCGCCGGTGATGGATGCCGGCGTCAGTTCCTTCTCGGTGATCGAGCGATCGTTCGGCACCCACTTCACCCATTGGTTGCCCGAGCGGATGACTTCCTCGATCTGCGCCAGCGGCACGTCCTTCTTCAGCTTCACGGTCAGAGCGAGGCTGTGGCAGCGCATGGCGCCGATACGCACGCACAGGCCGTCAACGGGAATCGTGTTTTTGTTGCCGAGGATCTTGTTGACTTCAGCCTGGCCCTTCCACTCTTCCTTGGACTGGCCGTTGTCGAGCTGCTTGTCAATCCAGGGGATCAGGCCGCCAGCCAGCGGAGCCGGGAAGTACTCGGTCGGGACGTCATTGCGGATGGTCTGCGCAACCTTGCGGTCGATGTCGAGGATGGCGGAAGACGGAGTGGCCAATTCGTCCGCAACAGCGGCGTGGATCACGCCCATGCCCTTCAGCAGTTCGCGCATGTGGTTGGCGCCGCCGCCCGATGCAGCCTGGTAGGTCATGGAGCTGACCCACTCGACCAGGCCTTCGCGGAACAGGCCATTCATACCCATTAGCATGATGGAGTTCGTGCAATTGCCGCCGATGTAGTTCTTCACGCCGCGGCCGAGGGCGTCCTTGATCACGTGCAGGTTGACCGGGTCGAGGATGATGACGGCGTCATCGGCCATGCGCAGCGTGGAAGCCGCGTCGATCCAGTAACCGTTCCAACCGGCTGCGCGCAGCTTCGGGAAAATCTCGGTGGTGTAGTCGCCGCCCTGGCAGGTAATGATGATCTCGCACTTCTTGAGTTCATCAATATTGTTGGCATCTTTCAGCGCGGTTTCGTTCTTCGCCATTGCCGGGGCTTTGCCGCCTGCATTGGACGTCGAAAAGAATACCGGCTCGATGTGATCGAAATCGCCCTCTTCCTGCATGCGCTGCATCAGGACAGAGCCCACCATACCACGCCAACCTACCAGACCGACTAACTTCACGATTTTCTCCCTCAAGTGCACACCATAACAAAAAACTTTTCCTACAAGGCCAGCGCCTTCACGACAGCGTCGCCCATTTCCCTGGTACCGACCTTGGTCGTGCCGTCTTCATAAATGTCCGGCGTGCGCAGTCCCTGCGCGAGTACCTTCTTGACCGCATTTTCGATACGGTCGGCCTGCTCCGCCTTGTTCAGCGAGTAGCGCAACATCATCGCGGCCGACAGGATAGTGGCCAGCGGATTGGCGATGCCCTTGCCCGCGATGTCGGGAGCCGAACCGTGCGAGGGTTCGTACAGGCCCTTGTTGTTGGCGTCCAGCGACGCCGACGGCAGCATGCCGATGGAGCCGGTGAGCATTGCTGCGGCATCGGACAGGATATCGCCGAACATGTTGCCGGTGACGATCACGTCGAACTTTTTCGGCGCGCGGACCAGCTGCATCGCGGCGTTGTCCACGTACATGTGATCGAGCGCGACGTCCTGGTATTCCTTGTGCACGTCGGTGACGATGTCCTTCCAGAACTGGAAGGTCTCGAGCACGTTGGCCTTGTCGACGCTGGTCAGGCGCTTGTTGCGCTTGCGCGCCGCCTGAAACGCGACGTGGGCGATGCGGCGGATCTCGGATTCCGCATAGCGCATCGTGTCAAAACCTTCACGCTCGCCCTTGAACGGGCCATCCGGGCATTCACGTACGCCACGCGGCTGGCCGAAGTAGATGTCGCCGGTCAGTTCGCGGATGATCAGGATGTCCAGGCCGGAAACAACCTCGGGTTTGAGTGTGGATGCGCCCGCCAGTTCCGGATAAAGGATGGCCGGACGCAAATTTGCGAACAGGTTCAGGTTCTTGCGCAGGCCGAGGATCGCCTGCTCGGGACGCAGCGGACGGTCGAGCTTGTCGTATTTCCAATCGCCGACGGAGCCGAACAGGACGGCGTCCGCTTCCTTGGCCAGCTTGAGCGTACCTTCGGGCAGCGGGTGGCCGTGCGCCTCGTAGCCGGCGCCGCCGACCGGCGCGGTTTCCATTTCAAACTTTTCGTCGAGTGCATTCAACACCCGGACAGCCTGGTCAATGATTTCGGGGCCGATGCCGTCGCCCGGCAGGATTGCGATTTTCATCTTGTTCCGTCTGCTATCTGTTTTGTTAAATCGTGTTGGCCAGCCAGGGCTGCGAGACGAGATGGCGCTCTTCGAAGGCGCGGATCTTGTCGGCGTGGCGCAGGGTCAGGCCGATGTCGTCCAGGCCGTTCAGCAGGCAGTACTTGCGGAAGGCGTCGACGTCGAAGGCATAGCTCGCGCTGCCGTTGGTCGTGCTGACGAGCTGCTTCTCGAGGTCGATCACCAGCTTGTAACCCGGGAATGCCTTCACTTCATTGAACAGCTGGTCCACCTGCGCCTCGGACAGGGCGATCGGCAGTACGCCGTTCTTGAAACAGTTGTTGAAGAAGATATCGGCAAAGCTCGGGGCGATGACGGCACGGAAGCCATACTGTTGCAACGCCCAAGGCGCGTGCTCGCGGGACGAGCCGCAGCCGAAGTTCTTGCGGGTCAGCAGGATCGATGCGCCTTGGTAGCGCGGCTGGTTCAGCACGAAGTCCGGGTTCAGCGGACGCTTCGAGTTGTCCATGCCGGGTTCGCCATGGTCGAGGTAGCGCCACTCGTCGAACAGGTTCGGGCCAAAGCCGGAACGCTTGATCGACTTCAGAAACTGCTTCGGGATGATGGCATCGGTATCGACGTTTGCGCGATCCAGCGGTGCAACCAAGCCTTCGTGTACGGTGAATTTATCCATGGTCCTGATCTCTGTCGCCGCCCGCGTGCGGGCGGCTGTCCTTCCATTATTTCTTTGCAGCGTTCTCGACGACTTCGCCTGCCTTCTTCACATCCTTGCCGATGCCCTGGACGGTGTTGCAGCCGGCGAGCACGAGAGCGGCGATAACGAGTGCGAACAGTTTTTTCATTTTTATGTCCTCCCTTGAAACCGTCAGCGCAGCGCGCGAACGTCGACGAAGTGGCCTTGGATGCCTGCTGCAGCGGCCATCGCCGGAGACACCAGGTGGGTACGTCCACCTTGCCCCTGGCGGCCTTCGAAATTACGGTTCGACGTCGAGGCGCAGCGCTCACCCGGATCAAGGCGATCGGCGTTCATTGCCAGGCACATGGAGCAGCCCGGCTCGCGCCATTCGAAGCCTGCGTCCTTGAAGATCTTGTCGAGGCCTTCGCGCTCGGCTTGCTCTTTCACGAGGCCGGAACCGGGCACCACCATCGCCAGCTTCACGTTGGAGGCGCGGAACTTGCCGCGCACAACGGCAGCGGCCGCGCGCAGGTCTTCAATGCGCGAGTTGGTGCAGGAGCCGATGAACACCTTGTCGATGCGGATGTCGGAGATCGCGGTGTTCGGCTTGAGGTCCATGTAGACCAGTGCCTTTTCCATTGCGTCGCGCTTGACGGCATCCTTTTCCTTGTCCGGATCGGGCACGCGGTCGTCGATGGCTACGACCATCTCGGGCGAGGTGCCCCAAGTCACTTGCGGCCTGATTTCGGCGGCGTTGAGCGTGACGACCATGTCGAACTTGGCGCCCTGGTCGGAGTGCAGCGTCTTCCAGTATTCGACGGCGCGGTCCCAGTGCGGACCGACCGGGGCGAACGGACGTCCCTTGACGTAGTTGATCGTGGTGTCGTCCACGGCAACCATGCCTGCGCGGGCACCCGCTTCGATGGCCATGTTGCAGATGGTCATGCGGCCTTCCATCGACAGCGAACGGATGGTGGAGCCTGCGAATTCGATCGCATAGCCAGTGCCGCCCGCGGTGCCGATCTTGCCGATGACGGCCAGCACGACGTCCTTGGCAGTGACACCGAACGGCAGCGCGCCGTCGACCTGCACCAGCATGGACTTAGATTTTTTGGCCAGTAGCGTCTGGGTGGCGAGCACGTGCTCGACTTCCGAGGTGCCGATGCCGTGGGCCAGCGCGCCGAACGCGCCGTGGGTAGAAGTGTGCGAATCGCCGCAGACAACCGTCATGCCCGGCAGGGTTGCGCCTTGCTCCGGCCCGATGACGTGGACGATGCCCTGACGCTTGTCGCGCATGCTGAAATAGGTCAGGCCGTATTCCTGGGCATTCGCATCAAGCGTTTCGACCTGCAGGCGGGATACCGGATCCGCGATGCCGTTGGCGCGGTCGGTTGTCGGCACGTTGTGGTCGGCCACCGCCAGGTTGGCGGAAATGCGCCACGGCTTGCGGCCAGCAAGTTTCAGGCCTTCGAATGCCTGCGGGCTGGTGACTTCGTGCACCAGGTGGCGGTCGATGTAGAGGACGGCGGTGCCGTCTTCCTCGGTATGGACGACGTGGGATTCCCAGAGTTTGTCGTAGAGCGTTTGAGCCATGTGTCGAAAGCGAGCAAAGAGCCGCGCAAAACGGTGAAAATAGTTCTCGATTATGCCATAGTTGTGCGCCGCAAAACCGGGCCGCGAGCCGCGCCGGCCCAATGAAAAACGCCCGCGGCGGAGGCTCGCGGGCGTTTGTGGTTGACTGTTTTGCAATCAGCGCTGTTTTCTGGACTGCTCGTAGAGCGGCATTACCCGCTGCGAGTACGCGGTCAGGTCGGCCAGGCGGTCCGACTGCGAAGGGTGCGTGGAGAGAAACTTGATAGGCTCGCCCCCACCCAGCTGCCCCATTTTCTGCCACAAGGTCACAGCGGCGCGGGGATCGTATCCGGCGCGGGCTGCCAGCTCGATACCGACGCGGTCCGCTTCGGTTTCATGGCGGCGGGAGTTCGGCAATCCCAACAGCCCCATGTACGCGTACTCGGCCGACTTCTGCCCCAGTTCGCCCAAGCCCATCAGGGCTGCCCCGACCGAAATCACCGTGCCCGCCACCGCCTGTTCCGACGCCCTTTCCCGCGCGTGTTCACGCAGGGCGTGGGCGATCTCATGACCCATGACGGCGGCCAGTTCGTCGTCGGTAATCTGCAGCTTTTCCATCAAACCGGTATACACCGCCATCTTTCCGCCGGGCATGCACCAGGCGTTCACTTCGGGCGATGTGAGGACATTGACTTCCCACGCCCAGGCCCGCGCATCCGGGCGGAACACGGTTGTCTGGGGCACGATGCGGTTCGCGACCGCGCGCACCCGTTCGACCTGAGAGGGATTGCGGTTGAGCGTGCCCTTCTGCCGCTCTTGCGCCATCAAGGCCGTGTACTGTTCGCGCGCCGCCTGCTCAAGCGCTTCTGCCGGTACGGCCATGCGCTGCTCCCGGTTGACGCCGACCGCGCCGCTTTGGGTGGTCTGCACCGTCTCGCATGACACCAGTGCCAGCATGCCCGCAGCCGCGAGCATCTGCTTCAGGAACATCTTCTTGACGATCGTTTTCATTTTCTCTCCTCATGATGATGCGGTTGCCAGCGGTAGGACAGGAACGCCGCCCCTGTCCCGCCAAGTGCAAACAAGGCCGCTACCAGATAGACCGATTGCGAACCGAATGTATCCCAGCAACCACCCAGGACAAGTCCGCCAAGCGTGCCGCCTAGCCCATAGGAAATACTGGTGAAGAGCGCCTGCCCGCGTGCCTGCAGACGGCCGGAAAACCATCGTTGCAGCGTGGCGACGGATGCCGAGTGGTGCACACCGAAGGTCGCGGCATGCAGCACCTGCGCTACCAGCAGCACGATGAGGGATTGTGCACCCAATCCGATCATGAGGAATCGAACTACCGCAATCAACAGGCTGGCGATCATCAGCCTTTGCACACCGAAGCGCTTGAAGATCGGGGCCTGGTAGAAGAAAAAGACGATCTCCACCACCACGCCGAGCGACCACATCAAGCCGATCACCGTATTGCTGTACCCGATCTGCGCGAGATAGAGCGAGTAGAACACGTAGAGCGACGCATGGGCCGCGATCATCAGGAAGGTGGACGCAAAGAAGGCTGCCACCTCGCGCCGCCGCAGGAGCGACAGCACCGACGGCACGGACTGGTGCAGATCGCCATGCGGTGTCTCAACCATGCGCATGCTCGACACGGCGACCAGCACGAGGAGTGCGAGGGTGATCCACGGCATGAACCAGATGCCCAACCAGTCAAGCAGCGGACCGGCGATGGTCACTGTCAGGATGAAGCCGACCGACCCCCAGAGGCGCAATTTCCCGTAGTGGGTAAGGTCTCCGCGCATTTCGGACAGCATCAGGGCTTCGGACAAGGGCCCCTGGGCGCTGGTGAACAGGTTGACGGCCACCATGACAAGGAAGAATTGCGCGAAGGTCTGGCCGAAGAACATGCCGACGAACGCGGTTGCCGCGGCGATCGCCGTAATGCGGAGAACGGTGACGCGTTGCTGGTGGCGGTCGGCGACCCAGCCCCACAGGTTGGGGCCAAAGATGCGCATGACCTGCATGAGCGACATGAGCGCGCCGATCTGGGCCGCCGCCATGCCCTTGTCGGCGAAATAGAGGCTGGCGTAGGGCGAAAACACGCCAACGTAGCCGTAGTACGCAAAGAAAAACAGCGCGAAGCTGAATGACTGCTTGGGCCAGGGCGAAGACTGCACGGGAAGCATTTAGAGGCTGCAGGCAAGTTGGCCATTCCGTCCGGCGCCCGCCTGTTCAGCGCCGGACATTCCCGGCGGCAAAACCGCCGGCCGGACTGTGAGCAATTTACTTGACGCGTGCAGCGATCTTCGGCGTCGTGACGGCGACGTCGCCGCATTGCGCGCGGTGGCGCAGCGCATGGTCCATGAGCACCAGCGCCAGCATGGCTTCAGCGATCGGCGTGGCGCGAATGCCTACGCACGGATCGTGGCGTCCGAAGGTTTCGACGTTGATGGGATTGCCTGACTTGTCGATTGAGCGTCGCGGGGTGCGAATGCTCGACGTCGGTTTGATGGCGATGGACACGGTGATGTCCTGTCCGGTCGAAATGCCTCCCAGGACGCCGCCAGCGTTATTGGTAACGAATCCCTCAGGGGTCAGCTCGTCGCCATGTTCCGTGCCCTTCTGCGCGACTGACTTGAATCCGGCGCCGATTTCCACCCCCTTCACCGCATTGATGCCCATCATCGCGAAGGCAATGTCGGCGTCGAGCTTGTCATAGATGGGCTCGCCCAGGCCGACGGGAACGTTCTCCGCAATGACATCGATGCGCGCGCCGCAAGAGTCGCCCACCTTGCGCAACTCGTCCATGTACGCCTCGAGTTGCGGGAGAACGGTCGTGTTCGCAGCGAAAAACGGGTTGTTGGGGACGTAATCCCAGGATTCGAAGGGAATCGCGATTTCGCCGAGCTGGCTCATGCAGCCCTTGAAGGTCGTCCCGTATTGTTCCTTTAGCCACTTCCTGGCAATCGCCGCGGCGCCGACCACCGGCGCGGTCAATCGGGCGGACGACCTTCCGCCGCCGCGCGGGTCGCGGATGCCGTACTTGTGCCAGTAGGTGTAGTCGGCGTGGCCGGGCCGGAAGGTGTCGACAATGTTGCCGTAATCCTTGCTGCGCTGATCTTCGTTCCTGATCAGGAGCGCAATCGGTGTTCCCGTCGTCTTGCCCTCGAAGACGCCGGACAGGATTTCAACCGTGTCCGACTCCTGGCGCTGCGTCACGTGGCGCGAGGTACCCGGTTTGCGGCGGTCGAGTTCGGGCTGGATGTCGGATTCAGACAACACCATGCCGGGCGGGCAGCCGTCGATCACGCAACCGATTGCGGGTCCATGTGATTCGCCAAAGGTGGTGACGGTGAAAAGTGTGCCAAAAGTGTTGCCGGACATGATGATGTGGGGAAGATCGGGAAAGGCTAGATTTTAGCGTATCGCCCGGCCGAAACGATGGAAAGGCGATACAAACAGGCAACTTCAGCATCGGTTGAAGCGTGAATGCGGCAAAGGGAGATCCGGTTGCGGGCACGAAGATTGCGCCAAAGGAAAATATGGTGCACCATCCGAGGACAGTTACTCGGTTGCAAGAAGTGTTTCGAAGATTTTTGCGGGAGCGTCGAATATTGCGCGCTACGCGCTCCCCGTGAATTACTTAACAGACAATAATACTGACGGCCTGCGCCGCCACCTGCCGTATTGCCGCCGATGAAATATATGTACTGTTTCCAGAACAGAGCCAGCGCATCCTGGAGAGGACTATGAACAGATCGACCGCGTCAGTCGACGACGATCTGGTATTCATGGACGAGGCCGCACCGCCGTCCGATACTCCTGAAGCGCACGAAGCAAAGGGGGTTTGGCGCGTCTTGATCGTCGACGACGACTCGGACGTCCATTCCGCCACCACGTTTGCGCTGAACAATCTGGAAATGCAGCACCGGCCGCTCGAGTTCCTGCATGCATATTCCGCGTCGGAGGCGCGGGAACTTCTGGCACGGGAAGACGATATCGCCGTCATTCTCCTCGACGTGGTGATGGAACAGGAGGATTCCGGGCTGCAACTGGTTCGCCATATCCGCGAAGTGCTGAAGCTCACCGAAGTGCGCATTATCCTGCGTACCGGCCAACCCGGTTATGCGCCGGAAATCGACGCCATCCGCGACTTCGACATCAACGACTACAAGACGAAGTCCGAGCTCACGCGCATCAAGCTCTATACGACGGTGACGTCCGCCATCCGTTCCTACGAACAGATCCGCGCGATCAATGCGAGCCGCCGCGGCCTGGACCGCATCGTCCGTGCGAGCGCCGAGCTGATGGCCCTGCATGGCCTGGACAATTTTGCAGCCGGCATCCTTGCCCAGGTGGCAACGCTGCTGGACCAGGCTTCCAGCGGATTGCTCTGTGTGCAGGAGCACACAAATGCGCAGGAACTCACGGTGATCACCGCCAGTGGCCCCCATGTAAAGCTGGTGGACAGTGCTTCCGGAATACGCGACGGACGCATTGCCGGCCTGCTGCAGCGGACGCTCGATCAGCGCACCAATATCTACGGCAGGGATTTCGCAACGCTCTACTTTGGCGGCAACGCGAACCGGGACTTTGTCGCCTACATCGACACCGGCGCGACGCTCAATGAAATCGACCAGCGACTGCTTGAAGTCTTCAGCCGCAATATCGCGGTCGGTCTCGATAACGTTCTGCTCGTCACGCGACTGCATAATTTTGCCTTCTACGACACACTGACCAAGCTGCCCAACCGAACGCGCCTCAGGGAACTGGTGGATGAAGCGCTCGGCATGCCGATGCGCAATGACGTGATTCTCGCGCTGGTGGACATCGACCATTTTTCCGAAACCAACGACGCCCTGGGCCATCAGTTCGGAGACCTGCTTCTGCTGGGCGTCGCCGCGCGCCTGCAGGCGCAACTTGGCAACCAGCTCACGATTGCACGCGTCGGCGGCGACACTTTCGGCGTGCTCGGCGATGCGTCGCTCGTCAATCCTGCGGTCCTGCTGGACCTGTTCGACGAAGCCTTCAGCATCGATGGCCAGGAAGTCCAGCTTTCAGCGACCGCGGGACTGGTCCGCCTCGCGGATTACGAAGGCGGCGGTGCCGACGCGCTCAAGGACGCCGACATCGCGCTCAAGCGCGCGAAATTGCTCCAGCGCGCCGGTCATTTCTATTTCTCGCGCAGCATGGGCGTGGACATCCGCGAGCGGGTGCGCCTGATGCACGCCTTGCGCAATGCGTACGAAGAAAAGGAACTGTTTGTCGTCTACCAACCGCAAATCGATCTGCAGACCCGCAGGCCGGTTGGCGCCGAGGCGCTGCTGCGCTGGCGTACGAAGGACGGAACGTTCATCCCGCCCGATCGATTCATCCCCATTGCGGAGTACTCAGGCCTGATCATCGACATCGGCGAGCGCGTCATGCGCGAGGCGTGCAAGGAATTGATGCGCCTGCGCAGCATGGGCTACACGGAATTCACGATTTCGATCAATGTGTCGCAGGTCCAGTTCCGCCACCCGCGCTTCCTCGACACGCTGCGCAACGTGCTGGCCGAAACCGGCGCCCCGCCTTCCCGGATCGAACTCGAGATCACCGAATCCATTGCCATGGAAGAGCCGGACGCGCTCATCCAGTTGCTTGGCGAGATCAGGCAGACGGGTGTCAGCATTGCGATTGACGATTTCGGCACCGGCTTTTCGTCGCTCAGCTACCTGCAACGCCTGCAGGCCGACCGGCTCAAGATCGATCGCAGCTTCGTCACCGAAATTACCAGCTCGTCGCGCGGCAGCAGCATCGCGGAAATGGTGATCCAGCTTGGCCGCAACCTCGGCTTGTCGGTAGTCGCGGAAGGCGTGGAAGACGAGCGCCAGGCCAGCATCCTCGCCAGCTTGGGATGTCCGTTGGCCCAGGGTTACCTGTTCGCACGCCCGATGACGGTCGACCAGCTCACGACCTGGCTCAAGGACAATGGGGCAAGATGACGCCCTCCCCGCGCCGTTGCGAATGACGGACAACGCATGAAATTCGGCAAAAGAACGCTTACGCTGCGACGGGCCATCGTGCTCGTCGTCGTGGTGGGTTTGCTCGCGCCGGCGTCCTTGATCAGCGGCTACTCCTGGTTCAAGCAGTATCGCGACGATATCAAGCGGCAGACCGAGGAGCTGCTGGAACAGAATGCCGACATCCTCTCCAACGGCATGCAGGAACCGCTCTGGAATATCAACCAGGAAAGCGGCAACGCGCTCCTGGAAGCAATGATGTCGCGCAAAGAGGACATCATCCTGATCGAAGTCCGCGACAACGCGCTTGGCGTCTTCGTCTCGGGGGAGCGGTCGGAGCGGCGCACCGGATTCACCGCCACGACCGAGAAGCCGGTGGTTTACCGGGGAAGTACGATCGGCTCGGTCAAGATCGAGGTCGGCAGCACGCGCCTGCGGCGAATCATGATCGACGACCTCGTCGGCTCGATCACGGCCGTCCTGGCCCAGGCAACGCTATCGATTGCGCTTATCCTGGTCCTGCTCGAACACCGCCTTGTTCGCCCGTTGCGGCGACTGGGTTCCGGTGCGGACCGGCTTGCAAACCGGCAGCTCGACGTGCCCTTCACCTGGCAACGGCTGGACGAAATCGGCTTGCTGAGCCGCCGGATGGAAGACACCCGTATCAGTCTGCGCAGGCTCTTCGAAGAACTGGACCACAAGAACCGCGAGCTGGAACAGGACATCGACAAGCGCAAGCGCGTCGAGCAGGAGCTGTACGAACGCGAGGAGCGTTTCCGGGCGCTCGTCGAGCAAAGTCCGATCGCCATCATCGAATGGGACAGCAAGCTGCAGGTCATCGAATGGAATGCCGCCGCCGAGCGCATTTTCGGCTTTCCGCGGGAACAAGCGCTGGGCAGACACGCCAGTTTCATCATCCCGCATGCAAGCCGGGACGCGGTGAACACCATGTTCAGCCGTCTCACCGCGGGCAAGGGCGACAGCCGCAACGTCAGCCAGAACCGGCGTGCCGACGGCCAGGTCATTACCTGCCAGTGGAGCCATACCTACGTCGCCGACAACACCGGCAAATCCGACCGCCTGTTGTCCATTGCCGAAGATATCACCGAGAAGCGCCGCGCCGAGGAAGCGCTGAGTTTTTCGGAAGCCAAGTTCGCCGGCGCGTTCCAGGGCAACCCCGATTCGATCTCCATCACGCGGATGAGCGACGGCGTGCTCGTCGACGTTAACCAGACGTTTGAAGAAATCTCCGGCTTCCGCCGGGAAGAATCAGTCGGCAGGACGGCGGTCGAACTCAATATCTGGGTCCATCCCACCCAGCGCTGGGCCCTCCTCCAGCACTTGGGCAACAACAAGATGGCGCGCAATTTCGAGTGGGACATGCGGACGAAATTCGGCAGTTTGCGCCGGTGCATGACGAATGCGACGATCTTCACCGCCAACGGCGAACGCTACATGCTGGCGGTCATCCGGGATGTGACGGACCAGCGCCTGCTCGAGGAACGCAAGGCGGAAGCCGACCGCGCGCTTCTGCGCCTGGCGCAGGGCACGCGCGATATTGCAGGCGAATCATTCTTTGAACTGCTGGTGGCCGACCTGGCCTCCGCGCTGCGTACCGACTGCGCCTTTATCGGCCTGCGTGTCGACAATGCGCAGAACCGTCTGCGTTCCGTGGCCGCGCATGTACGGGGCCATACTGTCGAGAACGTGGAGTACGAAAGCACCGGCACACCTTGCGAACGGACACTGGAGGGCGAGATTTCCGTCTTCCCTGCCGATATCCGAACCCTCTTCGCCAACGACATCGCGCTTGGCGAGCTTGACTGGGAAAGCTATGCCGGCGCACCGCTGCGCGACGCGGCGGGCAATACGATCGGTGTGCTCGCGGTGATGCATACCGAGAAGCTCGGAAATCCCGACCTCATCAAGTCGCTGCTGCAAGTGTTCAGCGAACGCGCATCGGCCGAACTCGAGCGCAAGCGTGCGGAAGAAGAATTGCGCAACAGCGAACAACGCTTCTCGACCATCTTCCAGTCATCGCCCATTGCCATGTTCGTGACCCAAGTCCGCGGCAATTACATCATCAAGGATGTTAACCACGCATTCGAACAGCTTTTCCTGCGCGACAGGAACATGGTGATCGGCAAGAACACGGGCGAACTGGAACTGTACTGCGACATGAATGACCGCATGGCGCTCATCGAAGAGCTCAAGCGCGCCGGTTCCACCGAGAACCATCGCGAAGTCTGGATGGTCCGCGGCGATGGCAGCAAGGTCCTGGTGCAGTTCTCCGGCCACACCTTCACGCTGGCCGGCGAGCGTTTCGGCATCCTTGCCTGCGCCGACGTCACCGACAAGCGCCGCATCGAGAACGAGATCCGCGAACTCAACGCCACGCTGGAACAACGTGTGGTCGAACGCACGGAAGAACTGCAGCAGGCAAACGAAGAACTGGCCGCCACGCTGGAAACACTGAACAAGGCGCAGGAAGAACTGGTGCGCAGCGAAAAGCTGGCCGCATTGGGCTCGCTGGTCGCCGGTATCGCGCATGAACTGAACACGCCGATCGGGAACAGCCTCATGGTGGCCAGTACCCTCGTCGACCAGACCCGCATCCTTGCGCAGAACTACCAGGAGAACGCGCTGAAGCGCACCATGCTCGAAGGCTATCTTGGCGATGCGGGTACGGCTGGCGACATCCTCGTGCGCAACCTGCAGCGGGCGGCCGACCTGGTGACAGGCTTCAAGCAGGTGGCGGTAGACCAGACAAGTTCGCAGCGGCGCAAGTTCTCGGTTGCGGAGGTCGTTTCCGAGATCATGCTGACGCTCTGGCCGACGCTGAAGAAGACGTCGTTCATCGTCCGGCAGAACATCCCCGACACAATGCTCATGGACAGCTATCCGGGTCCGCTCGGACAAGTCATCACCAACCTCGTCAACAACGCGCTGCTGCACGGCTTCGACGGCCGCCGGTCAGGCACCGTATCGATCGACGCAGCCCAGACCGGGGATGGCTGGCTGGAATTGACGGTAAAGGACGATGGTGTGGGCATCCCGTCCGCCAACTTGAACCGGATCTTCGATCCGTTCTTCACGACAAAGCTGGGTGCCGGCGGGTCCGGGCTCGGTCTCAACATCACGCACAACATCGTGTCCGGCGTCCTCGGCGGGCGCATCCGCGTGCAGAGTGAAGTGGGCGTGGGAAGCACCTTCATCCTCAACCTGCCGCTGGTAGCGCCGCAGCGTCAGGTCGAGGAAGATGTGATACCGCGGCAGTCGACCGTTATCTGATCGCCGCCGCCAGCGCGCTTCCGCTGAGAAAGGCGTTTTCCACCCGCCCGCTGCCGTCCAGCCCGGCAGCGAACCAGTCACCGCAAACGCCAATGCGCGTCTCACCATCCCACAGGCACTCTCCTGGCAAGGTCGTCATTGCCTGCGCGTAGCGCCAGCGATGCACGTCGGCGTAAACCGGCTGGACGTGCGTGCCGGTCGCTTCATGGAACGCCTTCAACAGCTTTTCCTTGACCCGTTCGGGGTCGTCGGCAAGATGTTCCATGCTCCAGGCAGACGATGCGTGACCAATCCAATGCTCGCCGGGGCGGCGCAAAGGCTTCGACGCGTCGCGCGCGATCCATTTCAGGCGAGATCCTTCAACCCATGCCCCGTCGTAATCGAGATCCAGCGATTGTTCGAAACCCAGGATCAGCGCCCAGCACGGTTCAAGATGCTCCTGCCCCACCTGTCCAGCGAGGGAAGATACGGGTTGCAGCAAGCGCGCGGCGATATCCGCCGGGAGCGCGAGGACGACAGCGTCGAAGGGGCCCGCAGTGGCAGCAATCGGCACGGAGTCACATTGCACGGACAGCAGCCAGCCATCGCCGTGACGCTCCATGCCAGTGACGGATTGCTCGCAGCGTACCTCGAGACCGTCCGCAAGGTGCCGACCCAGCGCGCCCATGCTGGGGACAGCCACCATGCGCTGTTTGGCATTCGACCGGCCAGCATTGGCAGCCACACCCTTGTCCAGCTTCACCAGCTTGCCGTCCCAGGGTGCAGCCCAACCGGCCTTGCGCCAGGCGGCCACTTCCTTGCGAAAGAGGTCGCTGGTCGCGGTGAAATACTGCGCGCCGTGGTCGAAACCGCCCAGTTCCGTCTGCCGCGTACCCATGCGGCCGCCGACGTCGGCATTCCGCTCGTAGACGATGACCTGGTGTCCCTGCTGTTGCAGTTGGCGGGCGCAGGTCAGGCCGGCCATTCCTGCGCCGATGACGGCGATGTGCATGGAAAGATCCTTTCTGGTTGTGATGATGTAAGGTCCGGCGAACCATGGGCGAAAAAAAGCCGCTCATGGATGCAATCCGATGAACGGCTCTGTGTTGCCATTGCGGCGCGGCTTATTCGTCGCCCTCCGACGGCCAATCGCGGATATAGGCTTTGAGCATCTTGTTCTCGAAGCTTTGCGCTTCGAACACAGCTTTCGCCACGTCATAGAACGAAATGACGCCGTAGAGTGTCTTCGCGCTCACGACCGGCACATAACGCGCATGTCGTTCGAGCATCAGCCGGCGCACTTCATTGACTTCGGTATCGGGCGTGATGGAAATCGGGTGGTCATCCATGTGCTTGCGCACGGTGTCGGTGCCGACTGTCCCCTTGTTCTTGTACAGGGTCTTCATCACTTCGCGGAAGGTCAGCATGCCGACCAGTTCGCCGAACTCCATGACCACCAGCGAACCGATGTCCTTCTCCGCCATCGTCTCGACGGCCTCCTGCAATGGCGTGTCCGGGGTAATGGTGTAGAGGATGTCGCCCTTCACTTTCAGGATTTCTGATACTTTCATAGCGTCGCCCCAGAAGGAAAGTTGTTGTTATTCCCTTTGAATGTAGCCTAAGCGGAATGAAAAATCCAGCGCAGACAGAAACGCTGCCGCTGCGTTCCGCAAAATGCCCCCCAACCTCCGAGCTGTCATCTGCATGACAACCCGTTGTTGCTTTCAATGCTAGCATGCAAGGGTCCCGCAGACGAGCCGCGCAAGACTGATTTAGAACAAGTTTTGGAGACAAACGACCGATGAGTTCCCCGAAATATCCAGGGTTCGATACCCTGTCCCTGCACGCCGGCGCAGCCCCGGATCCTGCTACCGGCGCGCGCGCCACGCCTATTTACCTTACCACTTCCTTTGTATTCAAGGATTCGGACCATGCCGCATCGCTGTTCAACATGGAACGCGCCGGCCATGTCTATTCCCGTATCTCCAATCCGACCAATGCGGTGCTGGAAGAGCGCATCGCGGCGCTCGAAGGCGGCGTGGCGGGATTGGCTGTCGCCAGTGGCCAGGCGGCCATGCATCTCGGGCTGGCGACGATCGCCGGCGCCGGCTCGCATGTAGTCGCATCGCGCGCGTTGTACGGCGGCTCGCAGAACCTGCTTGCCTACACGATGAAGCGCTTCGGCATCGAAACCACCTTCGTCGATCCGCGCGATATCGATGCATGGCGCAATGCGATCCGGCCGAATACCAAGGTGCTCTTCGGCGAGACCCTCGGCAATCCCGGCCTCGATGTACTCGACATTCCAAAGGTCGCCGAGATCGCGCATGAACACTACCTGCCGCTGATGGTGGACTCGACGTTTACCACGCCCTACCTGCTCCGGCCGTTCGACCACGGCGCCGACCTGCTCTTCCATTCGGCGACCAAGTTCCTGTGCGGTCACGGTACGGCGATCGGCGGGCTGCTGGTCGACGGCGGCACGTTCGACTGGCAGCAGGCCTATGAAAAAACCGGCCATTTCGCCGAGCTGTGCGAACCGTATGACGGCTTCCATGGCATGGTGTTTTCGGAAGAGTCTTCCGTTGCGCCGTTTTCCCTGCGCGCACGCCGTGAAGGCCTGCGCGATTTCGGCGCGGTCATGAGCCCGCACAATGCCTTCGCCATCCTGCAGGGCATCGAGACATTGAGCCTGCGCATGGACCGCCATGTGGCCAATACGCGCAAGATCGTGGAATTCCTCGCCGCCCACCCGGCTGTCGCGTCGGTGTCCTATCCTGAACTGGAATCACACCCCGATCATGCACTGGCAAAGACGTTGCTGCCGAAGGGCTGCGGGGCCGTATTCTCCTTCAGCATCAAGGGCGATCGTGCCGCCGGCCGGCGCTTCGTGGAATCGCTGAAAGTCTTCTCCCACCTGGCTAACGTCGGCGATGCCAAGTCGCTGGTCATCCATCCCGCCTCGACTACACATTTCCGTGTGCCCAACGAACAGCTTGCCGCATCGGGCATCACGGAGGGCACGATGCGTCTGTCAATCGGCCTGGAAGACGCCGATGACTTGATCGAAGACTTGGGACGCGGCCTGAAGGCTGCGCAGAAGGGAGCGTGAGATGCTGCTGAACGTACAAGGACAGGAAGCTTACTGCTACACCGGAGGAAAGGCCTTCAATCGAGAATTGCCGACCGTTGTGTTCATCCA
Source organism: Noviherbaspirillum sp. ST9 (assembly GCF_048799745.1). Classification (NCBI taxonomy): domain Bacteria; kingdom Pseudomonadati; phylum Pseudomonadota; class Betaproteobacteria; order Burkholderiales; family Oxalobacteraceae; genus Noviherbaspirillum; species Noviherbaspirillum sp. ST9. The sequence goes on along the minus strand of NZ_JBLWFR010000003.1, from coordinate 346,374 downwards.
TGGCGCGCAACACGACCACTCGGTGTGGATCCTGCAGACGCGTTACTTTGCGCACCACGGCTTCAGTGTACTGGCGGTCGACCTGCCAGGTCATGGCCGTAGCAAGGGAAGTCCGCTGGCGAGCGTGGAAGCCATTGCCGACTGGGTGCTGGCACTGCTCGATGCTGCAGGCGTGCAGAAGGCCGCATTGGCGGGACACAGCATGGGTTCGCTGATTGCACTGGAAACCGCGTTCCGTGCACCCGGACGCGTCACCCGGCTCGCGCTCGTCGGCACCGCCTATCCGATGAAAGTCTCCGACGTGCTCCTCGAAGCTTCGCTCAATGAAGAACAGACGGCGATCGACATGGTGAACATCTGGTCACACTCGTCGATGGCGCACAAGCCCTCTTGTCCCGGCCCGGGATTTTCCGTCATGGGCGGCAACCAGCGTCTGATGCAGTACGTTTCGCGGCGCAACCCGGCCAAGGTCTTCCATACCGATTTCTCGGCGTGCAATTCCTATGCAAACGGTGAAGCCGCGGCGAAGTCGATTTCGTGCCCCACCCTGCTTTTGCTCGGCGCACGGGACATGATGACGCCGCCGAAAGCGACGGCGACCTTGAGCAAGGCGATCAACGGCGCGAAGGTCGTGCAGATCGACAACTGCGGCCACAACCTGATGGCGGAACAACCGGACGCCGTGCTCGAAAACCTGTTCGGCTTCATGAAGAGCTGACCAGCCGCGCCTTCTGGAAATGCGTGGTCAGGGTCTCGTCGAGGCCCTGTTCCACCGCGGCTTCGACTTTCTTCGCAAGCGTTTCATTGCCGGCGGCATTGAATACGAAGAGACGATAGACGTCGGCGACCTTGAGCTTTTCCGGATTGACCATCAAGGCCCAGGTATCGAGGCCGTCTGTAATCCGCTTGCCGAACTGCGTCCGCTTCGGCGTCTCGGCCTTGATGCGTCCAACCCATCCGGCTTCCAGCATTTTCTGCAGCAGGACTTCCGATTCATCAAAACCCAGGCGCGTCTTCGACCGGATCGTGCGGGCGTCCACCGCCGCATTGCTGCCCTCGGCACGCGCGTCGTGCAGGACTTCCATGACCGCCATCGCATCGATGAACGCGCTGCCCGGCGCGCCCACGTGCCACCAGCGCTCGTATTTCACGACGGGCAGCGCCGCCGCGAGAACTGCGCCGATCAGGGCGATCAGCCACGAAACATAAATCCACAGCAGGAAGATCGGCAAGGCGGCCAGCGCGCCGTAAATGACCGTATAGGTGGGGAAGTTCGCGATGAATACGACGAAGAGCCGTTTTGCCACCTCGAAGGCCACTGCGGCCAGCAGTCCGCCGGCGGCGGCATCGCGCCAGTCCACGATCCGGTTCGGCACGGCCACGTACAGCAGCGTAAATGCGCCTGTGGTCAGCAAGATGGATATCAGGGTATAGATCGTGATGCTGACAAGCGGAACATCCCGCACGAAATCGCCGGTCGCGGTCAAGAGGTAGGATGTGGAGGTGATCGATACGCCGATCATCAAGGGCCCCAGCGTCATGATCGCCCAGTAGACCACGAGACGCTGGGTGAAGGAACGTACCGACTTGACCCGCCAGATATGGTTGAACGCTTTATCAATGGTCAGCATCATGATGATCGTGGTCACGATCAAACCGATCGCGCCGACCGCGGAAAGCCGCGTGGCCTTGCTGGCGAACTGGTTGATGTTGCCGAGGATGGTATTGGCGATTGCCTTGGGCATCACGCTCTGGATGAAATAGGCTTCCAGCGACGCGCGGAAGGTATTGAACATCGGAAAAGTCGTGAAGATGGCCAGCGCCACCGTCACCATCGGCACGAGCGCCAGGACGGTGGTGAACGTGAGGCTGCCCGCCACCTGCGGCAGCCGCTCCTCGTTCAGGCGGCGCGTGGCGAAGCGCCACATTCCCCGGATGTCATCGATGGGGAACCTGCTGAATATCCGGTGGTTGAACAGGGATGGTCGGCCGGTGTTCTGCGTGTGCGGCATTGCTTCCTGATTGAATTTTTGTCCAGTAAAGCATCCTATAATACCAAGCATGATTGCATCAGACCTTCCCATTCTCGTCCTCTATTACTCCCGCAACGGTGCCACACGCAAACTTGCCGAACTGATCGCGCAAGGCGTAGAGAGCGTTTCAGGCTGCGAAGCGCGCGTGCGCACGGTGCCCGCGGTGTCGACCGTGACGGAGGCGACGGAGCCGGACATACCTTCAAACGGTGCGCCTTACGTCGAATTGCGCGACCTCGAAGAGTGTGTCGGCCTTGCCCTAGGTTCTCCTACCCGGTTCGGCAACATGGCCGCACCCCTGAAATACTTCCTGGACGGCACCTCGCCGCAGTGGCTGTCAGGCGCGCTCGTTGGTAAACCCGCCTGTGTCTTTACCTCGACCGGCAGCCTGCATGGCGGCCAGGAATCGACCCTGTTATCAATGATGATCCCGTTGCTGCACCATGGCATGCTGTTGCTCGGTCTGCCCTACACCCATCCCGAACTGATGACCACCACCAGCGGCGGCACACCGTACGGGGCGAGCCACTGGTCCGGCGGCAATGGAACGAACACCATTTCAGACGATACGAAGCTGCTCGCCGTCGCCCTCGGCCGCCGGCTGGCGGAGACCGCGCGTCGCCTGAGGAGCGCGTAATGCAAAAAACCTTGTACATCGGATCGGCTGCCAGCCTCGTCCTGCTTATCCTTCTTTGCGTGACCTGGGAACTCGCGCTGGCGCCGCTGCGTCCGGGCGGATCCTGGCTTGTGTTGAAGGTCATCCCGCTCCTGCTGCCGCTGCGCGGCGTGCTCAAGCGCGACCTCTACACGATGCAATGGTCGTCCATGCTGATCCTCCTTTTCTTTGCCGAAGGCATTGTGCGCGGCACGAGCGACCAGGGCTTGTCAGCGACGCTCGGCTGGGCAGAAGTTGTACTGACCACCATTTTCTTTACCTGCACCATCCTCTACCTGCGCCCCTTCAAGAAGGCCGCAAAGAAGCTGGCGCAGCAGGCCATCCAGAAAGCCTCCAAATGAACGCATTCCTCGACCAATGCCGATCGGCGATCGGCGACAGTTATGTCTTGACCGATGCCTCGGACATGGCGGGTTATCTGACCGACTGGCGCCGCCGCTTCACAGGCAAAGCCCTCGCCGTCGTCAAACCGGGTAATACGGAACAGGTGGCGGCAATTGTCCGCCTGTGCAACACCTATCGTGTGCCCGTTGTGCCGCAAGGGGGCAATACCGGCCTTGTCCTGGGAAGCGTCCCGGATGACAGCGGCACCGCCATCGTGATGTCGCTGACGCGCCTCAACCGTATACCTAGCGTGGATACGATCAATAACACCATGACTGTCGAGGCCGGCTGCATCCTCGAACAGGTGCAGAATGCCGCTGCAGAATCGGGCCGCCTGTTCCCGCTATCCCTCGCGGCGGAAGGCAGCTGCACGATTGGAGGGAACCTGTCGTCGAACGCGGGCGGTACGGCAGTGCTCCGCTATGGCAACTCCCGCGAGCTTTGCCTGGGGGTCGAAGTTGTGACAGCACAGGGCGAGATCTGGGACGGTCTGCGCGGCCTGAGGAAGGACAACACGGGTTACGACCTGCGCGACCTTTTCATCGGGGCCGAGGGCACGCTGGGCATCATTACCGCCGCCGTGCTCAAACTCTTTCCGCAGCCACAGGCACAGCTGACCGCGCTGGCGGCAATGCAATCGCCGGAAGATGCCCTGCGCCTGCTCTCTCTCGCGCAGGAGAAATGCGGCCCCATTCTCACTGGATTCGAGCTAATGTCCGATTTCTGCCTTCAGCTCGTCGCGAAGCACTTCCCGCAGATGCGCCTGCCCTTCCCGCAAAACTACCCGCAGTACGTGCTGCTGGAATTGTCGGACAGCGAATCCGAGGATCATGCCAATACCATGCTCGAGGCGCTAATCACCGATGCACTTGAACAGGACATGATCCAGGACGCCGCCGTGGCCTCCTCCATCGCGCAGTCGAAGGCGTTGTGGAACCTGCGCGAGCACATCCCGCTGGCGCAGGCCGAGGAGGGAAAAAACATCAAGCATGACGTGTCGGTGCCGATTTCCCGCATCGGCGATTTCATTCGTGAAACCGATGTCCAGCTGCAGAATGGTTTCCCCGGCTGCCGCATGGTGACCTTCGGCCATCTGGGTGACGGCAACCTCCACTACAACGTCTCGCCTCCCGAAACAGGCTCGCCGGATGCCTTCATTGCGCATCAGGAAGCCATCAACCGCGTCGTGCACGACAGTGTGAACCGGTTCGGCGGATCGATTTCGGCGGAACACGGTCTCGGCGCCTTGAAGCGCAATGAGATCCGCTTGTACAAATCCGAGGTGGAACTGAACATGATGCGGGCGCTCAAGCAGGCACTGGATCCGCTGGGGATCATGAACCCGGGCAAGTTGATATGAAGCGCGCGGCAGGCAGGCTGCTTGTTCTCATGATGCTGGGCCTGGCGTCGCCGGCCTGGGCTGTCTTCAAATGCAACGCCGACGGCAGGGTCGTGTACACCGATACGCCGTGCGACGGTGGAAAGGTGATCGATACCCCTTCGCCTTCGGATGCCAATGCGGCTAACCAGGCGGCAGCACAGGAAAAGCGCCACTTGAAGACGCTGGAAAGCACACGCCGCAAACGGGAAGCCGCTGATGAGCGCGCAATGAAAAAGGCATCAAGCGCAAGCGCCGCCAGGCACAAGAAATGCGCAGCGCATGCGCTTCGTCTAAAGCATGCGAACGAAGACGTATCGAGGACAACCGGAATAGCAAACGAAAGAGCCAGGCGCAAGGCGCAGCGGGTCGCTGAAGCCTATGAAGCAGACTGCGGCAGGTGGTATGAGCGGGAAATGAGCATGGCCAGATAAACTGGCTCACTCTCCGTCAAGCAGCTCGATAAGTGGCTGGAGTGCCGAAGCCTCTCCCTCGTCCAATGTTGCCGCTTGCAGCGACAAGTCCCTCGCTACATCGCGCAGGCGCCACTGGATTTCACTCGTCGCCACCGCCGTCTCGAACAGGATCTGCGCGCTGCGCGTTTCGAAGAATCCGCTGTCCACATCAAGACACACATCCAGCCCCGTGCTGCTGAAGGCGTGCTGGATATTGGTGGTGCGCTTGTCGACATCCTGCAGCAATTGCTGCGATTTTTTCGATTTGAGTTCGGGCTTGGCAATCAGGCCTTGCCCCATCTCGCGGACAGACACAATGCGGTCGAACAGTGCCTGCACGCGGCCGCGCTCCTCGCCGGTCGGTACGCCCGTGTCGTCCGGCTGCAGCGGCGCCCCGTCGCGCGCGGCCTGCATCGCAACCGACACGGCGGCCCCGAGTTCGCGCGCAAACTCACCCGGCAATATTTTCAACGCGAGGTCCGCGCGCTGAAGCGGCTTGTCCTTGTCGAGAAAGATACCGGAAATCATTTCGGCAACCGAGATCACCTGGCCGGGCGCGCTGATGCTGCTTCCCGCAACCTGACGCGGATAGCCGCTGCCATCGAAGCGTTCGTGGTGCTCATAGACCGCCTGCGCGACACTTGCCGGATAATTCTCCAGACCGGAAATCAGCATCTGACCAATGCGCGGATGCACCACGACGTGCCGCCATTCATGCGGATACAAACGTCGGTTCGAATGCAGGTATTCCGGATCGATGTACAGCTCGCCGATATCGTGCAGCAGGCCGGCCAGCGCGACGACGGTCTGGTCCGTCATGCTCAGGCCGAATTTTCGCGCGAGACAGATGGACAGCAAACTGACCATGACGCTGTGTTCCAGCGCCGCTTTTCCGCCACGCTCGATGATCGTCAGCATGGTGCTCATGGCACTGCCGAATTGAATTCCGGAGAGTACCTGCAAGGGCGACACGCCGCCGGTGACGGTGCGCATGATGGAACGCACAGGCTCAACACTGTCGGCGATGCGCTGCGCTTCCTCCGCAATGAGATCAATGTTGACGCCGGATTCGACCGCGATGCTGGATTCGAACGGCTTGCTCAGCTTGCGCATCGTGAGGCGTTCCTGCAATCCGCGCGAAATCCTTGCGCCTTTTGCAACGAGCTTCATTCCCCGTGCGTCAAAAATGTCCTCGGTTGCCGTGATATCAGCCTGCTCGGCGAGGCTCAGGACCTTGTCGAGATAGTACTTGTTGACCGACGTGATGACATGTTCTTCAGGCATCGATGTGCTCGGGCCGCAGCAGTTCGAGGATTTCTCTTGGGAAATATTATACGCTTGGAATCAGCACGAATGGGGCGATTCGCGCGTGCTTGAACTGGAGAGAGAAAAGCGGCAATGACGGTGGCCTGCCCAGCAGGAGTCGAACCTGCGACCTACGGCTTAGAAGGCCGTTGCTCTATCCAACTGAGCTATGGGCAGCGTGATTGCGTCCGGAACAGAAAGCGGCACGCCGAGGTGCAACCGTACCGGAAACGAGGCTTGCGGATATTACATCTAACGGCAATCGGTTTCAATGACCGGCGCAATTAGTGTTTGCCCTCGCGCATGAAGAATTCGAATTTTTCGACCGGCATTGGCCGCCCCAGGTAATACCCTTGCATGGCATCGCAGTCCTGCGCGCGCAGAAAGTCGAGCTGCTCTGGCGTTTCCACGCCCTCGGCAATGACGAGAAGCTTCAGACTGTGCGCGAGCGCAATCACCGCCTTGGCAATCGCCGCGTCGTCAGCATCGACGCTGATATCCCGGACAAAGGATTTGTCGATCTTCAGCGCGTCAATGGGAAATCGCTTCAGATAGCTCAGACTCGAATAACCGGTGCCAAAATCATCGATCGAGAGATGCACACCCATCGCGCTGAGCTTGTGCAGGGTTTCCGCCGCCGCCTCGGGGCTTTCCATCACGACGCTTTCGGTAATCTCGAGTTCGAGCCACTCCGGACGGCAGCGCGTCTCGTCCAGAGTCTGCGACACCATCTTGACGATATCCTGCTGCTTGAACTGGCGCGCAGAGAGATTGACGGCAATGCGCAAGTCCGGGAACAGACCGCCATCGTGCCACTTCCGTTTCTGCTCGCAGGCTCGGCGCAGCACCCATTCCCCCATCGCGACAATCAGGCCGGTTTCCTCGGCAATCGGAATGAAATCTCCGGGAAAAACCATTGGCTGCCCCGGCGGTTCCCAGCGCAGAAGCGCCTCCGCGCCCGTCACGCGCCCTGAAGCAATATGCATCTGCGGCTGGTAATGCAGGACGAACTCGTCGCGCTCGAGCGCGCGGCGTAGCCCGGTCTCGAGCTTGAGGCGGTCCAGCGCCCTTGAATTCATTTCGTGCGCATAGAACTGGAAGTTGTTTCTCCCGGCATCCTTCGCACGGTACATCGCCGTGTCCGCATTCTTGAGCAAAGTCGGGCCGTCCTGGCCATCCTTGGGATACATGCTAACCCCGATGCTACCCGTCGGATAGAACTCGTGCCCCTGAATGGACATCGGCCGTGCAAGCGCCTCGAGGATTTGCTGCGCCATGATTGCCACTGCATCTTCGCGCGCGACGTCCGGCCGGATCAGCACGAACTCGTCGCCGCCCAGGCGCGCAATGGTGTCGCCGGCGCGAACGCATGTGGAGAGCCTGCGGGCGATTTCGACAATGATCTTGTCGCCGACCTCGTGACCCAGGCTGTCGTTGATATTCTTGAATCGGTCCAGATCGATCAGCATGACCGCCACTTGCCCCTTTGAGCGCCCGGCGAACAGGAGCGCCTGCCCCAGGCGGTCGAGCAGCAGCGAACGATTCGGAAGGCTGGTCAGCGCATCGTGGTTGGCCAGGTGAAGCAGCTCCTCTTCGATCTGCTTGCGGCGCGAGATGTCTTCCACCACCGTACTGTAGTACTTCGGATTACCGTCTTCATCGCGCACCATCGAACTGGTAAGGTTGATCCAGATGTAGTAGCCGTTCTTGTGACGGTAGCGCTTCTCGCGCGTTTTTTCATCCAGCTCGCCGGCGATCATGCGGCGCGCCAGTGCCCAGTCGGACACGAGGTCCTCGGGATGGGTGATGTCCTGGAAGCCCATGCCGAGCAATTCCGTGCGCGAGTAGCCGACGATCTCGCACAGCTTGTTGTTGACCATCAACCAGCGCCCGTCCGGTGCCACATGCGCGAGACCGACGGCAGCCTGGTTGAACGCCACACGGAAGCGCTCCTCGCTTTCACGTAGTACTGCCTCCGCTGCGACGCGTTCGGTAATGTCGCGAACCACCGCCACCAGCAACTGCCTCCCCTCGGATTGCACTGCGCGCAGATAGACTTCCACTGGCAGTCGCGAGCCATCCTTGCGCTGATGGACGGTTTCGATCATGCCTGTCTTGTTGCCGGACTGGATGACCTCGTCAAAGCGCCGGTGGATGCGTTCGAGCTCACCCTCGTCGGGCTTGAGGTCCTGCGGGCCGAGCCGCAGCAACTCTTGATGGCTGTAACCCAGCGTCTCCAATGCGGTTTCGTTTGCATCAATGAAACGCATTTCCTCTCGGTCGATCAGATAGATCGCGTCGATGGAACTGTCGAGCGCCGTGCGAAACCTCCGCAGCTCCTCCTGCGAACGCACCCGCTCCGTCGTCTCCTGTGCCATCAGGAGCAGAACGTTTTCCTGTCTCAACAACGCTGTCGACAGGTGAAACTCAAAGTAGCGCTTTCCCCCTTCGTCAGACACGCTTACCTGCAGATCGACGGTTTCGTCGCCGTTGACAAGCGACTGTTTCAACCGCTCGGTCAATTGTCGGCTCCAGACCACGGAGGTCAGTGATTGCCCAAGGACGTCCGTATCCTGCCGGACCTTGAACATGCTGCACATCGCGTGATTGATCGAACGTATCTTCAGGTCGGCATCCACGACCATGAGCCCGGAAGGCATCGAAGCAATGATCTGCTCGGCGTAATTCTTGACGCGCACGATTTCGTCGCGATCCGCCTGGAAATACGTGTCGAGCGCCAGCACCATGTCGAAGCAGACTACTTTCAGGATGGCGTCGTAGGTGCGGAAAAACTCCTCCTGGTCATCTTTGAACAGGGTGGAAAGAACGGGGATGAGTTCCGCCAGATACTTCCGGTAGGCGCCGACATACCACTTCGGCTCCAGGGAAATCATCTGGTGCACGATGCCGACACGCAGCCGGTCCTTCACATAGCCAGCGTCATAGTCGCCCGCAGTGAGGCGATCGAAATAGGCGATTTGCGCAAGCCTCAAGCGCTCGACCTTGAGTGGATCTCCAAGCATGGCCTTGAGCTCGGGGAACCTGAACAGGTAATCGTGAAAGGAAGCGACAAGCTGCTTTTGAAACGGCTTCAGCCGGGAGTGCACGCTGCGCAGACGCGCCACGTCTTCGTCCCGGATCTCCAGCGCATCCCTGCGCCTGGCAATGTCGCCGAGGTCCAGGCCGATCTCGGTGGAGATCAGGTCAACCAGTTCCTCGAGCTTCTTCATTCGGCCGCCCCGCGCGCGCGCATCAAACGCGTTGGAATTTCGACAGATGCCACGGGCTTTCCCATTCGCATGATTGATGGTATCCGGACAATTTGCGGTCTGCGCGTGCTACGGCGAGCTCGGCGCAGCAAGACGACGAAGATTTACGAAAAGGTTACCGCAAGATGTTCCCTAGAAGCACATTTTGCCAGCAACTAACGCGTGGTGCCTAGGTTTATCGTGCAGCACAGGATAGGTGACGAAGCGTTGGCGAATCCGCGCAACGCAGGAGGAATATAGAAGGGAAAGGAATGAGAAGCGGTTCTCGGTAAATCTACCAGAGAATCCGCGTTTGAACGAATTCTGGTCGGGGCGAGACGATTCGAACGTCCGACCACCTGATCCCAAATCAGGTGCGCTACCAGGCTGCGCTACGCCCCGAGAGACCTGCATCATACCGGCCCGAGGCACTCCGGTCAATTTATTGCAGGCAGGATGAAAAAAGTTGAGGAAGCGCAGCCGGTGTCCACCCTTCCCTTTTCCGTGCGGATCACGCTGCGAGCTTGTCGGCAATGCGCCGCGCCATGCGTCCCGCGTCATCCGCATCGCGCGCCTCGACCATGACACGTACGAGAGGCTCTGTCCCGGATGCGCGAATCAGGACACGGCCATTGTCGCCCAACTCAGCCTCGACGACCTCCTTTTCCGCGACGACAGCGCCATTTTTTTGCCAGTCAAATCCGGGGGCAACCTTGACGTTGACGAGCGATTGCGGGAAGAGGACAAGGTCGGCAGTCGCCTGGGCCAGCGTGCGGCCGCTCCGCTTCAATGCAGACAAGATCTGCAGCGCCGACACAATGCCGTCGCCGGTCGTGTGCTTGTCCAGGAACAGCAGGTGGCCCGAACCCTCACCACCGATCAACCATCCGCGCTCCTGCAGGACCTCGAGCACGTAGCGATCACCAACCTTTGCACGCGCGAAGCCGACTCCCATCTGCTTCAGTGCCACTTCGAGTGCCATGTTGGTCATGAGGGTACCCACGACACCGGAAACCGGCGTGGTCGCCATGCGGTCCTTTACCATCACATATAGCAATTCGTCGCCGTTGTACGTGCGTCCGGTGGCATCCACCATCAGCAGGCGGTCGGCGTCACCGTCGAGCGCAATGCCAAGGTCCGCCTTGTGCTCCTTTACTGCAGCCGACAAGGCGGCAGGCGCGGTTGCACCGACGCCGTCATTGATGTTCAGGCCGTTCGGCTGGTTGCCGATGGCCACAACTTCCGCGCCAAGCTCATGGAACACGTCGGGGGCGATATGGTATGCCGCGCCGTGCGCGCAATCCACGACGATCTTCAGCCCCTTGAGGTCCAACTCATTCGGAAAGGTGCTCTTGCAGAATTCAATGTAACGCCCCTGCGCATCGAACAAGCGTTTGGCCTTGCCGAATTTTTCCGAGGACACGCAGTCCATCGGGCCTTCCAGCAGCGCTTCGATATCAGCCTCGACCGAATCAGGAAGCTTGTTGCCGGAGGCCGAGAAAAACTTGATGCCGTTGTCATCAAAGGGATTGTGCGAGGCTGATATCACGACACCCGCGGAGAGGCGCAGTGCACGTGTGAGATAGGCAATGGCCGGCGTGGGCATGGGGCCCGCGAGCATGACATCGACGCCGGCAGCGGCGAAGCCGGCTTCGAGGGCGGCTTCCAGCATATAACCTGAAATGCGCGTGTCCTTGCCGATCAACACCACAGGCTTGCTGCTGCTCGTCTCCGCTTGTGCCAGCACCTTTCCGGCTGCATAGCCAAGCTTCATCACGAAATCAGGAGTAATCGGAAGCACACCGACACGGCCGCGTACGCCGTCGGTACCGAAATATTTACGCGTCATGTTTTATCCCTGTTTTGACTGTTCAACCGCTGCCCATACCTTCAGCGCATCGACGGTTTCCGCAACGTCGTGCACCCGGATGATCGCCGCACCGTGGGCAACCGCAGCCAACGCTGCGGCGAGACTTCCGGCAAGGCGCTGCTCAACCGGGCGGCCGGTGATTGCGCCGATCATCGACTTTCTCGAGACTCCCGCGAGCACAGGCACGCCGGTCTCTTCCGCCATTCTCTCCATGTTGCGGAGAAGTGCAAGATTGTGGTCGACTGTTTTTCCAAAGCCGAAGCCCGGATCCACACATATCCTGGAACGGTCGATGCCTGCCTCTTCCATCGCGGCGCGACGCTCTTGCAGGAATTGCGTAACGTCGCGCGTCACATCCGCATACTGCGGGCTGTGCTGCATGGTGAGTGGGTCTTTCTGCATGTGCATGATACACAACGCGCAGTCGCTCTGGTTGACTGCAGTCAACGCCCCTTCCGCGCGGAAACCATTGATGTCGTTGATCATATCGGCGCCTGCCAGCAGTGCTTCACGCATGACTTCAGGTTTGTAGGTATCGATGGACAACGGCTTTCCGCAGTCGCGCAAGGCAAAGAGGACGGGCATCACGCGTCGCAATTCCTCTTCCAGCGGAAGCGGTTGCGCGCCGGGCCGGCTGGACTCGCCACCAATGTCAATGATGTCGACACCATCGGCAAGCATCTGCTCGGCGCGCGTCAAGGCAAGGTCGATGGAGTGGAACTGCCCTCCGTCGGAAAAGGAATCCGGAGTAACATTCAGTATCCCCATCACCAGTGGCCTCGACTGCCCGGGTGTCAGCGGAAAGCGAAACCGGCCGCATTGAAAGTGCTTGGTCTTCATTTCAGGCAAACAAAAAGGGCGAGGAATAATCCTCACCCTTGTTGAACAGACATCGGAGAGCAGCTAGACGTTATGCAGGCGCGGTCGCATTCGGGGAGACCCCGCCCGACGTATTGTCGGACGCGGAACGCTTGGCCGGCACGCCAGCCTTCGGCGGACGCGGCTCGTGGCCTTCCATGATGTCGTTGATCTGGTCTGCGTCGAGCGTTTCCCAATCGAGCAAGGCCTTGGCCATGACTTCGACCTTGTCCTTGTTCTCTTCGAGCAGACGACGCGACAACACGTATTGTGCATCGAGGATTGAGCGAATTTCCTGGTCCACCTTCTGCTGCGTCGCTTCGGATACCGTCTTCGAACTCATGCGGCCGAAGTAAGCATCCTGCTCACTGTCTTCGTAGACCATGGTGCCCAGTGTTTCGGACATGCCATAACGCGTCACCATCGCACGCGCCAGCTTCGTTGCACGCTCGAAATCGTTCGATGCGCCCGTGGACATCTGGTGCATGAAGATCTCTTCTGCAATGCGGCCACCGAACAGGATGGCGATTTCTTCCAGCATCTTGTCCTTGTACATGTTCACGCGGTCATGCTCAGGCAGCTGCCATGTCAGGCCAAGTGCATAGCCCCGCGGCATGATCGTGACCTTGTGGACCGGATCGGCCTTCGGCAACAGCTTCGCAACGACAGCGTGGCCAGACTCGTGGTACGCCGTATTGCGGCGCTCTTCCTCGCGCATGACGGCGGACTTGCGTTCCGGGCCCATCACGATCTTGTCCTTGGCGTCTTCGAAGTCCTGCATTTCAACCAGCCGCTTGTTGCGGCGGGCTGCAAACAGGGCGGCTTCATTCACCAGATTGGCGAGGTCAGCACCGGAAAAACCCGGGGTGCCGCGCGCCAGGATGTCGGCCTTGACGTCCGGCGCGATGGGCACCTTGCGCATATGCACATACAGGATCTGTTCGCGGCCGCGGATATCGGGCAGGCCGACCATCACCTGACGGTCGAAACGACCCGGACGCAACAATGCCTTGTCGAGCACGTCGGCACGGTTGGTTGCGGCAATCACGATCACGCCGGAGTTGGCTTCAAAGCCGTCCATCTCGACCAGCAACTGGTTCAAAGTCTGCTCGCGCTCGTCGTTACCGCCGCCGAGGCCGGCACCGCGATGGCGACCGACAGCGTCGATTTCGTCGATGAAGATAATGCAGGGAGAATGCTTCTTCGCATTTTCAAACATGTCGCGAACGCGCGAAGCGCCGACACCGACGAACATTTCAACGAAGTCGGAACCGGAGATGGTGAAGAACGGAACCTTCGCTTCGCCGGCAATTGCGCGTGCGAGCAGCGTCTTACCCGTACCAGGCGGGCCGACCATCAGCACACCGCGCGGAATGCGTCCGCCGAGCTTCTGGAACTTCGTCGGGTCGCGCAGGAAGTCCACGAGTTCCTGCACTTCCTCTTTCGCTTCATCGCAACCTGCAACGTCGGCAAAGGTGACCGTATTGCTGGCCTCATCCAGCATGCGTGCCTTGGAGCGGCCAAACGAGAATGCGCCGCCCTTGCCGCCACCCTGCATCTGGCGCATGAAGAATACCCAGACGCCGATCAACAGCAGCATCGGGAACCAGGAAATGAAGACTTGCGACAGGAAGGACTGCTCTTCCGGCTGCTTGACGTCGAACTTCACGCCGTTGTTCACAAGGTCGCCAATGAGGCCGCGGTCAAGATAGGTCACAGCGGTCTTGATGCGCTTGCCATCGTTGGTCGTGGCAATGATCGTGCGGTCTTCGATGGTGGCTTCGCGGATTTGACGGGCTTTTACTTCGTCCAGGAAGTCCGAGTAGGGAATAGGCGTTGCGCCTCCCGCCAGTGTCCTGCCGTCGAACTGCTTGAAGACGGTGAACAGCACCAGGGCGATGACAACCCAGATGGCGGCTTTCGAAAACATGTTGTTCACTAGAACTCCTTAGACGCAAAAGCGCCCGTTTACATTACTTGTAAAATTGATTCTACCCGCATTAACCTGCGCTTGCCAGCCTGAATATTTCGGCAGATTGGAGGATGATCCAAGGCAAAATTGGCGCAATTGTCACTCGGAACAAGTTGCAAGGGGTCGCGAGACACGGCGATATGACCGTAGACGAGATGCGGGCAGAATCGGATTTATCAAGTGTTGCCAGAACGGCAATCTACAAAAGTTGCAATCAAGAAGGGTTTTTCAGTACTTTGCCAAGCAAGAAGATTTCGGACGACTTGTCCCTGCTGGCCTTGGGCTTCTTCTGGGCGACCACCTTGAACTCATCCCGGAACTTTCCGAGAATTTCGTTAAACCCCGTGCCGTTGAAACATTTGACGAGGAGTGCCCCGGAAGGTTTCATATGCGCGCGCGCAAAATCAATGGCGAGGTCAATGATGTGCTCCACGCGTGCGGCATCCGCGATAGCCACTCCAGAGAGGTTGGGCGCCATGTCGGACAGCACGAGATCCACCTTGCGCCCTTCCAGAACCTGCTCCAGCTGATCCAGTACTTCGTCCTCGCGGAAATCGCCTTGTATGAAATGCACGTCGGCGATCGGGTCCATCGGCAGCATATCGAGTCCGATGATGGTGCCGTTGATTCCGCCACCCTCTTTTCCTGCCAGCTTATTGCGCACGTATTGTGACCAGCTTCCCGGTGCGCAGCCGAGATCCACGATGACCTGCCCCGGCTTGATCAGCTTTTCGCCTTCATCGATTTCCTTGAGCTTGTAGACCGCACGCGCGCGATAGCCGTCCTTTTGTGCCAGCTTCACGTAAGGATCGTTGATGTGGTCGTGCAGCCAGTTTTTGTTGAATTTGTTCTTTGCCATTCGCGTAGAATACCGCTTTTAAGGGAATATTAATCATGCTGAAATTGACACCCGCAGAGCGCAGCGCGCTTCGCTCCGAAGCCCACGCTCTCAATCCGGTCGTCATCATCGGCGACGCCGGCCTCACGCCGGCAGTGCTGAAGGAAATCGACACCAGCCTGGATGCCCATGGCCTCATCAAGGTCCGCGTCTTCGGGGATGACCGCGAAGCCCGCATCGAGATCTACGAAACGATCTGCGAAAAGCTCGATGCCGCTCCGATCCAGCACATTGGCAAGCTGCTCGTGCTTTACCGCCCGCAAAAAGAAACCCAGAAAGAGCGTAGCGAGAAGCGTGGCAAAGGGCTGCGTGAGGTTACGATCGTCAAGGCCAGCGCGTCCGGCACCAAGCGGCCGTCCGTGACAAAGGTTCTGCTGAAAGGCAATGAGCGCGTGACCGCTGGCGGCAGCATCAAGCGGGCGAAGAAGCGTGTGGGCACGTCGAAGAAGTCGACGGCCAGCAAGGCCTGATCAAACAGCCGCAACGCCTGGCGCTGCGGCCCCTCCTCCGCACTGCGCCTAGCGCAGCTTCCAGACGAGAAGCCCGCCGAGGATGCTCTGGATGAGATAAAAGACGCTCGCAATCCCGTGCAGCATTCCGAACCTTGAGCGTGCTTCGGCATCCATCATGCCGCCTGCGGCGGACGCCTTCAGCGCTTCCATGAACGGTTGCAAACCAAAATAACCGGCCAGTGTGCAGGTGAGCATTCCAAACAGGATCCACAGGAGGTGCTTGCGCCCCTTGGCATCAACGCCACTGTCCCTATAGACCAGCGCGATCAAAGCGATGGCCCCGACGAGGGACACCCACGCCTCGATCCTGAAAAGCCTCCCTGCGATCATTCCCGCGAGCATCCTGTCCGCAAGTGTGGCAAACAGTGTGGGCGCTACGATGTAACCAATCGTCCACATGCTTCCGACCCACAGGGTCGCCAGCAGCATGCGGACGCGGGCGGCAACCATGGAATCAGATGTAGCGGACTTCGAGGACTTCGTATTCGCGGATGCCGGAAGGCGCATTGACCTCCACGACGTCGCCGGCGTACTTGCCGATCAAGGCGCGAGCGATCGGGGATGTGATGGAAATCTTCAATTCCTTCAGGTCAGCCTCATCCTCGCCGACGATCTGGTAAGTCACCTTGTTGCCGGATTCGAGGTCCTCGAGATCCACGGTCGAGGCGAACACGATACGGCCTTCCGCATCCAGCACGGTCGGATCGATGATCTGTGCCGCACCCAGCTTGCCTTCCAATTCCGCAATGCGGCCTTCGATGAAGGCCTGGCGCTCCTTGGCGGCATCGTATTCGGCATTTTCGGACAGGTCGCCCTGGGCGCGCGCTTCCGAGATCGCATTGATGACGGCCGGACGGTCCTTGGTCTTGAGGCGGTGCAGTTCTTCCTTCAGCATTTCTGCGCCGCGCTTGGTAATCGGTACTGTGCTCATAAGTTCTGTAGACAAAATGAAAACCACAGAGGTCACAAATAACCCCGGGAAACCCGGGATCGTCTGTGACCTCTGTGGCAAACGTTTAACTGTTGGAGGTTTAGTGTAAAGACTTATGCAGGCCTTGTAAATCGTAGACGTGCAACTCGTCCAGATGGCGCATGCCCTCGACCGCAGCCTCTGCTCCAGCGATGGTTGTGTAGGTTGTCGCGCGCGCCAACAATGCGGAAGTACGGATCGCACGGGAATCGGTGATCGCCGTACGCTTTTCTTCCACCGTGTTGATGACCATGACAATCTCGTTGTTCTTGATCATGTCGACAACGTGCGGACGGCCTTCTACGACCTTGTTGACTGGAGCCACCGGAATACCTGCCGCGCTGATTGCTGCCGCCGTGCCCTTGGTTGCAACCAGCGAGAAGCCCAGTTCGACCAAGTCCTTTGCAACCTGCACGGCGCGCGGCTTGTCGCTGTTCTTGACACTCAGGAAGACCTTGCCGGACTTCGGCAGCTTGACGCCAGCGCCGAGCTGCGACTTCACGAAGGCTTCGCCGAAGGTCTTGCCCACGCCCATGACTTCACCGGTCGACTTCATTTCCGGGCCGAGGATGGTGTCCACGCCGGGGAACTTGTTGAACGGGAAGACGGCTTCCTTGACGCTGTAGTACTCGGGCACGACCTCGTTCTTGATGCCTTGGCTATCCAGCGACTGGCCGACCATGCAGCGTGCGGCGATCTTCGCCAGTTGCAGGCCGGTTGCCTTCGACACGTACGGAACGGTACGCGATGCACGCGGGTTGACTTCCAGCACGAAAACGATGTCCTTCAACTGGCCATCCACTTCCTGCTGCTGAATGGCGAACTGCACGTTCATCAGGCCGACGACGTTCAGTCCCTTTGCCATCAGCGAGGTCTGGCGCTTCAATTCCTCGATGGTTTCCTTGGACAGGGAGTACGGCGGCAGCGAGCACGCGGAGTCGCCGGAGTGCACGCCTGCCTGTTCAATGTGTTCCATCACGCCACCGATGAAGGTCCGCTGGCCGTCGGACAGGCAGTCCACGTCGACTTCGATCGCGTCATTCAGGAAGCGGTCGAGCAGCACCGGGGAATCATTGGAGACCTTGACTGCTTCGCGCATGTAGCGCTCGAGATCGCGTTGCTCGTGGACGATTTCCATCGCACGGCCACCCAGCACGTAGGACGGGCGGACCACCAGCGGGTAGCCGATTTCCTGTGCCAGGCGCAGTGCTTCTTCTTCGGTACGCGCGGTTCGGTTCGGCGGCTGGCGCAGGCCGAGCTCTTGCAGCAGCTTCTGGAAACGCTCGCGGTCTTCAGCCGCGTCGATCATGTCTGGCGAGGTGCCGACGATGGGCACACCATTGGCTTCCAGGTCGAGTGCCAGCTTCAGCGGAGTCTGGCCGCCGTACTGGACGATCACGCCGTACGGTTTTTCCTTGTCGACGATTTCCAGCACGTCTTCCAGCGTCAGCGGCTCGAAGTACAGGCGGTCGGACGTGTCATAGTCGGTCGACACGGTTTCCGGGTTGCAGTTGACCATGATGGTCTCGTAACCGTCGTCGCGCATCGCCAGCGCGGCGTGCACGCAGCAGTAGTCGAACTCGATGCCTTGGCCGATGCGGTTGGGACCACCGCCAAGAACCATGATCTTCTTCTTGTTGGTCGGCTGCGATTCGCACTCTTCATCGTAGGTCGAGTACATGTACGCGGTCTTGGTCGCGAACTCGGCGGCGCAGGTATCGACGCGCTTGTAGACCGGACGCACGCCCAGCTCGCGGCGCTTGTCGCGGATTGCCTTGTCGGTCGTCTTCAGCAGTTTCGCCATGCGGCGGTCTGCGAAACCCTTCTGCTTGAGCTTGAACAGCGTGGACTTGTCGAGCGCGTCCAGCGACTGGGTTTCCAGCCAGAGTTCGATATCGACGATTTCCTTGATCTGCACGAGGAACCAGGGGTCGATGTGCGTGAGCTGCTGCACTTCTTCCAGCGAGAAGCCTTGCGCGAAGGCGTCGCCCACGTACCAGATGCGTTCCGGGCCAGGTTCGCCAAGCTGCTCTTCGATGGTCTCGCGATCCTTGGTCTTTTCGTTCATGCCGTCGACGCCGACTTCGAGGCCACGCAGGGCCTTCTGGAACGATTCCTGGAAGGTGCGACCGATCGCCATCACCTCGCCCACCGACTTCATCTGGGTGGTCAGGTGGCTGTCGGCGGTCGGGAATTTCTCGAACGCGAAACGCGGCACCTTGGTGACCACGTAGTCGATGCTCGGCTCGAAGGATGCCGGGGTCGCGCCGCCGGTGATTTCATTGCGCAGCTCGTCGAGCGTGAAGCCGACGGCCAGCTTGGCTGCGACCTTGGCGATCGGGAAACCGGTTGCCTTGGAGGCCAGTGCCGACGAACGCGAGACGCGCGGGTTCATCTCGATGACGATCATGCGGCCGTCCTTCGGATTGACCGCGAACTGCACGTTGGAGCCGCCGGTGTCGACGCCGATC
Source organism: Noviherbaspirillum sp. ST9 (assembly GCF_048799745.1). Classification (NCBI taxonomy): domain Bacteria; kingdom Pseudomonadati; phylum Pseudomonadota; class Betaproteobacteria; order Burkholderiales; family Oxalobacteraceae; genus Noviherbaspirillum; species Noviherbaspirillum sp. ST9. The sequence goes on along the minus strand of NZ_JBLWFR010000003.1, from coordinate 327,344 downwards.
TCGCGCAGCACCGCCAGGGAGGCGTTACGCATGATCTGGTATTCCTTGTCCGTCAGGGTCTGCGCAGGAGCGACGGTGATCGAGTCGCCGGTGTGCACGCCCATCGGGTCGAGGTTTTCGATCGAGCAGACGATGATGCAGTTGTCCTTCTTGTCGCGGACGACTTCCATCTCGTACTCTTTCCAGCCGATCAGGGATTCCTCGATCAGGAGTTCGGAAGTCGGCGAGGCTTCGAGGCCGCGCTTGCAGATGGTTTCGAATTCTTCCGGGTTGTAAGCGATGCCGCCGCCGGTGCCGCCCATGGTAAAGGACGGACGGATGATGACCGGGAAGCCGATTTCCTTCTGCACCGCCCACGATTCTTCCATCGTGTGCGAGACACCGGAACGTGCGGAACCGAGGCCGATCTTGGTCATTGCATTCTTGAACTTCAGGCGGTCTTCCGCCTTGTCGATCGCTTCCGGGGTCGCACCGATGAGTTCGCAGCCGTACTTGGTCAGCACGCCGTTGCGATGCAGGTCGAGTGCGCAGTTGAGCGCGGTCTGTCCGCCCATGGTCGGGAGGATCGCGTCAGGACGTTCCTTGTCGATGATGCGCTCGACGACCTGCCAGGTGATCGGCTCGATATAGGTGACGTCGGCCATCTCCGGGTCGGTCATGATGGTCGCCGGGTTGCTGTTGACCAGGATGACCTTGTAACCCTCTTGACGGAGGGCCTTGCATGCCTGCGCGCCGGAGTAGTCGAATTCGCACGCCTGGCCGATGATGATCGGGCCGGCGCCAATGATCAGGATGCTTTTAATGTCTGTGCGCTTAGGCATTTTTGTGTTTCTCCATCATCGCCACGAAGCGATCGAACAGGGGGGCGATGTCATTCGGGCCGGGCGAAGCTTCCGGGTGGCCCTGGAAGCAGAACGCGGGCTTGTCGGTGCGCGCAAAACCTTGCAGCGAACCGTCGAACAGCGAGACATGGGTGACGCGGCAGTTGGACGGCAGCGTGTCGACATCGACGGCGAAGCCGTGGTTTTGCGAGGTGATCATCACCTGCTTGGTGTCGAGGTCCTGCACCGGGTGGTTCGCGCCATGGTGGCCGAATTTCATCTTCAGCGTCTTCGCACCGGAAGCCAGCGCCATGATCTGGTGGCCAAGGCAGATGCCAAACGTCGGGATGCCGCGCTCGATCAGCTCTTTCGACGCCGCGATTGCGTAATCGCAGGGTTCCGGATCGCCAGGGCCGTTGGACAGGAAGATGCCGTCCGGGTTCAGCGCCAGCGCGTCTGCTGCGCTGGCTTGCGCCGGCAGGACGGTGACCTTGCAGCCGCGCTCGGCGAGCATGCGCAGGATGTTGTACTTGACGCCGTAGTCGAAGGCGACGACGTGGAATTTCGGGTTGTCCAGCTTGCCATAGCCGCTGCCGAGCTTCCACTCGGTTTCATTCCACACGTAGGACTTGGCGGTCGAGACGACCTTTGCCAGGTCCATACCGGCCAAGCCGGGAAAGGACTTCGCCAGCGCGAGCGCCTCTTCCGCGCTTGCCGATTCGCCGGCGACGATGGCGCCGTTCTGTGCGCCCTTTTCACGCAGGATGCGGGTCAGTTTGCGGGTGTCGATGCCGGCGATGCCGACGACGTTTTCCGCCTTCAGGTAATCGGACAGGCTGCGCTGGGAACGGAAGTTCGAGACCAGCAGCGGCAGGTCCTTGATGATCAGGCCGGCAGCGTGGATCTTGCTTGCTTCGACGTCTTCTTCGTTGACGCCGACGTTGCCGATGTGCGGATAAGTGAGGGTGACGATCTGGCGACTGTAGCTGGGGTCCGTCAGGATTTCCTGGTAGCCGGTCATGGCCGTGTTGAACACGACTTCACCGATCGTATGACCGGGAGCACCGATGGAAAAACCCTGAAAGATAGACCCGTCTGCGAGCGCAAGGATGGCCGGAACTGATTGGCCAGAAAAAAAAGGCAGCAAGGGTAACTCCTGAGATGTTTACCGCCGCTGCGCCGCGCCAGAACGACCGTCGACCAAACGGCTTGCGCTGGCTGTCGCGGGTCTTTTTGGGACGGAAATGGAAGGGGTATGCGCTACGGCGGGTGAATTTAGTTAAACCCCAAGATTATAGCCGAGAACGCCCTGCGCTGCAAATTTGTAAGTTTGTGGTAAGGCGTCGGCGGCAGCCCCCGATCCGCCGGGATCAGGGGCTGCGAAAACCCGTGTCAGATCTTCAACGCAGCAATGCCTGCGCGGGCAATTTGCACGTCTTCCGACGACTTCACGCCCGACACGCCAACCGCGCCGGCGCAATGGCCGTTGACGATGACGGGAACACCGCCTTCGAGCATGCCTTCGAATTCCGGCGCGCTGAGGAAGGAGACGCGGCCGTTGTTGATCATGTCTTCATACACCTTGGTTTCGCGACGGCCAAGTGCCGCGGTACGCGCTTTCGCCGGCGCAATATGGGCAGAAATCGGGGCCGCGTTGTCGAGGCGCTGCAACCACAGCAGGTGCCCGCCGTCGTCCACCACCGCAATGGTCACGGCCCAGTTGTTTGCCTTTGCTTCAGCTTCCGCAGCTGCAGCGATTGCGCGGGCGTCGTCGAGGGTAAGCACTTGTCTGGATTGCATGATGTCTCCTTCAATGAAGCCCGCATTGTACGGCAGGTGTTACGTGCCCGCCTCCGTATTTCTACGTGCGCTGTCTGAGGAGAAGTTCGAGCAGCGGCTGCAATTCCTTGGGCAGCTTTCCGATGTGCGGCAGGACTTCCTCGCGCCGCCCCTCTTTTACCCATTGCACCAGGGTTGCAAGGTCGGGGGACTCGATTTTTGTGGCGGTGTCTGCCGGCGCCGAGACGCGAACGAACGCTGTTTCCCCTCGCTCAAGGGCGTCTTGCTCTTCCTGTCCGACGACGCCGGCAACGGCCTGGTTCATGCCGAGACTGGCCCGGCGAGCGGCGAGGTCACATAACGCCGGCAGGTTCACGCTTGTTTCAACAGCATTGATTGCAACCAGCCCGCAGCTCGCACCAAAGGACATATCACTATCCTTCACAAGGTGAGCATTGCTGATGGCGCTGCAAACCCTCTGTGCGAAAATGCGCGCCGCCTCGCGATTGATACCGCTGGTGACGAGGGTGAAATCCGCATCGCCGGTTTTGGCCACGAGGTCACTCCCTCTAACAGTCCGGAGAAGCAACTGCCCTATCGCGTCGACAACGCTAGATGGAGGAAGCGCCGCGACACCTTCCAGGGCGACATGGCGGATGCCGATGCGGACATTCAGTACGACGAAGTTTTTCTTCCCTACGGCGGCCTGCGCGAGCTGCTTGTCCGCCTGCTCCGACAGTTCGTCGGATGACAGCAATGGGATTTGCGGGCCGGACGCCGCGTCCTTGAGCAGTGTTTCAAGACTGCGCTCGAATTCGCGCTGCGTGCCGACAAGTTTGGACAAAATATCAAGACGGGACAGAAGCTGCGCCGTGCCGATGCCCTTGGTGATCAGGTCAGTCGCGCCTGCCGCCTTGACGCGCTCCCGTTCTTCGCGCTCGTCGCTGCCTGAGACGACCACGACGGGAATATCGCGGATGCGGCTGACTTTCGACGCACGGATGCGCTTGAGTAACCCATAGCCATCCAGCTTGGGCATCGTCAAATCGGTAATGACGACCCGGATGCTCGGATCCAGCAGCAAGGTTTCCCAAGCCTGCTCGCCATCGAGCGCCTCGCGGAACTCGAACATCCCTTCAATGTGCTTGATCAGGGTGGCGCGCACGATACGCGAATCATCCGCAATCAGTACGCGCGGCTTGACGGGTAGGTCCAGCGATGTATGTGAGGTCATGCCAAATGGTGAAAAGCCGCTTTCGAACAAGCATAACCTCCTGTAACAAATTTTGACAGCAACTCCCCGCTTACCGTACATTGAGGCGGTCAAAGCAGCACATCGTTATAAATATGACAACTTCGTTTCACTTCATTCGCTACCTGCTGAGTGCAAGCGCCTGCGCGCTGTGCCTCGCAATGCCGGCTCTCGCCGCAGAGCCAGTGCCGAATGAGCCGCCGACCGCATTGGCAAAACTGCAAGGATTTACTTCCAAGGCGTCCGAACTGGCGCTGCACGCCATGAGCCTGATCGGCATCCGCTACAAGTATGGTGGAACGACGCCTGAAAACGGCCTCGATTGCAGCGGCCTGGTGCGTTATCTGTTCAAGGAAGCGTGGGGCAAGGAGTTGCCGCGTACGTCGGTAGAAATCAGCCAGGTAGGCGAAAAGATCGACACCCACGAACTCCAGCCAGGCGACCTGGTGTTCTACAACACCTTGCGCCGCGGCTTTTCCCACGTCGGCGTCTACCTCGGCGACAACAAGTTCATCCATGCGCCATCCGGCGGCGGACAGGTGCGTATCGAAAGCATGGACATGAGTTACTGGAAAAACCGCTTCAACGGCGCCCGGCGCATCAACCAGGCGGAATGACCCCTACTGCTCGCGCCTGGCCGCGAGCTTGCGCTTGATCTCCGGCATCAATGCCGATGCCGCCTGCTCCCCGGCAAGGATTGCGGTATTCCGGCCGGTGAAATCATTTCCCTTCATCGACCCCAGCCTGGGCTGGATGACGACATCCGCATCCTTCAGCTCGTACGTGTTGATGCTTTGCCCCATGATGGCAAAGGTTTGCAAGAGCACTTCCAGCGTACTGGCTGAGGCCTGCGCGTCTGGCTGCGCGGAAATATTGACGGCAATGACAAAGTCCGCGCCCATTTCGCGTGCGAACCGTACCGGCACCGGGGAGACGAGGCCACCGTCGACGTAGGACCGCTCGCCGATGCGCACGGGTTGGAAGACGCCAGGCACTGCCGAAGAGGCACGGATCGCAGCGCCTGTATTCCCGCGCTGGAAAAGGATAGGCTCTCCATTTTTCAAGTCGGTGGCCACGGCACCGAAAGGCAGCTTCAATTTTTCCAGCGGCACATTATTGACGGTCTTGTTCACGTAATTCTGCAAGGCCTCCCCTTTGAGTACGCCGGTCGCTTTTGCAAACATGGGGACAGACCAATCGGAAATGGCTGCTTCGTCCATTTCAAGGGCGAGCTTGTGCAGCGCGAACCCGTTGTTGCCAGCCGCGTACAGCGCACCGACCAGACTGCCCGCGCTCGTGCCGACGACGAGATCGGGAACGATCCCCTGCGCCTCCAGTGCCTTGATGACCCCGATGTGTGCAAACCCGCGCGCGGCGCCGCCGCCGAGCGCGAGCCCGATCTTTACCGGGCGTATGGACTTGACCGTGGCTGTGGACGGTTGTGCGGTGACGGGCGAAGAAACAGGCGGCGTGCTGCAACCGGCAACGAACAGGACGAGGGCCGACAGGAAAGATACCAAGGGGATGCGAGTCATGAAGCAATACAAGGGTGTCACGAAGATGGAGAGCGCATTGTATCGGAGGATATGCGCCCTTCCTTAATGAGAATCATTCCTATTTAAATAAAAAGCTGCTATATTCGGCGTGGCTGAAAATCATCCACAACAAGGAAAAATAATGAAACCCACCCTCCGTACGAAGATTGCCGCCGCCCTCGTCGCGGTAGCCGCAACCGGTTTCGCACACGCTCAGGAAAACGTCCTGAACCTCTATTCCGCCCGCCACTACCAGACGGACGAACAGCTTTACTCCAACTTCACCAAGCAGACCGGCATCAAGATCAACCGTATCGAAGCGGACGACAACGCCCTGCTGGAGCGCCTCAAGAACGAAGGCAAGAACAGCCCGGCTGACGTCATCCTCATGGTCGATGCCGCCCGTCTGTGGCGCGCACAGATCGACGGCCTGTTCCAGCCAGTCAAGTCGAAGGTGCTGGATTCCCGCATCCCGGCAAACCTGCGCGGCAAGGACGACGGCAAGGGTTCCGAATGGTACGGCTTCTCCACCCGCGGCCGCATCATCGTCTATAACAAGGCAAACGTGAAGCCGGAAGATGTCGCAACTTACGAGTCGCTGGGCGATCCGAAGAACAAGGGCAAGGTCTGCACCCGCTCGGGCTCGCATCCCTACATGCTGTCCATGATCGGTTCGATGATCGAGCGCAACGGCGAAGCCGAGACCGAGAAATGGGCGCAAGGCGTGGTCAACAACTTCGCACGTCCCCCGCGCGGCGGCGACACCGACCAAATCAAGGGCGTCGCCACCGGGGAGTGCGGCGTAGCGGTTGCGAACACCTACTACTATGTCCGCCTGCTGCGCTCGACCAAGCCGGAAGAGAAGGAAATGATGACCAAGGTCGGCTTCGTTTGGCCGAACCAGAAGACCTCCGGCACGCACCTGAACATTTCCGGCGGTGGCGTCGCAAAGAACGCGCCGCACCGTGAAGCCGCGGTCAAGTTCCTCGAGTACCTGGCGAGCGATGAAGCGCAAGGCTACTTCGCCAACGGCAACAACGAGTGGCCGGTTGTTTCCTCCGCCGTCGCGAAGAACCCGACGCTGGAAGAAATGGGCAAGTTCAAGGCCGAGAACATCTCGATCGCGACCATCGGCAAGAACCAGGTCGCCGCACAGCGCATCCTCGATCGCGTCGGCTACAAGTAATTCCTCCGTACCAGGGGATCCGGAGACGGGTCCCCTCCTCTCCTGCTTCCGCATTCAGGAAGCGCAAAAATCCCGTGATTTACCAACGGCAAGTTCAGCTTTCCGCGACAAGTTTCCTTGAAAACTTGACGATGAAGGTGCTGCCCTGCTCCGGTTCGGATTCGATGACGAGCGTGGCATCGTGACGCAGCAGCACGTGCTTGACGATCGCGAGCCCCAGGCCGGTTCCTTGCGTTTCGCGGGAACGGCCCTTGTCCACGCGGTAGAAACGCTCCGTCAGGCGCGCGATATGCTCGGGACGGATGCCGATGCCGTTGTCCCGGACGACGAACTGGGGGCCGGAATCCTTGTCTTCCCAGCTGATGTCGATTTTGCCTCCCTGGGGGGTGTAGCGGATCGCGTTCGTGACGAGATTGCCGAAGGCACTGCGCAACTCCTCTGTCCCGCCTTTCAGGTCCGGTCCGCCAAGCTGCAGTGAAATCGTGTGCCGGCCCGCGGACAGCGCCACCGCCTCCTGCTCAATCTGCTCCAGCAGCATGCGGATGTTCACTTTCTCCGGACGCAAGGGATAATCGACCGACTCGAGCCGGGTCAGCGTCAACATGTCCTCGACCAGGTTCTGCATGCGCTGGCCCTGTTCGCTCATCAGCTTCAGATGGGACATGCGCGTCTGCGGATCGAGGTTGGGCTGGCTCGTGGCTATCTCGAGGAAGCCGTTGATGACGGTCAACGGCGTGCGCAGCTCGTGCGATGCGTTGGCGATGAAGTCGCGCCGCATCATGTCGATGCGCTCCGCATCGGTGATGTCATGCGTGACGAGGATCTGCCGGCGGTTTTCAAAGGGAATGATCTGGACCACCAGCTTGCGGTCCTTGAATCCGATCGTCAGCGGCTCATCGTAGCGGCCGAGGATGATGTAATCCATGAACTCCGGCGTGCGGACGAGGTTGGTGACGCGCATGCCCTTGTCGCGGTCGAGCTGCAAGCCGAGGTGTTTCTCCGCCGCGGGATTGCACCATTCGAGGAACAGCACGTCGTCCATGATGACCACGCCGTCGGGCAGCAAGCTCATCGCCTGGCGGAAGCGCGTGAGCCACTCGGTCAGCTCGGCCTGGTTTTTTTCGTCGCCGCGGCGCATGCGATAGAGGCGCGAAAAAATATCCGTCCATGCACCCCACCCATCGGGAAGCTTGGCGCTGTTCGGGTCTTCGAGCCACTGGGATAGCTGGAAGAGGTAATGCAGTTGGACGATGAGCAGGATCAGCAGGCCTGCAATCACGGCGACGACGCCGGCGAACATGCCGAACAAGTACCAGAAGACAGCGGCACCGGCAAGAACGATGGACAGGCGCAGTCCGGCCGGAATCCAGAAAAGCAGGCGAGGATTCATACAGGGAAATTATTTCTCGGACAGCATGTATCCTACACTGCGCACTGTCTTGATGAGGGACTCCGCTTCCTTGAGCGCCTTGCGCAGGCGAAGGACGTGCACGTCGACCGTGCGTTCCTCGATCACCACGTGATCGCCCCACACCTTGTCCAGCAGCTGGCTGCGCGAGAAAACGCGCTCGGGATGGGCGAGGAAGAATTTGAGCAGTTTGTATTCCGCGTGGCCAATCTCGATCTTCTGTCCGTGCAGCATGACGGAGCAACTGACCGGGTCGAGCGTCACCACCCCGGCAGTCATCAGGCTTTGCGCATGCTCGGGCGCCTTGCGCCGCAACAGCGCCTTGATGCGCGCCGTCAACTCGCGCGGCGAGAACGGCTTGGTGATGTAGTCGTCGGCGCCGTTGTCGAGGCCGGCGATCTTGTCCTCTTCCATGCTCTTGGCGGTCAGCATGATGACAGGCAGTTCGTTGAGCTGCCTGTCGCCGCGAATGCGTGAGAGCAGGCGCAAGCCGGACTGGTCGGGCAGCATCCAGTCCAGCAGCACCATCTGCGGCGTACGGCGCTGGATAAATTCCCAGGCGTCGGCCACCGTACTCACGGACAGGCAGTTCCAGCCTGCCTCCTTCAGGGTGAAGGAGACGAGTTCGACGATCGCGGGTTCGTCTTCAACGACAAGGATGGTAGTTTTGTCTGCGGCCATATTCAGACTTTGCTGTCCAGCTTCGTATAAACGTAGTCAGTATGACGGATATCCTTGCCTTCGACGATATAGATCACGTACTCGGCGATGTTCTTCGCGTGGTCACCGATGCGCTCTACCGCCTTGGCTACCCATAGCGTGTCCAGCGCGGCGGAAATCGTGCGCGGGTCTTCCATCATGAATGTCACCATGGCGCGCGTGATCGAGCGGAACTCGTGGTCGATCGTTTCATCGGCGGCAATGATCCGCGCTGCCTGCTTCTCGTCGAGGCGGGCGAAAGCATCCAGTGCATCGTGCAGGGAAGCCGCCGCGTTGGAAGCCAGCACGCGAACCAGTTCGTAATGATTGAGGACGCCGACCGTGCCGCGTTCGTGCAGGTGCTTAGCGGTGCGCGCGATCTTGGTCGCCTCGTCGCCAATGCGCTCGAGGTCGGTAATCACCTTCAGCGTCGCCATGACAGTGCGCAGGTCGTTCGCGGCGGGCTGGCGCTTGACGATGAGATGGCTGCACGCGTCGTCGAGCGTCACTTCGAGGCGGTTCACGTTTTCGTCCGACTTGATCACCTGCTCCGCCTTTACGACGTCGCCGCCGCGAAAGCATTCCATCGCGTCATTGAACTGGCTTTCCACCAGGCCGCCCATGGTCAGCACCTTGGAGCGGATGGTTTCGAGGTCCATGTCGTAGGCCTTGGAAGAGTGGTCGCCTGGCATAGGGTTCTCCTTGTGTCTGTGTGTCTCAGCCGAAGCGGCCGGTAATGTAATCCTGCGTTTCCTTCTTCGCCGGATTCATGAAGATCTGGTCGGTCTCGCCGAATTCCACCAATTCACCCAGGTACATGTAGGCAGTGTAGTCCGAGCAACGGGCCGCCTGCTGCATGTTGTGCGTGACGATGGTGATGGTGTAGTCCTCTTTCAGCTCGGCGATCAGTTCCTCGATCTTGGCGGTTGAAATCGGGTCAAGGGCGGAGGTCGGCTCGTCGAGCAACAGGACGTCGGGCTTGACGGCGACGCTGCGCGCAATGCACAGGCGTTGCTGCTGGCCGCCCGAGAGGGAAAGGCCACTCTTGTTGAGCTTGTCCTTCACTTCGGTCCACAAGGCCGCCTTCTTCAGCGCCCATTCGACGCGTTCATCCATTTCACCCTTGGACAGGTTTTCGTAGAGGCGCACGCCGAAGGCGATGTTCTCATAGACCGACATCGGAAACGGCGTCGGCTTCTGGAACACCATGCCGACCTTGGCGCGGAGCATGTTGACGTCCTGGCCGGGTTCGAGGATGTTGCGGCCGTTATAGACGATCTTGCCCTCGGCACGCTGGCCGGGATACAGGTCGTACATCCGGTTCAGCGTGCGCAACAGGGTCGACTTGCCGCAGCCGGAGGGGCCGATGAAGGCCGTGACCTTCTTTTCGTAGACGTTAAGGTTGATGTTCTTCAGGCCCTGGAACCCGCCGTAGAAGAAGTTCAGGCCGGAGATTTCGAGCGTCGGTTTCACGGCGGTCATGGTCATGGAATCGTTCATGTCAGTTCGGGGCTTTCTGGCTGAGCAGGGTGCGCGAGAGAATGTTCAGGCCGAGCACGCTGAAGGTGATCAACAATGCCCCGCCCCATGCCAGGTCGCGCCAGTTGTCATAGGGGCTCATTGCAAACTGGAAGATGACGACCGGCAGGTTGGCCATCGGCGCATTCATGTTGGCGCTGAAGAACTGGTTGTTCAGGGCGGTGAACAGCAGCGGCGCGGTTTCGCCGGAGATGCGGGCCACGGCCAGCAGCACGCCGGTGATCACGCCGGCCTTGACGGCGCGCAGGCGAACCATCATGGCGACTTTCCAGCGCGGCGCGCCGAGCGCGAACGCCGCTTCGCGCAGGCTGCTCGGCACCAGCTTGAGCATGTTGTCGGTGGTGCGTACGACGACCGGGACAGCGATCAGCGAAATCGCGAAGGTGCCGGCCCAGCCGGAGAAGTGCTTCACGTTAGCGACGTAGATGGCATAAACAAACAGGCCGATCACGATCGACGGCGCCGACAGCATGATGTCGGTGACGAAGCGCGTGAGCTGGGCCAGCCAGCTTTCCTCGCCATATTCGGCCAGGTAGATGCCGGCCAGGATGCCGATCGGCGTGCTGATCAGCGTCGCGGCGCCAACCATCAGCAGGCTGCCGAAAATAGCATTCATCAGGCCGCCGCCGTCGCTGCCGGGCGCCGGCGTAGTCTGCGTAAACATCGCCAGGCTGAGGGCGCCGAAGCCCTTCACCAGCAATGTGAAGAGGATCCACGCCAGGAAGAACAGGCCGACGGCCATCGCGGCGATGGAGAGTGCGATGCCGATACGATGGGTCCAGAGGCGTTTGCGGTAGACAGGGTTCATGATTTCGCTCCTTCCCGGCGCGACAGGCCCATCAGCATGAGCTTGGCTGCGGTGAGCACGATGAAGGTGATGACAAACAGGATCAGGCCGAGCGCAAACAGCGACGACACGTGCAGCGTCGATTCGGCTTCGGCGAATTCATTGGCAAGCGTGGACGCGATGCTGTTGCCCGGCGCAAAGAGCGACCAGGACAGCTTGTGCGCGTTGCCGATGACGAAGGTGACCGCCATGGTTTCACCCAGGGCGCGGCCGAGGCCGAGCATGACGCCGCCGACCACGCCGGTCTTGGTGTACGGCAGCACGACCTTGCGCACCACTTCCCACCGCGTGCAGCCAAGGCCGTAGGCGGATTCCTTGAGCACGGCGGGGACGATTTCAAACACGTCTCGCATCACCGAGGCAATGAAGGGAATGATCATGACCGCAAGGATCAGGCCGGCGGTCAGGATGCCGATACCCATCATCGGTCCCTGGAAGAGCTGGCCGATGACGGGCAGCTGGCCGAGGGTTTTCTTCAAGATGGGCTGGATATGGTCGCCGAACAGCGGGGCGAAGATGAACAGTCCCCACATGCCGTAGATGATGCTGGGGACGCCTGCCAGCAGTTCCACCGCGGTGCCAAGTGGACGACGCAGCGCCGCGGGGCAGATTTCAGTCAGGAACAGTGCGATGCCGAAGCTGATCGGGAACGCAATCAGCAAGGCAATGACCGAGGTGGCTACCGTGCCGACGATGGCGATCAGCGCGCCAAACTGATCGTTGACCGGGTCCCACTCGACGGTGGTGATGAACGCCGGACCGAATTCCTTGAGCGCAGGCCAGGCACCGATGATCAGCGACACGATGATGCCTGCCAGGACCAGCAGCACGCTCAGGGCAAACGCGAGCGTCAGTTTGTGGAACAGGAAATCCTGAAGCCGCTGCTTGCGCATGGTGGAACCCATGGCCTTGGCGGCGGCTTGCTGTTCGGCGGATTTCTGTTCGGACGGGGCCATGGGGGCAGCGGCCGAAGAGGGATGTGCATTCATAGGCAAGTACCCTTGCGGGTTGTTGAGGCCGGGCGCGGGATCACCTTACGGTACTGGCGCGCCCAGGCTTGATGTTCCGGAACTGCCTTACCAGACGGCCTTGCCGGTACCGTCCTTCAGCTGTGCCTTCCAGGCGTCCTGGACCAGCTTCACGACCGGTGCGGGCATCGACACGTATTCCAGTTCGGTGGCCATCGCGCCGCCATTCTTGTACGCCCAGTCGAAGAACTTCAGCACTTCCTTGCCCTTTGCGCTGTCAGCCTGTGCCTTGTGCATCAGGATGAAGGACGCACCGGTGATCGGCCAGCTGTTCTTGCCTGCCTGCTCGGTCAGCACGACAGCAAAGCCGGGTGTCTTGGCCCAGTCTGCACCCGCGGCGGCGGCCTTGAAGGTGTCGTCATCCGGCTGCACGAACTGGCCGTCGCGATTCTTCAGCTGGGTGTGGGACATCTTGTTGCGCTTGGCATAGGCGTACTCGACGTAACCGATGGAGTTCTTGATGCGCTGGACGTTGGCGGCGACGCCTTCATTACCCTTGCCGCCTACGCCAGTCGGCCATTTCACTGCCGTGCCTGCGCCGACCTTGGACTTGAATTCCGCATTCACCTTGGACAGGTAGTCGGTGAACAGGAAAGACGTGCCGGAACCGTCGGCGCGGTGCACGACGGTAATGTCTTCCGACGGGAGCTTGACGCCTGCGTTCAGGTTGGCGATCTCCGGGGCATTCCACTTGGTGACCTTCCCGAGGTAGATGTCCGCCAGCACTGCGCCAGTCAGTTTGAGCTGGCCGGGCGCGACGCCTTCGAGGTTCACAACCGGCACCACGCCGCCCATGATGGCCGGGAACTGCATCAAGCCTTCGGACTCCAGGTCTTCTGCCTTCAACGGCATGTCGGACGCGCCGAAATCAACCGTCTTGGCCTTGATCTGCTTGATGCCGCCGCCGGAACCGATGGACTGGTAGTTCAGTCCGGTACCGCTGGCTTTCTTGTACTCTTCCGCCCATTTTGCATAGATCGGATACGGGAAGGTCGCGCCGGCGCCGGTGATGTCGGCGGCAACCGCCGAGGAAAACGTAAATGCAGCACCCGCAGCCAGTACAGCGGATGTAAGGAATTTGTTCAGTCGCATGTCTGCTCCGTGAAGTTGTCAAAGTAAGACAGCGCGAACTTTAGCGAAGGAATGTGACAGCTTTATGACACTGACTCGGCGTCATGTCATAAAGCGTGGAATGCCCGAATTCCTGTCATGAAGCGGTCATATTCGGTCCGGAATTGCTCTGGAACCGATTAATGCGGGGCAGGGAGATGGGAGAGAGGAAAGGATTCTCGTCAGCTGTCGGATGCCGCCGGACGAGATTGCATCATTGACAAGAAAGCAAACCGGCGAAATCAGCAACATGCTGACCTCGCCGGCAAATAGCTACTTCGTCCCGAACAAGCGATCGCCCGCGTCGCCGAGGCCGGGAACGATGTACGCGTCCTCGTCCAGATGGGAATCAAGCGAGGCGACGTACACCTTCACGTTCGGATGTGCCGCCTGGAAAACCGAGACGCCTTCCGGTGCGGCGACCAGTGCGAGGAAGACGATGCGGTCTTCCGGCACGCCGCGCTTGCGCAGCACGTCCACCGCATGCACGCCGGAATTTCCAGTGGCGAGCATGGGGTCGCACAGGATGAAGGTACGTTCCTGCAGGTCGGGCAGGCGTACGAGGTATTCGACCGGCTGATGCGTTTCCGGATCGCGATATACCCCAATGTGGCCGACGCGTGCCGACGGCACCAGGTCAAGCAAGCCGTCGCTCATCCCGATGCCGGCGCGCAGGACCGGCACCACGGCCAGCTTGCGGCCGGCGATCACGGGAGCGTCGATGGTCATGAGCGGCGTATCCATGCGCTTGGTCGTCATCGGCAGGTCGCGCGTCACTTCGTAGCCCATCAACAGGGTCAGTTCGCGCAGCAAGGTGCGGAAGGTGCGGGTCGACGTGTCCTTGTCACGCATGTAGCTCAGCTTGTGCTGGATCAGCGGGTGGTCAAGGATGAACAGGTTGGGAAAGCGGGGATCCTTTTTCATGATCGGGGTTCTCGTTGTGCTGGAATTCGCGCCAGTTTACCGCTTTCTCCCTGTACGGTCAGAGAATCCGTGAGATTGCGTGCAGGACGAGGCCGACCAGACCTCCCACCAGCGTACCGTTGATGCGGATGTATTGCAGGTCCTTGCCGACATGCAGTTCCAGCTTGCGGGACATGGTGTCGGCGTCCCATTTCCTGATCACGCGCGACACAAGGTCGGCGATCATCTCGCGCCGCGCCACGATGGTTTCCGTGGCAAAGATGCGTATCCACTGGTTGAGTTTGCGCTGTACCCGCGCGTCTCCCAGCAGTTCGTTGCCGATGGAGCGGAAACCCTGGTCGAGCCGCGCGGCAATGTGCGAATCCGGCGAGGCGATATCCGCTTCCAGCCGCGCCTTGATGTCGTGCCAGATGTTAATCATGTAATCGCGTGCCATCGGGTGACCGAGGATTTCGCTGAGCGCCGCATCGAGCTTTTCCTCGTAGGCCGGTGAAGTCCGCAACTGCTGGATGAAATCGTCGGCCATGTTCTGGAAGCGCAGGCGCCACTCGCTGTCCTCTTCCCGCATTTCATCCAAGGTGCTCTGCGCGGCGTCCAGCAGGCGATGGTAGAACTTTTCGTCAATCGCCTTGGGCAGCCAGCGCGGACTGTTCTCGTGGATCTTCCAGCGGATGTAATCCTTGTTGCGCTCGAGCGCGCGCGCGGCCACTTCGACCAGATGATTGAAGAAGGCCACGTGGCGGTTGCTCGCGACCAGCACTGACAGGATTTCGGCCACCATCGGTGCGAACTTGGTGTGCTCCATGGCAGAAGTCAGGCGACTGTGCATGAACTGCCGTACGTCCTCGTCCTCGATCACGCGCAGCATGGTCGGAATGCTGCGCACGACCTGGCGCGAGACCGCCTTGCTGTTTTCCGGCCGAGCCAGCCACGTTGCGGCGTAGCCGGCAAAGTCGATCGGGCGGATTTCCGCCCGGATGATTTCCTGCGTGATGAAGTTGTGTTCAAGGAAGTTGGACAAACTGTCGCCGATCCGATCCTTGTTGCGTGGAATGATTGCCGTATGGGGAATCGGCAGGCCAAGCGGATGGCGGAACAAGGCGGTGACCGCGAACCAGTCTGCGAGTCCGCCCACCATCGCTGCTTCGGCAAATGCCGCGACAAAGGAGAGATGGGGATAACGCGGCATCAGGGACCGCGAAATGAGGAACAAGACGGCCATGGCAACCAATAGGCCGGTGGCGAGGCTGCGTGTTTTCCTGAGTTGAACCGCCTGCTCTTGTTCGTGCATTGACCGGTCGATCCGAGAGAAAGATTCTGGTTACCGATTCGAGCGCGGAAGGTTGCGATTAGTTCATCGTTTGTTTCACCTCATCAACCTCGTTTCCGTTCATCAGGCTGTCATATTCCGCAGACACAATTGCTGGAAAACAACGAACGGAAAAAAGAATGACTGTGAAGATCGTGCTGTCTCCCGCAATTGCCCTGATGCAGAAGATGCGCCTGCTCCCCAAGTTTGCGCTGATCACGCTGGTATTCATGACGCCTCTTCTGCTGGCCCTTGTCCTGCTCTACGCGGAACTGCACAAGGCCGTCAGCGCGGCCGAACGGGAACGGACGGGCGTCGCCTATGCATCCGCGCTGCAAGACCTGACCTACCTGGTGCAGAAACACCGCGCGCTGCGTCACATGCAGCTTTCCGGCATCGCCGGCGTACAAGACCAGGCGGAACAAACAAGAAAAGAAATCGCGTCCAGCGTGGCCCGTCTCGACGCTGCCCACCGGTCGTCGGAGGCACTCGGACTTGGTCCTGTGTGGCCAGCCATCCTTCACGCCTGGATGGAAATCGAACGGAAAATGCCGTCGGCAAAGGCGAAGGATAGCTATGCGGACCACTCGGCCGTCATCGAACAGCTTGCCAGGCTGCTCGACCTCGTCGCAGACCGGTCCGGGCTGACGCTGGATCCGGAGCTCGACAGCAATCGGCTCAGCGCCCTGCTTGTCAATGGCTTTCCGCCTGTCGTCGACATGCTGTCGACGATCGCCGGGCGCGGCGCCGCGTACATCGACACCGGACTTCTGGATGCCGGCGAAGACATGTTGCTCAACTCGAGCGTCATGGTCGCCCGCCGGGACCTTGACCGGATTCCTGCACAGCTCGACGCTGCATTCCGCGAGAACGCCGGCATCCGGCAGGCGCTGGAGACGCACAAGACGGCGGTTGCTCAGGCCGTGGCCTTTCTCGATCGCGCCCAGGACGAGGTGCTGAAGTCCTACAACCAGACATCGGGACAGCGGTTCTTCGACGCAGGCAACGCGAGCATGGGCAGTCTCCGCGCGGCGGCGCAAGCCTTGGCAACTGCGCTCGATGGCTTGCTGGCGCAGCGCATCGAACTTTATGCGGCGCGCATGTTCCTCATCGTGGCCGCCGCTGTCATTGGACTGGCGCTGACTGTCTACCTGCTGGCAGGTTTCTACGTATCGTTTTCGCGGGAAGTGCAGGCGCTGGAACAGGCGGCAAATCGCGCCGCGTCCGGCGACCTGAGTACTCGCCTGCAGTCCAGCGCAAGCGACGAGATCGGCGACCTCGCCCACACCTTCGGAAGGATGAACGCCGAACTGGCCCGGCTTGTCGCGCAAGTCCGCCAGGCGAGCGTGACGATCACGGCGACCGCACAGGAAATTGCCACCGACAGCAGCGATCTCTCCTTGCGCACCGAGTCCCAGGCCAGTTCGCTGCAAGAAACAGCCAGCTCAATGGAAGACCTGACGGTCGCCGTCAGGCAAAACGACCGTCACGCCGGCGAGGCCAACCTGCTGGCGCTCTCCGCGGCCGATATCGCGACGAAGGGCGGCGAAGCGGTCGCCGAGGTGGTCGAGACGATGGGGGCCATCAGGCTCAGCTCGTCACGCATCATCGACATCATCCAGGTCATCGACGGCATTGCCTTCCAGACCAATCTGCTTGCACTCAATGCCTCAGTCGAAGCCGCCCGCGCAGGTGAGCAGGGCCGCGGTTTTGCGGTCGTCGCGGCGGAAGTGCGCGGGCTGGCGCTGCGTTCCGCGGGCGCAGCGCGCGAAATCAAAACACTGATCGAACACTCCGTCCGCCAGGTTGAGCACGGCAACGCGCTTGTGCACTCTGCCGGCAGCACGATGGCGGAGGTAATCGCTTCGGTGCGCAAGGTGGTGCAGATCATGCACGACATATCCGAGGCAAGCCGGGAGCAGACACGGGGCATTGAACAGGTCAACCAGGCGCTCGGACACATGGACGAGGTGACACAGCGCAATGCGCTCCTGGTCGAGCATGCCGCGCATGCCGCGACATCCTTGCAGGAGCAGGCGGCCGGATTGTCGCAGGCGGTCGAAGTCTTCAAGCTTGCGGAAGCGGACCCGGCAGCCCTCCTCGCCACCGTTACGCCAATTCGAAACATGGGAAAGCGCATTGCGCGCCTGGCCTTCGACGACCGAACCTTGCTCGAGAAGCGCGCCTGACCGGTCGCCGCGCTTAGCGATAGCGGGCAATAATGGCGTTGAACCTGCCATTTGCCTTGATCTGTTCAAGCGCCGTTTGCAGTTTTTCGACCAGCCTGTCGTCGGTGTCCTTGTTGATGGCGTAGTAGTAGTGCTGCGATTCGGTGAGCGTGAAGACTTCGGTGTATGCGTCCGCCGGATAGCCCAGCTCCTTCAGGTTCCACATGATCACCGGTGCCCCGTAGGCCCACATGTCGACGCGGTCGGCCTGGAGCATCTTGGCCACGCTGACACCCGAATTGGCCTGGACGGTGCGATCCTTCTGTACGCCCAGGTTGGCAAGCAACTGTCCGCCGATATCTTCACGCACCACACCAATCTTGTAGGCGCCCAGCCGGAGGTCGTCCGCCGACTTGATGTGGATGGCCCGCTCTTTCTTTGCCACCAGCACGATACGTGACGGCATGATGGGTCCGACCCACTTGAACAGAGTTTCGCGCGCCTCGGTGCGCGTCGTCGAAAACAGGACGGTGTTCTTTTCCTTGAGCGCCGTTTCGTATCCCCTTGCCCACGGCCAGACCCGGATGTCCGCCCGGGTCTTCTTCGCGCCGGCCTGGACCAGCATTTCTTCCAGCACGTCGACCGCGATTCCCTGACGCCGGCCGTCGCGCTCGAAATTGAACGGGGGATAGTCCTCGGTGATGAACACGAGGTCGTCAACGGATTGCGCCGAAGCCGGCAGGCACGCAATCGCAACCGTCATGCCGGCCAGCAGATGGCGGATCCTGCGGAGGATGTCGGCGAAGCCTGGCAAGTTGAGGTTGCGCGTCATGATCCTGCCTTCCGGAATGAACAACTGAAAAATATTCTACGCCATGGTCACGTCGCCATCCATCGCGAGGGATGACGTATCGAGCGCCTTGCCCGCCCTTAGCATGGCGAGGAAGGCATCCGGATCAATGGGCGGGCTGAAGTAGAAGCCCTGCATTTCGTCACATCCGAACCCGGACAGGTGCCCGACCTGCGCTGGCGTCTCCACGCCCTCCGCCACGACCGTAACGTCCAGGTTGTGCGCCATGCCAATGATGGCATGGGCGAGCGTCGAATCGTCGGGGTTGCCGGTAATGTCCGAGACAAAGGAACGGTCCAGCTTGAGACGGTCGACGGGGAAACGCTTCAGGTACGCGAGGTTGGAATACCCCGTGCCGAAATCATCGATTGCGATGCTGATGCCCATTGCCTTGAGTTTCAGCAGCAGCAGGACTGTATGTTCAGGGCTGCGCATGGAGGCGCTTTCGGTGATTTCCAGCTCCAGGCAATGCGGCGGCAAGCCGGAAGCCTGCAGGGCGTTTGCGACTTCGGACTCGAATTCGGGCCGCACCAGCTGCTGCGCCGACAGATTGACCGCGACCTGAAGCCCGGGATAGCCGGCCTCGTGCCAGGTCTTTGCCTGCCTGCAGGCGGTACGCAACACCCACTCCCCTATTCCGGCGATCAAGCCGATTTCCTCGGCCAGCGGAATGAACTTCGCCGGCGCGACAAGCCCGAGCTCCGGATGGCGCCAGCGGACCAGTGCTTCCGCTCCGATGATGCGCCCGCTGCGCAGGTCGACGAGTGGCTGATACTGCACAAGAAACTCGTCGCGCTCCAGCGCGCGGCGCAACTGCGACTCCATGACGAGGTGTTCGTTGACCCGGCTGTGCATGTCGGCGGCATAACGCTCGACGCCGTTGCGGCCCTTTTCCTTTGCGTGGTACATCGCCGTATCGGCATACTTGAGCAGCGTGAACGTATCGGTCGCATCCTGCGGATAGACGCTGATGCCGATGCTGCAGGTCACGGAAATTTCCTGCTCGCCGAGCACCACCGGCTCGCTGACACGGTCCATGATCCGCCTAACCAGGGGCACGATTGCCTGCTCGTCGTCGATTTCCTCGAGCATGAAGACGAACTCGTCGCCGCCCAGCCGCGCGAGCGTATCTCCCTTGCGCGCGCATTCCGACATGCGTTCGGTGATGATCTTCAGCAATTCGTCGCCGGCGTCATGCCCGAGCGTGTCATTGACGTACTTGAAGCGGTCGAGGTCGAAGAACAGGACATAGAAGGGCGAACCGCTTCGGTTTGCATTGGCGATCGCCTGCTCCATCCTGTCCATGAGCAGCAGGCGGTTCGGCAAGCCGGTCAAGGCGTCGTGCAGCGCCTGCCTGCGCAGCTGCTCCTCGTAATCCTTGTGGCGCGTAATGTCGTGGATGACGGTCTGTATCGCCTGCTCGCCGCCGTACTGGAAGGCCGCGCGCCGGATCTCGACGTCGATCACCGTGCCGTCGAACCGGGTCATCTTTCCCTCGAACGAGCGCGACTCATTGTGCGACGTGAGCATTTCGACCATCTTTTCCTGCATGCGCTCGCGCCATCCGACGGGGACCAGCTGCAGCAAGGGCATCGCCTTCACCAGCTCGGCGTTCGGTGCGCCAAGCAGCGTCAAAGTGCCCTGGTTGACGAAAATGATCTTTTCGTCGCGCTCGATCATGATCGCGTCCGGCGACATTTCGACAACCTGCCGGTAACGCTCCTCGTTCTCGCGCGCGGCCTGCTCGGCGAGCTGGCGCTCGACCATCTCCCGGTTCAACTGCTGGATGGCCACTTCCTTTTCGGCGACCTTCTGCGCCAGTTCGTCTGTCCGGACCGCGACCAGTTCCTCCAGGCCCTGCCGATAGCGCGCCAGTTCGTCCACGTCGCGCCGGATGGAGCCGGCCATGTCGTTGAAGGCAGCCACCACGACATCCAGCTCATCCGGCACGGGCCGCTTCCGGCGGCGCAGCTGCAGCGGATCACCAAGATTAGACAGGTCGAGGCGTTGCGCATAGTTGGCAATGGCAGACAGGTGGCGGCTCACCAGGCGGCGGAAAATATAGAGCGTGAACAGCACGACAATGGCCGTCTTGGCTGATTGTGCGACGAGGATGAGAAGGACCTTGTCCTGCAGGTCGCTGTAAACATTGCCAAGACTGGCCGTCACCTCCAGTGTGCCGAGCGGCATGCGGCTTTCTTCGGTGCCGTTTTCGGAAAACTTGATCGGAATGGTGCGGCGGACGGTATCCGGGGCCAACGGCGTCTGCGAGCCGGCCCGGCCGAACAGCTTACCTGCGGGATCGCGCAACTCCACCAGGGCGATTCCGGGCAACTTGGCGATGCCCTCGAGCTGCTTGCCAGTCTGCTGCTCATCCATCGTCCAGAGCGACGCGCCGAGGCTGTCCGTGTACCCGCGCTCGATTTCGTCGAGCCGCAATTCCACTGCGGAGACGCCGTGGCGGTAATCGAGAAGAAGCTGCAAACCGGTGGAGAGGAAGGCGAGGAACGTGCTGCAGACAAGAATATAGGCGAGCACGCGACGACCGAGCGGGTCCGACTGCCGATAAGTGTTCAACCGTTTCCCCATAATCACAACCCGATCGCCACCAAAAGTTGCAACAGGGCAAGAATATCACTGAACCGAAAATCGCGGGGAAATAGCGAAGGCGGGGCGCCTGGAGCGGGAAGCTGTCGCGGCGAAGGACAACAAAAAACCCGCGTAACTGCTTGAGCTATCGCGGGCTTTTGGTTTTCGTCGGACTTTCAGGAAGTCCTTGGCGGAAAGGGAGGGATTCGAACCCTCGATACGCATAAACGTATACTGGATTTCGAGTCCAGCGCATTCGACCACTCTGCCACCTTTCCTGGTCGTCTTGCGGCGGGTAACAGCCGCAAAGCAAAAGAGTATAACAGGCTCCGATCCATTTCGGAAGAGTCCCTTGCTTTCCCCGCATCATCATCCTGTCATAAATCTTGTCTACTATTCACCAGCACGCACCATTACCAACAAGAAATTAAAGAAGGTTGTCTTGAACGCACAATCGGCAAACATGGCGAAGGCTGTCCACATGGGCGGTCATGGGCGAATCAGAATCTGGAGCCCTGCCGCCAACGACACGCAGGACTTGCAGGAAAAACAGCCTGAAAACAAGGACGCCATGCTGTTATCCCGCCTCAATGAAATCCTGGAACAGCGCCAGCTGAACGCACTCTTCCAGCCCATCATCAACATGCAGCGCGGCGAAATCGTCGGCTACGAAGGCTTGATCCGCGGCCCATCCGACAGTCCGCTGCATTCCCCCATGAACCTGTTCAAGGTCGCCCGCGCCCACGGCCTTAGCGTCGAAGTCGAGCACATGTGCCGGCGCGTCGTGATCGAACGTTTCGCCGAATTGGGCCTGCAAGGCAAGCTGTTCCTCAATGTCAGTCCTGAAATGCTGCTGCAGCCGCGCGCGCGCCACGGCGAAACGCTCGGCTACATCCAGGAAGTCGGCCTGAATCCCGACCGCGTGATTATCGAGCTGACGGAAAACCAGCCGACCTATGACTACGACCTGCTGCGCGAAGCCGCCAGGCACTACCGGGGGATGGGGTTCGAGATCGCCATCGACGACCTCGGTGAAGGTTTTTCCAGCCTGCGCCTGTGGTCGGAACTGCGCCCCGAGTACGTGAAGATCGACATGCACTTTGTCCAAGGCATCAACCAGGATCCGGTGAAACTGCAGTTCGTACGCTCCATCCAGGAAATCGCCGAGCAGTCGGGTACCGTCGTCATCGCGGAGGGCATCGAAACGCAGACGGAACTGTTGCTGATACGCGACCTGGGCATCGCCTATGGACAGGGTTACCACATCGCCCGGCCGCACGCGACGCCCGGCTCCGCCCTGTCGGCGGAAGTGGCGAAGAGCATCAATCACAATAATGTGGCCGTCTATCCCACCAAGAACGCTTTCGAGAACAGCGCAGTCACTGCGCTGCGCTTGCTCCGCATCGCTCCCGCCGCCCGGCCGGACATGACCAACACCGAAGTCTGCGACATGTTCAACGGCGACCCCGAACTGGAAGTGATTCCGGTGGTGGACAACGGCATGCCGGTGGGACTGATCACGCGGCGCGACCTGATCGACCGCTTTGCGCGCCTTTATTCACGCGACCTGTACGGGAAGAAGCCCTGCACCACCTTTATGGATTCCCGGCCGCTGATTACTGACAAGGACACCAGCCTGCAGGAACTGAGCCAGATCATCGTCGCAGCGGACCGGCACCACCTGTCGAACGGTTTCATCATCACGGACCAGGGCCGCTACCTCGGAATGGGCACCGGTCAGGATTTGATGCGGGAGATTACGCAGATGCAGATCAACGCGGCGCGGTACGCCAATCCGCTAACGCTATTGCCGGGCAACGTACCCATCAATGAGCATATCGACCGCCTGTTGCAGAACGGCGTGCGCTTTGCGGCCTGCTACGCGGACCTCGATCACTTCAAGCCGTTCAACGATGTGTACGGCTACCGGCGCGGGGACGACGTAATCCAGCTGACCGGACGAATACTCGGCAGGCACTGCGATCCGAATCGCGATTTCATCGGTCACATCGGCGGGGATGATTTCATCATCCTGTTCCAGAGCGAGGACTGGGAAGAGCGCTGCAATGCAGTCATCGACGCGTTCGCAGGAGCGATTCCCCATTTCTTCACGGAGGAAGACCGCGCGCGCGGCGGCTACCTGAGCGAGGACCGTCGCGGCCGCAAGGTCTTTCATTCGCTCATCAGTCTGTCACTGGGCGTCGTACGCGTCGATCCCGGGCAGTACGCGTCGCATCTTCAAATCGCGACGGCCGCCTCCGACGCCAAGAAACAGGCGAAAAAAATCCCTGGCAACAAGGTGTTCATCGAACGTCGCCAGGGATCTTTTTCAGCGGGCTGGCCCGAGTCTGCGTGACCGGCCTTTGCCGGCTTATGCCGCGGGAGCGAGGCGCTTCATGCCGCCCATGTAGGACTGCAATGCTTCCGGAATATCGACACTGCCGTCGGCCTGCTGGTAGTTCTCGAGGATCGCGACCAGCGTACGGCCGACCGCCAGGCCGGAACCGTTGAGCGTGTGCGCCAGTTCCGGCTTGCCCTGGGCATTGCGGAAACGGGCCTGCATGCGGCGCGCCTGGAAGGCCTCGCAGTTCGATACGGAAGAAATTTCACGGTAGGTATTCTGCGCCGGGAGCCAGACTTCGAGATCGTAAGTCTTGGCAGCGCCGAAGCCCATATCGCCGGTGCATAGCGTGATCACGCGGTACGGCAGGCCGAGCTTCTTCAGGATGTTTTCCGCGTGGCCAACCATTTCCTCCAGCGCTTCGTAGGATTTCTCCGGATGCACGACCTGCACCATCTCGACCTTGTCGAACTGGTGCTGGCGGATCATGCCGCGCGTGTCGCGGCCGTAGCTGCCCGCCTCGGAGCGGAAGCACGGGGTGTGCGCGGTCATCTTGATCGGCAGTGCATCGCCGGCAACGATTTCGTCGCGCACCATGTTGGTCAGCGGGACTTCGGAGGTCGGGATCAGGTACAGCGCTTCGCCCTCGCCTTCCTGGCCGCCCTTCTTCGCCGCAAACAGGTCGGCTTCGAACTTCGGCAGCTGGCCGGTACCGCGCAAGGAGTCGGCGTTGACGATGTAGGGGGTGTAGCACTCGGTGTAGCCGTGCTCGTTGATGTGCGTGTCCAGCATGAACTGGGCAAGGGCGCGGTGCAGGCGGGCGATGCCGCTCTTCATCACCGCAAAGCGGGAACCCGTCAGCTTGGTAGCGACATCGAAATCGAGGCCGAGCGCCGCGCCGACGTCGACATGGTCCTTCACCTCAAAATCGAAGCTGCGCGGCGTGCCGACCTTGCGCACTTCCACGTTGGCCGACTCATCCTGGCCGGCCGGCACGGACTCATGCGGCAGGTTGGGGATGGCGAGCATGAATTCGCTCATCTTTGCCTGGATGACGTCGAGGCGTTCGGCCGATGCCTTCAGCTCGTCGCCGATGCCGGCCACTTCCGCCATCACCGCCGTCGTGTCTTCACCCTTGCCCTTGAGCATGCCGATTTGCTTGGAAAGTGCATTGCGCTTGCCCTGGAGCTCTTCGGTGCGGGTCTGGATCTGCTTGCGCTCGGCTTCAAGCGCGTTGAAGGCGGCGACGTCGAGCTGGAACTTGCGCGCGGCCAGGCGGGCGGCGACGGTGTCGATGTCTTTGCGGAGAAGTTGAATGTCGATCATGGAAATGCCGGGTTGAGAAGACTAAACCGCCATTGTACCAAGCGCGGGGCGCATTCCCGCCAAGCGCGGAAGGGCAAAACCTTGATCACAGCCAAAACCGCTTCCGGCTGGCTATTTCTTTTCGTTCTTGCGCGCTTCGCGGTCCAGGGAGCGCAGGTAGTTCAGCTTTTCGCCGATCTTGCCTTCCAGGCCGCGCGGTGTCGGCTGGTACCAGCCTGGCTCGCGCATGCCTTCCGGCAGGTAGGTCTCACCCGCCGCATAAGCATCCGGCTCGTCATGCGCGTAGCGGTACAGCTTGCCGTAGCCAAGTTCCTTCATCAGCTTGGTCGGCGCGTTGCGCAGATGCTCGGGGACGGGGCGCGACTTGTCCTTGGCGACAAAGGCGCGCGCGGCGTTGTAGGCGTTGTAAACCGCGTTCGACTTGGCGGCGCAGGAAAGGAACACGACGGCTTCGGCCAGGGCGAGTTCGCCTTCCGGCGAGCCCAGCCGTTCGTACACTTCGGCGGCATCCAGCGAGATGCGCAGCGCGCGCGGGTCGGCCAGCCCGATATCCTCGGCGGCCATCCGAATGATCCTCCGTGCGAGATAACGCGGGTCGGCGCCGCCGTCGAGCATCCGCACCAGCCAGTACAAGGCGCCGTCGGGGTTCGAGCCGCGCACCGACTTGTGCAAGGCCGAAATCTGGTCGTAAAACGCATCGCCGCCCTTGTCGAAGCGGCGGAGGTTCTCGGCGAGCGCAGTGCCGAGAAGCGCTTCGTCGACTTCCTGCGAGTCTTTGGCTGCTGCCGCGCGGGAGACGATCTCGAGATTGTTGAGCAATTTGCGGCCGTCGCCGTCGGCGCTGGCGATTAACGTCGCCTTGGCCTCGGGCGTGAAATCCAGACCGTCCAGCTCCTGAATGCAGGCGCGGTCGACGAGTTCGTCGAGGTCTTCTTCGGACAGCGACTTCAGCACGTACACGGCCGCGCGCGAGAGCAGCGCGCTGTTCACTTCGAACGACGGGTTCTCCGTGGTGGCGCCGATGAAAGTGAACAATCCGCTCTCGACGTGCGGCAGGAAGGCATCCTGCTGGCTCTTGTTGAAGCGGTGCACCTCATCGACGAACAGGATGGTACGTCGCCCCGAGTTCGCCTGCACGATTTGCGCGTGCTCGACCGCCTCGCGGATGTCCTTCACCCCCGACAGCACCGCAGACAAGGCGATGAACTCCGCGTTGAAGCTGTCGGCCATGAGGCGCGCGAGCGTGGTCTTGCCCACACCGGGCGGGCCCCACAGGATCATGGAATGCGGCTCGCCCGATTCAAAGGCGACGCGTAGCGGCTTGCCCGTGCCCAGCAGATGCTGCTGGCCGATCACCTCATCAAGCGATTGGGGCCGAAGGCGTTCGGCGAGCGGAATATTTGCCATGGTGTCGGGCGGGTTCGGCCCGCTGTTCTTGTGTTATTGCTGGAACACGTCGGCGCCCTTGGGCACCACGAAGCGGAACTGGTCCGCCGCGATCGACGGGTTCTTTTCAAACTTCCTGAAGGTGAGCAGCGATACTTGTCCGAAAGAATCGCGCAGCTCCATCGCCTGCGGCACGCCATCCTTCAGGCCGATGCCGATACGGTCGAAGGTCGTGTCCTTCGTCTTCGGCGTGGCTTCGAGCCATTCGAGGCCGTCCTTGGCACCGGCTTCCTTCAGCGTGAAATTCTTTTCCAGATCGTTGCTGCCGAAGAGGATGGCCGCCGGCGAAGAGCCGAGCGCGTCGCCAAGCTGCTTCACGGTAACCTGGTTCAGGTCCTTGTCGTAGATGTAGAGCTTCTGGCCGTCGGCCTGCAGCAACTGCTCGTAGGGCTTCTGGTAGGTCCAGATGAACTTGCCCGGCCGCGCGAACAGGAAGGTGCCGGTCGACGAATTGGCGGCCGTCTCGCCCTTGCCCACGGACTTGACCTGCTTCTGCACGAACTCGCCCTTGGCGGCCTTGGTCGTGCTGACAAAGGTCTTGAACTGGTCCAGTGCGGAGGCGCTGGCAACTGCAGGCACTACAAACGCACACGCCGCGACGAGGCGCGCGGCGTGCTGTGCGATAGAAAATGTTCGACGTACTGTCTGGTTCAAAGCCGCTTTCCTATTCAGGGTTGTTCGATGCCGGCGCGAGGATTTCCCGGTTGCCGTTCGATTGCATCGAAGAAACAAGACCGCTCTGCTCCATTTGCTCGAGCAGGCGGGCTGCGCGATTGTAGCCGATGCGCAAGTGACGTTGCACGAGCGAGATCGACGCGCGACGGTTCTTTAGAACCACGGCCACGGCCTGGTCGTAAAGCGCGTCGGACTCGCCATCGCCGCCGCCCTCGCCGCCGAATGCAGCCTCGCCTCCTTCTTCGAGGACACCACCTTCTAGGATTCCTTCAATGTAATTGGGTTCCCCTTGCGCCTTGAGGTGCTGCACGACACGGTGCACCTCGTCATCCGACACGAAGGCGCCGTGCACGCGGATCGGCAGGCCCGTCCCCGGCGGCATGTAAAGCATGTCGCCCATACCGAGCAGGGTTTCCGCGCCCATCTGGTCGAGGATGGTGCGCGAGTCGATCTTGCTGCTCACCTGGAAAGCGATGCGTGTCGGGATATTAGCCTTGATCAGGCCGGTGATGACGTCGACCGACGGGCGCTGGGTCGCAAGGATCAGGTGGATACCGGCGGCGCGCGCCTTTTGCGCGATACGGGCAATCAGTTCCTCGACCTTCTTGCCGACCACCATCATCAAGTCGGCCAGCTCGTCGATGATGATGACAATGGTGGGCAGCTTGTCCAGCGGTTCCGGGGCGTCCGGCGTGAGGCTGAACGGATTCGGGATCTTTTCCTCTTTCTTTTCCGCCTCGGCGATCTTGTTGTTGTAGCCGGCGAGGTTGCGTACGCCCAGCTTGGACATCAGCTTGTAGCGGCGCTCCATCTCGGCCACCGCCCAGTTCAGCGCGTTGCCGGCCTGGCGCATGTCGGTCACGACCGGGGCCAGCAAGTGCGGGATGCCCTCATACACCGACATTTCCAACATCTTCGGATCGATCAGGATCATGCGCACGCTGTTGGGGTCGGATTTGTACAGCAGCGACAGGATGGTAGCGTTGATGCCCACGGATTTGCCCGAGCCGGTCGTACCTGCGACCAGCAAGTGCGGCATCTTGGCCAGGTCGGCAACGACCGGATTGCCGGCGATGTCCTTGCCCAGCGCGACGGTCAGCGATGCATGGCTGTCGTTGTACACCTTGGAGCCGAGGATCTCGGTCAGGCGCACGATCTGGCGCTTCGGATTCGGCAGTTCCAGGCCCATGTAGTTCTTGCCCGGAATGGTCTCGACGACGCGGATCGAGGTCAGCGACAGCGAGCGCGCCAGGTCGCGGGCGAGGTTGACGATCTGGCTACCCTTCACGCCGGTAGCGGGTTCGATCTCGTAACGGGTAATCACCGGGCCCGGGTAGGCGGCAACCACTTTTGCTTCGACGCCGAAATCCGACAGCTTCTTCTCGATCAGGCGGCTGGTGAATTCCAGCGTCTCGACGCTCACCGTCTCCTGCGCCGGCGGCGGCTCATCCAGCAGCGAAAGCGGCGGCAGGTTGGTGTCGGGCAGGTCGGCAAACAGCGACACCTGCTTTTCCTTCTCGACGCGCTCCGACTTCGGCACGCTAACGACCTGCGGTTCAATGCGGATCGGCGTCGCTTCGACGATCTTCGCGCGCTCCTGCACCACGGTCTCTTCGCGCTTGACGGCGGCCACCTGTCCGACCTTGCGGTCTTCCCGCGCGGAGTACAGCTTGCGGATGCCGTTGATGCCATCCTCGATCGCGCCGCCGACACGCTCCGCCACGCTGAGCCATGAGACGTGGAAGAACAGGCTGAAGCCGACGCCGAAGATCAGCAGCAGGAACAACGTCGCGCCGGTGAAGCCAAAGGAGTTCTGCGCCGCCCCGCCGATGAGTTCGCCAAGCACCCCGCCAGGCGCGCGCGGCAACTGCGCCTTGTGGGAATACATGCGCAGGTATTCGATCGCAACGCTGCCGATCAGCATGAGCATGAAACCGATTGAGCGGATCCAGACTTCCTGGTGGTGCTCGGGCTCCGGCTCCTTCTGCAACAGGAAGCGATGCGACAGCCGGCGATAGCCGGCCCACACCGAGCGCAGCATGAACACGCCGAACCACCATGCGGAAAAAC
Organism: Noviherbaspirillum sp. ST9; assembly: GCF_048799745.1. Taxonomy (NCBI): domain Bacteria; kingdom Pseudomonadati; phylum Pseudomonadota; class Betaproteobacteria; order Burkholderiales; family Oxalobacteraceae; genus Noviherbaspirillum; species Noviherbaspirillum sp. ST9. The sequence continues at coordinate 298,442 of NZ_JBLWFR010000003.1, read as the reverse complement.
CGAAAATGAACAGCATCAGGTCGGCGATCCATGCGCCGAGCCGGCCGCCCCAGTTCTGGATCTGCGGCACGACGTTGGCCTGGGACCAGCCCGGGTCGGTCTTCGTATATGTCAGAAAGGCAAGAAGAAGGTAGACGGTAACGATGGTCAGCACGAACCAGCGCGCCTCGGACAGGAGGCGCACGAGCCGGTTCGGCAAGGGATGCGCTTCGGGCGGATTGGTGTTGCGGGTATAAGCTTGTGTTGTTTTGGTCATGGTGCCTGCGAAATTCGGTGAAACGCCGGGCCGCAAAGCGGGCGAATTGGTCGCGCTGCTCGGCTGCGGGGTGCGGGTTCGTCTATAATCTTAACCAGTTTTTCAGGAGCAATCCCGAATAAGTGCTCGGGAAGCGCTTGAATATTTGCCTTTTGGCGACATATGTATCGCCTACCCCGACGAATTCCTTCACTCCCCCATCTATTGCTATGGCAACCACGAAACACGCCCACGTACTGATTATCGGTTCCGGCCCGGCCGGCTACAGCGCCGCGGTCTATGCCGCGCGCGCCAACCTGAAGCCCGTACTCATTACCGGCGTCGAACAGGGCGGTCAGCTGATGACCACCACCGACGTCGAAAACTGGCCTGGCGACCCGATGGGCGTGCAGGGCCCCGAACTGATGCAGCGCCTGCTGCAGCACGCGGAGCGTTTCAACACCGAAATCGTGTTCGACTACATTCACACTGCGAAGCTGAATGAAAAGCCGATCCGCCTGATCGGCGATTCCGGCGAATACACCTGCGATTCGCTGATCATCGCCACCGGCGCGTCCGCGCAATACCTCGGCCTGCCGTCCGAAGAATCCTTCATGGGCAAGGGCGTGTCGGCCTGCGCGACCTGCGACGGTTTCTTCTACAAGAACCAGGCCGTGGCGGTTGTCGGCGGCGGCAATACCGCGGTCGAGGAAGCGCTCTACCTGTCCAACATCGCCAGCAAGGTCACGGTGATCCACCGCCGCAACAAGTTCCGCGCCGAGCCGATCCTGATCGATCGTCTGATGGCGAAGGTGGAGGAAGGCAAGATCGAGGTGAAGTGGGACCATACACTGGACGAAGTGACGGGCGACACCTCCGGCGTCACCGGCATCAACATCAAGTCGACCAAGGATGGCAGCGTCACGCCGCTTCCGGTGCAAGGCGTGTTCATCGCCATCGGCCACAAGCCGAACACCAGCATCTTCGAAGGCCAGCTGGAAATGCAGAATGGCTATATCAGGACCAAGGGCGGCTCGGAAGGCTTTGCCACGGCCACCAATATCCCCGGCGTGTTTGCCGCAGGCGACGTGCAGGACCATGTGTACCGCCAGGCAGTGACCAGCGCCGGCACCGGCTGCATGGCCGCGCTCGACGCGCAGCGTTACCTGGAAAGCCTGGAAGGCTGATCCAACCCCGCAGTACGCCGCCCGCGAGCATCGCGGGCGGCTTCAGGAATTCATCATGTCCGGCTCCATCAAAGACTTCGCCGCCTTGAAAGGCCTGCGAGCAACGATCAAGGCTCAGGAAGAAGCGCGCAAGGCCGCCGAGGAAGAACGCCTCCGGCGCGAAAAGGAAAGCCGCCGCGACGCCGAACTCTTCCGCAAATCCATCGGCGACGTCAAACCGATCTCCCCTTCCAACAAGGCTGAGCATCCCGGAGAACGCCCGTCGCCGGTTGCACGCCAACGCATGGCCGACGAACAGGCCGCGCTCGAGGAATCGCTGTCGGACGAATTCAATGTCGATACCCTGCTCGATACCGACGATGAACTGAGCTACGCACGCCCGGGCATCAGCGGCGACATCCTGCGCAAGCTGCGCCGCGGGAACTGGGTGATCCAGGCCCAGCTCGACCTGCACGGCATGCGCCGCGAAGAAGCTCGCGAAGCGCTTGCCGAATTCCTGCGCAATGCCGTCAAGCGCGGCCTGCGCTGCGTGCGCGTCATCCACGGCAAAGGCCTCGGCTCGGTCAACAAGGAGCCGGTATTGAAGAGCAAGGTGCGCAGCTGGCTGGTGCAGAAGGAGGAAGTGATCGCCTTTTGCCAGGCACGCGCGGCGGAGGGCGGCGCGGGAGCGCTGGTGGTGCTGCTCAAGGCGTAACTTGCTTTCCTCCCTGCGGCAAGTATCATGCAGGACAAACAACTCCTGCCCCGCCGCGCATGACCCTGATCAAGATCCTCGAAATCGTCGCGATTCTGGTGGGCGCCTTTTCCGGCTTCATCGAAGCCCGGAGCAAGAAGATGGATGTGGTCGGGATTTTCACCGTCGCCTTCATCACCGCGTTCGGCGGCGGCACACTGCGTGACATCCTGCTCGACCGTCGGCCGCTGTTCTGGGTCAACCATCAGGAATACGCGATCCTGATCTTCCTCCTCGCGCTGGTCGCTGCTCCCGCCATCCGCACCCTGCGCAAGCTCATTTCGGAAAAATTGATTGTTTTTGCCGACGCACTCGGCCTGGGACTGTTTTCAATTGTCGGCGTGTCGCAAGCGCTCGAGGCGGGGATGCCCCTGTTCATTGCCTCAATGATGGGCGTCATCACCGGCATTTTCGGCGGCGTACTGCGCGACATCATCTGCAACGAAATTCCAATGGTCCTGCGCGACGGCAAGCCTTATGCGATCTGTTCGTTTGCCGGCTGCTGGATGTACCTGCTGATGCAAAAGGCGGGCGTACCGCCGGATTTTTCACTGTGGTCAAGCGCCTTGGTAATCAGCGTTTTCCGCATGGTGACTTGGGCCAAGGGCGTGAAGATCGAATAGCCCCCGAAAACGACAAGGCCCGGCGGAAGCATCGCCTCCGCCGGGCCTTTCAGAAAATCCTGGCTTAAACCGCGTCTGCGCCGGTTTCGCCGGTACGGATACGAATGACCTGTTCGACTTCGCGAACGAAGATCTTGCCGTCGCCGATCTTGCCGGTGCGTGCCGCCTTGATGATGGCATCCACAGCCTGCTCGACTACCTTCTCGTCGATGACTGCCTCGATCTTCACCTTCGGCAGGAAGTCCACGACATACTCAGCGCCGCGATACAGTTCGGTATGGCCCTTCTGGCGGCCGAAACCCTTGACTTCAGTCACGGTCAGGCCGGTGACGCCGATTTCGCCGAGCGCTTCGCGCACTTCGTCCAGCTTGAAAGGTTTGATGATTGCAGTAACCAGCTTCATGACAGCTCCTTAGTTTGTATCACTTACGATTTGCATATTGTAATCAATCGCGCGGCGCGCACCCTATTTTCCCGCTACGATACCCTGCCGCAATGCTCACGGCAATGCTGCGCAGGAACGGGGTTGACGCCGGATATCTTTCATTGCTCCGGGATGCGTTTCAGGTCCTCCATCCACACGACGGATTCGGAATCGCTGGGTGCGCGCCAGTCACCTCGAGGAGACAATGACCCGCCCGAGCCCACCTTCGGCGAATTCGGCACGCACGTCCTCTTGAACTGGCTGGTCTGGAAGAACCTACGCAGGAAGATGGCGAGGTTGCGCTTGATATCCCCTACCCCGTACTCGTTGCGCGCCACATGCGCGCCTTCCGGCCAGCGCCCGGCCTCGCGATCACCCCAAGCCGAATGGGCGAGGAAGGCGACCTTCGACGGCGTGAACCCGAAACGCAGGGTGTAGTAGAGATTGAAGTCCTGCAGCTCGTACGGCCCGATCACGCTCTCGGTCTTCTGTTCCGGCGCGTCCTTACCCTTGCCCGGCACGAGTTCCGGACTGATATCCGTATCAAGCACACTGAGCAGGATGTCGGAACCTGCCTCGCCAATCTGCCCGGTTTCCGCGACCCAGCGCACGAGGTGGACGATCAGGGTCTTGGGCACGCTCGCATTCACGTTGTAGTGCGACATGTGGTCGCCTACGCCGTAGGTGCACCATCCCAGCGCGAGCTCACTCAGGTCGCCCGTGCCGATAACGATGCCCTGCCGGTGGTTCGCGAGCCGGAACAGGTGGCTCGTCCTTTCCCCTGCCTGCACGTTCTCGAACGTGACATCGTAATTTTCCTCGCCGGCTGCATACGCATGTCCAAGGTCTTTCAGCATCTGCAGGCAGCTTGGGCGAATGTCGATTTCCATCGCTTCGCAGCCAACCACGTCCATCAACTGCCGAGCCTGGAGGAGCGTACGCTCGCTGGTGGCGAATCCGGGCATGGTGACGCCGACGATATTCTTGCGCGGGAGCCCAAGGCGATCCATGGCCTTGGCGCACACCAGCAACGCATGGGTAGAGTCGAGGCCACCCGACACGCCGATGACCACCTTCGAAATACGCGACGCCGACAGGCGCTGGACCAGCGCCTGCACCTGGATGTTGTAGACCTCGCTGCACCGCTCGTCGCGCCGGCTGGCGTCGGAAGGCACATAGGGAAAGCGCTCGACGTTTCGCTTCAGCGGCAGCTTTCCCTTCACTGGAAGGTCGAGCGCAAAAGCAATCTTCCTGAATTTGCCGACTTCGGCGGCATGGCGCCGGACCGAATCACCGAACGTGGACATCCGCATCCTCTCACGCGACAGCCTGTCGAGGTCGACATCGCCGTAGATGAGGTGCGAACTGTCCGAGAACCGCTGCGATTCGGCAAGCAGTTCGCCGTTCTCGTAAATCAAGGCTTGCCCGTCCCATGCCATGTCGGTCGATGATTCGCCTTTTCCGGCCGACGAATACAGGTAGGCCGACAGGCAGCGCGCGGATTGCTGCGACACCAGCTGATGCCGGTAGCGGGCCTTGCCGACGACGATGTTCGAAGCGGAAAGGTTGACCAGCACCGTCGCCCCGGCGAGCGCAGCAAACGTCGACGGCGGGATTGGCACCCAGACGTCTTCGCAGATTTCGACATGGAAGCGGAAGTGCTGCAGGTTTTCCACTTCAAACAGCAGGTTGGCGCCAAACGGCACCTGGTTACCCAGCAGGTTGATCTCGCTCACCGTGACGCTGTCGGCGGGACTGAACTGCCGGGCCTCGTAAAATTCGCCGTAATTGGGCAGATAACTCTTGGGCACGACGCCGTGTACCCGGCCACCGGCGACGACGACCCCGCAGTTGAACAGCTGGTGCTCGACGCGAAGCGGCATGCCCACGATCATGGTCAGTTTGAGTTTTGCCGATGCGTCGACAATGGATGCCAGTGCACTCAGTGACGCCTCGAGCAAGGCTTTCTGGTGGAAAAGATCGTCGCAGGTGTAAGCCGATAATCCCAGTTCGGGAAAGGCAATCAGTGCGGCGCCATTCTTTTCGGCCTCGGCGGCAAGCGCAATTGTTTCCTTCGCGTTGTACACCGGATCAGCTACCCGGCAGGTCGGCACCCCGACCGCCACGCGGGCGAAGTCGTGCGAATAGATGTTGAAAAACTCCGTATTCATCGTCTGCCTTACCTTGTGTGCCGGGGGCCGGAGCGTGGCGCGTCGAACCGTTCTGCCGAATTTGCGTAGAATGAACAGCACAGCAGCAGGCGTACGCGGAGGGAATAGCGTTGCATCGGTTCAATGCGCGCTTCCAGCCTGAGGCACAGGATGGTTTGATATCAATAGTGAATTATCGCACGCAAATCGTTTCCTCCCTTGACGAGATCGGACAGGCAAGTTGGGACGCCTTGGTTGCCACTCAACAAGAGCGCAACCCGTTTCTCTCGTTTGCATTTCTCCACGCATTGCACGCGACCGGGTGCGCGTCGCCCGATAGCGGCTGGCAGCCGCAATACCTGACGCTCTGGCGGGGACAATCGCTGGAGGCGGCGCTGCCGCTCTATGTCAAATCGCACTCTTATGGCGAGTACGTGTTCGACTGGGCCTGGGCTGACGCTTACCGCCGCAATGGCCTCGACTATTACCCCAAGCTGCTGTCTGCGATTCCATTCACGCCGGTCGCCGGGTCACGTCTTTTGGCGCGGACCGAGGAAGCATCAGACAGGCTGATCGAGGCGCTGTACGGTCTGCAGGAAGCTAACGGCTTGTCATCCACCCACATCCTTTTCCCGCCCGAGTCACAGGCGCGCAAATTGAAGGATGCGGGCTTCATGCTGCGCACCGGCGTGCAATTCCACTGGGTCAATCAGGGGTACCGTGATTTCGAGGATTTTCTGTCCACGCTCGACCGGAAGAAGCGGAAGAACATTCGTGCCGAGCGCCGCAAGGTGCGGGAAGCCGACGTCACATTCCGGCACGTGCCGGGGACTGAAGCGACCGAGGCGGACTGGCGATTCTTCAAACGCTGCTATGACCGCACCTATGCCGCACATTACTCCACACCCTACCTGAACCTGGCATTTTTCCAGCGACTGGGGCGAACGATGCCGCAGCACCTGCGCCTGATTGTGGCGGAACGCCATGGACGGCCGGTGGCGTGCTCCTTCGTCGTCCACGATGAGAGCACGCTCTACGGCCGCTACTGGGGCACGATGGAAGACATCCCCTGCCTGCACTTCGAAACGGCGTATTACCAGCCGCTCGATTTTTGCATCGCTCAAAAGATCCCCTGCTTCGAGGGCGGTGCGCAGGGGGAGCACAAGATGGCGCGCGGCTTCCTTCCGCACCGCACCTGGTCGGCGCACTGGCTGGCCCATCCCGCGTTCGCCGACGCGGTCGAGCGCTTCCTCCAGCAGGAAGCAGGCGGCATCGACGCCTACCTGGACGAGCTCAACGACCGCCAGCCGTACCGGGAAATGCGGTAATCGGCAGTCAAACCGATCGCGCCATTCGCCAAACCTTGCCAAATTAAACACTTCACGGCATGCTGTCGCCACCATGCCTTACCCGCCATCCGCATCGCTCGCCCCTGACAGTCCGGCCGTGACCCGGATCGGACGGTTCTACATCACACGCGAGCTTGGCCGTGGCACCGTCGGGTGCGTCTACCTTGGACACGATCCGGTGATCGGCCGGGACATCGCCATCAAGACCTACCATCCGCGCCTGACGCCAGCCGAACGGAATCGCCACGAGCTGCAGTTCATCAACGAAGCAAGGGCGGCAGGACTGCTCTCCCATCCGCACATCGTGACCGTCTACGACGCGTCAGTCGAACACGGGACCACCTACATCGCGATGGAGTACCTGCGCGGGCGGGAACTCAACAAGATTCTCGACAGCGGACATCGTTTCGCGCCCGATGACGTCGCGTCCATCGTCTGGAAGATTGCCGATGCATTGAACCACGCGCACCAGCGCGACGTGATCCATCGCGACGTGAAGCCGGCGAACATTTTCATGATGGCGGACGACCAGCCCAAGCTCGTCGATTTCGGCATCGCGCGGGCGCCGAATCGGGTCGCCGAAAAGAACGCCGATCCGGATGATCCCGTCACGCTCCTGGTGGGCAACCGGCTGCTTGGCACCCCGAACTACATGTCCCCGGAGCAGGCCGCGGGGAAGCCGGTCGATGCCCGTACCGACATTTATTCACTCGGCGCCGTGATGTACGAGATGCTGGTCGGCCGCAAGCCCTTTCACTCTTCGAATGCCGACAAGCTCCTGCAGCAGATCGCAAGCAAAGCGCCGCCGGCGCCGCATGAAGTCGATTACCGCATTCCCGTGGCATTGTCCGACATCGTGATGAAGGCGATGCGCAAACGCCCGGAGAAGCGCTACGAAACCGCGGAAAGGATGGCGCTGGACATCAAGCGTTACCTCGTGCGGCAGCGGCGCGCACGGCGCCGGATGAAGATTCCGGTTCGCGCTCTTGACCAACGTGGTCCGCGCACCCTGTCCGTTTCCCGTCGCGGCCTGTACTGGACAGCAGGCGTCCTGCTGGCGGGCACCGCCGCCACCGCGGCAACGCTGCTGTTCCGCTAACGGGAGTTGAGCGCGGTCAGCACCTGGCCCTTCAGGGTCTTGATCAGTGAGGTCTCATCCGAAGGCACACCCTCGGGAGCGGGCTGGGCACGATCGGCGTAGAACAGGCCGAGCTGCTTTTTCTGCACGACCAGCGGCAGCACGATGAAGCTGCGCGCATCCGGCAGCAAGGCGCGATGCCAGGCGGGAAGCAGGTCGCGGATTTTTGGCGCGGTCGCATCGGAAATCATGAGATCGGCGTTGTTTTCCATCGCCAGGTGGAACAGGTCCCGCGCGGTATGCACAGGAAACACGAAATTGGCCTGGCGTTCCGCGTTCTTTTCACCCATCGAGATCCGGGCACGGAACTGGTGGGTATGCACGTCTTTCAGGCAAACCGTCGCAAACCGGAATCCCATGCTGCTGTAGAGCGTCTCGAGGACCAGCAGCATCAGGTCGTTCACCTTGCATCGGCCGGACGCCATCATTTGCGTCACGTCCTGCACGCCAGCCAGTAACAGATCGCGCGCATTCACCGGCTTTCCGCTCGCGTGGCGTTCCGTTACCTGCAGGGCTTGCGGTTCGTCGAGGACGTCCAGCAGAAGCTCGCTCGGCAAGTCGCCTTCCACGTCCGGCGTACTTCCCCCCTTGCTGTCCGGCGCGGGCGCATCGCCGGGCGCAGGAGCCGCGGCAGGCGCTGGCTGCCCTGCCGGCACGGCTTCATCGTCATGCGCATGGGCGTGGTCATGTTCGTCGTTGTGCAAGGCCAGTTCGGTGCTGCTCGCAATGACTCGGGTTTCCTGCACGACGCCCGCGAACAACTGGTTGAGCTTGGCGTAATCCATGCCCAGCGCGGCGCCGAAGCGTGTCAGCACAGCCTTGCTTGCCGCTTCCTGCCCGGGCGTATTCGCCGAGGGAATCAGGCGCGCAGCGGCAGAGCTGAAGGCGGCGACCTGTTGAAGCCATTCCTGCCGGCCCTTCGCCGGCTTGAGCACGCCGGGCGGCGGCGGATTCAAGGCCTGGACGATGCTCTCGGGGATGTTCCATTCGCGCAGGACCGATTCTGCGAGGAGGTCGAAACTGCAGCCAAGAACCTGCTGGGAAGCTTGTGCCGGAGTATGCGTCCCGGCCTCCACCAGCGATGTGATCTTGTCGTATTGATCGTGGTCGTGCGCCGCGACGAGGACGCGGCCGATATTCTTGAACAGCGCGGCGACCGCTGCTTCTTCCGCATCCTTGAAATGGCTGCGGCGCGCAATCTCGCGTCCGACAATACTTGCGCAAAGGGCATGGCTGAGCTCGTTGCGCACGCTTTTCGCGTTTTTTCCGGACATGCCATCGACCAGCAACATCGCCAGCGCTGCCGTCTTCACTGTATCGAATCCGAGCAGAAAGATGGCCTTGGACACCGTCGTGACGGGCGTGCCGGACGCGGTGCGATAGCAGACGGTATTCGAAATGCGAAGGATCTTCTGCGTCAGCGCGACATCCGAGAGGATGAAATGCGCGAGATTCCTGACGGCCTCGCCATCCGACGATGTCATTTGCACAACGCGCGACACCGAACTCCCCAGCGTAGGAAGGTCCGTTTCGGAGCTGATTTTCTGCAGCAGCCGCTCGAGCGCACGGTTGGCGGGCTTGTCGTCCCCGGCCCAGAACTGAACATCGGTCTTTGCCGGCCCTGTATTTTCGAATACCACGTTAAACAGTTCCTGAGAGTGCGCACTGGGAAGGTCAATAATGACGCATTCACGATGCAATGTCGATGCGGGCAATATCAATATTATTCGTGCCGTCTGGAGCTATATCGGCACAACGCCAGAGATATTGAGCCGATACGGACCATGCCGATCACAATCCGATGGTTGCCGAGAAACAATACAATTCATCTATCCCCACCTCACTGCAATGCCATGAAGCCCATCGACATCCTGCTCGCGCTCATCGTTGTCCTTATCTGGGGCTTCAACTTTGTCGTGATCAAACTCGGCCTCCAGGGCCTGCCGCCGATTCTGTTCACCGCGCTCCGGTTCGCTTGCGCGGCCTTGCCGATGGCATTCTTCATACGCAGGCCCGACGTCCCATTGCGACTGCTTGGCGGCTACGCTGCATTCCAGTTCGCCTTGCAGTTCACCCTGCTGTTTTCAGGGATGCAGGCAGGATTTCCACCCGGCCTCGCCTCGCTGGTGGTCCAGTTGCAGGCCTTCTTCACGATTGGCCTGGCCATCTTGATGCTCGGCGAGCGGCCGCATCTGCCGCAAATCGCCGGCGCACTGATCGCCTTCGCCGGCATGGGACTGGTCGCCCTGCACCTCGAAGCCCGTGCGACGCTGATCGGCTTTCTGATGGTGATTGCTGCCGGATTTTCATGGGGCGTGGGGAACATCTTCACCAAGCGCATTGGCAAGGCAGACGCGCTGGCATTGGTTGTCTGGGGATCACTGCTGGCTGCGCCGCCACTCCTGCTCGCATCGCTGGCGCTCGAGGGACTGGAAGCGATTGCGGCGGCGCTGCAAGGCATGAACTGGCTGTCGGGCGGGGCGATCCTGTTCCAGGCCTATCCGACGACCATCCTTGGCTTCGGCATCTGGGCCATGCTGATGCGGAAGTATCCGACTGCCACGGTAGCGCCCTTTACCCTGCTCGTGCCGGTCGCCGGAATGTTGAGTGCGGCATGGGTGCTCGGCGAGCCGCTGCAATGGTGGAAAATTGCCGCCGGCATGCTCGTCCTGACCGGGCTTGCGCTCAACCAGTTCGGTGCGCGGCTGATCAGTGCATTCGCATCCTCCAAATGAAAAAGGCGCACCAATTTCGGCGCGCCTTTTTCGTCAGACCTGAAACGTCTTACTTGCTATGTTCGCGGTTGTAGGCCGCAACGCCGTTCAGGATTTCCTGCTTGGCTTCTTCCGGACCGAACCAGCCTTCGACCTTGACCCACTTGCCCGGCTCGAGATCCTTGTAGTGCTCGAAGAAGTGCTGGATCTGTTGCAGGCGGAGTTCGTTCATGTCTTCCGGCTTCTGCCAGTGCTTGTAGATCGGCAGGACCTTGTCGACCGGCACGGCGAGCAGCTTGGCGTCTCCGCCGGCTTCGTCCTTCATGCGCAGGACACCGATCGGACGGCAGCGCACAACGACGCCAGGGATCAGCGGGAACGGCGTCACGACGAGCACGTCGACCGGGTCGCCGTCGTCGGAAATGGTCTGCGGAATGTAGCCGTAGTTGCACGGATAGTGCATTGCCGTGCCCATGAAGCGATCAACGAAAATCGCGCCGGTTTCCTTGTCGACTTCGTACTTGATCGGATCGGCATTCATCGGGATTTCGATGATGACGTTGAAATCTTCCGGGACGTTGCGGCCGGCGGGAACATTGCTCAAGCTCATGATGCACTCTCAGTAGAAATGAAAATTCGGAAATGCCGAGATTATAACGGCAATCAGAGCGAGCTTGTGCGACGCAGCACGTCTTTGAGAAAGCTTGCCGACGTGATTGACACACGTCAGCAGAGCGTCAGGATGGAATGATAAAAGCAGCGGGAATGCCTTGCCTGCCGCGTTACAGGAGGGTGGCCAGCGCGCACTGGCGGTAATGCGCCGCCGCCTGATCGGGCTGGTTGAGTGCCTCATGCATCTGCGCCAGCTTGAGATGCGCCTCGCGCACGGTTTCCGCCTCGCCGGCATCCGATAGCGCACGCTCGAGATGGCGTTGCGCCTTGCCCCAGAGTTTCTGCCGCAGGCACAGCGTCCCAAGGGTCAGCGAGAGTTCCGCATCGGCCGGATGCGATTTTGCCCATTCCTCGCAGCGCTCGATCTGCGCAAGCAATTCCGGCGAACCTTCGCCACCGGCGGAATTCGCGTAAGCGCGAACCAGCCGCTCGTCCCACTCGACCGCCAATGCCTTCTCGACAACGCTCCGGGCCTCGTCGTGCAAGCCCTTCGCATTGAGGGCCCGGGCAGCGCGAATCGCAACGAATGGCTGCGTCTTGTCTTCTGCGGGAATGGTGGAAAGCACACGACGGAGGGATTCCGCATCGTGCGCCTGGTGGGACAGCAGATCTTCGTAGGCCATTTCCCGCAGCCTGCGCGAGAGTGCCGGATGCAGGGCACTGCGCTTGTCGAGCATACGCACCAGGCGCAATACTTCGGGCCAGTTCTTGGAACGCTGATTCGCCTTCAAAGCAAGTCGAAGTGCATGGATGTGGCGGGTGCCACTGGAATTCAGCTCCTTCACCGAATCCAGCGCGAGATCCGGTTCATGTCCGTCAATCGACAGCTCGATCGAGGTCATCAGGCGGGCTGTCTTGAGGGACGCATCCTCCTGCGCCTTGTTCAGCCACACGTCGCGGCGTTCCGGGCGGCCGATACGATGGGCGGCGCGGGCGGCGATCAGGGCCGAGAGTCCGGCATTGTCGGGCGATTCTGCGGCGCGGGTTGCGGCCTTTTCGGCGTGGCCGAAGCGACCCTCGAACAGGGCTTTCAACGCATCGCGCATGGCGCGGTTGCCCTCGCGGTCGCGCTTTTCACGACGGTACGCCGCGACCCGGTGCGGCATTTGCTGGGTGCTGCGAATGGCATTGAAAATGGCAAACAGCACCGCGAACAGCAGCGCGGCCAGCACGATGAACAGGTTGAGCGACATGTCCACCCGGTACGGCGGGTAGAAGAAGACGACGTTGCCCGGGTTGAACCGCGCGCCGACGGCAAGACCGATGGCGGCGGCAAAGAGAATAACGAGCGACAGGAAGATACGCATCGTTATGGCTTCGCCTTGTAGTTGCGCACCGCGTTCAGGCTTTCGGCCAGCGTCGGCATCTCAATGGAGAGGTTGCTTGCCTGGACCTGGCGCAGCAGGGCCTGCGTTGTCTGCGTCTGCTTGGCGCGGGTGTCGAAGTACTTGGCGATGGCGTCCTGGGCGGCGATCAGGTCGCTGCGGAAGGCGGATTCATTGCGGGTCAGCAGCGCCAGGCGGGCGTTGAGCAGGCGCAGCTTGACGTTCTCGCGGGCGTAATACGCCTGCGTCGGCGAAAGCAGCAAGGCGTCGGAGGTCTCGACGTTGCGCACGCGGATCAGTTGGCGAATCTCGCTCCACATCTCACTGGTCCAGCTGTGCCACACCTCTTCGAGGTCGCCGAGCCAATCGGAACTCGGCGCGCCCGGTGCCTGCGCCTTCGACGACTCGACCGCCTTCGGCGCACGGCGAGGCACGCGCGGTTGCGTGGCGGCCGCAGCCGGCTTTTCGTCTGCCAGGAGCGGCATGCTGTCGATCTGGCCGATGATGCTGTCGAGACGCAGTGCGATGCCCGTCAGGTCGACCGTGGGCAAGGCCTTGAGACGCTCCAGATCCTTCGCGATTGCGCGGCGGATGATGATGAATTGCGGCTTGTCCGAGCGGGAAAGCCGGTTGTCGGCATTCTGCAGCGCGATCACGGCACCTTGCACGTTGCCGGCGAGCTGGAGCTGCTGACTCGCGGTGGACAGGACCTGTTCGATCTCGGCCAGCGCCCAGTCGTCGCGATTGCGGGACAGCTCTTGGTAAAGATGTTCCAGTGCGAGTTGCTGGCTTTGCGCCTCGACCTGCTTGCCTTCGAGGACGTTCACCTTGGCCTGCAGCTCCTTCATGCCTTCCTGGACGGAACGGACGATCACCTTCGTTTCGGTGCTCACCGATTCACCGGTCTTCAGGCGTAGTGCCATCTCTTCACGCAGCCGGTCAACCTCGCGGTCGGACGTCCACCACTGTGCCGCCAGCAGGAGCGCGAGTGCCCCCAGTGCCCCGTAGACGAGGCGGCCGGAGGCATTGTCTTTTTGGTAAGCAGGTGAGGCGAATTCGGCTCTTTGCGGCGCGGCGCCCGTCTGCGCTGGCTGATTTGCGTCGGAAGAAGATGGCAGTTCGTTCATGCTCGAAATTGTAACGCGGCTAACAAGGGTTCGTCCCCGGATCCTGTCTGCACGATATTGGCGAAACCAAGCGCGCGGGCGCTTTCCGCGATGCGCACATGCGGGACGACGAGACATTGCTGTTGCATTTTCACCACGGCAGCCTCGCCCCCGGTGTCGCGCACCATCTGCAGGAGGATGCGCAGCGCCTCTGAACTGGTGATGATCCAGTCCGCGCCGGATGCGAGCAAGGTGTGCAGCTGCGACTTCTTCGCATCATCGAGCGCGGGCGCCTCCCTTCTGTATGCGGCGACCTGTTCAACCTGCACGCCATGATTGCGCAACGCATCGGCCATCAGTTCGCGTCCGGTTTCCCCCCGCAGGATCAAGACACGCTTGCCGCGCAGGGCATCAAGATCAAGCGCTTCGATCAGTGTCTGCGAATCCGTGCGCAGTGGGTCGACAGGACTGAAGATGGTGGCATTGGCGGTCGTCAGGCCGTGTTGCGCGAGCGCTGTCTTGCTGCCCTCGCCGACCACCGCAAGCGCGACGTGGGCGGGCCATTGATCGATGTGCGCGAACGCGGCGTCAATCGCATTCGGACTGACGAAGGCGACCATCGCATAGCTGCCGACATTCCGTAGCGTCGCCTTCAGCGTGGTCTGGTCCGGAAGGGGGAGGATTTCGAGCAAGGGAAATACGACGGCGTCGCGCCCGAGCGCGGACAGTTTTTGCGCCAGCACCGCGGCCTGCGCCTGCGGCCGCGTAATGACGACCGGACGAATACCTGTATTTGCCATCCTGCGTTGCCGCCCTGTCGAAGTCTTCGATTGGAAAAGTGGGATGCTGCGCGGCGGGAGCCGCGCAGCGAGTACCGTCAGCCGGCGTCCATCGCCTTGCATGCGGCAAGGATGTCTTCGGCGCCCTCGCCCTGCAGGGTGGTGGCGATCTGCTTGCCGAGTGCATCCGGCGCATTGGCCGGACCGGTGGCATCGGCTGTCGCAATGCGCTTGCCGTCGGGCGTCGCCACCATCGCGCGCAGATGCATGGTACCGGCGTCCACCGTGGCGAATGCCGCCAGCGGAATCTGGCAGCTGCCGCCGAACACGCGGGAAACAGTACGTTCCGCGCTCACCGCCTGCGCGGTGGCTTCGTGATTGAGCGGCTCCAGCAAGGCCATCAGGTCGTCGCGGCCGTCGAGGATCTCGATGGCCATGGCGCCCTGGCCCGGCGCAGGCAGGCTTTGCTCGGGGGCGATCAGGGAGCGAATGCGCTGCGGCATGCCGAGGCGCTTGAGGCCCGCGGCCGCGAGGATGATCGCGGCATACTCACCACGATCAAGCTTGCCAAGGCGGGTATCCAGGTTGCCGCGCAGCGGTCGGATCACGAGATGCGGATAGCGCGCCGCGATCAACGCCTGGCGACGCAGGCTGCTGGTGCCGACGATCGCGCCGGCCGGCAGGTCGTCAAGAGACGCATAGTCATTGGACACGAAAGCATCGCGGGGATCTTCCCGCTCCAGCACGGCTGCGAGCTTGAACCCCTCCGGCAGTTCCATCGGCACATCCTTGAGCGAATGCACGGCGAGGTCGGCGCGGCGTTCTTCCATCGCCACCTCAAGCTCCTTGACGAACAGGCCCTTGCCGCCCACCTTCGACAGCGTGCGATCCAGGATCTGGTCGCCCTTGGTGGTCATGCCCAGAATTTCGATACTGCACTGCGGATATAATGCCGACAACCTTGCGCGGACATGCTCTGCCTGCCACATGGCGAGGCGGCTCTCACGCGACGCGATCACGAGTTTTGCGGGTGGGGTTACTTTCACGACGTGCACTTTCGATGTTCGTTGATGCGAACCTGGCTCGGATCGCAGAGGCGCAAATTTTATCATGCGCATGTCCCCCAACCGTGCTCGCAGGCCACTTTTCCCCAATCGATTGCAGACATTCAACATGGCTAATCAAGCAAGCTCCACGACCGACAAGGACGCACCGCTGAAGGAAGACATCCGCCTGCTGGGGCGCCTGCTCGGTGTCGTGCTACGCGACCAGGAAGGCGAAGCGGTCTTCCACGTCGTCGAGACCATCCGCCAGACGGCAGTGCGATTCCGGCGTGAATCCGACCCGCAATCGGGCACCGAGCTGAACAGGTTGCTCAGGAAGCTGACGCGCGACCAGACGATTTCGGTCGTACGGGCGTTTTCGTATTTCTCGCATCTCGCCAACATTGCCGAAGACCAGCACCACAATCGCCGTCGCCGTGCGCACTTGCTCGCGGGCTCGGCCCCGCAACAAGGCAGCATTGCGTATGCGCTGTCCCGGCTCGACGATGCCGGCGTGTCCGGGGCGGCGGTACGAGGCTTCTTCAAGGGAGCGCTGGTATCGCCGGTACTGACCGCGCATCCCACGGAAGTGCAGCGCAAGAGCATCCTCGACGCTGAACGCGAAATCGCGCGCCTGCTGGCTGAACGCGACCATCCGCTGACCACGAAGGAACTGGCACGCAATACCCAGCTCCTGCACGCCTGCGTGGCAACGCTGTGGCAGACCCGGATGCTGCGCTACTCGAAGCTGACCGTGGCCGACGAGATCGAGAACGCGCTTTCCTACTACCGCATCACCTTCCTGCGCGAGCTGCCCGCCCTGTACGAAGACATCGAAGCCGAGATCGCATCGCACTTCCCCCAGCGTCATGCATCCTCCGACGAACTTCCGCCGTTCGTGCAGATGTGCAGCTGGATTGGCGGCGACCGCGACGGCAATCCGAATGTCAATGCGGACACGATGAAACACGCGCTTGTTCGCCAGTCCACTGCGATCTTCGATTTCTATCTCGACGAAGTGCACGCTTTGGGCGCTGAGCTGTCGATTTCGACACTGCTCGTCGCCGTCAGTCCGGAACTTCAGGCGCTGGCCGACGCCTCGCCCGACCAGTCGGCGCATCGCTCGGACGAACCCTACCGCCGGGCACTGATCGGCCTGTATTCGCGTCTCGCCGCCACCGCGCGCATGCTCGGCGCAGCCCATGTCTTGCGACAGGAAGTCGGCGCGGCCGCACCTTACGAAGCACCGGAAGCATTCACGCACGACCTGAAAGTGCTGGCAGATTCCCTGCAGTCCCATCACGGCGCCGTGCTGGTGAGACCAAGGCTCGCGGTGCTCAAGCGTGCATCCGAGATCTTCGGCTTCCACCTTGCCACGCTGGACATGCGCCAGAGTTCCGACGTGCACGAACGCGTCCTGGCCGAACTGTTTTCGCGCGCCGGGGTCGAGAAGAATTACAGCATACTGGGCGAAGAAGACAAGGTAGCGCTCCTGCTTGCCGAGCTTGGCAAGCCGCGCCTGCTGTACTCGCCCTACCTCGCCTACTCTGCCGAGGCGGAATCCGAACTCACCATCCTCCGCACGGCACGTGAAATCCGCCGCCGCTATGGCGATCGGGCTATCCGCAACTACATCATCTCGCATACCGAAACCGTCTCAGACCTGCTTGAAGTGCTGCTCCTGCAAAAGGAAACCGGCCTGCTGCACCAGGAATGGGACACGGAGACTGGTGAAGCTTCGAACGCCCGCAACGAATTGATGGTGATCCCGCTGTTCGAAACCATCCCCGACCTGCGTTGCGCCGCTGGCATCATGGACCGGTTCATGTCCTTGCCCCAAGTGCGCCGCCTCGTGGCGAACCAGGGCGACCTGCAGGAAGTGATGCTCGGCTACTCCGATTCCAACAAGGATGGCGGCTTCCTGACCTCCAACTGGGAACTATACAAGGCGGAACTCGGCCTGGTCGAACTGTTCGATCGCGCCGGCGTCAAGCTGCGCCTCTTCCATGGCCGCGGCGGCACGGTCGGCCGCGGTGGCGGCCCGAGCTACGACGCGATCCTTGCGCAGCCGGCGGGTACGGTCAACGGCCAGATTCGGCTTACCGAACAAGGCGAAATCATTGCATCAAAATTCTCCAACCCGGAGATCAGCCGCCGCAACCTCGAACTGCTCGTCGCTGCCACCCTGGAGGCCAGCCTGATGCCGCATGCAGCCGAGGGAAAGCGGGCCAGGAAACTCGCCGGTTTCGAAAGCGTGATGGAGGAATTGTCGGAACACGCGTACCGCGCCTATCGCAATCTCGTGTACGAGACGCCTGGCTTCACCGACTATTTCTTCGCTGCGACGCCGATCGCCGAGATCGCCGAACTCAACATCGGCTCACGCCCTGCCTCGCGCAAGTCGACGCGGCGCATCGAAGACCTGCGCGCCATTCCCTGGGGCTTCTCCTGGGGACAATGCCGTCTTTTGCTGCCGGGATGGTACGGTTTCGGCAGTGCGGTCGCGTCCTGGCTGGACGAGGCGGAAGACGCCAAGGAACACAAAAAGCGTGTCGCGACGTTGCGCGAGATGTTCAAGGAGTGGCCGTTCTTTGCCACCCTGCTGTCGAACATGGACATGGTTCTCGCCAAGGCCGACCTCGCCGTTGCTTCACGCTATGCGGAACTGGTGCCCGACCGGAAGGTGCGCAATGCGATCTTCAAACGCATTCTGGAGGAGCATGAGCGGACCACGTCCAGCCTGGCCGTCATTACCGGTGCGCGCGAAAGGCTGGCAGGCAATCCGCTGCTGGCCCGCTCCATCAAGAACCGGTTCGCCTATCTCGATCCACTGAACCACCTGCAGGTGGAACTGATCAAGCGACACCGTGCGGCAAGCGCGGAGGGACGCACGCTTGATGAACGTGTGCGTCGTGGCATCCACCTCTCGATCAACGGTATCGCCGCGGGGCTGCGCAATACCGGCTGATTTACTTGACGAGCGCCTTGACAACCGGCCACTGCCGGCGCGAAATGGGAAGGCGCTCGTCGACATCGCGCAGGATCACCTGCCATGATTCCTGCACGCGATCACCGTCTCCTTCTCCATCCACCGGGAGTGCCCCGCGCTCAACGCCGACAATCACGTCACGCGCCACCAGCGCCTTGCGGTGCACGCGCACGAAAACCTCGCCCAGCTCTTCCTCGATGGAAGTCAGCGACTCCTCGATCAGGTACTCGTGCGTGCGTGTGCGCAAGGTGACGTACTTGAGCTCGGCCTTCAGGTAGATGACATCGCGCACAGGCACAAGCAGCACCCGGCCGCGTTCCTGCACCGAGAAATTCTGGCGCACTCCCTGCCCGGCCTTCGATGCGGTGGCGATGGCGGCTCCCTGGGTTGTACGCAGGGCGGCGGCGCGCTGGATTGCTTCCGCCAGACGTGATGCGCGAACCGGCTTCAACAGGTAATCCAGCGCATGGACCTCGAATGCCTTCAGCGCATATTCATCATAGGCGGTCACGAAAATGACGGCCGGCGGTGATGGATTCCGCATGAAGCATGACGCAAGCTCGAGACCTGTCATGCCCGGCATCTGCACATCGAGGAGAACGATATCGGGCGCGGCCAGTGCGACGCCGTCAATGGCGAGCTGGGCGCTGTCGGCCTCGCCAGCCAGTTGATGCGGACACTCCTCCGCGATATCGGACAACAGCGTCTTCAATCGTGCACGCGCGGGCGCCTCGTCATCCACAATAAACAGGCGGGGAATCATGCAACACCTTTCACATAGGGGAACCGCAGCCGGGCCTCGAACACGTTGCCGTTGGCGGCGGTCACCAGCAGCGCTTCCACATCGAACAGCAGCGCGAGGCGTTCGCGGATATTTTCCAGCGCCATCCGGTTCCCCGCCTCGACGGAAGCGCCGCCATGATAGGGATTCGTCACGACAATCTCGATCTTGTCCATGAATCGCGCAACGGTCACTTTGATCTGTGCAGGCTCGACCGTCGGCTCGACTCCGTAGTGCACGGCATTTTCAATCAAGGGCTGCAACAACAGCACCGGCACCTGGGCGCGACGCAGGACTTCGCCATCGATGTCGCCCATTTCCCAGAGCACGTCCATGCGATCACCCATGCGAATTTTTTCAATCGAGAGATATTGCTGGCACAAGCGGATTTCATTGTGCAGCGATGTCATGCTGCGAGGGTCGCTCATCAACACGCGAAACAGGTCAGCCAGATCTTCCAGGGTGTTCTCCGCCCTGCGCGGCTCGGTCCTGATCAGCGACAACGCGGCGTTCAGGCTGTTAAAAAGAAAATGCGGGCGGATGCGCGCTTGCAGCGCCTGCAGCCTTGCCTCGACGATCGCCGGCGAAAAGGCACGCTTGCGCAGCTCGAAGTAATGCTGGAAAAAGGCACCGAACAGTCCGGCCAGCACCATGCCCTTCTCGGCACTGAATTCACCAAAACTGCCGGCAAGGCCACTGCTTAATGTGAACAAATGAATAACGGCGCCGGTGACCGCCACCGGCACCAGAATACTCGCGGCCCGCTGCGGCCACCCCGGAAGGTGCCCCGGCAAGATGCTGCGCAGCAGCAGCTGGCGCAAACCACACAACGCAAACAGGGACCAGAGGCATGAGAGCTCGATCACCATCGACGCTTCCACGAACTCGAACGTGCCTGCCGCCCAATCACGCGCCTGCGCCATGATCCCAGCAAACGCGGCAACATTCACCCCGATCAGGCTGCGGAAAACCACACCGATGTTGCAACAGTCGG
The DNA here is from genome assembly GCF_048799745.1 of Noviherbaspirillum sp. ST9. Taxonomy (NCBI): domain Bacteria; kingdom Pseudomonadati; phylum Pseudomonadota; class Betaproteobacteria; order Burkholderiales; family Oxalobacteraceae; genus Noviherbaspirillum; species Noviherbaspirillum sp. ST9. The sequence goes on along the minus strand of NZ_JBLWFR010000003.1, from coordinate 278,200 downwards.
GAATAAGGATGTCGGCGGGTCGGCTGGCCGTGTCGGGAGCGGCGGGGAGCGGCATGGGAGTTATAATCATGGATTCACCGGGATTCAATTATGACAGCACAACTTTCCAAAAAAGGCGAGGCTTGGTCCGCCCGCTTTTCCGAACCAGTCTCCGACCTCGTCAAACGTTATACCGCATCGGTGTTCTTCGACAAGCGCATGGCCGACGCCGACATCCAGGGCTCGCTGGCGCACGCCGAGATGCTGGCCCACCAGGGCATCATCAGCCAGCAGGACCACGCCGACATCCAGCGCGGCATGGCGCAGATCCAGTCCGAGATCGCTTCCGGCAAGTTCGAATGGCTGCTCGATCTCGAAGACGTCCACCTGAACATCGAAAAGCGCCTGACCGAGTTGGTCGGCGACGCCGGCAAGCGCCTGCACACCGGCCGCTCCCGCAACGACCAGGTGGCTACGGATATCCGTCTCTACATGCGTTCCGCCATCGACGACATTACCGGCCTGCTGCGTGACCTGCGCCTTGCCCTGGTCGATCTCGCCGAGAAGAATGCCGACACCATCCTGCCGGGTTTCACCCACATGCAGGTTGCACAACCGATCACCTTCGGCCACCACATGCTGGCCTATGTTGAAATGTTCGGCCGCGATGCCGAGCGCATGGCCGACTGCCGCAAGCGCGTGAATCGCCTCCCGCTGGGCGCTGCTGCCCTCGCCGGCACCACCTTCCCGATTGACCGCGCACGCGTGGCGAAGACGCTCGGCTTCGACGATGTCTGCCACAACTCGCTGGACGCCGTGTCGGACCGTGACTTCGCAATTGAATTCTGCGCCGCCGCGGCGCTGGTCATGACCCATATCTCCCGCATGTCGGAAGAACTGGTGATCTGGATGAGCCCGCGCGTCGGCTTCATCGATATCGCCGACCGCTTCTGCACCGGCTCGTCGATCATGCCGCAGAAGAAGAATCCGGATGTGCCGGAACTGGCACGCGGCAAGACCGGCCGCGTGAACGGCCACCTGATCGGCCTGCTCACCCTGATGAAGGGCCAGCCGCTGGCTTACAACAAGGACAACCAGGAAGACAAGGAACCGCTGTTCGATACGGTGGACACCGTCACCGACACGCTACGGATTTTTGCCGACATGGCGCGCGGCATTACGGTCAAGCCGGAGGCAATGCGTGCCGCGGCGCTTCAGGGCTACGCGACGGCGACCGACCTTGCCGATTACCTGGTGAAGAAGGGCCTGCCCTTCCGCGATGCACATGAAGCCGTCGCGCATGCCGTCCGCGCGTGTGAGCAGCGCGGCTGCGACCTGGCCGATCTCACGCTGGAAGAAATGCGTGCGTTCTCGCCGCTGATCGACTCGGATGTCTTCAACGTGCTCACGCTCGAAGGCTCTGTCGCCGCCCGCAATCACATCGGCGGCACCGCCCCTGAGCAAGTCCGCACCGCCATCGCGCGTGTACGTAACCAGCTCGGTTAATCCGTCCTGCATTCCCTCCGCTGCCGGCAAACGTGCCGGCAGCCCTCGTCTTCCCCGCCTGCAGATTTTCCTGAAAACGCGTATGCTGTCGTCGCGATGACATTCTCTGCGCGACCGCCCGGCGCGCATCGAAGAGATGCATCTCCTCCCCTCCGTTGTTGCGCACCCACATTTGCGTAGTTCTACGTAAGGACTTCTCCGTAAAAATGCGCTTGAAACATGAAAAAAACAGGGGCTTTTGCGACGCAGCATGAAAAGAATATTGCGCGCTCTCCGCACTTGTTCGCTTGCACACTGAAATGTCATATACTGCGCCGAACCTCAGGGTCAGGCATTACGCAGTATTCCGACCGCATAGAAAAAACCCGCGGTCCGGCACCAATGATTTTTCATTAATGGAGACAAAATCATGTCTTTTTTACTCTCGTTATCGAGATTCATTGACGCGCTCAATGAAAAGATAGGCAGCGGCGTCAGCTGGGCCTTGTTCATCTCGGTGCTCATCTGTACCGGCAACGCGCTGGTCCGTTATGTCTTCCACACCAGCTCCAACGCTTGGTTGGAAATCCAGTGGTATCTCTTCTCGGCGATCTTCCTGCTCGCCACATCGTACACCCTGCGCCGCAACGAACACGTCCGCATCGACGTCGTTGTAGGTCACTTTTCGAAGCGCACCCAGGTGTGGATCGATGTCTTCGGCTTCCTGGTTTTCCTGCTGCCGATGACGTTGCTCGTTCTCTACTACGCCGTACCGTACGCTTGGGAATCCATCCACAACCAGGAAGTCTCCAGCAACGCCGGCGGCCTGATCGTCTGGCCCGCAAAACTCCTGATCCCGGCCGGCTTCCTGCTGCTCACGCTGCAAGGTATTTCCGAACTGATCAAGCGTATCGGCTTCCTGCAGGGCAAGGTGGATGCAAGCGCATTCGACAAGCATTCGACCACCCCCGAAGAAGAAATCGAGGCGATCAAAGCCGCGAACAACCTCAACTGATCGTCCGGAGACAGATTAAATGGAGCAATTCCTGATTGCGAATATGGCGCCGATCATGTTCGGTACCCTCGTCGTGTTCCTGCTATCGGGTTTCCCGGTCGCATTCGCACTGGCGGCAAACGGCCTTTTCTTCGGCCTGATGGGCATCGAACTCGGCCTGCTGAAACCTGAACTGCTGCAAGCACTGCCGAACCGCATTTTCGGCATCATGGCCAACGATACGCTGCTGGCCATTCCGTTCTTTACCTTCATGGGCCTCATCCTTGAGCGCTCCGGCATGGCGGAAGACCTGCTCGACACCATTGGCCAGCTCTTCGGCCCGGTGCGCGGCGGTGTTGCCTACGCGGTGATTTTCGTCGGCGCGCTGCTGGCGGCAACCACCGGCGTGGTGGCTGCATCCGTGATTTCGATGGGCCTGATCTCCCTGCCCGTGATGCTGCGTTATGGCTATGACAAGAAACTGGCATCCGGCGTGATCGCTGCGTCCGGCACGCTGGCGCAGATCATCCCGCCGTCATTGGTGCTGATTGTGATGGCCGACCAGCTTGGCCGTTCCGTTGGCGACATGTATAAGGCCGCATTCGTTCCGGGCCTGTTGCTGACGGCAATGTATGCGGGCTACGTGCTGGCGATGTCGATCTTCAAGCCGCACTCGGTTCCTGCCCTGCCGCCGGAAGCGCGCAACCTGCGCGAGCCGAACGGCAAGAGCGGTGTCATTTCCCTGCTCGCACTAATCGCCGTTGCAACCGGTGCAGCGTTTGCATTCGCCGAGTACTACGCCGCTACGCATCCGAAGGCTGCCAGCGACGAAGTCGGCATCTACTCCGCAGCAGTCGCGATCATCGGCGCGTTTGTCCTGGCGTTGATCAACCGCCAGCTGAAAATGGGCCTGCTGTCGCGTATGGCCGAGAAAGTTGTCTTCGTGCTGATCCCGCCGCTGGCACTGATCTTCCTGGTGCTCGGCACGATCTTCGTCGGTATTGCAACCCCGACCGAAGGCGGCGGCATGGGCGCGTTCGGCGCACTGATCCTGGCGCTGATGAACCGTCGCCTGTCCTGGTCGCTGATGAAGCAGGCAATGGACTCGACCACCCGTCTGTCCTGCTTCGTGGTGTTCATCCTGATCGGCTCCAGCGTGTTCGGCCTGACCTTCCGCGCAGTCAACGGCGACCTGTGGGTGGAACACCTGCTGACCTCGCTGCCCGGCGGCACGATGGGCTTCCTGATCGTGGTGAACCTGCTGTTCTTCGGCCTGGCGTTCTTCCTGGACTTCTTTGAGCTCGCATTCATCCTGGTGCCGCTCGTCGGTCCGGTGGCCGACAAGCTTGGCATCGACCTGATCTGGTTCGGCGTGCTGCTCGGCGTGAATATGCAAACCTCGTTCATGCACCCGCCATTCGGCTTCGCGCTGTTCTATCTGAGGTCGGTTGCACCAAAGGAAGTGACGACGTCAGATATTTATTGGGGTGCGGTGCCATTCGTGCTGATCCAGGTGATCATGGTGGGCCTGATCATCGGCTTCCCGGACATCGTCTCGATCGCCGAAAAGACTGACATGAAGGAACAGATCGAGCTGAAGATCGACCTTCCTGGCCAGGACCAGGGTGGCGAGACTCCCCAGCTGAACTTCTCGACCGAAGGTGACAACAAGGACGGCGGCGCTCCGCAGCTGAACTTCTCAACCGAACCGGAAGAAAAGAAGTAATTCCGGCCCCGGCCAGCAACAAACCCCGCACGGTTCGCCCTGCGGGGTTTTTTGTTGCCTGCAGCAATGTGTCGCAAGTGATGGATAATGTCGGACCTTAAAAGCAACAATGCCATGTCCATGACGACCATCGAGGTGATCTCCGCAGGCCTGTTCGCCGCCGCGCTCATCCATACTTTCGCAGCAAAATCCTTCGAACGCCTTTCCGATCGCTTTCCGAAGCACGCCGGCCTGTTCCACCTGCTTGGCGAAGTGGAAGTGGTCTTCGGGTTCTGGGCAGCCATCCTGATGATTGCCATGGCACTTGCCGCAGGCGGCAAAGACGCAATCAACTATGTCGAATCCCGCCAGTACACCGAGCCCTTGTTCGTGTTCGTCGTCATGGTGGTAGCCGCTTCCCGGCCGGTGCTTGCAACCGTCCGCGCCACTATCCTGACTGTCGCCCGCCTTGTCCCCTTGCGCGACACGTTGGCGCAAGTATGGCTCGGCCTCGCCGCGGTTCCCTTGCTGGGTTCGCTGATTACCGAGCCGGCCGCCATGACGCTCGCCGCGCTGATGCTTGCACCGCTGGTATTCCGCCGCGATATGCCGGAGCGGATGAAGTATGCCGCGCTTGGCGTGTTGTTCGTGAACGTGTCCATCGGCGGAACCCTGACTTCCTATGCCGCGCCGCCCGTTCTCATGGTCGCGTCGACCTGGAACTGGGATACGCTTTTCATGCTCGGCAACTTCGGCTGGAAGGCGGCTGCTGCCGTTATCCTCAACGCCAGTGCCATGACCTGGCTGCTTCGATCCCATGTTCCGGAGAACACCGGGAATGCAACGGAAAGCCCTATCCCCCTTCTCGTCAGCGCCATTCACCTCCTCTTTCTCGCTAGCGTGGTGCTCGTCGCGCATCATCCGGTGATCTTCCTCGGCCTGTTCCTGTTCTTCCTCGGGTTTACGCAGGCGTATGACCGTTACCAAAGTCCGCTCATCCTGAAGGAGGGACTGCTGGTCGGGTTCTTCCTGGCCGGGCTGGTCGTCCTCGGCGGCATGCAGCAATGGTGGCTGCAGCCCATCGTTTCCTCCCTCGACCCGACTGCCTTATTCTTTGGTGCGCTTGCGCTGACCGCCATTACCGACAATGCCGCCTTGACCTATCTGGGCTCCCTGATCGAGGGAATTTCAGACACGTCGAAGTACATGCTCGTCGCAGGCGCCGTCGCGGGCGGGGGACTCACCGTCATCGCCAATGCGCCCAACCCGGCAGGCGTTGCCTTGCTGCGCAACGGTTTCGAGGATGAGTCGATCGGCGCCGGCGGGCTCCTCCTCGGCGCGCTGCTGCCGACTGCGGTTGCCGCAGCATTCTTCCTCGTGTAACCCCGAAGGAAACAAAAAACCCGCAGGGCTTGCGCGCTGCGGGTTGAATGGCGTCGAATGGCTCAGCGACGCGTGATCATATAATTCTGGAGCGGTGCTTCCGCGACAGACGCCCACTGGTTCTGGTCCTGGCGGAAACGCTTCCACGGTTCGTAGACCTTCTTGAACTTGGCATTCTTCGCGGCTTCTTCGTCCATCACTTCCGTCGCTGCCTTGTAGCAGGCGTCCATGATTTCCTTCGAGAAGCTGTGCAGCTTCACGCCGTTCTTGAGCAGGCGGGCCAGGGATGCCGGGTTCTTTGCATCGTACTCGGCCTGCATCACGATGTGCGCTTCCGCCGACGCGGCTTCGACGGCTGCCTGGTAGTCCTTCGGCAGCTTTTCCCATTCCTTGATGCCCATGTAGAAGGACAGCTGGGGACCGGCTTCCCACCAGCCCGGCGCATAGTAATGCGGCGCGACCTTGTAGAAGCCAAGCTTTTCGTCGTCATACGGACCCACCCATTCCGCGGCGTCGATCGTGCCCTTTTCCAGTGCGGGGTAAATGTCACCGCCGGCGATCTGCTGCGGCACCAGGCCGAGGCGCTGCATGACGCGGCCGGCGAATCCGCCGATACGCATCTTCAGACCGTTGAGGTCCTGCACGGTCTTCACTTCCTTGCGGAACCAGCCGCCCATCTGGCAACCTGTATTCCCGCCGAGGAAGTTGACGATGCCGTAATCCTTGAAGAATTCGCGCATCAGCTGCATGCCGCCACCCTGGTTGATCCACGCCGTCTGCTGGCGCGAATTCAGGCCGAACGGAACCGCGCAGTCAAATGCGAACGTCGGATCCTTGCCGAAGTAGTAATACGATGCGGTGTGCCCCATCTCGACGGTACCGGCCTGCACAGCGTCCATCACCTGCAGTGCCGGAACGATTTCACCGCCCGCAAACACGCGGACGTTGAACTTGCCGTTCGTAATCTGTGAGAGGCGCTGCGAGAACGTCTCTGCGGCGCCGAAAATGGTGTCCAGCGATTTTGGGAAGCTGGAAGCCAGACGCCAGTTGAGCGTCGGCTGCGATTGCGCGAGTGCCGGTGCTGCAATAGCGCCTGCCGCGGCGCCAACAGATGCCTTCTTGATAAAGGAACGACGTTCCATTTTGTCTCCTAGGGGGTTACGCATCGAATTCCGGTTTGTGACCAGAGTGTCTGTTATCCATACAATCCTGTATGTTGCGAAGATTGTATGGGGTCAATTTTTCACTGGCAATACATACTCATTTTGCGTCGCAGCAATTGTGCCCGCGAAAACACGTAGATGAATTCCTCCATCGAAAAAGCCGAGATTGCGTAGTATTACGCAGCCGAAATCATTTGCAGCAGGATAAGGCCGCGCCTCTACGTGAACTGTCAGCGTGACGACAATCCACAGCCCAAATAAAGGCGGCATGGACGAAAAAAAACCCGCGACGCTTGCACGACGCGGGTTCTGGCGATGCGGGTAAAGCGATCAGCGGCGCGTGACCATGAAGTTCTGCATGGTTGCTTCAGCAACCGAGAACCACTGGTTCTGATCCTGGCGGAAACGCTTCCACGGTTCGTAGATCTTCTTGAACTTGGCGTTCTTCGATGCCTCTTCCTCGTTCACTTCGTTGGCTGCCTTGTAGCAGGCTTCCATGATGTCCTTCGAGAAGTAGTGCAACTTGACACCGTTGCGCAGCAGGCGAGCCAGCGCCGCCGGATTCTTGGCGTCGTATTCCGCCTGCATCGTGACGTGCGCTTCATAGGAAGCGACTTCGATCGCGTACTGGTATTCCTTCGGCAGCTTTTCCCACTCCTTGATGCCAACGTAGAACGAGAACTGCGTGCTCGGCTCCCACCAGCCCGGTGCGTAGTAGTGCGGCGCGACCTTGTACAGGCCGAGCTTTTCATCGTCGTACGGACCAATCCACTCCGCTGCGTCGATGGTGCCCTTTTCGAGCGACGGATAGATGTCGCCTGCCGCAATCTGTTGCGGCACCAGGCCAAGGCGCTGCATCACGCGGCCACCGTAGCCACCGATACGCATCTTCAGGCCTTGCAGGTCGGATACGCCCTTGATCTCCTTGCGGAACCAGCCGCCCATCTGCGAACCGCTGTTACCGCCCTGGAAGTTGACGATGCCGTAGTCCTTGAAGAATTCGCGCATCAGCTGCATGCCGCCGCCCTGGTCAAACCAGGCGGTTTGCTGGCGGGAGTTCATGCCGAACGGAACGGCGCAATCGAATGCGAACGACGGATCCTTGCCGAAGTAGTAGTACGACGCGGTGTGGCCCATTTCGATGGTGCCGTTCTGCACCGCATCCATCACCTGCAGCGCGGGGACGATTTCACCGCCAGCGAAAAGGCGGATGTTGAACTTGCCGCCGGTAAGCTGGGCGACGCGCTTGCAGAATGTTTCGGATGCGCCGAAAACGGTATCGAGCGTCTTGGGGAAGCTCGACGCCATGCGCCAGTTCAGGGCCGGCAGTGATTGTGCCAGTGCGGGTGCTGCCATCGCACCTGCGGCTGCGCCTACGGATGCTTTCTTCAGGAAGGAACGACGTTCCATGTTGTCTCCTCGGATTGGACTTCAAAACCATACGGACCGGTACGCGGTACACATAGACCTGCTATATGTCGCGGTCGATTGTATGGCGGGCAAAAAATTGCGTAGTTGAAAAAAATTTGCGCCCGAAGACAACGGGATTCATGGACGAGACCGCGCGGCCGGAAGCATTTGGGCGTTCCGGTACGGTAGCGTGGCTGAAAAAATTTCAAGCACCTGCTCTGGCGTGAGTCGAGGCGAGCGCCAGCAACGCGCCAGACCTGACGCAGGTCAAGAAACCGGCCGCAGGACGCGGCCGGCCAGAGGAAGCACGATTACTTGCGGCTCGACATGAAGTTCTGCATCTGCAGTTCAGCCACCGAGAACCACTGGTTCTGGTCGCGCTGGAAACGCGAATAGTGGTCGTAGACCTTCTTGAACTTGGCGTTCTTCGCCGCCTCGTCGTTCATGGTCGTCACGGCAGCCTTGTAGCTGGCTTCCATGATTTCCTTGGAGAAGAAACGCAGCTTGGCGCCGTTCTTGATCAGGCGGGCCAGCGCGGCCGGATTCTTGGCGTCATACTCGGCCTGCATGGACACGTGCGCCTCGAACGATGCCGCTTCGATGGCGTACTGGAAGTCCTTCGGCAGCTTTTCCCATTCCTTGATGCCGACATAGAAGGACAACTGCGCACCCGCTTCCCACCAGCCCGGCGCATAGTAGAACGGCGCCACCTTGTAGAAGCCCAGCTTTTCGTCATCGTACGGCGTCGTCCATTCGACGGCATCGAGCGCGCCTTTTTCCAGCGCCGGGTAGATGTCTGCGCCGGCGAGCTGTTGCGGCACGAGGCCCAGCGGCTGCATCACCTTGCCTGCGAACGCGCTGATGCGCATCTTCAGGCCCTTGATGTCATTGAGGGTCTTGATCTCCTTGCGGAACCAGCCCCCCATCTGCGCACCGGTATTCCCACCGAGGAAGTTGATGATGCCGTAGTCCTTGTAGAACTCGCGCATCAGGTCGCGGCCGCCGCCCTGATCGAACCAGGCGGTTTGCTGGCGAGAGTTCATACCGAACGGTACCGCGCAGTCAAATGCGAAGGTCGCGTCCTTGCCGAAGTAGTAGTAAGGCGCGGTATGCCCCATCTCCACCGTGCCGTTCTGCACCGCGTCCACCACTTGCAGCGGCGGAACGATTTCACCGCCCGCGAAGACGCGAATGTTCAGTTTGCCGCCGGTCAGTTGCGCGACACGTTTGCTGAATACCTCCGCCGTTCCGTACAGGGTATCCAGGGATTTTGGAAAGCTTGAAGCAAGACGCCAGTTGATGGTTGGCTGGGACTGCGCCAGAACCGGCGCTGCGACTGCGCCGACGGATGCACCGACAGCCGCTTTCTTGAGGAAGGAACGACGTTCCATGAAGGCTCCTTGGGTAAAAAAACTTGCGACGCAGAATCGTCGCATGTTTTTGCAATATTCGCTGAAGGCCGCTACGCCTGCCCAAATTTTAGGCAACGCTGCGCGAACCAGGTTCACTTGCGCGCAATCGGAATGCGACAAGAAAAGACCCGCGGCACTCGCGTGCGGCGGGTCCGATCGCTATTTCAGATGCGCAGCATTACTTGCGCGTGACCATGTAGTTTTGCAGCGGCAGTTCCGCGACGGAAGCCCACTGATTCTGATCCTGGCGGAAACGCTTCCACGGCTCGTAAATCTTCTTGAACTTCGCGTTCTTCGACGCTTCTTCGTCCATCACCTCGTTGGCTGCCTTGGAGCATGCATCCATGATCTCGCGCGAGAACTGGCGCAGCTTGACGCCGTTCTTCAGCAGGCGGGCCAGCGCGGGCGGGTTCTTGGCGTCGTATTCGGCTTGCATCACCACATGTGCTTCATACGATGCGGCCTCGACTGCTGCCTGGTATTCCTTCGGCAGCTTTTCCCATTCCTTGATGCCGATGTAGAACGACACCTGCAGACCTGCCTCCCACCAGCCCGGCGTGTAGTAATACGGCGCGACCTTGAAGAAGCCGAGCTTTTCATCGTCGTACGGGCCGATCCATTCCGCGGCGTCGATCGTGCCCTTTTCCAATGCCGGATAAATATCGCCGCCGGCGATCTGCTGGGGCACAAGACCCAGGCGCTGCATGACGCGACCGGCAAAACCGCCGATACGCATCTTCAGACCATTCAGGTCGGCAACCGTCTTCACTTCCTTGCGGAACCAGCCGCCCATTTGCGTGCCAGTGTTTCCGCCCATGAAGTTGATGATGCCGTAGTCGCGATAAAACTCGCGCGTCAGGTCACGCCCGCCGCCCTGGTCCCACCATGCAGTCTGCTGGCGGGAATTGAGGCCGAACGGCACCACGCCATCGAACGCGAACGTCGGATCCTTGCCGAAGTAGTAGTAAGACGCGGTGTGTCCCATTTCGACTGTGCCGGCCTGGACAGCGTCCATGACTTGCAGTGCCGGTACGATTTCGCCGCCGGCGAAAACGCGGATGTTGAACTTGCCGCCGGTCAGGGCCGACACACGCTTCGAGAAGGTCTCGGCCGCGCCGTAGATCGTGTCGAGCGATTTCGGAAAGCTGGACGCAAGGCGCCAGTTAATCGTCGGCAGTGTCTGTGCAATCGCCGGTGCAGCGACCGCTCCGACTGCGGCGCCAGCTGCCGCGTTCTTCATGAATGAACGACGTTCCATGTTGTCTCCAGTTGAATTGAACTCAAGATTTCTTGAGAAGAGCCTTGATACCCAGTCGCATGCCGGATGAAAGCCTCATTGATTCTAGGAGGGCGAATATGAAATTCACAATGAATATTTAGGCACTCAGGTGCAAGTGCTTAGGTAGTAACACGTAGACGATTCCCACTTCTGCAGTACCAGACGGACCCACGCGTGGCGTCAGACGGATTCGCATTGCCAGGAATGCTCAACATCGCTCATGCAATTGATAAACATCTTTCCGAAATAATCAACACTCAAGATCAATCATCGACAACTTTTTCAATGCGGCATTTGTGTGGATGTCCACAATTGTCGTGCTGCGCGCAGATCACCACAATGCGTGCACTTGGCGAAAGGGCGCGCATGCCAGTCATTGCGCATCACCCGCGCCACGCATCCGCGCAACGATTCATCCAACGTTTGCGCGCGCAGCTCAACCAAACGGAGAAGCAAGACATGCAACACTCGGGAAAGAAACCCTTTTACAAATCGCTGTATGTACAGGTCGTTACCGCGATCGTCATCGGCATTCTGCTCGGGCACTTCTATCCGTCGCTCGGCGCGGAAATGAAACCGCTCGGCGACGCGTTCATCAAGCTGATCAAGATGATCATCGCGCCGATCATCTTCTGCACCGTGGTTGTGGGCATCGCAGGCATGGAAGACATGAAGAAGGTCGGCAAGACCGGCGGCCTCGCCCTGCTCTACTTTGAAGTCGTCAGCACCATCGCACTCGTCGTCGGCCTCGTGATCGTCAACGTGGTGCAGCCTGGCTCCGGCATGCATGTCGATCCGAGCTCTCTCGACACCAAGAGCATTGCCGCCTATACCGCACCGGGCAAGATGCAGACGACGACCGAGTTCCTGATGAACATCATCCCGACCAGCGTCTTCGACGCGTTCGCCAAGGGTGACATCCTCCAGGTCCTGATGTTCTCGGTCCTGTTCGGCTTCGCGCTGCACAAGTTCGGCGGCCGCGGCACGCTGGTATTCGACTTCATCGAAAAGTCGTCGCACGTGCTGTTCTCCATTGTCGGCATCATCATGAAAGTGGCCCCGATCGGCGCGTTCGGCGCAATGGCCTTCACCATCGGCAAATACGGCGTCGGCACCCTGCTCTCGCTGGGCAAGCTGATGGGCACCTTCTACCTGACCTGCCTGGTGTTCATCTTCGTCGTGCTCGGCCTGATCTCCATGATCCATGGCTTCTCGATCTGGAAGTTCATCAAGTACATCAAGGAAGAACTATTCATCGTTCTCGGCACCTCCTCCTCAGAGTCCGTGCTTCCCCGCATGATGGCCAAGCTGGAAAACCTCGGCGTGAAGAAGTCCGTCGTCGGCCTGGTAATCCCGACCGGTTACTCGTTCAACCTGGACGGCACCTCGATCTACCTGACGATGGCAGCCGTATTCATTGCGCAGGCAACCGACACCCCGATGACCCTGACCCAGCAGCTCACCCTGCTCGCTGTCCTGCTGCTGACTTCCAAAGGGGCCGCAGGTATCACCGGCAGCGGCTTCATCGTGCTGGCTGCGACCCTGTCCGCTGTCGGCGGCATCCCGGTTGCCGGCCTGGCGCTGATCCTCGGCATCGACCGATTCATGTCCGAAGCCCGCGCCTTGACCAACCTGATCGGTAACGGTGTTGCTACCGTCGTTGTTGGCAAGTGGACGGGCGACCTCGATGTCGCGCAGATGCACCAGCATCTGAACAATGAGACGCTCGAGGAAGCTGAAGAGCCGGAAGAAGTTCTGGACCTGACTGAAACCCACATGCCGGTGACACCGAAGGCCGCATAAAAGCGGACCTCCTCTCACAAAAAGACAGCCCGTTCGCGGGCTGTTTTTTTTACGTCGGCACGTTCAAAACACAGGGCTGTTTCAAGGCGGCCTGGTCATATTCGCCATGCAAAGAAAACGGGCCTGGAATGCGCCGCACTCCAGGCCCGATTCAGTTTGAGTTGATCCGATCAGCTGCCGGCGATCGTCATGCTCTCGATGAGAATGGAACCGGTTTCCTTCGTACCCCGCACCAGCGTGTCGGCACCAATCGCGGCGATCTGCTGGAACATGTCCTTCATGTTGCCCGCAATCGTGATCTCCTCGACCGGATACTGGATCACGCCGTTCTCCACCCAGTAGCCAGAAGCACCGCGCGAATAATCACCGGTGACGTAGTTCACGCCCTGCCCCATCAATTCCGTGACCAGCAGGCCGGTGCCGAGCTTCTTGAGCATCGCCTTGAAGTCGTCGCTCGGGCGCGTGAGATTGGAAACGATCGTCAGGTTGTGCGAGCCGCCGGCATTGCCCGTGGTCTTCATGCCCAGCTTGCGTGCCGAATAGGTGGACAGGAAATAGCCCTGTACCACGCCATCCTTGACGACGTCGCGTCGGCTGGTCTTCACACCTTCTTCATCGAACGGCGCCGAACCGACTGCACCAACCACGTGCGGATCCTCCACCACCTGGATATGCGGTGCAAAAACCGGCTTGCCGAGCGAGTCGAGCAGGAAGGTGGACTTGCGGTACAGTGCGCCACCGGAGATCGCCTGGACGAAAGCACCCAGCAGACCGGCAGCCAGCGGCGCCTCAAACAGCACCGGGCATTTGCGGGTATCCAGCTTCCGGCCGTTCAGCCTGGCCAGGGCACGCTCTGCCGCGTAGCGACCGATGTCCTCGGGACGCGCAAGGTTTTTCGGATCCCGGGTCGATGAATACCAGTCGTCGCGCTGCATGCTGGCGCCCTTGCCCGCGATCGGTGCAACGGAAATGGTATGGCGCGAATACGGATAGCCGCCCATGAAGCCCCGGCTGTTGGCCGACATGAAATGGGACTGCTGTGCGTAGACGCTTGCGCCTTCGCTGTTCGTCACCCGCTTGTCAACGGCAAAGGCCGCCGCTTCGCAGCGGGTAGCAATATCGACCGCCTCTTCCGTGGAAATCAGCCACGGGTAGCAAAGCTGCAGGTCGCGAGGCGCCATTTCGAGCATGTCTTCGTCCGGCAAGCCCGCGCAGTCGTCCTCGGCGGTGAAGCGTGCGATGTTGTATGCCGCCTCGACCGTGTCTTGCAGGGATTGGGTCGAAAAATCCGAGGTGCTGGCGTTGCCGCGCCGGATATGCCCTTGCTCGCCGAGATAGACGGTGACGCCGATTCCCTTGTCCTTGTTCTGCTCAATCGTCTCGATCTTGCCCTTGCGCACCGTTACCGCCAGGCCGCTGCCCTCGCTGATCTCCACGGAAGCGTCCGACGCGCCCTTTTCCCTGGCGAAACGCAGTACGTCCTGCGCGATCTGTTTCAGCTGGTCCTGGCTATGGGTAAATACGGGATTGCTCATGAGCTTGTTTTTTTGGAAGTGGCTAAAACGGTTATCATAGCAGTCGTTTACAGAATGGCTTTGATTCATCATGGTTAATCCCAACCGCGGCAGTGGCGGCGTCGGCTACCGCTCCGACGAATTCGAACAGAAGTACGACCGTCCTTCCAAGTCCCAGCTCAAGCGCGAAATGACCGCACTCCAGGAACTGGGCGAAGAACTGGTGTCCCAGCCCAAGGAGCGCGTGATGCGCGTGCCGATGCCGGAAGATGTGCGCGAGGTGATCCTCGAATGCCAGAAGATCAAGGATCACGAAGGCCGCCGACGCCAGATGCAGTACGTCGGCAAGAAGATGCGCACGCTGGAAGAGGACGAAATCGCGGCCATCCAGAAGGTGATCGACAGCTGGAAGGGTGCATCGAAGGCCGAGACTGCCGCCATGCATGCGCTGGAGCGCCGACGCGAGAAGCTGCTGGCCGACGACAAGGCACTTACCGAGCTGAAGGAAGCGCATCCGGAAGTCGACGTTCAGCAACTGCGCGTCCTCATCCGTAACGCTCGCAAGGAACAGGCGGAGAACAAGCCTCCCAAGGCTTACCGTGAAATCTTCCAGATCCTCAAGCAATTGCAGCAGTCCAAAGCCCCGGCCGCCGACGATGAACAGAATGACAACGCCGAAGAAGACTGACCCCGATGAGCTGCTGATCGGCCTGGTATCCATTTCCGACCGGGCCTCCAGCGGCGTGTACGAAGACCAGGGCATCCCCGCCCTGCGCGACTGGTTCACTGCCGCCCTGACGAGCCCATGGAAGATGGAAACGCGCCTGATCCCCGATGAGCAAGCGGAAATCGAAAAAGCGCTGATCGAGCTGGTGGACGAAGCCGGTTGCGACCTCGTCCTGACCACCGGCGGCACAGGCCCGGCGCGGCGTGACGTTACGCCCGAGGCCACCCTCGCCGTCGGCACAAAGGAAATGCCGGGCTTTGGCGAGCAGATGCGCCAGATCAGCCTGAAATTTGTCCCGACAGCCATCCTGTCGCGTCAGGTTGCCGTGATCCGCGAAACGGCCGACCGCGCCGCCCTGATCATGAACCTTCCCGGCCAGCCGAAATCGATCAAGGAGACGCTGGAAGGACTGAAGGATGCCGACGGCAAGCAGGTCGTCGCGGGCATCTTCGCCGCGGTACCGTACTGCATCGACCTGATCGGCGGCCCCTATATTGAAACCAACGAGGCGGTGTGCAAGGCATTCCGCCCGAAGTCCGCCATCCGGCAGAAATGACATGACGACGCCGAGCCTGGAAACCATCGAGATTGAAACCGCCCCGAACCCGGAAGTCGCGGTGATCTGGCTGCACGGCTTGGGCGCGGACGGCAACGATTTCGTGCCCATCGTGCGTGAGCTCGACCTCCGCGGCTGTCCTGCAATCCGTTTCGTGTTTCCGCATGCGCCAACCATGCCGGTCACGATCAATTACGGCTATGTCATGCGGGCGTGGTATGACATCCTCGGCACCGACCTGACCAACCGTGAGGATGAAGCTGGCCTGCGCAAGTCGCAGGTGCTGGTCGAAGAACTGATCGCGAGAGAAAAGGCGCGCGGCATTCCGGCCAGCCGCATCATTCTCGCCGGATTCTCGCAAGGCTGCGCGATGACGCTGCAGACGGGTCTTCGCCATCCTGAACAGCTTGCCGGCCTGCTCGGCCTGTCCGGCTACCTGCCCATCCACACCAAGCTGGAGGCGGAACGGCACGCCACCAACCACGACACGCCCATTTTCCTCGCGCACGGTCGCCATGACCCAATCGTTCCGATCGACCGCGCGGAAAAATCGCGCGATGTATTGCAGGCGCTTGGCTACGCCGTGGAGTGGCACGACTATCCGATGGAGCATTCGGTGTGCCTGGAAGAGATCGCCGATGTGAGCGCTTGGCTTCGGCAAATACTGGCCTGATCCAGGCTGACCGCAATAAAAAAAGGGCGGGTTCGCATCATGCGACCCGCCCTTTGATTTTTCCGTTCAAGCTACTTACTTGAACACCACCGTCTTGTGTCCATTCAGCAGGATGCGGTGTTCGACGAACCACTTGACCGCGCGCGCGAGCACCACGCACTCCACGTCGCGGCCGATGGCGGTCAGCGTATCCGGTTCCATCGAATGGTCCACGCGCTCGACATCCTGTTCGATGATCGGGCCTTCATCCAGGTCGCCGGTCACGAAGTGTGCCGTCGCGCCGATCAGTTTCACGCCTCGGTCGTGGGCCTGGTAATACGGCTTCGCGCCCTTGAAGCTGGGCAGGAAGGAATGATGGATGTTGATCGCCTTGCCCTTCAACGCATCGCACATCTGCGGCGACAGAATCTGCATATAGCGTGCCAGCACGACAAGATCAATATCGTTGGCCTTGACGATTTCCAGGATCCGCTCTTCCTGCGCACGCTTGGCCTCAGCCGGGGCGCCTGTTGCCAGCGGCAAGTGGTGGAAGGGAATGTTGTAGCTTGCCGAGAGCTGGTAGAAATCTGTGTGGTTCGAGACGATGGCGGGAATTTCGACCGGAAGCAGGCCGCTCTTGTAGCGGAACAGCAGGTCGTTCAGGCAATGGCCGATCTTGGACACCATCAGCATGACGCGCGGCTTCTTGCGCGCGTCGTGCAGTTGCGCATCCATCCCCAACTCCTTCGCAACGATCTCGAAATCGGCGCGCAACTGCGTATCGTTGATGGCAGGGTCCTCCGCGGCGAAATGCACACGCATGAAGAACAGCTGCGATTGAGCGTCGCCGAACTGTGCCGAATCGATGATGTTGCAGCCGTGCTCGGCAAGGAAGCCGGACACGCGATGAACGATACCGCGGTGATCAGGGCAGGACAGTGTAAGGATGTACTCGGGGTGCGTCGTGGTCATGATGGCAATGCAGCAGGCGAAAAACGAAAGGCGCTATTGTCGCACGGCACGCGTGGACAAACAAAAAACCCGGAGTCGCTTCCGCGAGATCCGGGCAGTCCGGAACGCCAAAGGCGCTCCGAAGAATAGTTCTTGTTGCTTAGCCGACCTTGGCGACGGACAGGCCCTTGTTGGACGCAGCAGCAGTACCAACCTGGATGTCGCCGGAGAGCTGGCCGCCCTCTTCGATCACGACCTTGCCGTAGCGGACCTTGCCGGAGACCTTGCCGGTCGAGTAGATGACCAGCTTCTGGCGCACGGTCAGTTCGCCGTCGAATTCGCCGTGGATTTCAGCGATGTCGATTTCGGCGGAGCCCTTGAACGCGCCGCGCTCGGCGATCTGGATCACGCGGGAATCGATGGTCGCTTCGACGCGGCCTTCAACGCACAGCGTGTCGCAATCGGTGATTTCAACGCCCTTGAGCTTGATATTCGGTCCGACGATCAGCTTGCTGCCACCCTCGTTGGTGCTGCTGGCCGGCGTGTCGGTACCAGTGGAAGTCATCGGCTTGGAGATACCCGAAGTACCGGTCGGAACAATGCCGCTGGCGGTGCTGAGGGGCGAATTTGGCGTGTTGGTATCGCGCTTGCCAAAGAGGGTTTCGGAACGAAGCATGTTATCTCCAAAAAAATAGTGCGAAAGTTAAAAACGGTTTTCGATGTCATGAAAACGCCCTCAGCATTCCCATCGCATCGAAAACGTGGCAACACTTCACGTGCGTTTATGCTGCAGGAATAAGAGCCAAACCTACCGGCCTCCCCACCTCTTAAGCCACAGCAATGTTGCGGCTCCTCACTTGGTCAGCATGACGCTTGGAAAGTTCAACCGAATTCCCGAATGTTTGAAACTGTTACACTTTGACAAAAAAGCACGGTCGTTCAATTTAATGTATGATCACTCACCTACCCATTCCGAGAAGGAGACAAGATGACCACTACTACTCTGACGAATCGCCAAATCCGCCTGGCTGCGCGTCCTGTCGGCATGCCCAAGCGCAGCGACTGGAACTTCACTTCCGAGCCGGTGCGTGATATCGCGGACGGTGAAATCGTCGTCAAGACGCTTTACCTTTCGCTGGATCCCGCAATGCGCGGCTGGATGAACGAGGGCAAGTCCTACATTCGCCCAGTTGGAATCGACGAAGTCATGCGCGCCGGCGGTATCGGCAAGGTGGTCGCATCGAAGTCGCCCAAGTTCGCGGTGGGTGACTATGTCTCTGGCGGGATCGGCGTCCAGGAATACTGGACCGGACCGGCGGACGACAAGACAGCAGGCTTCTACAAGGTTGATCCCAAGGCCGCACCGCTGCCGAAGTACTTGAACGCGCTGGGCATGCCCGGCATGACCGCCTACTTCGGGCTGCTGGATGTCGGTCAGCCGAAAGCCGGTGAAACGGTCGTCGTCTCGGGCGCGGCGGGAGCAGTGGGCCAGACCGTCGGCCAGGTTGCCAAGCACAAGGGCTGCCGCGTGGTCGGCATTGCCGGTGGCAAGGACAAGTGCGATTTCGTGGTCAACGAGCTTGGCTTCGACGCCTGCATCGACTACAAGAGTGGATCGGTGCGCGAAGGCCTGAAGCAGCATTGCCCGAAAGGCGTCGACGTCTATTTCGACAATGTAGGCGGCGACATCCTGGATGACGTGCTCACCCGCATCAACATGAAGGCGCGCATCATCATTTGCGGCGCGATCTCCCAGTACAACAACACCACCCCGGTCAAGGGCCCGGCCAACTACCTGTCGCTGCTGGTCAATCGCGCGCGCATGGAAGGCATCGTCGTGTTCGACTATGCTGATCGCTACCATCTCGGCGTGACCGAAATGGCAAAGTGGATGAAGGAAGGCACGTTCAAGACGCGCGAAGACATCGTTGAAGGGATCGACAACTTCCCACAAACGCTGCTCATGCTTTTTGAAGGCAAGAACTTCGGCAAACTGATCCTGCAGGTTGCCAAGGACGAGTAACACTTAAGTTTCGGCTGCGACTGAATGGCACAGGCAACTGTGCCATTCGCCGTTTACAGCTGTGCGGGCATATCGATTGACATTTATCTTGCCAACGGTCACCCTCTCGCAGTTGCTCAAAGAACAATACAACCTGCGAGGAGAGGATGCATGCTGAACCCCGACGAATTGCTTGCCAAAACAGACTTCCCCGGCAAGGACTTGTCCGCCCCGGAAGCTTTCGAATTCACTGGTAGCGGCAGCGAATATTTCCGCATCTGGATCGTCAACCTGCTCCTTACCATCGTCACGCTCGGCGTCTATTCGGCCTGGGCGAAAGTACGGAAGACGCGCTATTTCTACGACAACACGATCCTTGCGGGCGCCAGCTTCGAGTATCACGGCAGCCCCATGTCCATCCTGCGCGGACGCCTCGTCGCCCTCGCATTTTTCGGTGCATACAACATTGCGTTCATGATTTCGGACACCGCCGGCTTCGCTGCCCTCGCGCTGCTCGGCGCGGCCATTCCCTGGCTGATCTGGAAAAGCCTGCAGTTCAAGCTCTACAACTCCAGTTACCGCGGCATCCGCTTCGGCTTCGGCGGCACGGCAGGAAAGGTCTACCTCACCTATCTCGTGCTTCCCCTCGCGACTTTACTTAGTGCCTACCTCCTTGCGCCTTTCACGCACCAGCGCATCAAGAAGTTCCAGCATGAGCACAGCCGGTATGGCGGCACGTCATTTTCCTTTCATGCATCGGCGGGCAGTTTCTACAAGGCCTACCTGATTGCTTTTCTCGTCGCGCTCGGTGGCCTGGTCGCGATTGCAGCCGCCTTCGGTGGCACGTTTGCTGCCATCATCAAGGCAGGCAGCCCCAAGGACGCTGGGGCGGCCGCCGTCGGGACGATCCTGATCTTTCTGCTCGTTGTATATGCGTGGCTGTTCTCGCTGCTGCCCTTGTTCCTCACGCTGATTCAGAACCTGATCTGGAACCACACGCATCTGGGCAACCATCGTTTCATGAGCCGCATGCGCGTCGGCAAGATGGCGTTCATCGCGCTGAGCAATATGATCGGCATCGTTGCCACACTCGGCCTGTTCATCCCTTTCGCCCAAATCCGCACAATGCGGTACCGGATCGAGTCGATGGCAATCCTTCCCTCTGGCAGTCTCGATGATTTCATCGCCGACGCGCAGGAAAACGCCTCCTCGACCGGTGAAGCCGCAGCCGACCTGCTCGATTTCGACCTGTCTCTCTGATGATGAATTCGGAACTGATCGTTGCGGCGTTTTACTTCGACGGAAAATCGTCGCGCCGCCATTCGGTCACCCTCGCCGTACGCAACGGACTCGCCGTTATCAGCGGCGATGTCCGGCGCGAATGTGCAATTGGCGATTTGCGCGTGTCGGAGCGCTTCCGCAACGCCAGGCGCAAGGTGACTTTTCCCGACGGCGCCTATCTCGAAATCCTTGACCCCGTCGCTTTCGATGCACTGCTTGCCCGTACAGGATTTCAGGATTCATTCGTCGTCCGCATGCAGCAAAGTTGGCGCAGCACGCTGATGGCGTTTGCCATGACGGCCTCGTTGCTCGTGATCGGCTACCTCTATGCGCTACCCGCAGCCGCTGATCTTGCCGCCAAGGCTTTGCCGGAAAGCGTGGAGCACATGATCGGCAAGGAAACGCTGGCCTTCCTCGACAAGCGCATGCTGACGCCATCCGCGCTTGACGCGGCTCGGCAGCAGGCTTTGATCAGCCGCTTCCGGACCCTTGTTCCTCCAGCAGATGGCATGCCGGCTTACGCGATTGTCTTTCGCAAAAGCCGGATCGGCCCCAACGCATTCGCCCTGCCTTCCGGACACATTGTCCTGACCGACGAACTCGTGAACCTTGTCAATAGCGACGACGCTGTGATCGCCGTCCTTGCCCATGAACTGGGCCATCTGCATGAGCGCCACCTTACACGTCGGCTGATCCAGGGCTCGATGATCGGCGCGGGGGCAACGCTGTTGTTCGGGGATGTGTCCTCGGTGATCGCCAACATCCCGACCGTGATGCTGGACCTGAAGTACTCACGGGATGCCGAGCGCGAGGCAGACGATTATGCGCTCGCGATGCTGAAGAAGAATGGAATCGACAGCGCTGCCCTGATCCGCGTCTTTGAAGCCTTGGAAAAGGAATCGGACGATCACTCGCCCTATTTATCCAGCCACCCGCCGGCATCGGAGCGCATCGCGCGCATCCGCGGCGCCAAGTGATTAGCGCATCGGCCGGCACTGGCGCAGTTCGCACTGCGCCATGAAGGTCGTGCCGTTGTCGCACTTCATCCGGTAGATCTCGACGGGGCCCTTGTCCGTAATCAGGCCGGCGCCAGTGGAACCCTCGCAACCAAACCGTTTTGCAAGCCGCTCGACCGTTGTGGACGATGTGCCTGGACGGAAGTCCACGGTCTGGAGCGTCACGTCGCCCGCACCGTCATTGAACTTGATATCGGAGGTAGTTGCTCCGTTGCGCGCCCGTGCCGGCGACTCCTGCGCGGGAGCCGGCTGCGCCGACGAAAACGACGGAATCCAGTCGGGAAGCTTGAGCCCGGTAGACGAACAGCCCGCGAGAATGCATACGGAAACGGCCACGCCCAACGTGCGGATGTACTTCATGCGACTTTCTCCCTGTCTGTGCAAGCCAAAATGATTCTTCTTGTCGTCGCCCTCCGGGCAACGCCGCTCAGTTTATACCGTCACACTCCGGCATTGCAAAGCTGGCGCCCGTGAGCTGGAAAATTCGTTGGATTTTTGAGGCACGCAAAAAAAAAGCGCTGCGGTTTCCGGCAGCGCTTTCTTTGATACCAAAAGCCGATTACTTGCTGCGGCTCTTGTATTCACCCGTGCGGGTATCGATTTCGATCTTGTCGCCGATGTCCACAAACAGCGGAACCGGGATTTCGAAACCGGTGGAGAGCTTGGCAGGCTTCATGACCTTGCCCGAAGTGTCGCCCTTGACGGCCGGCTCGGTGTAGGTGACTTCGCGAACGATGGTGGTCGGCAGTTCAACCGAGATCGGCTTGCCGTTGTAGAAAACGGCTTCGCACGCCATGCCGTCTTCCAGGTAGTTCAGTGCGTCGCCCAGGTTCTCGGCTTCGATTTCGTACTGGTTGTACTCTTCGTCCATGAAGACATACAGCGGGTCGGCGAAGTACGAGAAGGTCACCGGCTTCTTGTCGAGAATGACGACGTCGAACTTGTCGTCGCCGCGGAAAACGTTTTCCAGCGGCGCGTTCGTCAGAAGATTCTTCATCTTCCACTTGTAGGTGAAGCCCGTGCGGCTCGAACCGTTGACGTCGGAACGCAGAACGATGAAAGGCTTGCCGTCAACCATGATGATGTTGCCAACACGAATTTCTTTTGCAAATTTCATAGGGAATGGTCGTAAAAATAGGTTTCGTAATAATCATCGGGCACGTCGTGGCAACGGCACCGTAAGCCTGCGTTTGATCGTCGTCAAACGCAATCAATCGACGCAGGATTATATCGCCTTTTACCCTGCCTCCGACCCACGCAGGCGAGCAAAATTGAGCAAATTCGATACCAAATCGCCATTTGCAAGCACTTCCTGCTTCCAATCTTTGGCTCTACGAAGCATGGTTGGCATATCGGCATGCAACTCTGTCCACAGGCCATTCCAGTCTGGATCCACGGCGGCGCCGTCTGGAGCCATTCCATTCCACACCCGGGAAAACACGCTCAGGCTTTCGACCCCTGTCGCATAACGACGCAGGAATGCGCCCAATTTGACATGATGCAGATTCTCGTCTTGCGGATATATATGCCAGACGAATGGCCTCTCGGCCCATTGCGCGCGAACAAAGGAATCTTCCCCGCGCACAAAATTAAGGTCGCATGACCAGAGCAGCCTGTCATAGTCCGGCTGCGCGACAAAAGGCAGCACGCGCACGGTGAGCGCACCCCGCTTCCGCGCCGCGCCCGGCCTTGCCTCCTCGCCGAGAAAGGCCTGGATCGCATCGCTGGCTACTCCCTCGGGCACCAGGCAGGTGATTGCAGCGTCACCACCTTGCCAGGCATCCAGAAGCAATGGGACTGGAGCGTGCGGATAGCAGAACAAGGACACCTTCAGCGAAGCGGTTTCCGCAGGTGTCAGTCCGAAGCGAGCCAGGAATGCCGCCATACCTGCCTGATCCGACTGAAACTGCTCGCGCGCTTCCTCGAGCGAAGACTCATGCAGCAAGCCTCCCGTTTTTGCCGTGAAGCCGGGGAAGAAAAAATACTTCGTCAGCGGCAAGCGCGGATGCATTGAGGGCAAGGTATGGCATCCCTCTACCCACTCCTCCGCGCTGAGTCCTTCGAGGTTGAGCCAGACCGGACGGGGTTCGCATTGCGCCATGGCGGAGATATACCCCGGCGGGATATCGCAAGCGAAAAATTCGATCACGATGTCCGCAACGTCACACGGTGCGAACTGCCCATCCTGGTCGCGCCAGTAGCGGACCTCTACATGGTCGACACGCTGGAGATCAACATTCAGGGCAACGTCCGGGCAGATCCGTCGGAAGCTGTGCAAATCGTCAACCCACAACGTGACCTCAATGCCGTGTTCCTCGTGAAATTGCCGAGCGAGGCGCCAGCAGATGCCGATATCGCCGTAGTTGTCGACGACCTTGCAGAAGATGGCCAGTGAAGTTGCGCGTGATCTATCGAGGAGCATGGTCGGTGATGTCCTTCCAGCTAAATGGTGCTTGTGCCGCGACTCGCGTGTACAGCGAAGCCGGAATCAAATGTTACTGCGGAAAAGAAAAACGCCACGCAATTGCGTGGCGTTTTAATGTGGCGTCCCCACGGGGATTCGAACCCCGGTACTCACCGTGAAAGGGTGATGTCCTAGGCCTCTAGACGATGGGGACAGAAACCTGTCGAACTGCAGCCTATTATATTGCTTTTGAACTTCTTTTTCTACCGCACTTCTTGTCGCTGGTGGAGGTAAGCGGGATCGAACCGCTGACCTCTTGCATGCCATGCAAGCGCTCTCCCAGCTGAGCTATACCCCCGTGTGCGAAGAAACGAGAGTATAGCAAAGATTTTTCTCGCGTGTAAATGCTCTTCGAAAAATTTATCAAATAAATTTCTGAAGACGCGCGACAACGGTATCGCGGCCGAACAATTCCAGCACGGCGTCGATCGACGGGGTTTGCAATTGACCAGTAATGATCAGGCGCAGCGGCATGGCGAGTTGCGGCATCTTCAGCTTGTGCGCAGCGAGCACTTCTTTCGTCGTCGCAGAAATCGTTGCCTTGTTCCACTCGATGGATTTGCATGCGTCCGCAAATTGCACGAGCGCCGGTTTCACAGCATCCGTCACGTGCTGCGTTACCAGCGCCGGGTCCGGATTGGGCTCGCGGTAGAACAGCATCGCCGCGTCCGCCAGCTCGTTGGTGGTGTTCGCGCGCTCCTTCATGAGTGCGATCACTGACTGCAGCGCCGGTGCGCCGTCGAACTTCGCGCCATCCTGCTCCATCAGCGGACGGACCAGGCCTTCAAGACGCGCATTGTCCGCGAGCTTGATGTAATGGTTGTTCAGCCACGCCAGCTTTTCAGGATTGAACTGGGCCGGCGACTTGTTCAGGTGCTCGACGTCGAACCACTGGCAGAACTGCTCCATGGAGAAAATCTCGTCGTCGCCATGGCTCCAGCCGAGACGGGCCAGGTAGTTGAGCATCGCCTCCGGCAAGAAGCCCTGCGCCGGATATTCCATGACGCTGACCGCGCCATGGCGCTTGGAGAGCTTCTCGCCGTCGGCACCCAGGATCATCGGGACGTGGCCGTATTCCGGCAGCGATGCGCCAAGCGCGCGCAGGATATTGATCTGACGGGGCGTGTTGTTGACATGGTCGTCGCCGCGAATCACGTGGGTCATCTTCATGTCCCAGTCATCGACCGCAACGCAGAAGTTGTAGGTCGGCGTGCCGTCCGGCCGCGCGATGACGAGGTCGTCCAGTTCGCGGTTGGAAATCGTGATCGTGCCCTTGACCATGTCGTTCCAGGTGACGTCGCCGTCGAGCGGATTCTTGAAGCGCACAACCGGCTTGCGGCCTTCAGGCACAGTCGGCAGAGTCTTGCCGGGTTCGGGACGCCAGGTGCCGTCGTAGCGCGGCTTTTCGCCGGCAGCGCGCATGCGTTCGCGCATGGCTTCCACCTCGTCCGGCGTGCAATAGCAATGGTAGGCGGTGCCGGCAGCCAGCATCTGTCCTACAACTTCGCGATAGCGGTCCATGCGCTTCATCTGATAGAAGGGGCCTTCGTCGTGATGCAGGCCGAGCCAGTTCATGCCGTCAAGAATCGCTTGCACCGCTTCCGGTGTCGACCGCTCCAGGTCGGTATCTTCAATTCGCAGGATGAAGGTGCCGCCGTGGTGACGGGCGAATGCCCAGGAGAAAAGCGCGGTACGCGCGCCGCCGAGGTGGAGGTAGCCGGTCGGGCTGGGTGCGAATCGAGTGCGGACTGTCATGGCAAATCAAATAAAAAAACGGCCTTGGATTGCCAAAGCCGTGGAAATGGAAAGTGCGTTATTTTACCTTGTCGGCAACGCCCGGGAAATCAGTCGTTCTTGATGACGATGCTCGGGAACTTGCTGGTCATGTCCTTGGCCTTTTCCGCCACCTTGACCGCCAGCTTGCGTGCGATCTCTTTATAGATATGGGCGACCTTGCCATCCGGATCCGCGACGACGGTCGGTTTGCCGGAATCGGTCTGCTCGCGGATGGCCATTGTCAGAGGCAAGGCGCCGAGGAATTCGACACCATATTCCTTGCACATCTTTTCCCCGCCGCCGGCGCCGAAAATATGCTCCGCGTGACCGCAGTTGGAGCAGACATGGATGCTCATGTTTTCGACAATGCCAAGGATGGGGATGTCCACCTTCTCAAACATCTTCAAGCCTTTGCGTGCGTCGAGCAGCGCGATGTCCTGCGGCGTGGTCACGATGACCGCACCAGTTACCGGCACGCGCTGGGACAGTGTCAGCTGGATGTCGCCGGTGCCGGGCGGCATGTCGACGATCAGGTAATCAAGATTACGCCAGTTGGTCTGCTCCAGCAGTTGTTGCAGGGCCTGCGTGACCATCGGACCGCGCCAGACCATGGGCTGGTCGGGGTCGATCATGAAACCGATCGACGAGACCTGCACGCCGTAGTTCTCCAGCGGCTCCATGGTCTTGCCGTCCAGCGATTCCGGCTGGCCGGAGATGCCCATCATCATCGGCTGCGATGGGCCATAGATATCCGCGTCCAGGATGCCGACCTGCGCGCCTTCCGCCGCCAGGGCCAGCGCCAGGTTGACGGCGGTAGTTGACTTGCCCACGCCGCCCTTGCCGGACGCCACCGCAATGATGTTCTTGACGTTCGACATCAGCTTGACGCCGCGCTGCACCGCGTGGGCAATGATCTTGGAATAGACGTTCGCTTCGACGTGCCCGGCGCCGGCCAGCGTCCGCACGGCATTGACCGCCATCGCGCGGATCGGCTCGATCTGGCTTTTTGCCGGGTAACCCAGCTCGACGTCGAACCGGATATCGGCGCCGTTGACCTGGATGTTTTTCGCTGATTTGCCCGATACGAGGTCCTTGCCGGTATTCGGGTCGATAACCTGGGACAGTGCCGTCTTGACGGCCTCAACGGTGATACTCATTGTTTCTCCTGAATTTTGTAACAGCAAGTCTAAACCATTCGTGGCCGAATCCGCCCGCGTTTGACACCGCTGACCTGCGATAAGAGCCCCCGCACTGCTAAAATGGCAGTTTTATTTCTCCAAGCATTATTGCCAAATGAGCACCACACCGCACCGCAAGCTGTTTGTCACCACTGCCCTGCCCTACGCCAACGGCGCGTTCCACATCGGCCATATCATGGAATACATCCAAGCCGACATCTGGGTCAGGTTCCAGCGGATGCAGGGCAATGAGGTGCATTTCGTCGGTGCCGACGACGCCCATGGCGCGCCGATCATGATCGCGGCCGAGAAAGCCGGCGTCACGCCGCAGGAATTCGTTGCGCGCATCGCCGCAGGCCGCAAGCAGTACCTGGACGGCTTCCACATCAGCTTCGACAACTGGCATTCCACCGACGCACCGGAAAACCACCAGTTGTCGCAGGACCTGTACCGCCGCCTGCGCGACCATTCCAAGCTGATCACGACCAAGACCATCGAACAATTCTTCGATCCGGTCAAGAATATGTTCCTGCCGGACCGCTACATCAAGGGCGAGTGCCCGAAGTGCGGCGCCAAGGACCAGTATGGCGATTCCTGCGAGGTGTGCAGCGCCGTCTACACGCCGACCGAGCTGAAGAACCCGTACTCCACCCTCACCGGCGCGACGCCGGTGATGAAATCGTCCGAACATTATTTCTTCCAACTGTCCAATCCGAAATGCACGGAATTCCTGCGTGAATGGACCCAGGAGCCCAACCGCCTGCAGCCGGAGGTCGTCAACAAGGCGAAGGAATGGCTGGAGAGCGAAGAAGGCCTGGGTGACTGGGATATCAGCCGCGATGCGCCCTATTTCGGCATTGAAATCCCGGACGCACCGGGCAAATATTTCTACGTCTGGCTGGATGCGCCGGTCGGCTACCTGGCTTCGCTGAAGAACTATTTCGACAAGACCGGTCGTGACTACCAGGCCTTCATGGAAGACCAGTCGACCGAGCAGTACCACTTCATCGGCAAGGACATCATCTACTTCCATACGCTGTTCTGGCCGGCCATGCTGAAGTTCTCGGGGCTGAAGGTGCCGACTAACGTGTTCGTGCACGGCTTTATCACCGTGAGCGGCGAAAAGATGTCCAAATCGCGCGGCACCGGCATCTCGCCGCTGCGCTACCTCGACATCGGCATGAATCCGGAATGGCTGCGCTACTACATCGCGGCCAAGCTGAATGCGAAGGTGGAAGACGTCGATTTCAACCCGGATGATTTCGTTTCTCGCGTCAATTCCGACCTGATCGGCAAGTACGTCAACATCGCCAGCCGCGCGGCAGGCTTCATTACCAAGCGTTTCGGCGGCAAGTTGAGCGACCCTGTCACCGGTGGCGAAGCCATGAGCTGGCGACTGCGTTTCGGCGAGCAGGAAGAGGCAATCCGCGAAGCCTTCGAAGCACGCGAATTCGGCAAGGCGATCCGCCAGATCATGGCGCTCGCCGATGAAGTCAACCAATACGTCGATACCAAGAAGCCGTGGGAACTGGCCAAGGATCCGGCCAACGACCAGGAATTGCAGGATGTGTGCAGCAACCTGCTGCGCAGCTTCTACTGCCTGACGATCTACCTCGCCCCGATCCTGCCGGCGCTGGCGCGCAAGGTATCGAAGCTGTTCGGCATCGAGCGCGACCTGACCTGGGCCGATCTGCAGACCAGCCCGACCGCCATCGGCACCTTCGAGCACCTGATGCAGCGCGTCGACCCGAAGATGCTGGATGCCTTGTTCGAGCCCCCTGCCGCCGCGGAAGCGCCTGCGGAGAAGGCCGCCGAGGAGCAAGGCATCGAACCGATGGCTCCGGAAATCAAGATCGACGATTTCACCAAGATCGACCTGCGCATTGCCAAGATCGTCAACTGCGAGCACGTCGAAGGCTCCGACAAGCTGCTGCGCCTGACGCTTGACGTGGGCGAAGGCCGCACGCGCAACGTGTTTTCGGGCATCAAGTCGTCCTACAAGCCGGAAGAACTGGTGGGCAAGCTGACCGTGATGGTGGCCAATCTCGCGCCGCGCAAGATGAAGTTCGGCATTTCCGAAGGCATGGTGCTGGCAGCATCGTCCGCCGACGAAAAGGCCAACCCCGGTATCTATGTCCTGAATCCCTGGCCGGGTGCCGAGCCGGGCATGCGGGTGCGTTAAGCCATGCCTGCCGGAGAGTCTCCCAGTCGACGCGTCCTTGAGGTGCGGTTGCCATGAACATCGTGGTCCGTGAGGCAACCCTGGAGGACGCCCAGCTCATCGCCGAACTCACGCGCGCGGCATGGGCAGGCAAGGTGGCCGTCACGTCTAGCGGCCACCGCGAGACGGCGGTGCGCGTGCTGCAGGACCTGCAGAATGGCGGCGGCTTCATCCTGCTGCGCAATGACGAGGAAATCGGCTCAGTGCGCTGGCTGCCCCTCGACTCCGAACCCGATGTCTGGGAAATTGTCCGCATGGGTGTGCTGCCGTCGTACCGGGGCGAACATCTGTCCCAGCATCTCCTTGAAGCAGTGATCCATCGCGCGTTCGCCGCCGATGTGCGCGAACTGCGCCTCGGCGTGCGCGCGGACCAGGAACGCCTGCTCGATCTGTATTCGGCGTTCGGTTTCGAACTTGCGCCGGAAATCGAGTACACCCACGCCAATCCGCTTGAGCCCGCGCCTATGGTGATGCGCCGGATACTGGGTTATTGAGCGTGACGCGCGAACGCAAAAACGTAGACAATATCAAAGACAGGGCGCCCGCCCTGATCATGAAAACAGGCACAAGAAGGCATCCCGGGAGCCTCACCGCATGAATATTTCCAGCTTCCGCTTTCGTCCGGCGCTGGTGGACGCACTCAAGGGTTACGACAGGACACGCTTCATCCATGATATCGCCGCCGGACTGACGGTTGGCGTCGTCGCGCTGCCGCTGGCAATGGCCTTTGCCATCGCCTCCGGCGCCAAGCCGGAAGCGGGCATCTTCACCGCCATCATTGGCGGCTTCCTGATTTCCGCACTCGGCGGGTCGCGCGTCCAGATCGGCGGACCGGCCGGTGCCTTCATTGTCATCATTTACGGCATCATTGAGAAATACGGACTCGGCGGACTGCTGATCTCGACCATCTGCGCCGGCGTCCTGCTGTTCGCGATGGGCGTCTTCCGCATCGGCACGTGGATCCGCTATATCCCGGTCCCGATCGTCATCGGTTTCACTAACGGCATCGCGGTACTGATCGCGCTGTCACAGCTGAAGGATTTTTTCGGGCTGGCGATTGTCCGGATGCCGGGCGACTTCTTCGCACAGATCAACGTGCTGCTGGCCCACGCACAAACCGTCCAGCCGATCACGCTGGCCATCGCCACCGCTTCGCTGGTGCTGATGTTCAGCTGGCCCGCGGTATTCCGCAACAACCCCGACGGATCGCCCAAGGCCTTCCGCTTCCCGCGCCTGGCCGGCCTGCTCAAGCCCCTGCCCAGCCCCATCCTGGTCCTGGTGCTGAGCACGGCCGCCGTCACCCTCTTCGACCTGCCTGTCGAAACCATCGGTTCGCGCTTCGGCGGCATCCCGCAGGGCCTGCCGAACTTCACGCTGCCGCCGCTTTCCTGGGACGTTGTGAAACAGCTGTTTGCACCGACGCTGACCATCGCGCTGCTGGGCGCGATCGAATCGCTACTGTGCGCCCGCGTGGCCGACAACATCACCGGACAGCGGCACGACCCGAACCAGGAGTTGATGGCCCAAGGCGCTGCGAACTTCATCGTGCCTTTCTTCGGCGGCATTCCGGCGACGGGAACGATCGCCCGCACCGTCACGAATATCCGCACCGGGGCCACGTCGCCGGTCGCCGGCATGGTGCATGCGCTTGGACTGCTGGTCATCGTGCTGGCGGCGGCGCCGTTGGCGACCAATGTGCCCCTCGCGGCGCTGGCCGCCATCCTCCTGCATGTCGCCTACAACATGGGCGAATGGCATGAATTCCGCCGTCTCGGCAAATTCTCGCTGAATTACCGGATCCTGCTGGTATCGACCTTCCTGCTCACGGTGATTTTCGACCTGACTGTCGCTGTCGAGGTCGGACTGGTGCTGGCCTGCGTCTTTTTCATTTTCCGCGTCTCCAGCCTGACGCAGATTGAACAGATTCCCGCACCGGCGTTACCGGTCTGGCCTGCACCGGGCGTCGTTGCGTATTCGATTTTCGGGTCACTGTTTTTCGGCGCCGTCGGCAAGATGGAAGTCCTGACCCTGCCAAGCCGTATCCCCGAGAAAGCGATGATCCTGAAGATGACCCAGCTCATCAACCTCGACACCACGGGTCTCGACGCGCTGGAAACCGTGCACAAGACGCTGCAGAAGAATGGCTGCGCACTTATCCTGTGCGGCCCGAATCACCAGCCGCTCAGCCTGATGACGCGCACCGGCTTTCTCGACCGGCTCGGCGTGGACAACTGCGTGGAAGACCTGACGCACGCGGTGATGCGCGCCAATTCCCTTTAAGCGGACTGTTGCAGCCCGCTTTCGCTTTCGTGGCGGACAAACGCGGCGTCAATCATCGCCGCGAGTTCGTCGCGCTTGCATGACTTCGGGACGAACCGGTACACATTGCCGACATTGATCGCATCCGCCATGAGTCCAGCATCATTGTTGTCGCTGCACATGATGCGTACGGTGCGGGGATACATGCGGCTGATCCGGTTGAGGAATTCGGCGCCGCTCATGTCGCTGACCTGCCGGTCGCAGATCACTACGCTGACATTTTCCGCCGCCAGGATGTCGAACGCCGAGCCTGCATCACTGGCCTGGAGCACCCGATAGGCGGGCGCTTCCGGAATGTCGATGGCAGACCGTCCCGGCCCATCGCTCCCCTCGATAAGCAGCAAGGTACGGCCGGCATACCGCCGTAGTCGTTTTTCCTCCGGCAGTTCGCGCCTTTCCTGCAGCAGCGCCGTGCACAGTTCGACCGGCAAGGCAGGGCTGAAGTAATCACCCTGCATTTCATCGCATCCATGCTCCGCCAGCAACGCAAGCTGGCTGCCGTTTTCGACGCCTTCGACGGCCACTTTCAGTCCCAGTCGATGCGCCATCGTGATGACGGCATCAGCAATGGCCAGGTCATCCGGGTTGCGCTGCACACCGCTCACGAACGTCGGATCAAGCTTGATCCGGTCTACCGGGAACCGCTTGAGGAAACCGAGATTGGAAAATCCCGTCCCGAAATCGTCAATGGAAAGACCGATCCCGGTTTGCTTGAGTTCTTGGAGGACACGCATGGACTCGACGGGATCATGCATGAGCAGTGATTCCTTGAGGTCGAGCTCAAGCTGCTCGGGCGACACGCCAGTCTCTTTCAGGATCGCGGCAATGGTGCCGGCAAAGCCTGGCTTGAGGAACTGGTTTGCAGAAATATTGATCGCGATCGGGCCCTGCAACAGCCCATGCTGTTGCCATGCCACGTACTGCCGGCATGCGCTGCGCACCACCCACTCGCCGATCTGATCGATAAGACCGGCCTCCTCGGCCATGGGGATAAATTGGAGGGGCGGCAACAAGCCCATTTCCGGATGGCGCCAGCGGATCAATGCCTCCAGTCCGACCACGCGCCCGCTGCCGAGGGCGATGCGCGGCTGGTAATGCAATTCGAACTCGTCGTGTGCGATTGCGTCACGCAGGCTCTTTTCGATTGCCATCCGCGCGTTCATGCGACGGCGGAGTTCGCCTGTATAAAACTGGAAGTTATGCCGTCCGAGCTCCTTGGCGTGATACATCGCCGTATCGGCATTCCGCAGGAGCGTGTCCGCGTCGCGGCCGTCTTGCGGAAAAGCGGCAAAGCCGATGCTGCAGCTCGGGAAGACGGGACAGCCATCGAAATAGATCGGTTCAGCGATGCTGTCGAGGATGCGCTGCATGACGAAGGCCGTGGAATTCTCGGACGACTGGTCGTAAAAGACGATGACGAATTCGTCGCCGCCGATACGAGCGATCGTATCGGAATCGCGCACGCAAGCCTGCAGGCGGTGCGACGCTTCGACCAGTAACTGGTCGCCCGCCTTGTGGCCGAAGCGGTCGTTGACTGCCTTGAACTTGTCGAGGTCGATATAGGCGACGGCCACCTGGCCACCGTAACGTTCAGCGAAACTGAGCGCCTGGTGCAGGCGGTCGGCGAGCAGGCTCCGGTTGGGCAGGCCGGTCAGCGGGTCGTGGCCTGCCTGGTAGCCCAGCCTGTCCTGCGCGCGTTTGAGCTGCAGGTGCGCCTGGATGCGCGCCTTGAGCTCCGCGACCCGCAAAGGCTTGGTGACGTAATCGATGCCGCCGGCATTGAACGCGGATACCTTGATGTCGGTGTCGTCGTAGGAACTGATGAAGATGACCGGGATGCTGGCGTGCTGCAGCGACTGCTTCAACTGGCGGCACAATTCGAAGCCATCCATGTCGGGCATGTTGATGTCGAGCAGGATGAGGTCCGGCGCGGCAGAATCGACTTCCGCAAGCGCGGCGCGGCCGTGGTGCACGGTGCGTACACGGTATCCCAGGGATGTGAGGATGGCTGCCATGAAATGGCAATCCGCCGGCGTGTCGTCGACGACGAGAATATCCGGCACGCTATCTTCGGAAGCCAGGAACATGTAGCGCCCTCTTCATCAGCACACGCATTGGGAACCCTTGGCTGTTTCCGTGGAAATTCCCTTCTGGAAATCATACTGGCATTGGCCGGGCGGCGCTACACCTTCGCGATTGCCGTTGACGGAATGACAAGAATATGATCAGCCGTGCCACACACTGTCGCCGTATTGACGGAACAGCAGTGAAGACAAGGTAAAATAGCGCCTGCTTTTCCATCCCTGAACCCTATTCGCCATGAAATTCAGCAAACAACAGACGACGTACGTGTCCGAATTCACCAAGTTCATCACCGAACTGAAGCAGAACAATCCGTCGCTCGAAGAAAAGCAGCGCGCCGGCCGTGCCATCCTCTGGGACAAGGCGCCCATCGACCTCGACGTCCGCCGCCGCGAAGAAGAATCGCGTGTCAAGCAATCGCCTTACGTCTATCAGTCCAACCACTAATGTCCACGCAGGACACCCGGCTGGCGCACCTGCCGGCTGACGCACCCGAGCACGCGCTCGCGAACCAGCCGGATACGACGCCGGACGTGGTGGATGGCATGGCATTCGCGAAGCTGTACGGCGAACCGCTATTCAAGCTGCCGAACGACCTGTACATCCCGCCGGATGCGCTCGAGGTCTTCCTCGAAGCCTTCCAGGGGCCGCTTGACCTGCTGCTTTACCTGATCCGCAAGCAGAACTTCAATATCCTCGACATCCCGATGGCGGACGTGACGCGCCAGTATCTGGAGTACGTCGACCAGATCCGCTCGCGCAACCTGGAGCTGGCGGCGGAATACCTGCTGATGGCGGCCATGCTCATCGAGATCAAGTCGCGCATGCTGCTGCCGGTGAAGAAGGCCGATACCGGCGAGGAAGCGGAAGACCCGCGCGCGGAACTGGTGCGCCGGTTGCTGGAGTACGAGCAGATCAAGCTCGCCGCGCAACAGCTCGACAAAGTGCCACAGCTTGGCCGTGACTATGTCCGCACGCAGATTTACATCGAACAAAGCATCGCGCCGCGATGGCCGGAGGTGAACATCTCCGAGTTGCAGGCCGTCTGGGCGGATATCCTCAGGCGCGCAAAGCTCACGCAGCATCACACGATTACCCGCGAAGAGCTGTCCGTGCGCGAACACATGACGGGTATCCTGCGGCGGCTGCAATCGGCGAAGTTCGTTGAGTTCGCCGACCTGTTCGATCCGTCGCGCGGCGTGCCGGTTGTCGTGGTGAACTTTATCGCGCTGCTCGAACTGGCCAAGGAAACCCTGATCGAGATCACGCAGGCGGAAGCCTTTGCGCCGATCTACGTGCGCCTCGCCTATTCACCGACCTGAATTCCCATTCATCCGCCGCACGCTTGCAACAACGTGGCACTAACGTAGCAAGGCCGTCCCATGAAAATCATTTCCTCCATTGACGAATTGCGCGACCAGCTGCGCGGACAACTGCGCACGGCGTTCGTGCCCACGATGGGTAACCTGCACGAAGGCCATCTGTCGCTGATGCGCCTGGCCCGCAAGCACGGTGATCCGGTGGTCGCGTCGATCTTCGTCAACCGTCTGCAGTTCGGTCCGAACGAAGACTTCGACAAATATCCCCGCACCTTTCAGGCCGACGTGGAAAAGCTGGAAAAGGAAGGCGTGTATGTGCTCTTCGCGCCGACCGAAAAGGACCTGTATCCGGAGCCGCAGGAATACCGTGTACGTCCGCCGGATGACCTCGGCAACATCCTCGAAGGCGAGTTCCGTCCTGGATTCTTCACCGGTGTGACGACCGTGGTGCTGAAGCTGTTCTCCTGCGTGCAGCCACGCGTGGCTGTGTTCGGCAAGAAGGATTACCAGCAACTGATGATCGTGCGGAATATGGCCAAGCAGTTCGCCTTGCCAACCGAGATCATTGCTGCCGAAACCTGGCGTGCGGAAGACGGCCTGGCGCTGTCCTCGCGCAACGGCTACCTGTCGGAAGCAGAACGCGCCGAAGCGCCGCAGCTCTACCAGTTGCTCAACGAAGTCGCCAATGAAGTGCGTTCCGGTCATCTCGACATGTTCGAACTGGAGCGTCACGCCATGGCCAAGCTGGCAGCGCGTGGATGGAAGCCGGATTACATTTCGGTGCGCAAGCGTTCCGACCTGCAGCCGCCATCCGCCGGCGACCTGGCACAAGGCGCAC
Source organism: Noviherbaspirillum sp. ST9 (assembly GCF_048799745.1). Lineage (NCBI taxonomy): Bacteria > Pseudomonadati > Pseudomonadota > Betaproteobacteria > Burkholderiales > Oxalobacteraceae > Noviherbaspirillum > Noviherbaspirillum sp. ST9. The sequence goes on along the minus strand of NZ_JBLWFR010000003.1, from coordinate 242,691 downwards.
CGCTGGTCGTGGTGGCAGCCGCCAAGCTCGGCGTGACTCGCCTGATCGACAACCTCGAAATCTGAGCGTGAAGCAACTCGCCGCAGTCTGTGCGCTTGCGCTCGCGCTGCCGGGCGCCACGCAGGGTGCGGTAAGCGTCGTCGACGACGCCAACCGGGCGGTCACACTGCCCGCTCCGGCACGCCGCATTGTCAGCCTTGCCCCGCATGCGACGGAAATGCTTTTTGCCGCGGGCGCGGGCGCGTATATCGTCGGCGCTACCGAGTTCAGCGATTATCCTCCCGAAGCAAAACGCATCCCGTCCGTCGGCAGCGGCGTGTCGCTAGACCTGGAACGCATCATCCAGCTGAAGCCCGATCTCGTCGTCGGCTGGAACAACGGCATGGCGGCGACCCAACTGGCAAAGCTGGAACCGCTGGGCATTCCGATCTACAAGAGCGAACCCTACGATTTCGCCACGATCGCCAATTCGCTGGAGCGACTTTCGCGCCTTGCCGGGACAGATGCAGCAGGAAAAGTTGCGGCGACGGCCTTCCGCCAGCGCTGGCAGAAACTGCAGGATACCTACCAGGCACGCCGGCCCATCACGGTTTTCTACCAGATCTGGCGTTCGCCATTGATGACGCTGAACGGATCGCATCTGGTGTCGTCGGCGCTGCGCCTCTGCGGCGGCGAGAATATTTTTGCCAAGTTGCCGCAACTTGCTCCGACGGTAACCGAAGAGGCCGTCATCAAGGCCGATCCGGAAGCGATCATCGCCAGCAGTGGTGAGCAGGATGATGTCTTTGCTCCATGGCGGCGTTTTACCGGCCTCAGGGCGGTAAAACGCGGCAACCTGATCTCCATCGACGGCAATCTCATGAATCGCGCCGGTCCGCGCATTCTCGACGGCACGGAGGATTTGTGCCGCAAGCTCGATGCTGTTCGTGCAAAGCGGACGGAACGCTAGGATTTCAGTGCTGGACCCACTTCACGAGGTCCGTCCACTGTTCCAGGTCCTTCTCGACTCTTGATGGAGCGACATCCCATACAGTGGCGCCATGCGCCGCGAGCTGAACGTAATTCTGGGTGTCACGCAGGTAACCGAGCACGGGTAGCCCGACATTGCTGACGTAGTGCGCCAGCTGGTCGGCTGCACGGGTGCGCACGTTGACGCGCATGCCGAGCACGCCCACATTCGCCTTTCCGTGATGGCCGGATGCCAGCCTGGCAAGAAATTCCTGGGTCGCGAGGATATCGAACATCGATGCCTGAAGCGGGACAACCACCTTGTCCGCGATCCGGAGGACTTCGTCGAGCCGGTTGCCGGACAGTCCGGCGGGCGTATCGAGCACGATATGCGTTGTCCCCTTCGGAGGCCTCGCAACATGTCCGTTGGCGATTTCCCAGGCAGCGATGGGCGGCAGGCTGCCGGGTCGAAGCGACAGCCATGCGCGCGAGGATTGCTGCACGTCCGCGTCCCCCAGCATGACCTTATGCCCCTGCTTGGCAAAATAACCAGCCAGGTTGGTGGCGATAGTGCTCTTGCCGACGCCGCCCTTCGGGTTGGCAATGACGATCACTGGCATGTCTGTCCTCCAATAAGTTGCATGGTTTATATCGTTCTGACCGTAGTACGAACGCAACATTGCCGGCAAGCATAGCACGGGCGATTTTCAGGACTAAAGCTCACTTAAAATACCGCCCATGCAAAATTTCTCGACCGAAGCCTTGAGCGATCCCGATGACATTCAGGAACCGCTACAGGCGCACTTCAAGCCCGGCATTGCTCCCGACGATATCGAACAGGTGTTCCGCCTCAAGCGCGCGCAACCGCTGCTGCAGGCGTTCACGGCGCTGTTTCATGGCGGATTCGACGGCGTGCTGCTCCGTCTCCTGGTGCTGGGTGAACTGGCGGGCGACACCGCCTCGACAGCGCTGACGCGCGCCGACATCAACGCGCGGCTCGGCTATCTCGACGCTGACAAACTCGAAACGGTACTGGCGCGCCTGCGCTCGCATCACTTGCTGTCCTGGGACGCCGCGCAAGGCGTGTACCGTGTGTCGCCGGCTGCCCGCAACGTGCTCGCGGCCATCGATAACCTGATGGCGCTCGGGCAAGGCGATGACGACGCGGAAATGGGATTCCTGCTGTCCCAGGTGGCCGGTGCGCAAGCCGTTGGCGGCGTCGGCGTGGAGCAGCTCCAGCACCTGCTGGGCCGGCTGGTCGACCTGACCGAAGAATTCAGCGATGCGATCGCGTCCGGGTCTGAGTTCAGGCTCCGCGCCGCGCAAGCGAAGTGGCACACCGCATGCGACTGGGTCGAGAAGGGATCGGAAATCATCCACGCGATCACCAACGATCCGCGTGCCGACGATGCGACGCATCGCGCGGCGCAAGCGATTGGTCGCGCGCAAGGCAAGTTGCTGAACATGCAGGGCATGTTCTCGCGCGCCCTCAATCAGATCGAGCGGCAACGCGTCCACCTTGGCCAGTCCGGCCTGTCCACGACAGATATCAAGACCTGGCTGATGCGACAGGAAAACCTCGCATCCCTGGCCGAGGGCGCCATCTCCGTGCCCGTCACGCCACTGTTCATCACGCCATCCGAAATGGTCGATGTCGCCGAATCGGAACTGATTGCCGACCGCATCGCGACTGTTGAATCGGCGCTGCCTTCCGGAGAGGACGTGCGGGTGGAGCAAACCGATGCCGCCTCGATGCCGGTCGAACTCGATGCGTGGCTGACTCGCCTGGCGGGCTTCAACGGAAATCCCGGCGCGCCGGTTCAGGATGCCCTGCTGCCCGCGAGTTTCGCGGTCGCTTCCTATCGCGCGTCGCTGCTGCCGCTGCTGGGCGATGAGAGCGAAGCCGCGTTGCAAGGCGGAACGGCGACGATGGCACGCCTGCCGCTCGAATTCACTCCCGGCGACCGCATGGTGAAGCTGGACGATCCACAGGTTGCCGCGATATCGAAGGCCACCCTTTCCCCGAAAACAGAGAAGCAAACGGTTTCCCCAGAATGAATGATGATGCACAAATCCTGATTGCACGCCTGCTGGCCAATCAGACACTCCGTCGCGAGGACAAGCTGGTCAAGCGCGCACTGTCGGACGAGCTGTTCCGCGCCGACCTCGACGTCCGCTTGGCCGCCTGCGGCTTGAAGCTGCTCGATAACGTCTATGCCGACCACGTCGCGCTGGCGCTGGTACGCGATGTCGAGCCGAAGATTTTTGGTGCACGCGATGCGTGGCAGAACAATAATTTCGGCCTCGCGCGGGACGGCGTGGCACTGCTGGTCGTACTGTGGGCGCTGATCGTATTGCCCAAGCGCGAACGGCAGGAAGCGCACCAGAATGCCGCAACCGACCAGGACGACATGTTCGGCAAGGAAAAACCGATGCCGCGCGCGGAGGATGCCTCTACCGGCATTTCCTTCAAGGCCCTGCTCGCCGACTTCGGCGACAAGCTCGGCAAAAAGACGCGCATGACCATGAACCTCGGCCAGCTCGCCAAGCTCGGCTTTGTCGAGATGAAGGGCGACATGATCCTCGAAGGTCCGCTGCTGGATCTCATGATGGATACCGACATGCTCAAGGAGCGCATTGTGAACGGTGCGCTGTCCGACATCTTCCGCCGCGCGCCCGACGACACCGACGCGCAGCTCCTCACGCACTCCGAATAGATTTCGCATGTTCCACATCAAATCCCTCGAACTGGTCCACTGGGACTACTGGCAGCGCATCAAGAACATTCCGCTGGATGCCAAGATCATCACCATCGCCGGTCAGAACGGCTCCGGCAAGACCACCTTGCTGGATGCCCTGCGCACGCTGTTCGGCCTCGACTGCTCCATGGGGCGCTCGTACAAGCATTACGCGCGTCACTCGGGACAGCAGGTCTCGTGGCTGCGCGCCGTGGTGGATAACAGCGTAGTTGGTCGGCAAGTCTCAAACAGACCGTTCCGCAGCTCCGGCCTCTACGATGACGAAGTCACGCTGTTCTGCCAGATCCAGAAGAACGGCGGCGACTGGAAGCGCCAGTACCTGATGCGCGGTGGCGCCGTCGAAATCGAGGCCGTGCAGGATGCGACCGACTGGCTCGGCCTGGAGACCTACCGCAAGCGCCTCGCCAACGCAGGCCTTTCGCCCGCGATGGCCAAGGTGCTGGCGCTGGAACAGGGTGAGACCGACAAGCTGTGCGAATACGCGCCGCGGCAATTGCTTGACCTGGTGTTCCAGGTATTCGGCGACAAGGAAGTCCTGGACGCCTACGAGGAAGCACGGCGCCAACAGCGCGAAACCGAAGCCGAGCTGCAGCGTTTCGAGGCGGAGCTGGTTGCATCCGAGACCAATGTGGAGAAGCTGAAGCTGCGCATGGCGAACTACCATCGCTGGGAAGGCCTGAACAAGGAGAAGCGCGACCTGCAGGAAGAAATCCTACCCACCTTGCAGTACCACGAAGCGCGCGAAAAGGCCGGACGCGAAAGCCAGACCTTGCTCGATACGAAAAAATCCCTGGCGGCACAGGACGCGCAACTGTCGTCGAAACGTGCCGAAGTTGCCGAACGCATGCAGACATTGAGCACGGCACACGAAAAGGCGAACGCGCTCGAGAAGGAACAGTCGGTGCTGCAGGAACGGTTGAAGCAGATCAACACCCGGCTCAAGCCGCAGGAAAGCCTGCTGGAGCGCAAATCCGAACTCCAGAAACGGGCAGCGGAAGCCGGCGAGGACGTTGCCGACATTGCTGGTAAAGCGGAACAGAAAGAGTCCGAGCTCCTGCAATTGCGCCAGGCGCGTCGCGACATTACTGCACGACTGGAAACTGACCGTGCTGCAATTGCGGCGCTGGAAGGCAAGGCCGCATTGCCCGAGCCGGAAAACGTCCGGTCCATGCGCCGCGCACTGCGTGAAGCAGGCATCGAACACGCGATGCTGCCCGACATCGTCGAAGTTACCGATCCGCGCTGGCAAGGCGCGGTGGAAGGCGTGCTGCGCAGCTACGCCTCGGTCGTCCTGCTGGAAAACACCCGCGACGCAGCGGCTGCCTACCGTCTGGGTGAGAAGGAGCGTTACGGACATTTCATCGTTCCGGAGCGTGTCAAGGCGCCCGAAGTGCGCGACCGCAGCCTGCTGTCGGTCGTGCGATTTTCCGCCCCTGCGCCCTCCTGGCTGATTGAGCAGCTCGCGCGCATTGCGCGGGTTGATTCGGTCGAGGACGGCATGCGGCTGGCGGCATCGGAAGAATGGATCACGCCGGAGGCGTATCACCGCGAACGGCGCGGCGGGCGATCGTTGTTCGTCGAGCAGGCACGTTACCGCTTCGGCCAGGCCGGACGCGCGCAGCGTCTGGAAGCATTGCGCAAGACGCTGCCGAAGCTGGAAGCGGAAGAAGACCAGTTGACCCTGAAGATCAGCAAGCTGGCCGGCGAAGTCAGCGCCCTCAAGGCGCGCCTGGCCGGTGTGGACGCCGCCAAGGAACTCGTCGCGCGCCAGGCGGAATTCGAGGAAGCAGAACGCTGCGCGCTGCCGCTGAAGGCGGAACGGAAAGAGGTTGGCGGACGCCTCGGTGAGCTGTCACCGTTGATTACCGATGCGGCGGTGGCACGCTCTCGCGCGGAGGATGCGTGGCAGGCCGCCAAGAAGACACTGGCCGACAGCGAATCGCACCTGCGTGTCGCACAGAAGCGCAACGCGGAAGACCGTGCGGCGCACGCGCAGGGACTGGCCGCGCTCCGGAAAACATGGCGTCACCTCCCCTCCGGCTGGCGCAAACTCGCCCGCCGCGAGGCCCTGGTGCAGGAACACGACAACGCGCACCAGGTGCAATTGCGACTCAACCATCTCAACGAAGATCTTGCGCGCGACGACTGGGAAACCGACGCGACAGTAGTCGACCAGCATGCACGCCTTCAGGCCATGCTGCAGACCCGCCAGCAGGAAACCGGCGAGCGCCGCTACCAGAACAACCGCGCCATCGAGGCAACCGACAATGCACGCGGTGCGTATATCGAGCGGCTGCGTTACACGATCAAGACTTACAGCCGCAACATCAAGGCATTGGGCGAACTGGCCAACATCGAGGTCCACACCGATCCGGTGCGGCTGGAGAACGACGACGTGCAGCTTGCCCAGGCAGGTCTGCATGTGCGCTTCAAGTTCGACGGCAAGGGCCCGATCGGGATGAACGACGGCGAAGCGTCCGGCGGCCAGCAGGTGATGAAGTCGCTGATCCTGCTGATCGGCCTGCTGAAATCCGACGAGGGCTCGGGTGGCTTTGTGTTCATCGATGAACCGTTTGCTCACCTCGATATCCGCAACATCCAGCTGGTCGGCGAGTTCCTCAAGAACACCGATGCGCAGTACCTGATGACCACGCCGCTGACACACAACACGGACGTCTACGATCCCTCGGAGCTGACGCTGATCACCAGCAAGAAGCGCAAGGATACGCACTGGGCGCAACCGATCTTCGTGCTGCAGCGGCGCAACGGAACGGTGGAAAAAGCTGCATGAACGCTGAACGCATTGAGCCGATTTCCCGCAACAAGCGCCGTCGTACGGCGGGACACATCGACTTCGACGCGTTAGCTATCCTGCCGTCCGAACAAATTGTCCTGCTGCGCGAGTGGCTGAAAAGCGAAAGCAGAATGCGCAAGTGGGACTCTCTGCTCAAAATCGCTGGTCCATCCCGCATCGAGACTGCGGAATCCCTTGCGAACGCTCTGGCCGCATGCGGTGCGGTCATCCTGGAGGAACGTCTTGCGTATTCGTCATGGCTGATCGAGTCGCTTGCCTGGCACGACTACGAAGCCATATGTGCATCGCTCGGCATGTCCACGCGAACGGTAAAACGCAATACGTTCACCGAGGCATGGGCGGCGGCCGCCGATAGGGTATGGAATCGCGACGCCTTGGCCGATGCGTACAGTGCCCTAGTTGATGCGGCTCCGGACGCGGGCCTGGCACGCCTCGAGCTCCTGTGCAAGCTCGACGAATGGCTTGGCCTCGGCCGCAGTGGCACGCGCCGTGACTTTGCGTTGTTCGCACGGGGAGCGACCAAGCAGATCAAGCCGGCGGAATGGGCATGGCTGTCCGAGTGCATCGACGTCGGCACATGCGGTGTAGACCAGCATGCACCTTCCTTGTCGATTGCCGGCGATGTGCAACTGACATTCGGCACCCGCTTGCTCGACGTCGGCGCAACCGGCGATTTCATCGCATTGAAACATTCGGTATTCGACCGTCTCACTGGCGCGGCGACACGCGCGACGCACTATCGGCTTGTCGAAAACCGGACCAGCTTTGAAAATCTGGCTGCCCGCTCAACGGCAAACAGCGCCGAGATTATTGTCTGGCTTCCGGGATATGCACCGGGCTGGTGGAAGGAAACGGTCAGGAAACTTCTCGATGCACTACCGCTTCCGTCGCGTATCAGTTGCGATGCCGATCCTGACGGTGTGCAGATTGTGCTCAATGCAGCCCGTCTGTGGATCGATCGCGGCTTGGAGTGGGAAGCGTTTGCGATGTCAGTCGACGATGCGGGAAGCGCCCGACATACCTTGCCCATGTCAGAGCGCGATGTGCGTCTGGCGCAATCTCTGCTCGAAATGCCGGTACTAACGCCGGAACTGGCATCGCTGCTGCAATGGTGTCTGAAGCACTGCCGCAAGGCAGAGCAGGAAAACTGGGTTTAGGAAACGCCACCCTGCTGCTGACGAGACCGGTTTCTCTTTTCCATCAAGGCCGACAGCAACGGCGCTGCGGCGTCGGCAATGCGGTCGAGGCTTTGCTCGCGCAGGCGGACAAGATCGACCGCTTCGACCTCGGCCATGCCGGCCCAACGCAACAGTGCGCCCAGCGTTTCGGGGAGGTCGAACAGGCCATGCAGGTAGGAGCCCATTACCTGGTCGTCCACGGAGCGTGCGCCTTCGGCGATGCCGCCGACGTGGAATGCCGGCCGCGCGGTCGCCGGACCGCGCGACACGCCCATGTGAATCTCGTAACCGGCCACCGGTGCATCGTCAAACGCACACTGTCCACTCACGCGCGACAAGGTCTTCTCGGTCGCCAGGACAGTCTCGATATCCAGCAGTCCCAAGCCTGCCGACGTGCCGGGCGCCCCTTCAACGCCTGACGGATCTGTCACGGTATTGCCGAGCATCTGGTAGCCCCCGCAGATCCCGATCACCTTTCCACCGTAACGCAAATGCTTGCGCAAGGCGTCGGGCCAGCCGTTCTCACGCAACCAGGCAAGATCAGCGCGTGTATTCTTGCTGCCCGGGAGGACGATGAGGTCGGCTGGCGGAATTGCATGGCCAGGGCCGACGAAACGCAAGTCCACGCCAGGTTGCGCACGCAACGCATCGAAATCGGTATGGTTGCTGATGCGTGGCAGGACAGGTACGACGATGCGGAATGTCCCCTTGTCCACCTGCGCCGGCTGGATCGCATCCTCGGCATCGAGGAAGAGTCCATGCAGGTACGGGAGCACGGCGAGCACGGGCTTTCCGGTCTGCTGTTCAAGCCAATCCAATCCCGGTTCCAGCAGGCTGATATCGCCACGGAAGCGGTTGATGACGAAACCGACGATGCGCGCGCGTTCGCTCTCGGACAGACAGCCCAGCGTGCCAACGATGTGTGCGAAGACGCCGCCCCGGTCGATGTCGGCAACGAGGATCACCGGGCAATCGACGGCCTCGGCAAATCCCATGTTGGCGATATCGCGTTCACGAAGGTTGATTTCCGCCGGACTGCCGGCCCCCTCGACGATGACGGACTCATAGGTGTCCGACAGCCTTTGGTAGGACTCCAGCACCGCCTGCATCGCGACGGTCTTGTACTGGTGGTAGTCGCGCGCATTCATGTCGGCGCGTACCTTGCCGTGGACGATGACCTGCGCGCCCGTGTCGCTGGAGGGCTTGAGCAGCACCGGGTTCATGTCGGTATGCGGCTCAAGGCCGGCGGCCAGCGCCTGCAGCGCCTGGGCACGGCCGATCTCGCCGCCATCGGTGGTGACCGCACTGTTTAATGCCATGTTCTGCGGCTTGAACGGAACGACGCGCACGCCCTCGCGCGCAAGCAGCCGGCACAGAGCGGCGACCACCGTGCTCTTGCCGGCATCCGACGTCGTGCCCTGGACCATCAGCGTGGAATACGGAAACCTCATGCGCGCCGCTCCTGCCATTGGCGCACGATTGCGGCAATCTGCGGCAGCCCTTCGGTAATCGCGCCCGGCCCGGGAGAAAGGATATCGGCGGATTTGACCTCCGCAACCATGCCCTCCTTCACAGCCGGAATGGCGTTCCAGCCCGGGCGTTCCGTCACTGTTTCGGGGCGGAATTTCTTGCCGCACCACGATCCGATGATGATGTCCGGTGCACGGTGCACGATGTCGAGTGGATCTGCGATGATGCGCGCCTTGGCGCTCGAATGACCGGCAAGTTCGGGGAAGACATCATCTCCTCCGGCGATACCGATGAGCTCGGACACCCAGCCGATGCCGCTGATCAATGGATCGTTCCATTCTTCGAAGTAGACCTTTGGCCGAACAAGCCATTGCGCTGCCTGAGCGCGCACAGTGTCGATCTGTGCCTGCAATTCGGTGACCAGTGTCTCCCCTGCTCCCTGCTTCCCCACAATCGCGGCGAGCGTACGAACCATGCGAAAAATCCCCGCCACGTCGCGCTGGTTAAAAAGATGGACTTCCACCCCGGCACCCGCAAGGTCGCGGCAAATGTCGGCCTGCATGTCCGAAAATCCAATCACGAGGTCGGGCTGCACCGCGAGGATGCGCTCGATCCGCGACGACGAGAAACCGCTGACCTTCGGCTTCTCTGCACGCGCCCTGGCCGGTCGCGTTGTGAAGCCGGAGATGCCGGCGATCCTGTCCTCGGCGCCGAGGGCGTAGAGCGTTTCGACTGCCTCGGTGCTGAGGCAGACAATGCGTTGGTAGGTCACTGCCGTTCTCCCCTTCGGCTTCTTGCCAGGTCGAGCTTTTCACAGAGTTGTGCGGCACCGGCAATGATGCGCGGTCCGGAACGATTGAAGAGGTCCGCGTCAAGCGCGAAGAGGTTGCCTCGACGAACCGCGAGCATCGACGGGTACTGCTTCCAGAACTCGACACCGCTCGTCGTCTGGTCGCTCCGGTCGCCGGTGACAATCACTTCCGGATTTTCCTGCAGCACCGCCTCGGGGCTGAGGCTGGGCGCAACCAGCGTCAGTTTGGCGAAAATGTTGTCGCCGCCGCAGACGCGGATGGCGTCGCTGATGATATGGCGCTCGTTCAGTGTATATAACGGCCGGGCCCACACCTGGTAGAACACGCGTACCGGGGGACGGTTCCGGTAACGGGTGGTCAGCGTGTCGATTTGCGTGCGCAGTTGCGACGCGGTCTGTTGCGCCTGTTGCGACGTGCCCATGAGTTGCCCCAGTTTCATGATCGCTTCGGGGATGTCTTCCAGCTTGTGGGGTTCGCTGTAGAACAAGGGGATCCCGAGCTTGCGCAGCTGGTCCATCTGGCGCGAGGACGCATTGTGCCGCCACACGACGAGCAGGTCGGGCTTGAGCGACAGCAGCCGTTCGATGTCGACCAGCCGGTTGTCGCCGACGCGCGGGATGTCGCGTGCCGCGGGCGGATAGTCGCTGAACTTGACGGTGCCGACGATACGGTCGCCGCCACCAGCAGAGAACAGCATTTCCGTCACGTGCGGCGCGAGGGAGACGACACGGCGCGCCGGCTGCTGCAGGGTGACCGTCTGACCGTCATCGTCGGTTACGGTAATGGCTGCCTGGGCATGAAGAGCGACGGCGCTCGCCAACATCAGCAGAAGCCTTTTCATCGGGTATTTCCTTGCGACGGGTTCCATGCGCCTAGCGCTTCCTGCAAGCGTCGCCAGCCGGATTCGTTCGGCGGCAGGCCGAGCCGGATACCCCGTGCCCTGTCTGGAAACAGCCGAACCCAAATGCCATGTTCCGCCATGTGGACGTGGAAGGCTTCCGCCTGCTGTTCGGGCCACCAGCGGTAAAGCGCGGTCCCGGCGGCGTGGATGCCAGCGTCGGCCAGCATGCCTTGCAAGCGCATGCCGTTCTGCACCAGGCAAACGCGCGCGCTCTCCTGCCATGTCCTGTCTTCAAGGGCGGAACGCCCGATGGTTTGCGCCGGCGTGCTCACCGACCACGGGCCGATCCATTCCGCAACCCGGTTCAACATGGGCGGTTCGGCGGCGACAAATCCCAGGCGCAATCCGGCCAGTCCGAAGAACTTGCCGATCGAGCGCAGCACGATCAGGCCAGGCCGATCCGCATGCGGCGCAACGCTGAGCTGCGGCATCACATCTCCGAATGCTTCGTCCACGACCAGCCACCCGCCGCGCGCGGCGAGATTGTCGGCCCACGCGAGCAGGAGTTCCGGCGCGACGGTCGCGCCAGTCGGATTGTTGGGATTGCAGACGACCATGACCTCGGCTTCTTCCACGTTCTGGTCAAGCAAGTGGAATGGTACTGCGCGCACGGCATGGCCCGCCTGGCGCCAGCAGTGGGCATGCTCCGCGTACGACGGCGCGGAAACGACAACGCGCGAGCGCGAACGCAGGCGTGGCAGCGACTGGATCGCTTCCTGCGTACCGGCGACGGCGAGCATGTGCGGCGCGCCATAGTAGGCCTGTGCCGCCTCCAGCAGCGCCGGATCGTCCTCGGGCAGTCGGTGCCACACCATCGCAGGCAGGACAGGCGCCGGATACGGCACCGGATTAAGGCCGGTCGACAGGTCGAGCCATTCTTCGACAGGCCGTCCAAATTGCCTGGCTGCTTCGCGGAGTTTGCCGCCGTGCTCAAGCATGGGCCATCCTTTCAATGAGAAATCCCATGGCGGCAGCAACGGCCAGCCATATGATGCAGGTTCGCGCAACCAGCCTCCACGCGCGTCTGATGTCGGTTGCGGCAGCAGGACGGCCGATGCCGAGCAAGGGCCGCTTCTCGATTTCACCGTCATATTCCGCCGCGCCGCCGAGTGCGAGGCGCAAGGCCCCCGCTCCAGCCGACATGACCGGTCCGGCGTTGGGGCTGCTCCACAATGCGGCCTGGGTGCGCCAGCACGTCCATGCGCTGCGGGTGTCGCCAAGGATGGCGTAGGACAGCGCGGTGAGCCTTGCGGGAATCCAGTTCAGCACATCGTCGGTGCGCGCCGCCATCCAGCCGAAGGCGTGGAATCGTTCATTGCGGTAACCCCACATGGCGTCCAGGGTATTGGCCAGGCGGAAAAGCAGTGCGCCAGGGCCGCCGGCGACGGCGAACCAGAACAGGGTGCCGAAGACGGCATCGTTGCCGTTTTCCAGGAGGGATTCGACCGCAGCCTTGGCCAGTTCCGGCTCGCCGGAGCAGCGTGTATCGCGGCTGACGATGCGGGAAGTCAGCATGCGGGCTTCAGCGAGTTCTCCCGCTTCAAGCGCTCGCGCGATGGGGAGCATGTGATCGCGCAGGCTGCGCAAACCGATGCAGAAATACAGTAGCAAGGCGTGGAGAGCAAAGCCCACCACTGCGGATGCAGTAGTAACAGCCCATGCAGCCGCACCGGCCAGCGGCAGTACGACGACCATCCATGCCAGCACGCCGCGCCATCGACGTCCATGCCCCTTGTTCATGCCGCGTTCAACGGTACCGGCAAATCTGCCGAAACCGACCAGCGGGTGCCATTTGCGCGGTTCCCCAAGCAACCAGTCGAGCACAATACCGCCTGCCATCAAGAGTGCCACCTGGGACAGTTCAAGACCCGTCAGCATGTCGGTCCTTTCAGCACAAGCGGCAATCCGGCGGCCACCCAGACCGCGCGTTCGCACCGGGCGGCAACGGCCTGGTTCAGCCGCCCCGCCTCATCGACGAACCAGCGCGAGATGGCTCCCTGCGGCACGATCCCCATGCCGACCTCGTTCGACACGATCACCACTTCGCCGGAAACTTGTTCGAGTGCGGAAAGGAAGGCATCCCGCTCGAGGAAATAGTGTTCCGGCGGATCGATGTGGCCAATTTCGGGATAGATCCTGCCATCGCAGAACAGCAGATTGGACAGCCACACCGTCAGGCAGTCCACCATGACGACATTGCCGGGCGCCGACATGTCGCGCAGGACGTTCCCGAGTGCGAGGGGCTCTTCAACTGTCATCCACGCTGTATCCCGGCGCGCGCGATGGTGGGCGATGCGCGTCTGCATTTCAGCGTCCCCTGCCCTCGCGGTCGCCACATACACCACAGGCTTCCCGCTCGAAGCGCACAGGCTTTCCGCATAGGCGCTCTTGCCGGAGCGAGCGCCACCGAATACAAGGCTTCGTGTCATGACGCTGTCGTTACCATTCCACACCGGGCTGTGCCGCAATGCCCGCCGCAAACGCATGCTTGACCGGCTGCATTTCCGTGACGGTATCGGCAGCGGCAATCAGTTCCGGCGGCGCCGCACGTCCCGTGACGACGACATGCTGCATCGGCGGGCGGGCACGCAAATCCTCAACAACACGGTTCACGTCGAGGTAGCGATACTTCAGTGCGATATTCAGTTCATCGAGCACCACAAAACCGATGCTCGGATCGCTAAGGAAAACCTTCGCGCGTTCCCACGCACGTTCAGCAGCGGCGATGTCGCGTTCCCGGTCCTGCGTTTCCCAGGTGTAGCCCTCGCCCATGGCATGGAAACTGACCTCGTCCGGAAAGCGCTGCAGGAACAGCTCCTCGCCGGTCGACTTGGCGCCCTTGATAAACTGGACCACGCCCACCTTCATCCCGTGGCCAAGGGCGCGTATGGCCATCCCGAAGGCGCTTGAACTCTTGCCCTTGCCGTTCCCGGTGTTGACCAGCAGGACGCCGGCATTGCGCGATGCGGCTTCGATCTTGCGATCGACCACGTCCTTCTTGCGTTGCATGCGCGCGCGATGGCGCTCGTTGATGTCATCAGTCATTGTTTCCCTCTTCGGCGGGGATGAATATAGTGCGCCGTCCATGTTGCACGGCTTCGATGGGATAGCCGAGGCAGCGGCTCAATACCGGGGCGGTCATCACCTCTGCGACCGGGCCCGCCAGCCATTCGCCGTCGCCCATCAGCAGGAGCGCATGCGTGGACACGCTGTGCGACAGATTGAGGTCATGGCTAACCAGCACGACCGTCTTGCCTTCGGACCGGCACAGCCGCGCCAGCAATTCCATCACGCCGACCTGGTGTGCGAGATCGAGTGCGCTGGCCGGTTCATCGAGCAGCAGCAACGGAGTTTCCTGTGACAGGACCGCCGCGATGGCAACACGCTGGCGCTCGCCACCGGAGAGCGTGCGCACGTCGCGCTCGGCCAGGTGCCCGACGTCGAGTGCGCGCAATGCGGCGTGGGCGATCCGGTAGTCCGCTTCGGCATCCCAGTAGCGGTCATCCTGATAGGGATGCCGAGCAGCCAGTACGGTATCGATGGCGCGGTAGCCAAAGGCGTCGTTCCGGCCCTGTGCAAGGTAGGCGCGCTCGCGGGCAAGTGCAGGCAGAGGCCACTCGCTCAATGCGCGCCCGCCCATATGAACACATCCGTGCTCGGGCGACCGCAGGCCTGCGAGGGTGCGCAGCAAGGTGCTCTTGCCGGCGCCATTGCGGCCGATCACGCACCAGCATTGCCCCGCATCCACGGTCCAATTCAATGCGGCGACGAGCTCACGATCGCCCGCACGCAATCCCAGGTTGAGCGTTTGCATGGCTTATTTCCTGTGGATCTGGTGCAGTTGAAGGAGGAATACCGGCACACCGATGAGGGCGGTGATGACGCCGACCGGCAACTGCTGCGGGGCGACCACGGTACGCGCCAGTGTGTCAGCAAGCACGAGGAAGGTTCCTCCGGCCAGCGTCGCCGCCGGCAAGAGCAGGCGATGATCCGGGCCCCAGGCGAAGCGGCATGCGTGCGGCACGATCAATCCGACGAAGCCGATGCTGCCCGCCGTGCTGACCGCGCTTGCCGTCAGCAGCGCGGAGAAAAGAAAGAGTCCCTGGCGCAGCCGTGTCACGCGGATGCCAAGCGTTACTGCCGCTTCGGCATGCAGCGCCATGACATTGATCGCGCGCGCCACCCGCACTGCGAAAACGAGCGCCGCCAGCCACACTATCCAGGGCAGCCAGCGCGCCTGTGTGGCGGAAAGATCGCCGATCAGCCAGAACACCATGCCGCGCAGGCGATTGTCCGGCGCAATCGACAGCATGAGCGTCACCAGAGCGCCACAACCCGACGCGATGATGACGCCGGTCAGCAACAGCATGGGCGCACTGCCATCGCCCGCACTGCCGCGCAAGTCGCGCCATGCGAGGGCGAAAAGCAGGAATGCGACAGCAATCGCACCGGCAAACGCCGCAACGTCCACCAGCCATGCCGCGGTGAAAAAGAGCATCGCGGTCAGCGCACCCACGGACGCGCCGCCGGACACGCCGAGTACGTACGGGTCCGCCAGCGGATTGCGCAGCAATGCCTGCATCATCACGCCGGCCAGTGCGAGCGTGGCGCCGGTCACAAACGCCGACAGCGCACGCCCAAGCCGCAATTCAAGCAAGGTCGCCGCCAGCGTGGATGGGTTGCCTGCGGCGACCTCGCCCAGCGCTCCGAACAGTTCCGTGACGGACAAAGACACCGAACCGACGCCGCAGGCCAACAGGATGCTGCACACGGCTGCCACCACCAGCACGGTGAGGATCGTGATGGCACGGCGGCGTTCGCGGAATGCGGGCAGCATGATGGCCTCGGTATGCACGGTGTCCTTGCCTTTCTTACTTCATCGCGTAACGCAGGCCGACGAAGACGTTGGAGCCGGCCGTGTTGTAGAGGCGGGTCAGCTCATAGGTCTTGTCGAGCACATTGTTCCAGCGTGCGAACAGGTTCCAATCTTTCGACAAGTCAACGCCGGCATGCAGGTTCAGCACGCCATAGCCGCCTAGTCGCGTCGTGTTCGTCGCGTTGTCGAAGCGGTCACCCGAGAAGACGAGTTCGCCACCGGCCGTCCATTCGCCAGTCTTGTAGTCCACGCCGAGCGTGCCGTGCTTCTTCGCACGGCGGGCAAGCTGGCGCCCTGTCGTTTCGTCCTTGTGATCCTGCAGATCAAGCGATCCACGGAAGGTAAAGCGCCCGACCGATGTGCTCGCGCCAAACGTCAGGCCCGTTAGCAGTGCTTCATTGACGTTATAGGTGCAGCCGAACGGGAACGCGGCAGGAGTGACCGGGCAAACCGGCGTGAAGACCAGCAGATTCGTCAGGCGATTGCGATAGTAGACCGCGCTGTACTGGCTTGTGCCGTCTTCGTAATACATGCCGATTTCTGCATTCTTGCCCTTTTCGGGTTCGAGTGTCGGGATGCCGAAATTGGGAAAGTACAGTTCATTGAAAGTCGGCGCGCGGAAACTTGTCCCTGCGCTCGCGTTGACGCGTAGCGCGCCGGTCAGCCGGTAACCGTAGGAAATGCTGCCCGTCGTGCGCGAGCCGAACTGCGAATTGTCGTCACCGCGCACGCTCAGCGCAGCAAGATGGGCGCCGCGCCGCAATTGGTAAGCGGCTGCAAGGGAATTGGTCGTGCGGTCACGATTCATCGCGGCCTCGGTCGACTCGACATCTTCCTTGCGGTGTTCCGCAATGATCTGGACCAAGTCCGAGGTACCGACAGTGAAACTGTTCTGCCAGCTGATCGTTGTCTGGGTCGTATCGAACTCGGTATGGCCGAACGACGCGTCATTGGTGCTGTGGTCCGCCGACTGCGACAGCTGCACATGGCTGTTCCAGTTCGGAAGGATCTTGTTCTTGGCATAAAGGCTGTAGGCACCCACCCTGGTGCGCGTCCTGTCGTCCATCGTGGGGCCGGAATCGAACTGGTTCTTGAGCAGGCTGTGCAGGAAGGTTGCGCCGAGCTCATGCCCCTTGGCCAACTCGTATCCGAATTGGCCGCTGGCGCTGCTACTGGTATAGCCGTCCTTATCGGCATTGAACGAGAAGTTGCCACGCTTTGTGGCGGAGAACCCGTCCGAGCGCTCGTGTGCTGCACGCACTGCGTACCGGAAGCCTTCGCTGGAGCCCGATACCCCGGCCTCGGCGTTACGCGTGCCATAGGTGCCTGCGCCGACGGAAACGACAGGAGCAGGCGCTCCGTTCCCTTGCTTCGTGAAAATCTGGATCACACCACCGACTGCATCCGCGCCGTACATCGTACTGAGCGGGCCGTATACGATTTCCACCCGGTCGATCTGCGACAGCGGGATGGCATTCCAGCTCGTACCGCCGCTGGTGGAAGAACCGACGCGTACGCCGTCGACCAGCACGATGTTCTGCTTGTTATCTGCGCCGCGGATAAAGATGGACGATTGCGTGCCCGGGCCGCCATTGCGTGCGAGCTCGATACCACGCTGACGCTGCAGCACGTCCGCGAGCGAGGTGCCGCCCGACTTCGCGATTTCTTCCGCGGTAATGACGACGTTATCGGCCAGGACTTCCCTGGCGATCTGGGGCGAGCGCGTCGCGGTGACGACGACGGAATCGAGTTTTTTTTCCTGCGCGTAGGAGGAAACGGAAAATGCCGCGGAAACGGCGACAGCCATCGCAAGCGGCTTGCCTGCGCGCAGAAGAACGGGTGATGTCATGACAAAGTTCCAGAGAAAGACAACCAGCCCGCTTCCCCGCAGGCTGGATGAACAGAAGTTCCGGACAGGTTTGACGATCAGGAATCGCAACACGCCGCAAGGCATGCCGCATTCGCGTCGCGAAGATCCCCGTCCGCACACTTCCACCTGTTCTGGCCGGTATCCGGGCTGACAAGGCGAAGCGGCCGACCTTCCCATGCAGACTGCACAGTGGCTATGAAGGACCGCTTGTCAATGCGGAATGTGGAGACGCGACATTCCAGGTGACGCTTGTTTACCGTTGCGGGGGCAGCACACGTTAGCTTGCTGGCAAGCCTCGTGTTTCCCGTTTAACTGCACGCATGAACATGCGCGCGGGCACCAAAACCCGATCATTTTAAGGCTTGCAATACAGACCGACAACAAGGAAAAGTGTCATCCGCGGCGTTTGTTATCTGTTTGATAATCGATTGTCGTGAGTTCGCCATAGGCGATGCTGTTTGGAGTAGCGGCGGCCATTGACGCCATTTCCTCCGGCGTCGCGGCCTGCGTGGCGGCATGCAGCAGGCGTATGGTCCCGGCATGCGCGATAACAACCGCAGAACCCGTCCGTCGCGCGCACAAGGCTTCATGAAAGGACTTCACCCTCCCTGCCACATCCAGCAGGCACTCTCCATTGCCGGGCCGATAACGCAGCAGGTCAGCGGCCCACGCATCAATCTCCGCACGGGGAATGCTGTTCCAGGCCTGCATTTCCCACGCACCGAAATTCATCTCGACGAGGCGTGCGTCGAAAACCGGCTCGGCGCCGAGCGCACACGCGACCTCCTCCGCCAGCGAGCGGCAACGCTTGAATGGGCTGGAAAAAACGGCTGCGCCAGCAGGCAATACGGGAAGGAGTTGCGACAGCACTTGCCGTTGATGTCCTTCATCGACACCCAGATCGGTGCTGCCGTAACACACGCCTTCCTGCACGACAGGACGGGCGTGCCGGATGAGGTAGAGGCGCATTACGGTGCGGCGACCGCGAGAACGCCGAGATAGAACGCGACCTCGCTCAACTGCTGGATCGCACCGAGGCAATCGCCTGTGTACCCGCCGAGTCGCCGAATACACTTTCGCGCCAGCCATCCCGCAGACAATGCAGCCAAGGCCGTGCCTGCGGCCAAGGCGCTCCAGGAAAGCAGACCGGTTGACACGATGACCATCAGTACGGCGAGGACCGTCACTGAAGCAATGGCAAATTCGAAATTGGACATGCGCTGCGCAAGCGGTTTGGATTTTCCTTCCTGCTTGACGTAATCCAGCTTCCAGATCAACACCGTCGCCGCAAGGCGGGAGAGCGGATGCGCAAGCAAGAGCGATCCAATCGCAACCTGCACCGGCAGCCCTGACAGCGTTGCGCACTTAAGCCCCAGCAACAAGCCAATGCCGATCGCGCCGTACGCGCCAATGCGTGAATCGGTCATGATTTCGAGGACACGCTGTTTCGTCACGCCCCCGCCAAGGCCGTCGCAGGCATCGGCAAAGCCGTCTTCGTGGAAGGCGCCGGTGAGATAGATGCCGGCTGCCATGGACAGCAGGACCGCAACCACCGGCGGCCACACCATTTGCGCGAGCGCGTACACCGCAGAGACGGCCACGCCCACCACCACCCCTACCGCCGGAAAATAACGGCTCGCCTGATGCAGCCAGTCCACCTCGAACCCGACCCAGCGAGGGATCGGAAGGCGCGTAAAAAACTGCACTGCGATGAAGAACAGGCGCACCTGGTGAACGACGCGTCCGGTGGCCGGAGCAGATGTTTGCATCGCCTACTTGTCCGCCGAACTGACCTGTGCGGATTCGAACGTTGCCATCTCGCGCAGGAAGTTGACCGCGGAATGCAGCAGCGGAATCGCCAGCGCGCATCCGCTGCCCTCGCCCAGGCGCAGCCCGAGCTGGAGCAGCGGACGGACGCCGAGGTGCTCCAGCATATGCCGGTGGCCGCGTTCGTCGGAACAATGCGAGAACACACAATAGTCGAGGATCGCCGGCTGCAGACGTGCGGCAACCAGCAAGGCGCTTGTCACGATAAAGCCGTCGATCAGCAACACCATGCGGCGCTCCGCGGCACCGAGCATGGCGCCCGCCATCATCGCGATTTCAAATCCGCCGAACGTCGCAAGGATGTCCATCGGATCGTTGACCACCGCATATCGCGCCACAGCCTGTTCAATGATCCGGCGCTTGTGTTCGACGCCCTGCTGCGACAGGCCAGCACCTGCTCCGACGCATCCGGCAACGGGTACACCGGTCAGCTTGTGCATCAAGGCCGCCGCCGCGCTTGTATTCCCGATACCCATCTCACCAAAGCCGACGACATTACCCTGCAGCGTCGCGGCCAGCGCCTGACCATGGCGAAGCGCCATGGAACACTGGTCCGCGGTCATCGCCGGCTCGATGCGGAAGTTGCGCGTTCCGTTGGCCACTTTCCTGTCGATCAAGCCCTCGCGGAACCCGAAGTCGTGATTGACCCCGGCATCGATCACGTGCAGGGCACAGCCGTTCTGGCGCGCGAACACATTGATTGCCGCTCCCTCTGCGAGGAAGTTCTCCACCATCTGCCAGGTGACGCTTTGCGGATACGGGGACACGTTTTCCGCCACGATGCCGTGATCGCCGGCGAATACCAGGATGGCGGGATTCTCGATACGGGGCGCAGCGGTGCGCTGGATGAGGCCGATTTGTTTCGCCAGTTGCTCGAGCATGCCGAGGCTGCCTAGCGGCTTGGTCTTGTTGTTGATGGCGGCGTCGAGCGCAGCGGACAGCGCGGAATCGGCCGTAGTCTGGATGTGAGGAATATGCATGGTTGTGCCACGACAGGCGTGGCCAGGAAAAGTAACTGGGGCCGCGGCAAACCCCGTCCGCGGTGACGCCGTTCCCGTCGTACGAAACAGGGAACCATTCCGGCCGGTATCCGGGCTGGCAAGTCGGACCGATCAGCCTTCCCATGCAGTGCACAGTGGCGTGGAGTAATCGGCCGTCGCGTGAGGCGACGCTTGCTTACCGTTGCGGGGGCAGCACACGTTAGCTTATTGGCAAGCCTCGTGTTTCCCGTTTAACTGCGCGCATGGAAACGCGCGCGGGCACCAGAACGCGCAAAGTGTATGCGCGCCGCATGTTGGAGTCAATTCGGCAAGAGGACTACAGGAATTGTTTCCTGCGCGCCCGGCTGCAAGTAAACTGTCGGCATCTTTCCAGCGCAACAAGACAACCAACATGAAAAACAAGGCCGAATACTATAGCCAGCAATACAACGCGCGGGCCATGATCCCCGACCACCCGTACATCTTTACCCGCTGGTTGAAGGATTCCGCCCAGGCACGGCGTACGCATGCCGCCCTGTTCGACCTCCCCTACGGCGAAGCGAGCGGCGAACGGCTCGACTTTTTCCCGACCTATCGCGGCGACGCGCCACTGCTCGTCTTTATCCATGGCGGTTGGTGGCGCTCGCTGGACAAGTCCGACTTTTCCTTCATCGCCCCCGCCTATACGCGCGCAGGCATCAATGTCGCCCTGACGAACTACACCCTCGCCCCGGAAGCGTCCATTGCGGAGATCGTCCTGCAGCAACTGCGCGCCCTGGCCTGGTTGTATCGCAACGCCGAAAAATACGACTTCGATCCCAAGCGCATCGTCGTTGCCGGCCATTCCGCAGGCGCCCACCTCGCGGCGATGATGATGGCAGCCATGTGGCCGGTGTTCGGCGACGACCTGCCGGCGGACCTGGTGAAAGGCGGCGTCCTGCTGTCCGGCGTCTACGACCTGGAACCAGTGCGCCATGCAGACTTCGTCAATGTCGACCTGAAGCTGGGCGAGGACGACATCGCCCCCTTGTCGCCGTACCGCATGCCGCAATCGCACGCGGCACGGTTCATCACTGCGTTCGGAGGCCATGAGTCCGAAGAATTCGGGCGGCAGACGGCATTGATCGCAAACGCATGGAAGCAGAACCACGTTGTCGATGTTGCACTGCCGGAGGCGAACCACCTGACAATTTGCGACGCCTTCGCCACGCCGGGCCATGCGCTGCAGCAAGAAACCATCAAACTGATTGAAGCCACCGCCTAAGTGCAACACTTCGGAAAGCCGCACTTTGACCATGTCGCGCATGAGATTATGATGTCCAAGTTGCGCGCAAGAAAACCGTGACTGATAATCGAACCCATGACAGGACATCCTGCCTGGGTGCGTCTGTCGCGGTTTCACGCCATCCGTAAGACAAAAGCTGACAACACCAATAGGAAAGCATCACCATGACCGACGCAGCAGACGACGATCTCGAAGCACTGTTTGAAGAAGTAGCCGCCCACCGCGCCGAAACAGTCGCCGCTCCTGCCGCCCAACCGGCGGCAAGCCCGGTCGAAGCCGAACCCGTCGCGGTCATGGACGCCGGCGAAGGCATTGCAGCTGGCGACGACGAATTCGTCGACCAGTCCGGCAAGCCGATGTATGAACGCCTCGGCGGCATCGTCCGCATGCTCCACGACTCCTTGCGCGAACTCGGCTACGACCGCTCGCTGTCTGACGTCGCCAGCCAGATCAGCGATGCGCAGGGCCGCCTGAACCACGTCGCCAGCCTGACCGAGCAGGCGGCCAACAAGGTGCTCAACGCGGTCGACACCTGCATGCCGGAACAGGAAAGCCTGGGCAAGAAGGCGCATGACATGGAGAGCCGCTGGGCGCAGCTGTTCGACGGCAAGCTCAGCATCGACGAATTCAAGGCGCTGGCAGGCGACTCGAAACAGTTTGCCGCCGTCGTCATGGAAGCCACCGAGGCCGAGAAGGCCCGCCTGCTGGACATCATGATGGCCCAGGACTTCCAGGACATCACCGGCCAGTTGATCAAGAAAATCGTCAATATCACCAACCGTGTGGAAAACGAACTCGCGCAACTCCTGCGCGATAACGCTCCGCCGGAAGTCAAGGCGGCGATCGCCGAAAACAAACCCGTTGAACTGATGCAGGGTCCGTCCGCACCGGGCGCCGCGATGGCGCAGGACGACGTGGACAGCCTGCTTGCCGACCTGGGGTTCTGATGGACGACATGCTCAAGGAATTCGTCGTCGAGGCGCTCGACCTGGCGACGAACGTGGAGGAGCACCTGCTCTCGCTGGAGCGTTACCCGAACGACAGCGATACGCTCAATGCGCTGTTCCGTTCCTTCCACACCATCAAGGGTGGCGCAGGCTTCATGAACCTGCCGGCAATCGTGTCGGCCTGCCACTTGACCGAAAACCTGTTCGACGCGCTGCGCACCGGCAAGGTGCCCGTGACGCCGGCGGCGATTGAAGCCGGGCTGCAGGCGAGCGGCTTTGTCGGCGACCAGTTGAAACAGCTTGCCAATGGCGCCGCACCGGACAGCCTGCAGGCGATGCCCGCCTCGCTGGAAGCGCTCGTGGCGCAGGCGATCGAAGGCAATGCAGCGGCGCCAGTCGTCGCGGCTGCGCCCGCGAAGGCTGAGGCCGCGCCGGCACCGGCTGTCGTGGAAAGCACCGTCAGCGCCGACGGACTGGACTGGGAAGCACTTTACCGTGCAGTAGTCCCCGCGGGCACGCTGTCGGAAAAGCCGGCCCAGGCTGCGCCCGCGCCGCAGGCAGCACCTGTTGCAGCCGCCAGCGTCACGCCGATTCCGAAACCGGCCGCTGACGAAGGCGCCCGCGCCGTTCCGACCCAGGTCAAGGAAGACACGATCCGCATTGACGCGGTCAAGCTCGATGCACTGCTCGAAGTCGCCGGCGAGTCCGTGCAGGCTGCGAATCAGGCCGCGGTGCTGCTCGAGAAACTTTCGCAGTTCAAGTTCGACGGTCAGGCCGCCGCGCTGATGTCGACGCTGCAGGAAACCTTGAGCCGCGCATCGCGCTACTCCACGGAACTCCAGCGCGCAACCCTGTCGACCCGCATGCAACCGGTCGGCCGCCTATTCCAGAAATTCCCGCGCCTCGTTCGCGAGCTCGCAAGGGATCTCGGCAAGGATGTCGAACTGGTCATCGAAGGTGCGGAAACCGAAGTGGACCGCGTGGTCGTCGACAGTCTCTACGACCCGCTGGTGCACATGCTCCGCAATTCGCTCGACCACGGCATTGAAACGCCGGATGAACGCGCGAGCACCGACAAGCCGGCCAAGTCGACCATCCTGCTCAAGGCATGGCAGGAAGGCAGCAGCGTCATGATCCTGGTATCGGACGACGGCAAGGGCATGGATCCGAACAAGCTGCGCAGCAAGGCGATTGCCAAGGGTCTGATCAGCGACAACGCGGCGCAGAGCAAGGAAGAAGCGCTGCAACTGATCTTCCTGCCCGGCTTCTCGACCAAGGAAGTGGCATCCAGCGTGTCTGGCCGCGGCGTTGGCATGGACGTGGTGAAGACGGCCGTCGAAAAGCATCGCGGCGCGATCCGCATCGAGTCCGACCTGGGCAAGGGCACGGTGTTCACCATCCGCCTGCCAATCGAACTGTCCATCGTGCCGACCATGCTGGTGCGCACCGCCGGTGCTGCCCTCGCCCTGCCGATGGCGGTCGTGGAACGCGTGGTGGAATTGCCGGAAGAGTTCGAATCGGTTGGCGGTTCTCCCGTCCTGCGCGACCAGGGCAGGCCGCTCGCGGTTCGCTCGCTCGGCGGCGTCCTCGGTTACGATCCCACAAGGGAAAAGGTTGGCATCGTGATCGCCGCGCCCCAGCCGTACATTGTCGCGGTGGAAGCCGTCGACGGTACCGCCGACCTGGTGATCAAGCCGCTGACCGCCTTGTCCGTGTCCGGCGTCAACGGCACGGCCCGCTCCGCAGAAGGCGAACTGGTGCTGGTGATCAGCCTCGCCTTTCTGCTCGACGGCTGCAAATCGGCGGCCACATCGCTCCTCGCCGCCTGATGCAAGAGATCCCGGACGTATTCACGTCCGGGGTGCTTCCCTTCCCCGTGATTTTCCCTGCGCCGCTCAGGCGGATTGGCGTCTTGCCGCGTCGAAATCCTCGCGCAGGGGTGCGGTGTCATAGATGATCGTCAGGCTGGAGAAGCGCGAGCGGTCGGCATTGAGTGAAAAGACATCGACGCAGTCGAATTCGACCATGCGCCCGTTCTTCAGTGTCCAACGGTAATGGAACTGCAGTGCTACCGCACCTGATGCCGACTCGAACATGTTGACGAACGTGGTTTCAGAGCGGTTCGTGTCGCCGAACAGGCCGGCATAAAACGGCGCTACCGGCATCCTGCCGTACAGCGGCGAAAGAACGCTCGCATCCGGCTCAAACAGGGCGAGCACGCGCTCGAGCTTGCCCTCGTTCAGCGCAGTCAGGTACTGCTCGCAAAGCTCTTTTGTCGTCATAGGAAGCTACTTCTTCGCGAGGCGTTCGGCCTTCTCCTTCGTCCACGCGTCCAGCTTTTCGTGGATCCCCTTCTGCTCTTCCGCCATTTGGGAGCCGGGCGCAAGCTGCGCGCACAGTTCGAGGCGAATGCCGTTGGGATCGAAGAAATAGATCGACTTGAAGATGCGGTGGTCGGTGACACCGAGCACGTCGGTGCCGTTGGCCTCGAGCCGCGCCTTCATCGCCTCCAGCTGCTCCACCGTGTCCACGCGCAGGGCGATGTGGTTAACCCACGCCGGCGTGTTCGCCGAGGGCGCCGGAATCGTATCGTCGCCGAGATCGAAAAACGCCATGCAGGACCCATCGGTCATGCGGAAGAAGATGTGCACGTACGGGCAGTATTCGCCGGTCGACGGGACGACATCCTTGCGAATGTAATGGAACAGCGGCAGCCCGAGGATATCCTCGTAGAAATGCCGGGTCTCCTCCGCATCGCGGCAGCGGTAAGCGAAATGATGCAGGCCGTGGATCGGCACGGCGGCAGGGATGGCGGCAGCTTGTCCAACCTGGGTGGCGGCGAGTGTGCTCATGGCAGCTCCTTGACTGTGGTTCAGCGCGCTTTTGGCGGCGTGTACTGCGCGACCTGCTGGTTGATCGCGCCGAAAATCGATTTGCCGTTGGCGTCCAGCATGTCGATCTTGATGGTGTCGCCGAATTTCATGAACGGCGTCTTTGCTTCACCGTCCGCAATCATTTCCAGTGCCCGCTTTTCGGCGATGCAGGTATAGCCCTTGGACGCGTCCTTGTTGGACACCGTGCCGGAGCCGATGATCGATCCCGCGCGTGCGCCGCGCGTCTTTGTGAGGTGGGCGATCAGTTGCGGAAAGCTGAACACCATGTCCACGCCCGCGTTCGGCTGTCCGACGAGGGTGCCGTTCCAGGTAGCGCGCAACGGCAGGTGGACCTTTCCGTCCTGCCAGGCATCACCAAGCTCATCTGGCGTGACCGCGACCGGCGAAAAGCTGGAAGCCGGCTTCGACTGGAAGAAACCAAAACCCTTCGCCAGTTCAGCGGGAATCAGGTTGCGCAGGGAGACGTCGTTGACCAGCATCAGCAGCTTGATGTGGGACGCGGCGGCCGCTGCTGTCATGCCCATCGGCACGTCGTCGGTAATCACGGCGACCTCGCCCTCGAAATCGATGCCCCAGTCTTCCGATTCCAGCAGGATGTCCTCGGTCGGCCCGATGAACTCGTCCGATCCGCCCTGGTACATCAGCGGGTCATGCCAGAAGGATTCCGGCATCTCGGCCTTGCGTGCCTTGCGCACCAGCTCGACATGGTTCACATAGGCGGAGCCGTCCGCCCACTGGTAAGCACGCGGCAGCGGCGCCATGCAGCGCTTCGGGTCGAAGTCGAAAGGACGGTGCGCCTTGCCGGCATTCAGTTGCACATACAACTCTTCGAGCTGCGGAGCAATGAAGCCCCAGTCATCCAGTGCACGCTGCAATGTAAGCGCAATGCCGTCGGCGATATGCGCCGTCTTCAGGTCACGCGAAACGACAGCCAGCTGGCCGTCGCGAGTTCCATCCTTGAGAGTGGCAAGTTTCATCCGGGATCCTTGTCTTCGAAAAGCCGGCAAAAGGTCTTTCACGATTGCCGGAAATTACGTATTATTAAATCGATTCACCATATCGTAATATCAACCGCAAATGAAATCAACTGCCGAAATCTCCGCCCAGGACGCACGTCAAGGAATCCAGTCCGTGGAAGTTGCCGGCCCCTTGCTGCTGGCGCTCGCACGTTCCGCCGGCCCCTTGGCCCTTTCCGCGATTGCGCGCAGCGCCGGGATGCCGGCAGCGAAGGCGCACCGCTACCTCGTGAGCCTGATCCGGGTTGGGCTCATTGAGCAGGATGCATCCACCGGTCTGTATGACCTCGGCGGACTGGCACTGGAACTGGGATTGGTGGCACTCGGACGTCTGGACGCGGTAAAACTTGCCGATGAAACGCTGGCCTCGCTGAGGGAGGCCACCGGTGAAACGGTGGCCCTCGCCATCTGGGGCAATTTCGGGCCGACGTATATTCGCTTGTTGCAATCGAAGCGTCCGGTCACGATCAACCTGCAGATCGGCAGCGTGATGCCGATGACCTACACGGCCAGCGGCCTGTGCTTTGCCGCCTATCTGCCGGAGGGCGAAACGGGCGAACTGCTGCACAACGAACTGGCACAGAACCGCCGCGAAAAGCTCGACGCGCCGCAGTCGGAGAAGGAGTTGCAGCCTCTGCTCGACGAGACGCGCGAACACGGCATGGCGCGCATGATCGGCCATCTTGAACCGTCCGCTGTTCGCCCGGCCGGCGCAACGCGTACCGCCGAGCGCCTGCTGGCCGGGTTCAATGCGTTCTCGGCTCCCGTTTTCGACCACGACAGGCGCATGCGATTCGCACTTACCGTCGTGGGCTCGGCCGCGCATGTCGACCAGGACTGGAACGGACATATCGCGCAACAAACCAGGGCGCACGCCGAGCAGTTGTCGCAGCGCCTTGGTTTCAGGGATTAGAACAGGCTGCCGACATTGAGCAGCGTCAGCACGCCCAGCACGGCGAAAATCACCGCGGCAATGGCGTGCACCAGGCGCATCGACACCATCTCGATGATCTTGTTGCCCAGCAGGACAGCGGGAATGTTCGCGATCATCATACCCAGCGTCGTGCCGGCGACCACGGCGTAGAAAGCGGAGTATTTTGCGGCGAGCGCCACCGTCGCCACCTGCGTCTTGTCGCCCATCTCTGCGATGAAAAAGGCAATGACCGTGGTGACAAAAACGCCGAAGCGTTCGTGCTTTGCTTCCACGTCATCAATCTTGTCCGGGATCAGCGTCCACACGGCCATGGCAATGAAGGACAAACCGAGCACCCAGCGCAGCACATCCGTACCGAAGAAGGTCGTGATCCATCCGCCGACCGCGCCGGCAAAGGCATGGTTGAACAGCGTGGCAACAAGAATGCCGATAATGATGGGAAGAGGCCGGCGGAATTTCGCAGCGAGGAGGAGGGACAGCAGCTGCGTCTTGTCGCCCATTTCAGCCAGGGCAACGATACCGGTCGATAAGAGGAATGATTCCATGAATGCTCCAGGGCCGGATGAATACCGATGACCATGCGCGCCCTCCGGCCCAAGCAGAGGCAGCATGGTCAAAGGTCTCGCCAAACCTGGAGTCGCTTGCGCCATGGCCGTAAAGCCAAGTCTGTTGACGCAAGCCCCTCTCGCAAATCGGAGGGAGGCTACTCCCCAATGACGGGCACGATTTTACCCCAGAAGAGATGTTTCAAGGGAGAAATTTATGGATGGACGGCGAGGATGGCTTCGGCAAACTCCACGAAGCCGGCACTGTACGGCGAGGGGGTGACATAGGGGGGATGCTTTTCCAGGCGGTCGAGATGAGAAGCAATATTGGCAACACCGACCGCATGCGGATAGTGGGCAAACATGCGGGCATCATTTCCCGAATCGCCGATGAAAGCAAACGCGTCGCGCGCGGTCGGGTCGTCAATGCCGAAGACGTCTGCAAGGATGCGCTCGCTCGTCGCCTGCTTGCAGAACGGCACAAGGGACGCATGCGCATGGATACTGCTCGCCGTGGCATGAAAGCCATGCGCGCGCATGAATTCAAGAACTTCCCTTACTTGGGCTGCGGATAGCGGAGGGATGTTCTCGCCGACGTCGAAGGCGAGGTCGCCAACGCGCTGCGGTGCATCATCGGCAACCGAAATGCCGGGAAAGCGTTGTTGCAGCACTGACACAAAGGCTTCAAGCTGCCGGCGATGCGCGATGCGTGTTGCTTCGTCGGCATAAAACCAGGAGCGCATCGTTCCGGACTCATCGAGCCAGAACGCGCTTGCCCCATTTTCGGCGATCACCGCGTCGAATCCGCACAAACGCAACAAGGGCATCGCCCAGTACGTCGGGCGCCCGGTGACGGCAACAAGGAGCAATCCGGCGGACTGGAGCCGATCGAGTGCTGAAAGTACTTCGGGCAGCATCCGGCCGTGCGTCGTCAGCGTGTCATCGATATCGGTGAGTACGCCGCCAATCCTCCGGCGCGCCTCTTCCGGCCAATGCGCCAGCGGCTTCATAGCTCGTAGCTGTCCTTTTCGCCGCTCATGATCTGCTCGATCAGCTTCCGATTCAGCGTCGGCGTCAGCAATTCGATGAAACTGTATACATAGCTGCGCAGGTAAGCACCCTGCTTGAGGGCGACCCGCGACACATTGGTGCCGAACAGATGCCCGACGGAAATCGCCTCCAGTCCCTTGTCGCGCTCGGGATCGAACGCCATCCCGGCGATGATGCCAACCCCCATTCCCAGCTCGACGTAGGTCTTGATGACATCGGCGTCGATCGCTTCCAGAAGAATGTCCGGCTTCAGGTCGCGGATCGTGAACGCATGGTCGATCTTGGCACGGCCGGCAAAAGCGCTGTCATAGGTAATCAGGGGATAGGTAGCGATTTCCTCCAGCGTAATCGCACGGGACTTGAGCAGAGGATGCTCGTGCGGCACCACGACGACGTGCTCCCACTGGTAGCACGGCAACGAAATCAAGCCTTCCGCGTTGGAAATGGCCTCGGTCGCAATGGCTAGGTCGGCCTGGTCCTTGGAAACCATTTCCGCGATCTGGCGCGGGTTTCCTTGCAACAGTGACAACCGGACCTTCGGATACTTCTGGGTAAATGCCTGGACTACCTTGGGCAGGGTATAGCGCGCCTGCGTATGGGTCGTCGCAATCGTAAAGCTGCCGCTGTCCTGGGCGGCGAATTCCTTGCCGATCCGCTTCAGCCCGTCGATCTCCTGCATGATCAGCTCGACCGAACGCAGGACCGCCCTGCCCGGCTCGGTCAGGCCGCGAATGCGCTTGCCGTGGCGCGTGAAGATATCCACGCCCAGCTCTTCTTCCAGTTCAATAATGGCCTTGGAAACACCGGGTTGGGAGGTATACAGCGCCTTGGCGGCTTCCGTCAGGTTGAAGTTCTGGCGGACGGCTTCCCGGACGAAGCGGAGTTGATGGAGGTTCATCTTTTCCCTTGTGCAATTGCCAACACTACTTTTCCACGTTTGCATATGCCGATTAGGCATATAAGCAAATAAATACTAAGTAGTTTGGAATAAGGAATGAGTTTATTACGATTCAGGCTAATTTGCGCGAGGTTACATGACTCTTACTTATGTTATTTCCGGATTCGCGGTCGGCCTGCTGGTTGGACTGACCGGCGTCGGCGGCGGCTCGCTGATGACGCCCCTGCTGACGCTGCTCTTCGGCGTCTCCCCCACCGTTGCCGTCGGCACGGACCTGGCCTTCGCCTCCACGACCAAGGCAGCCGGCACGATCGCGCATCGCCATCGCGGCACGGTACATTGGGACATCGTGCGCCACCTCTGCTTCGGCGCCCTGCCGGCCGCCGTCCTTGCCACCATCGCCCTCAAGTACTTCGGCGCCCTGGACAAGCACATCGGCCAGGTCATCCGTTATTCCATCGCCTTCTCCGTACTGCTGACCGTCGTTGCATTGCTCTTCCGCGGCCGCATGCAGGAATGGGTTCTCAAACATCCTGAAAAACAGTTGCAAGGCACTAAACTGACTGTTGCCACCATCGTCGTAGGCGCAGTCCTCGGCACGCTGGTCACCGTCTCCTCGATCGGCGCGGGCGCAATTGGTGCAACCATACTTGTATTACTGTATCCTCGCCTGTCCCCGGCGGAAATCGCCGGCACCGATATCGCCTACGCCGTCCCCCTGACCGCCATTGCCGCCTTCGGCCACTGGTGGCTCGGCTCGATCGACTGGATGCTGCTCGCCGCCCTGCTGCTGGGCTCCCTGCCCGGCATCACCATCGGCTCGCTCGCCGCCAAGGCGGTCCCGGAAAAGATCCTGCGCGGCTTGCTGGCAACGACGCTGACCGGCGTCGCTGCAAAAATGGTTTTTTAAGATTGGAACAAGAAGATGTATCGTTACGACCAATATGATCATCAGATCGTCAAGGAACGCGTGGCGCAATACGCCGACCAGGTGCGCCGCCGCCTTGCGAATGAACTGAGCGAAGACGAATTCCGCCCGCTGCGCCTGCAGAACGGCCTGTACTACCAGCGCCATGCGTACATGCTGCGCATCGCGGTTCCCTACGGCCTGCTCGCCTCCCGCCAGCTGCGCATGTTCGCCCACATCGCGCGCGAACACGACCGCGGCTACGGACACTTCACGACGCGCCAGAACATCCAGTTCAACTGGATCAAGGTCGAAGAGACACCGGACATCCTGGCCAAGCTGGCATCGGTCGAAATGCACGCGATCCAGACCTCCGGCAACTGCGTGCGCAACATCACCTCCGACCAGTTCGCCGGCGTTGCGCCCGACGAGATCGTCGATCCGCGCCCCTACTGCGAAATCCTGCGCCAGTGGAGCACCTTCCATCCGGAATTCGCCTTCCTGCCGCGCAAGTTCAAGATCGCCATCAACGGTGCGGAAGAAGACCGCGCAGCGATCATGATGCACGACATCGGCCTGTCCATCGCGAAGAACGAACAGGGCGAAATCGGCTTCCAGGTCTTCGTCGGCGGCGGCCTCGGACGCACCCCGATCCTGGGCAGCGAGATCCGCTCCTTCCTGCCGTGGCAGCACGTGATGAGCTACATCGAAGCCATCCTGCGCGTGTACAACCAGTACGGCCGCCGCGACAACATGTATAAGGCCCGCATCAAGATCCTGGTGAAGGCGCTCGGCATTGAAGAGTTTGCACGCCAGGTGGAAGCGGAATGGCAAGACCTGAAGGATGGCCCGAGCACACTGACCGTGGAAGAGCTGAACCGCGTCGCCGCCTACTTCACGGCCCCCGCTTACGAAACCCTGCCGGCGACCGACGCCGCGGTGGAACAACTCAAGGCTGAAAACAAGGCCTTTGCCAAGTGGATCGAGCGGAACGTCAAGGGCCACAAGGTTCCGGGTTACGCCTCCGTGGTGCTGTCGCTGAAGAAGACCGGCGTGCCGCCGGGCGACATCACGGCCGACCAGATGGAATTCGTGGCCGACCTGGCCGACCGCTACAGTTTCGGCGAACTGCGCGTCACGCACGAGCAGAACCTGGTGCTGGCCGACGTCAGGCAATCGGATCTCATCACGATTTGGGAAGAAGCGAAGAAGCATGGACTGACCACGCCGAACATCGGCTTCCTCACCGACATGATCTGCTGCCCGGGCGGCGACTTCTGCGCGCTGGCCAATGCCAAGTCGATCCCAATCGCGCAGGACATCGCAGAGCGCTTCGACAACCTCGACTTCCAGCATGACATCGGCGACATCGAGCTGAACATTTCCGGCTGCATCAACTCCTGCGGCCATCACCACATCGGCCATATCGGCATCCTCGGCGTCGACAAGGACGGCAGCGAGTGGTACCAGGTATCGATTGGCGGATCGCAGGGTAGCGAGGCCAGCATCGGCAAAATCATCGGCCCGTCGTTCTCGGCCCACCAGGTGACGGAAGTGATCGACCGCATCCTGCAGGTGTACGTGCGCGAGCGTACCGAAGACGAGCGTTTCATCGAGACCGCGCGCCGCATCGGCGTCACGCCGTTCAAGGAATTCGTGTACGCCACCCCGATCAAGATCGAACATCCCGCTGGAGAAGACGCCTATGCGTAACATCATCAAGAACAAGGCCGTCGTCGCGGATGACTGGACCGTTTTGCGCCTCGGCGAAGAAGACACGCCGGACGCGGTTGCCGTGCCCGACGGCAAGGTAATCGTGCCGCTGAAGGTGTGGCAGCAGCAGCGCGCCGCGCTGGAGAACCGCGCCGAGCTCGGTGTCTGGATCGGCAGCAGCGAGCGCCCGGAAGAACTGAAGGACGACCTCGGCCGCTTCAAGCTGGTCGCCGTCGATTTCCCGAAATTCGCGGACGGCCGAGGCTACTCGATCGCCTACAACCTGCGCGCCCGTCACGGCTATACCGGCGAACTGCGCGCCATCGGCGACGTATTGCGCGACCAGCTCTTCCTCATGCAGCGCGTGGGCTTCGATGCCTTCGCCGTGCGCGAAGACAAGGACATCCACGACGCGGTGAAGGGCCTCTCCGACTTCTCCGAGGTGTATTCGAATTCCTGGGACAAGAAATCCCCGCTGTTCCGCCGCGTGCAGCGTGGCGTGGGAGCCGAGGCATGAGCGACCTCAACACCTTGGTCGAGAACACGCAGGCGACGCTCAAGCGCATCGCCGACGAGTTCTCGCCTGCGGTTTTCGCTTCCAGCCTCGCCGCCGAGGACATGGTGCTGACCGACTTGATCCTGCGCGCCAAACTGCCAATCGGCATTTTCACGCTGGAGACCGGCCGCCTGCACAAGGAAACACTGGGCATGGTGGATCGCATCAAGGAAACCTATGGCTACGACGTCAAGCTCTACAAGCCGGAAACGGCCGCCGTCGACGCCTACGTCCAGCAGAACGGCCTGAACGCCTTCTACGACAGCGTCGAGATGCGTAAGGAATGCTGCCGCATCCGGAAGGTCGAGCCGTTGAACCGTGCACTCGCCGGCAACAAGGCCTGGGTTACCGGCCAGCGCCGCGCCCAGTCGACCACACGCGCCGAGCTCGCCGTGCAGGAAGACGATCCGGCGCACGGCATGCAGAAGTTCAACCCGCTGGCGGACTGGTCGGAAGAGGACGTGTGGAACTACATCCGTAGCAACAACGTCCCCTACAACCCGCTGCACGACAAGGGTTATCCATCCATCGGCTGCGAACCCTGTACCCGCGCGATCCAGCCCGGCGAAGACGTTCGCGCCGGCCGCTGGTGGTGGGAAAACCCCGAATCCAAGGAATGCGGCCTTCACGTCGTCGATGGCAAGCTCGTTCGAATCAAATCGGTAGCAGCACAATAAATCATGAATACGAATACAGCAGTCGAAAAACTCTTCCTGGACGCCGCCAGCAACCGCCACCTGGACTGGCTTGAGTCGGAAGCAATCCACATCATGCGCGAGGTCGCCGCCGAGTGCACTAACCCGGCCCTGCTCTTCTCGGGCGGCAAGGACTCTGTCGTGCTGCTGCGTATCGCCGAGAAGGCTTTCCGTCCCGGCAAGTTCCCCTTCCCGCTGGTGCACATCGACACCGGCCACAACTTCCCGGAGGTGATCGAATTCCGTGACCGCCGCGCGAAGGAACTGGGCGAACGCCTGGTCGTGCGTTCGGTCGAGGATTCGATGAAGCGCGGCACCGTCCGCCTGCGCAATCCGCAGACCGATTCGCGCAATGCCGCACAGGCTGTGACGCTGCTGGAAACGATTTCCGAATTCGGTTTTGACGCCTGCATCGGCGGCGCCCGCCGCGATGAAGAAAAGGCGCGCGCGAAAGAGCGCATCTTCTCCTTCCGAGACGAGTTTGGCCAGTGGAATCCGAAGGCCCAGCGTCCGGAACTCTGGGACCTCTATAACACCCGCGTTCATCCGGGTGAAAACATGCGCGTGTTCCCGATTTCGAACTGGACGGAACTCGACGTGTGGCAGTATATCGCCCGCGAAAAACTGGCACTGCCGTCGATCTACTTTGCACACGAGCGCCAGGTGATTCCGCGCAGCGGCCTGCTGGTTCCGCTGACCGACCTGACGCCGGCGCGCGAAGGCGAAACGATCGAGACCCGCGTCGTGCGCTTCCGCACGGTCGGCGACATCTCCTGCACCTGCCCGGTCGCCTCCGACGCGGCTGATGTCGACGCGATCATCGCGGAAACTGCTGTTACCCAGATTACCGAGCGCGGCGCGACCCGCATGGACGACCAGACGTCCGAAGCCTCGATGGAAAAACGCAAGAAAGAAGGATATTTCTGATGAACGCCGCCGTTTCCGAACAAGCCCTGTCGACCAACGCCACCGAGCGCGGGCTGCTGCGCTTCATCACCGCCGGCTCCGTCGACGACGGCAAGAGCACGCTGATCGGCCGCCTGCTGTTCGACAGCAAGGGCATTTTCGCCGACCAGCTCGACGCGATTTCGCGCGCCAAACACAAGCGCACCGTCGGTGATACTGTTGACTTGTCGCTGCTGACCGATGGCTTGGAAGCCGAGCGCGAGCAAGGCATCACGATTGACGTCGCCTACCGCTATTTCGCGACGCCGAAGCGCAAGTTCATCATCGCCGACACACCGGGCCACGAGCAGTACACCCGCAACATGGTGACCGGTGCATCGACCGCCGACGCCGTCATCATCCTGGTCGACGTATCCAAAGTGAAGCTGGGCGACGACGGTAGCGTGGAACTGCTGACGCAGACCAAGCGCCATTCGACCATCGCCCACCTGCTGCGCATCGAGCATGTGATCGTCGCGGTGAACAAGATGGACCTCGTCAATTACGACAAGACTGTCTATGATCGTATCGTCGCTGCCTATGAGAAGTTCGCCAAGCAGCTCGGCCTGAACGACGTGCGCGCCATCCCGCTGTCCGCATTGGCCGGCGACAACGTCGTGACCAAGGGCGACAATCTGTCGTGGTACGAGGGCCCGACGCTGATCGAACTGCTGGAATCGCTGTCCGTTTACGACGAATCGCACGACGAGCCTTTCCGCTATCCGGTGCAGCTCGTCGCGCGCCACAATGGCCATGAGGCCAACGACTTCCGCGGCTACATGGGTCGCATTGAAGCAGGCAAGGTGAAGAAGGGCGACAAGCTGCTGGTACAGCCGAGCGGACAGATCGGGACAGTGAAGGACATTGTCACGCTGGACAGCTCGCTGGACTCCGCCGCCGTTGGCCAGTCGGTCACGATCCTGCTGGAAGAGTACCTGGACATTTCGCGCGGCGACATGCTGGTTGCGGCTGACAAGCCCGCGACGCTGCTCAAGACGGTGACAGCAGAAGTCTGCTGGCTGTCCGAAGAGCCACTCGACATGCGCCGCAAGTACTGGCTCAAGCACACGACCAAGCAGGTCGCTGCACGCGTGACGAAGATCGACACCCTGCTCGACATCAACACCCAGGAACGTCGTGCGGCCGATGCGCTGAAGCTCAACGACATCGCCACCGTCTCGATCAACGTCCAGCAGCCGCTGGCTGCGGATGCCTACGACGCGATCCGTTCGACCGGCTCCTTCATCCTGATCGATGAAGTGACGCATCAGACGGTTGCGGCGGGCATGATCCGCATCGCCTGATTCTCTGCATGACGTCCTCATCCACCGCGCAGAAGACGACCGGCAAGGTCATTCTGCTCGGTGCCGGCCCGGGCGCCGCCGACCTCATCACGGTCCGCGGCGCCCGGCTGCTTTCGCAAGCCGACGTCGTGCTGCACGACGCTCTGGTCACCGAGGAAATGCTGGCGCTTTGCCCGCAGGCTGAGAAGATCCTGGTGGGGAAGCGTTCCGGTCAGCGTTCGACGGCGCAGGCGGTCATCAACGAAAAGCTGGTGGAGTGTGCGCGCAAATACAAGCTGGTCGTGCGCCTGAAAGGCGGCGATCCGATGATGTTCGGCCGCGCCGACGAGGAATTGCGGGCGCTGGAAGCCGAAGGTATCGAGGTGGAAATCGTGCCGGGCGTCACCGCCGCCCTTGCCGCCGCCGCCTCATCGAAGCAACCGTTGACCAAGCGCGGCATCGCGCGCAGCGTCGCATTCTTTACCTCCGCCACCGCCCCCGGACATCCCGAGGAAACCACGCTCCCCGACTGTGACACGCTGATTCAGTACATGGGCGGAAGGGAGGCGATCACGACTGCGCAACGGCTGCTCGCGCAAGGCCGTGCCCCCACCCTGCCCGTGCTTGTGATCGAAAATTGCAGCCGCGCCAATGAACGCATCCTGCGATTCAACCTGGGCGAACTGGAGAAAGGCCTGGCGGACTGCCATGGGCCGGTGCTGGTGATGTTTGGCGAAGCGCTGGCACCACGCAAGTAGGCTCAGATCGAATCGATGCAGTAGCGCGCGATGGCGTTCAACACGTCGGCATTCTCGCCGACCGCGGCAACTGCGTTGATCGACACATCGGGATATTCCTGCTTCAACTGGTCGACCATGACCGGCAGGTCACGCAGCACATGCCCTCCCTGCCCGAAGAAAATCGGCACAACCGTCACTTCCCGACATCCGTCCTGCACCAGTTGCTTGACGAGCTCAGGCAGGCGCGGCTCCATCAATTCCAGGAAGGCAAGCGATACCGCCACATCCGGCGCTTGCGCCTGTGCCAGTTGCTGCAGCCGTAGGAAAGGTTCCTTCCAGCGCGGATCGCGCGCGCCATGCGCAAAGAGGATGAGGGAACGCTGCGCCATGATGCCTCCTAATGTTTCTGCACCCATAGCAATGCTGCTATGGCGACCAGCAGGAAGGTTGCACTCGGCAAGACGGCCGTCGCGAGCGGCGGCCAGGTATTGAGCAGGCCGAGGTGCGAGAACAGGCTGTTGAGCAGCTGGAAGCTCACGCCGATCATGATGCCGATGAAGATCTTCAGGCTGACGCCGCCCGCGCGGAAGTGCAGGTAGGCAAACGGCAGGGCCAGCGCCATCATCACCAGCACGGCGAGCGGATAGAACAGCTTTTTCCAGAAGGCGATTTCGTACCGCTCGGTGGTCTGCTTGTTTTCGGCGAGGTGCCGGGTATAGGTTGCGAGGCCGTAGGCAGACATCCGGTCGGGGTCGGCAAAGAGCACGGAGAGGATGTCCGGCGTGATTTCTGAAACGAGGTCGCGCGACGGCAATTGCCTGGTCGTCACGACCGAGGAAATATCTGTCGCGTTGCGCGGAAATACCGTTTCCGTCACGTTCGCCATGCGCCAAATGTTGTTGTTCCTGTATTCCGCCCGGTCGGCGGTCACCATTGCGGTCAAATGGAACTCGCGGTCGAACTCGTACATTTTCACGCCCTGCAATTGCCCTTCCGGCGTGACATCTGCCACGTTCAGGAAACGTGACCCAACCGGCTCTCCCTCGATGCCGTTTGCGCGAATCACATCCTTCGTCCACAGCCCGGTGCGGAATTCCTTGGACACGGTCGAGCCTTGCGCCTGCAGTTTCAGCCGCTCCCCCATCTCGCTGCTTGCCGGCGCAATGACTTCACCGAACAGGAAGGTGATCAGCACGAAGACAATGCCGACCTTGGCCAGCATCCACCCGGCCCGCCCGGTCGACAGCCCGGACGCACGCATGATGGTGAATTCGGACCTTGCCGCAAGCTGGGCGAGCGCGTAAATCGTTCCGATCAGGGCAGCAATCGGCATCAGGTCGTAGACATAACCCGGCAAACCCATCAGCACGTAAAGGAAAGCATGCTGCAACGCATAGCCACCGCGCCCGACCTGCGGCAATTCACTGATCAGGTCGAAGAAAGCGAACAGCGCTAGGAAGGCCACAAGTGCAAAGGCGACGGCGCCGACGACCTCCCTGGACACATAGCGGTCGAGCACCCTCATTGCGCACGCTCCTTCCTGAACAGCCAGGCACGCTTGAACGCCCCCCACATCGTTGCCGGATGATAGGGACTATTGACGAACAGCCGCCACGAGAAAAGCAGGACGATCAGAATTGCCGCCACCAGATGCAGCGGCCACCACGCCGCTTCGAAGGCGAGACGCTTCTGGACCACTGATGCCTGGAACACGCTCACCATATTGCTGTAGATGATGAACAGCAGCAGCGCAATCAGCAGGTTGCCCGACCGGCCACCGCGCGGATTCGCGAAACTCAGGGGAATCGCCAGCAGCATGAGCAGCAGGCCCATCAACGGGAGAGAAATACGCCAGAGGAGTTCCCCCGAATTGAAATTGTTCATATTCGCAAGCAATTCCGGCGTCGTCAGGGAGCGTGCCGACTGATCGCCGACCAGTGCCTGGGACTGGCGTGCCACCAGCACGCCGTAGCGTTCGAATTCCATTACCCGGAAATCCGCCTGGTTGCTCATGCCATCATAGCGACGCCCCTGGTCCATCACGAGGAACTTGTCGCCGCCTTCGTCCAGGGCGATCGAACCTTCCTTGGCGACGACGATCGTGTTGCGTCCGTCCTTGACCGTATTGACGAACACGTTCTGCACCTTGGTCGCATCGCCGCTGACCGCTTCGACGAAGAAGATGCGGTCGGCCGAAGAAGATTCCTGGAAGCGTCCCGGCGACACCTTCGCGATATCCTCGCGCTTCTGGAAACGTTCGCGGAACTCGGCGCTTTGCCTGTTAGCCCATGGCGTGACGAAGAAACTCAGGGCAATCACGACGGCGATGACAGGCAGTCCAAAGGACATGACCGGCTTGATCCAGCGCGACAGGGAAAGGCCGGATACAAACCAGACTACCATCTCCGAATCCTGATAACTTCGCGTTACGACAACAAGGACCGATATAAAGGATGTCAGAATGAGGATGATCGGCAGGTAGCGCAAGGCGGCAAAGCCGATGAGCGCGATCACGTCCGCCGATGCGACCTTGCCTCCGGCCGCCTGGCCGAGGATCTTGATCAGCATGACAGTAATCGTGATCGTGAAAAGCGTGGTGAAGACAGCGCCTGCGGTACTTACCAATTCGCGTCGGAGAGCGCGCTGAAAGATCATTGAATAGAAGACTATAATTGCGTCTGGAGAAGGAGTGACTTATGGACTTTAGCATAAAACCAATCGAGGCTAAAACCGGCCTCGCGGCAGTAAAAACCGGCTGCCTCGCAGTCGGCGTATTTGAAGACAAGAAACTCACTGCAGCCGCGAAGGAACTGGACCGTAAGGGTGCCGTTACCGCCGCGCTGAAATCCGGCGACATTACCGGCAAGGCGGGCAGCACGCTGCTGCTGCGTGGACTGGACGGCGTTGCCGCCGAGCGCGTACTGCTGGTCGGCCTCGGCAATGACGCCTCCGTATCTGAAAAGAATTTCCTCTCCGCGGCGCAGGCCGCCGCGCGTGCGTTTTCCAATCTCGGCGCGAGCGACGGGGCGATTGCCTTCCCTTTTGAGGAAATCAAGAATCGTGACGTATCCAGCGCCGTGCGAGGCGCGGTGCTCGCCATCCGCGATGCGAACTACCGCTTCGACCAGACCAAGAGCAAGAAGGACCCCGAAAAAGGCGGCGTGAAGAAGGTCGCCTTCCTGACGTCCGCGGGCGCAGCTGCAGCAGCAAAGACCGCCGTCGCACAGGCAAGCGCGGTGGCGAACGGCATCGCGCTGACCAAGGACCTCGGCAACCTGCCTTCCAACATCTGCACGCCGACCTACCTTGCCGGCGTGGCCAAGAAACTGGCGAAGGACTTCAAGTTCGGCGTTGAAGTCCTCGACCGCAAGCAGATCGAAGCGCTCAAGATGGGCAGCTTCCTGTCAGTGACCAAGGGCAGCGACGAGCCGCCGAAGTTCATCGTCATCAAGTACAACGGCGGCAAACCGAAGGATGCGCCGATCGTGCTGGTCGGCAAGGGCATTACCTTCGACACCGGCGGCATTTCGATCAAGCCCAGCGCCAGCATGGACGAGATGAAGTACGACATGTGCGGCGCGGCTTCGGTGCTCGGCACCTTCCGCGCGCTCGGGGAGCTCGGCCTCAAACTGAACGTCGTCGGCGTCATCCCGACCTGCGAAAACATGCCTTCGGGCCGCGCGTCCAAGCCGGGCGATGTCGTGACCTCCATGTCCGGCCAGACCATCGAAATCCTGAACACCGATGCCGAAGGCCGTCTGATCCTGTGTGACGCGCTCACGTATGTGGAGCGCTTCAAGCCGGCAGTGGTGGTCGACATCGCAACGCTGACCGGCGCCTGCGTCACCGCCCTCGGCCATCACAATACCGGCCTGTTCACGCGTCATGACGAAGCGCACGATGCGCTGGCGGAGGAATTGCTCGCCGCGGGCAAGGCTACCGGCGATACTGCCTGGCGCATGCCCATCGAGGACGCCTATCAGGAACAGCTGAAGTCCAACTTCGCGGATATGGCCAACATTGGCGGCCCGCCTGGCGGTAGCATCACGGCGGCGTGCTTCCTGGAGCGGTACACCAAGAAGTACACCTGGGCGCATCTCGATATCGCCGGCACGGCATGGAAGAGCGGCGCCGCGAAGGGCGCGACCGGCCGTCCGGTGCCCCTGCTGACCACCTTCCTGATCAACAGGGCGAACGGCAAGTAAGCCTCATCAACGCTGCGGGCACGTCGCACGTGCCCGCGCTTCTTTACATCCCCTGCTCCCGCATCTTTCCATGCGCCTGCAACAGGCAGTCATGGAACACCTGCGTCACCCGCTGCGGCGCCGGCGACTGCCGGATCGCGCTCACGAAGCTGCATTCATACCGGAAAAGTGACGGTTTGACCGCGCTCATCAATCCGGCCGCCTCGAAACTCTTCGCATAATGATCCGGCAGGAATCCGAGGAAATCGCCTGACAGGATCAGCGTCGCGATGGACTCCTGGTCGAAACCGGTTGCCTTCCGCGCGAGCCGGACGCGCTGGCTGATTTCCATGTTGGGGGAGTGGTAGCCGAGCCCGGCGAAACGGTAGCTGTTGAGGCTCTTCCACGTCAGCTGCTCGTTGCGCACCTTGAATAACGGGTGCTTGCTGCCGCAGTAAAGCAGCATGGTTTCGCCGAACAGTTCGTTGTACTGCAGGCTTGCAGAGTTCCGGTGCACAGGAATGATGCCGACCTGGAATTGCCCGTCGATGACGCCGCGCTCGATGGTATTCATTGGCGCGACGTGCATGTTCAGGGACACGTCCGGCGCCTGTTTGGTGAACAGTGCAATGGCGTCGCCGATCCGCGCCGCCGGATTGCTCGCCGTCTTGTCGAAAATCGCCACATTGAGTTGCCCGCCGAGCCTGCTGTGGATGTCGTCCACGCTGCGAATGAACGCATCGGTTGCCGCCAGCACGCGTTGCGTTTCCTGGTAGATCCGGTCGCCTTCCGCTGTCGTGGAAAAGCCG
Organism: Noviherbaspirillum sp. ST9; assembly: GCF_048799745.1. Taxonomy (NCBI): domain Bacteria; kingdom Pseudomonadati; phylum Pseudomonadota; class Betaproteobacteria; order Burkholderiales; family Oxalobacteraceae; genus Noviherbaspirillum; species Noviherbaspirillum sp. ST9. The sequence goes on along the minus strand of NZ_JBLWFR010000003.1, from coordinate 200,854 downwards.
CTGCGCCCACGGTGGCACAAGGTCAGTCCGAGGCGCGTTTCCAGGTCCTTCACATGTTTGCTGATGGTCGAAATGCTGATGTTCAATTCCAGCTCGGCCGCCGCCATGCCGCCGCAATCGACCACACTCTTGAACACCCGCAACAGGCGCATATCGGTATCGCTGAGCTGGCCGAGGATGGCGCGTCTTTTCACTTGCATAAATCTTCAAGTAAACATTGATATTTGAGTATTTATGATAGTAACACGCAGGTTCAGAATAAGACGGTTAAACCAACAGGATGGATTGGAGCGGACATGAGTCATACAAACACCAACGCAGAGTGGCTGGAAGCACACTGGATGCCCTTTACGGGCAACCGCAATTTCAAGGCATCGCCGCGCATGATCGCGAGCGCTTCTGGTGCCTATTACACGGACAGCGACGGCCGCAGGATTTTCGACGGCCTGTCGGGACTCTGGTGCAGCGGGCTCGGCCATGGGCGCAAGGAAATCACTGAGGCTGCGCGCAAGCAGCTGGATACCCTCGACTATTCGCCGGCATTCCAGCATGGACATGCCCTCTCCTTCGAGCTGGCCAACCGGATCAAGGAACTCGTTCCGGCCGGCCTCGACTATGTGTTCTTCACCGGCTCCGGCTCCGAAGCTGCCGACACCTCGTTGAAAATGGCTCGGGCCTATTGGCGCGCCAAGGGACAGGCCAGCAAGACCCGCCTGATCGGCCGCGAAAAGGGCTACCACGGCGTCAACTTCGGCGGCATCTCCGTCGGCGGCATCGTCGGCAACCGCAAGACCTTCGGGCAAGGCGTCGAGGCAGACCACCTGCCGCATACCATGCTGCCGCAGAATGCCTTCTCGCGCGGCATGCCGGAACAAGGCGCTGAACTCGCCGATCAGCTGCTCAACCTGATCGCCCTGCATGACGCCTCCAACATCGCCGCCGTCATCGTCGAGCCCTTCTCCGGCTCCGCGGGCGTCATCATCCCGCCCAAGGGCTACCTGAAGCGCCTGCGCGAGATCTGCACGCAGAACAACATCCTGCTGATTTTCGATGAGGTGATTACGGGCTTCGGCCGCAGCGGCGCGATGACCGGTGCGGAAGCATTCGACGTCACACCGGACATCATGAACGTCGCCAAGCAAGTGACGAACGGTGCGCAGCCTCTGGGCGCGGTGATCGCGAAGAAGGAAATCTACGACACCTTCATGCAGACCGGCGGTCCGGAATACATGCTGGAATTCCCGCACGGTTATACCTACTCCGCCCACCCGGTCGCCTGCGCCGTCGGCCTGGCAGCGCTCGACATCCTGGTGAAGGAAAACATGATCCAGCGCGTGCGCGAGCTGGCGCCGCATTTCGAGAATGCCGTGCACAGCCTCAAGGGCAGCAAGCACGTCGTCGACATCCGCAACTACGGCCTCGCCGCCGGCCTGACGATCGCAGCCGCACCGGGCGAGCCGGCAAAACGCCCGTATGAAATCGCGATGAAGTGCTGGAAGAAAGGCTTCTACGTCCGCTACGGCGGCGACACCATCCAGCTTGCGCCGCCTTTCATTGCCACGCGCGAGGAAATCGACTCACTCATCAACGCCCTCGGCGAAGCCATCAACGAAACCGCCTGACAAGAACAAGGATCATTCATGAGCAACATCATCGGCCACTACATCCACGGCGAACACGTATCGCGCGGCGAGCGCACTGCCCCTGTCTTCAACCCGGCCACCGGCGTCTCCGACAAGAAGGTGCGCCTCGCCGACAAGTCGACGGTCGAAGAAGCGATCGCGTCCGCTGAAAAGGCCTACCCCGCATGGCGCAACACGCCGCCGCTGAAGCGCGCACGTGTCATGAGCCGCCTGAAGCAGCTGCTGGAAGAAAATGCGGACAAGATCTGCGCCATGATCACGGCGGAGCACGGCAAGGTCCTCAGCGACGCGATGGGCGAATTGCAGCGCGGCATCGAGAATGTCGAGTACGCGAGCTACGCACCGGAACTCCTCAAGGGCGAACACAGCAAGAACGTCGGCCCCGCCATCGATTCGTGGAGCGAATTCCAGCCGTTGGGCGTGACGGCCGGCATCACACCGTTCAACTTCCCCGCCATGGTGCCGCTATGGATGTGGCCGATGGCTGTCGCCTGCGGCAATACCTTCGTGCTGAAGCCTTCCGAACGTGATCCATCCGCCGCCGTGCTAATCGCCGAACTTGCGCTGGAAGCCGGACTGCCTCCAGGTGTGCTGAACGTGGTCAATGGCGACAAGGAAGCCGTGGACACCCTGCTTACCGATCCGCGCGTGCAGGCGGTCAGCTTTGTCGGCTCGACGCCGATTGCGCAGTATGTCTATGCAACCGGCACGGCGCACGGCAAGCGCGTGCAGGCGCTGGGCGGCGCGAAGAACCATGCCGTCGTCATGCCCGACGCGGACATCGGCAGCGCAGTCAATGCGCTGATGGGCGCGGCCTTCGGTTCCTGCGGCGAGCGCTGCATGGCGGTGCCGCTCGTGGTGGCCGTCGGTGACGCCACGGCAGAGGCCGTCATTGCCGGCCTGAAGGCAGAAATCGCCAAGATGAAAGTCGGCCCCGGCACCGACACGGGCAACGACATGGGCCCGCTCGTCACGCGTGAGCACTACGAAAAGGTGAAGGGCTACGTCGATACCGGCGTCGCCGAAGGCGCCACGCTGCTGGTCGACGGCCGCACGCTTGACGTGCGCGATGCGAACGGCGAACGCAACAACGGCTATTTCCTTGGCCCCTGCCTGTTCGATAACGTGAAGCCCGGCATGCGCATCTACCAGGAAGAAATCTTTGGTCCGGTGCTCGGCGTGGTACGTGTTGCTTCGCTGGAAGAAGCAATGGCCCTGATCAACGCCCACGAGTACGGCAACGGCACCTGCATCTTCACCCGAGATGGCGAGGCTGCCCGCTACTTCTGCGACAACATCCTTGTCGGCATGGTGGGCGTCAATGTTCCGCTGCCGGTGCCGGTTGCCTACCACTCCTTCGGTGGATGGAAGCGCTCGCTCTTCGGCGACCTGAATGCCTACGGGCCGGACGCCGTGCGCTTCTACACGCGGCGCAAGACGATCACACAGCGCTGGCCGGCCTCCAACGATCCGGGGCGCGCAATGTTCAGCTTCCCGTCCAGCCGCTGATGAAACTGTTTTTCCCTCGCACGATCAAGTAAGGACAACAAGCTTGTCGCGAGGGAAAACGATGCAACTCCTCCTTGGCCGGCTGGCAGACGCATTCCGCCAGCTGGCCGGTCTCCTCAGGCGCGTGAGGCCGGCAGAAAAGTCCACGCTCCTTGCCGCTTTCGTTTCGGCAATCTCCGTGTTTGCCTTCGTCGAGATCGCCGATGACGTGACCGAGGGCGACACGCTTGCCTTCGACCAAAAGGTCCTGCTTTTCTTTCGCAATCCCGCAGACCATTCCGATCCGCTCGGACCGCCCTGGCTTGAAGGGGTGATGCGTGACTTCACTGCGCTCGGCGGCATTCCGGTGCTGACGACATTCACCGCGCTGGTCGTCGGCTTCTTGTTGTTGAGCGGCCGGCGCCGGTCTGCCTGGATGGTCGCCGTTTCGGTCCTCGGCGGCATCATCCTCAGCAACCTGCTGAAGTGGGGTTTCGACCGGCCTCGCCCCGACCTCGTGCCCCACGCAATGGCCGTCTATTCGCAAAGTTTTCCCAGCGGGCACGCGATGCTGTCCGCCGTCGTCTACCTGACGCTGGGCGCGCTGCTCGCACGGACGGAAAGCGATATCCGCGTCAAGGTCTATCTGCTCGGCGCTGCCTGCCTGTTGACCATGATTGTCGGCATCAGCCGGATTTACCTCGGCGTGCACTGGCCCACGGATGTGCTTGCCGGCTGGGCCGTCGGCGCCGGGTGGGCGCTCGTGACATGGCTGGTCATGCTGTGGCTGCAAGGCCGCGGGAAAGTCGAAGCGGCGCATTAGCATGGCTGTATACTTCCATTTTCCGGATAGCTTCCTCCCGTTTTCTCAGGTTTTTATGCAGGCCGCGATCGGCGACACTGGTGTCTCCATCTTGATGAAAGGAGATGCCCCATGGACGTGCAGATGGTTGCCCAGGAATTTGCGCTCACCCCTTCCCTGCGCGAGCACCTGGAACACCGGTTGCGCCTGGCCTTCGCGCGCACGCGCAACCGGATAGGCCGTATTGTCGTCCGCTTGCGCGACCTGAACGGCCCGCGCGGCGGCCGCGACATGATGTGCCAGGTCAGCGTCAGCATCCCCGGACGACCGGAAGTGGTGATCCACGAGGTGCAGGAAGACATGTACAACGCGATTGACTTCGCCTTCAAGCGCGCGGCGTATCGCGTTATGCGCCTTGTGACGCGCAAGCGCGAAGTGCAACGTGAGATGCCGCAAGGCGAGTAACCAGGGCGGCAAGGCGAGTTTCGAGGTTGCGGTATGATGCCGGTCTGCAGACCGAACCGAACACGACCTTATGAAGCTCGCCACCTGGAACGTCAACTCCCTCAAAGTCCGCCTGCCGCAAGTCCTGCAATGGCTGTCCGACAGTCCCGTCGATATTCTCTGCCTGCAGGAAACCAAGCTTACCGACGACAAGTTTCCGATTGCGGAACTCGAAGCGGCCGGCTACCAGGTCGCATTCACCGGCCAGAAGACCTACAACGGTGTCGCCATCCTTTCGAAGCATCCGATGAGCGAGATCGTGCGCAACAACCCGCGTTTCGAGGATGAACAGCAACGCATCATTGCCGCCACCATTGAAGGCATGCGCGTGGTGTGCGCCTACATCCCGAACGGGCAGTCGGTCGGCTCTGACAAGTACCAGTACAAACTGCGGTGGCTCGACGCGCTGCACAGCTGGCTCGCCGATGAAATGAAGGCGCACGACAACCTCGCGCTGCTGGGCGATTACAACATCGCACCGGAAGATCGCGACGTACATGATCCGAAAGCCTGGGAAGGCCAGGTGCTGGTGTCGGATGCGGAGCGCGCGGAGTTCAGACGGCTGCTTGACCTTGGATTCAAGGATGCATTCAGGCTCTTCGAGCAACCGGAAAAAATGTATAGCTGGTGGGACTACCGGATGATGGCTTTCCGCCGGAATATGGGGTTGCGCATCGACCATATCCTGCTGTCGCCGGCGCTGGCCTCGCATTGCACCGAGTGTATGATCGACAAGGTGCCGCGCAAGTGGGAACAGCCATCCGACCATACCCCGGTCGTTGCGACAATCGATCTGGCGTAGGAGTGCGATTGACGTCCGCATGACAGACGTTGACGTATACGTAAAGTAAAGTCATTCGACCCGACCACAACCGGCACGGCGGACGCCTCGTCTCCTGCATGCCTCCGGTCGGTTTGACGCCGGGCCTGCCGCCGTTCAAGCGGCTGCCCGATTATCTTTACACTCCTTTCCGGCGATCCCATCATGACTGGTCTCGACGCATTCTTGCATGCACGAAATTTCCTCCTGAACCATCGCACCGACTACGACACGGCCTACGGCGAGTTCCGCTGGCCGGCACTTACCGAATTCAACTGGGCGCTCGACTACTTTGACTCCATGGCGCAGGGCAACGACAAGCCCGCACTGTGGGTTCTGGGCGAAGATGGTTCCGAACAGAAATTGAGTTTTGCCGAACTGTCGTCGCGCTCCAATCGCACCGCCAATTACCTGCGCAGTCTCGGCGTGCGGCGCGGCGACCGCATCCTGATGATGCTCGGCAATGAAGTACCGCTATGGGAAACCATGCTGGCAGCGATGAAGCTCGGGGCGGTCCTGATTCCTGCGACGACCTTGCTGTCGCAGGAAGATCTCCGCGACCGCATCGACCGCGGCAACGTCAAGCACATGATCATCGGCGCAGCGCACGTCGACAAACTGGCCGGCCTTGCCGATCATTGCACGCGCATCTGTGTCGGTGCGCAGCCCGAGGGATGGCGCGCCTTCGATTACAGCGCGCATTCCGACACCTTCACGCCAGACGGCCCGACGAAGGCAAGCGACCCGCTGCTGCTGTACTTCACCTCCGGCACGACGTCCAAACCGAAGCTCGTGCTGCATTCGCACCAGAGCTATCCGGTCGGCCACCTGTCGACGATGTACTGGATCGGCCTGCAGCCGGGAGACGTGCACTTGAACATTTCCTCGCCCGGCTGGGCCAAGCACGCATGGAGCTGTTTCTTCGCGCCATGGAACGCCGGCGCCTGCATCTTCATCTACAACTATGCACGCTTCAATGCCAAGGCCATGCTTGGCGTCCTGGAGCGCTGCCAGGTGACGACGATGTGCGCACCGCCAACTGTGTGGCGCATGCTGATCCAGGAAGACCTGAGCAGCTATCGCGGACGACTGAAGCTGCGTGAAGTGATCGGCGCCGGTGAGCCGCTCAATCCCGAGATCATCGACCAGGTACGCAATGCCTGGGAACTCACCTTGCGCGACGGCTTCGGCCAGACCGAGACCACGGCGCAGATCGGCAACACGCCCGGTCAACGGCTCAAGCCCGGTTCCATGGGCCGCCCCCTGCCCGGCTACCGGGTCGCCCTGCTCGATCCCGACGATCGCGAAGCGAGCGAAGGCGAGGTGTCCCTCAAGCTGGCCCCCGCACCGTTGGGTCTCATGCTCGGCTACATGGACAGCCCGGAAAAAACGGCTGAAGTTACGCGCAACGGTTACTACCGCACCGGCGACGTTGCCAGCCGCGACGAGGACGGTTACATCACCTACGTCGGCCGCGCTGACGATGTCTTCAAGGCATCGGATTACCGGATCAGTCCGTTCGAACTGGAAAGCGTCCTGATCGAGCATCCGGCGATCGTGGAAGCAGCGGTGGTCCCCAGCCCCGACCCGATCCGTCTTGCGGTACCGAAGGCTTTCGTCGTGCTGGCGGAAGGCTACGTGCCGAGCGCCGAACTGGCAAAGGACATCTTCACCTTCCTGCGCGCAGGCCTCGCGCCCTACAAGCGTATCCGCCGCCTCGAATTCGCCGACTTGCCGAAGACGATCTCGGGCAAGATCCGCCGCGTCGAGCTTCGCAACAACGAAGCCTCGCTGCGCGCAAAAGGCGAAAAGGCAGAGCGCGAGTATTTCGAGGACGACTTTCCTGAACTGAAGGGCTGATAAACAACAAAGCCACCTCTCGGTGGCTTTGTTGTTTTGGGCAGGCCACGCGCGACAGCGTGACCTTTATCGAGCGATCAAGCAGACAGAACCGTCTTGATCTGCTGCAGCGAGTTCGGATCCTCAATGGTCGTAAGGTCGCCAGGATCGCGGCCTTCGCAAATCGCCTGGATGGAACGGCGCAGCAGCTTGCCGGAACGTGTCTTGGGCAACAGGTTGACGAAGTGCACGCGGGCGGGACGCGCCACCGCACCCAACTGCTTGTCCACCACCGCCATCACTTCCGCCTCGAGTGCCTTCCTCGCTTCCGGTGTCGCAGCCGCGTCGGCGTTCTTCAGGATGGCAAACGCGACGGCGACCTGCCCCTTCAACTTGTCTTCGACGCCGACCACGGCGACTTCCGACACATTCGGATGGCTGGAGATGCTTTCCTCGATCTCGCGCGTGCCGAGGCGATGGCCGGCGACGTTGATCACGTCGTCGGTACGGCCGAGGATGAAGTAGTAACCGTCAGCGTCGCGAATGCCCCAGTCAAAGGTGGAATATACCGGCTGCTTGAAGTTCGACCAATAGGTCTTCACGAAGCGCTCGTCGTCGCCATAGACCGTCTGCATGCAGCCAGGGGGCAGCGGTCCGTCGATGACGACCACGCCCTTCTCATTCGGCCCGCACACCTCGCCGGTCGATTCGTTGAGCACTTTCACGTTGTAGCCGTACATCGGCACACCGGGGCTGCCGAGACGCGTCGGCGTATCCTGCACTGCCTTGGCAACCGACATGATCGGCCAGCCGGTTTCGGTCTGCCAGTAGTTGTCGATGATGGGCACGCCCAGCTCGCCGGAAATCCACGCCGAGGTCGTCTCGTCCAGTGGTTCACCAGCAAGATAAAGCGCCTTCAGTGAGGACAGGTCGTACTTCTTCATGAATTCCGGCGGCTGCTTCTTCAGCACGCGCACTGCGGTCGGTGCGGAGAACATGCGTGTGACCTTGTACTTCTCGACGATGCTCCACCAGATGCCAGCGTCGGGGCGAATTGGCAGGCCTTCGTACATGATCGTTGCCATGCCGGCGATCAGCGGACCGTAGACGATGTACGAGTGGCCGACCACCCAGCCGATGTCGGAGGTGGAGAAATAGGCCTCACCCGGATTGCCGCAGAAGATGTACTTCATGGACGCGGCCAGTGCGACGGCATAACCGCCGACGTCACGCTGCACCCCCTTCGGCTTGCCCGTGGTGCCCGAGGTGTAGAGGATGTAGGACATCTCGTTCGACTCGAGCCACTCGACAGGCACCTCGGCCTTGAGGTTCTGTTCGCGCAACGTCGAGTAATCGACATCGCGGCCGGCGACGAGGTCCATCGGCACCAGGCCGCGGTTGACGAGCAGCACATGGGCTGGCTTGTGTTCGGCCAGGTTGATCGCTTCGTCCAGCAGCGGCTTGTAGGGAACCGACTTGCCGCCGCGCGAGCCCGCATCCGCGGAGACGATGAGCTTCGGCTTCGCGTCATCGATGCGGGTGGCAAGGCTGTTGGAGGCAAAGCCGCCGAACACCACTGAGTGCACGGCGCCAATGCGCGCGCAGGCCAGCATCGCAAATGCAGCCTCGGCAATCATCGGCATGTAGATCAGCACGCGGTCACCCTTGCCGACGCCGAGCGACTGCATCATCGCCGCGGTGCGCATCACTTCCGACTGAAGTTCCTTGAAGCTGTACACCTTCTCGGTATTCGTTTCGGTGGAGATGGCGATCAGCGCCGGCTTGTCGCCCTGCTTCTCCGCCCAGCGATCGACTGCGTTATGGCAGAGGTTGGTCTTGCCGCCGACGAACCATTTCGTGAAAGGCGGTTTGCTGTAGTCGAGCACCTGCTTGTAGGGCTCTTTCCAGTCGATGAGTTTGGCTTCGTTGTCCCAGAAGGCCTGGGGATTTTCGATGGAATTCTTGTAGAAGTCTGCGAAGTTCATGATGCCCCCGAATCAGATTGGATGCGTGCGATGACGACCTGCACGTGGAATGATTTTTATTGTGTGTCAGTATGCGCAGAACGACTTACTCTGCACTTACGTGGCAGTGAAAACTGCGTAAAAAAAGCGCATCGACGAGAGTGCCGATGCGCTTCTTTCATCATGGCAATTGCCTCTTAGAATGCGTCGCCGGGAACGCGCACCCAGCCTTCCATGAGGATGCGCGAACTGCGGCTCATGATGGCCTTGGTGACGCACCATTCGCCATCGACCCTAGCCGCTTCCGCGCCGACACGCAAGGTGCCGGAGGGATGGCCGAAGCGGACGGCATTGCGCTCGCCGCCACCGGCGGCGATGTTGACCAGCGTGCCGGGAATGGCTGCGGCGGTGCCGATGGCGACGGCGGCCGTCCCCATCATCGCGTGGTGCAGCTTGCCCATGGAGAGCGCACGCACCAGCAGGTCGACGTCGCCGGCGGACACGGTCTTGCCGCTGGAGGACACATAGTCCTTCGGCTTTGCGACAAAGGCGATCTTCGGCGTGTGCTGGCGGGTTGCCGCTTCTTCCGGCGTCTTGATGAGGCCCATGCGCAAGGCGCCGGCCACGCGGATTTTTTCGAATTTCGCCAGTGCGGCGGCATCGGTGTTGATCTGCTCGCGCAGCTCGGTGCCGGTGTAGCCGATCTCTTCGGCATTCACGAACACGGTGGGGATGCCGGCGCTGATCATGGTGGCCTTGAGCGTGCCGATGCCGGGCACCTCGAGGTCGTCCACCAGGTTACCCGTGGGGAACATCGAGCCGCCCTCTTCCGCGTCGTCCGACGGATTCATGAACTCCAGCACGATTTCCGCAGCAGGGAAGGTCACGCCGTCCAGTTCAAAGTCACCGGTTTCCTGCACCTGGCCATTGGTGATGGGAACGTGGGCAATGATGGTCTTCTTGATATTGGCCTGCCAGATGCGGACCACGCAGGTGCCGTTCTCGGGAATGCGCGAAGGATCGACGAGGCCCGCATGAATCGCGAACGAGCCGGCGGCCGTGGAGAGGTTGCCGCAGTTGCCGCTCCAGTCGACAAAGGCCTTGTCGATGGAAATCTGGCCATAGAGGTAGTTCACGTCGTGACCAGGCACGTCGCTCTTGGAGAGGATCACGCATTTGGAGGTGGACGACGTCGCACCGCCCATGCCGTCGATGTGCGCCGAGTACGGATCGGGGCTGCCGATCACGCGCATGAAGAGGTTGTCGCGGGCCTTGCCCGGCACCTGGCAGCGCTCGGGCAAATCCTGCAGGCGGAAGAATACGCCTTTGCTGGTGCCGCCACGGATGTAGGTGGCGGGGATTTTGATTTGGGGTGCGTGGGGCATCGGATATGTTTCCTGTTCTAGAGAACACCCCTCCCCCTTCAAGGGGGAGGTTGGGAGGGGGATGGGTTTCTCTCATGTGCTACCGAAACCCATCCCCACCCTAGCCCTCCCCTTGAAGGGGAGGGAACGTACAGAGGGTGCTTACGCCGCCTTCGACTCCGACGAAGCCAGGAAGTCCTGCGCAAACCGCTGCAGCACGCCGCCCGCATCGTAGATCGACACTTCCTCTGCCGTATCGAGGCGGCAGGTCACCGGCACTTCCACGCGCTCACCGTTCTTGCGGACGATCACGAGCGTGAGGTCTGCGCGCGGCTTGCGCTCGCCGATCACGTCGAAGGTTTCGGTGCCGTCGATCTTCAGCGTCAGCCGGTTGGTGCCCGGCTTGAACTCGAGCGGCAATACGCCCATGCCGATCAGGTTGGTGCGGTGGATACGCTCGAAGCCTTCGGCCACGATCGCTTCCACGCCCGCGAGGCGCACGCCCTTGGCCGCCCAGTCACGGGAGGAACCCTGGCCGTAATCCGCCCCGGCGATGATGATCAGCGGCTGCTTGCGCTCCATGTAGGTCTCGATGGCTTCCCACATGCGCGTGACCTTGCCTTCCGGCTCGATGCGCGCCAGCGAACCCTTCTTCACCTTGCCGTCGACCGTGACCATCTCGTTCAACAGCGTCGGATTGGCGAAGGTTGCGCGCTGCGCGGTGAGGTGATCGCCGCGGTGCGTCGCGTAGGAGTTGAAGTCTTCCTCCGGCAGGCCCATCTTGGCGAGATACTCGCCCGCTGCGCTGTCCGGCAGGATGGCGTTGGACGGCGACAGGTGGTCGGTGGTGATGTTGTCGCCGAGGACCGCCAGCGGGCGCATGCCCTTGAGCGTGCGCTCGCCTGCCAGCGCGCCTTCCCAGTACGGCGGACGGCGGATGTAGGTGCTCTGCGGACGCCAGTCGTACAGCGGGCTGACCGACGTGGCGGTCGTCGCACGCTGGTCGAACATCGGGATGTAGACCTTGTTGAACATCTCCGGCTTCACCGACGCCTTGACGATGGCGTCGATCTCTTCGTCCGACGGCCAGAGGTCCTTCAGCGTGATCGGCTTGCCGTTCGCGTCGGTGCCGAACGCATCGCGTTCGATGTCGAAACGCACCGTACCGGCAATCGCGTAGGCGACGACCAGCGGCGGCGAGGCCAGGAAGGCCTGCTTCGCGTACGGATGGATGCGGCCGTCGAAGTTGCGGTTGCCGGACAGCACGGCGGTCGCGTACAGGTCGCGGTCGATGATCTCCTGCTGGATCTTCGGATCGAGGGCACCGGACATGCCGTTGCAGGTGGTGCAGGCAAAGGCGACGATGCCGAAGCCGAGCTTTTCGAGATCCTGCGTCAGGCCGGCTTCGTCGAGATACAGTTCCACGGCCTTGGAGCCGGGCGCCAGCGAGGTCTTTACCCACGGCTTGCGGGTGAGGCCCATGCGATTCGCATTGCGCGCCAGCAGCGCGGCGGCAATCACGTTGCGCGGATTGGAGGTGTTGGTGCAGCTGGTGATCGCAGCGATGATCACGGCACCGTCCGGCATCTGGCCCGGGACTTCTTCCCACTTGCCGGCGATGCCCTTGGCGGCGAGGTCGGCCGTCGCGACGCGTGCATGCGGATTCGACGGGCCGGCCATGTTGCGCACCACGGAGGACAGGTCGAACTTCAGCACGCGCTCATAGACCGCGTTCTTCAGCGTGTCGGACCACAGTCCGGCTTCCTTCGCATAGGTCTCGACCAGCTTGACCTGCTCCGGAGAGCGGCCGGTCAGCGTCAGGTATTCCAGCGTCTGCTGGTCGATGGAGAACATCGCCGCGGTCGCGCCGTATTCTGGGGCCATGTTGGAAATCGTTGCACGGTCGCCCAGGGTCAGCGACGAAGCACCTTCGCCGTAAAACTCGAGGTAGGAGCCGACGACCTTCGACTTGCGCAGGAATTCGGTGAGCGCGAGCACGATGTCGGTGGCGGTGATGCCCGGCTGGCGCTTGCCCGTCAGTTCAACGCCGACGATTTCCGGCAGGCGCATCCAGGACGCGCGGCCGAGCATGACGTTTTCGGCTTCCAGGCCGCCGACGCCGACGGCGATCACGCCCAGCGCATCGACGTGCGGCGTGTGGCTGTCGGTGCCCACGCAGGTGTCGGGAAAGGCGACGCCATCCTTGGCATGGATGACCGGCGACATCTTTTCCAGGTTGATCTGGTGCATGATGCCGTTGCCGGCGGGGATCACGTCCACGTTCTTGAACGCATCCTTGGTCCATTCGATGAAGTGGAAGCGGTCTTCGTTGCGGCGATCCTCGATCGCGCGGTTCTTCTCGAAAGCTTGCGGATCGAAGCCGCCGCACTCGACGGCGAGCGAGTGGTCGACGATCAGCTGCACCGGCACGACGGGATTGACCTTGGCCGGGTCGCCGCCCTGGTCGGCGATGGCGTCACGCAGGCCGGCGAGGTCGACCAGCGCGGTCTGGCCGAGGATGTCGTGGCAGACGACGCGCGCCGGGAACCACGGGAAGTCGCGCTCACGCTTGACCTCGATGATCTGCTTCAGGCATTCGGTGAGGATGGAGGGCTCGCAGCGGCGCACGAGGTTTTCGGCATGCACGCGAGAGGTATAGGGCAGCTTTTCCCAGGCGCCCGGCTGGATGGCCTCGACCGCAGCGCGCGCATCGAAGTAGTCCAGATTGGTGCCCGGAAGGGGTTTGCGGTATGCGGTATTCATGGGATCGGAATTCAGTGAGTGAAGGAATGAAAGCCGGCTGTCTAACGACGGCCGGCCTGCCCTTTTACTTGCGGTCCTTGATGTGTACGAACTTCAGATCTTCCGGGCCGACGTAGTTGGCGCTCGGGCGGATGATCTTGTTGTCGATGCGCTGTTCGATGATGTGCGCGGACCAGCCCGAGGTACGCGCGATCACGAACAGCGGCGTGAACATCGCGGTCGGCACGCCCATCATGTGATAGGACACGGCGGAGAACCAGTCGAGGTTCGGGAACATTTTCTTGATTTCCCACATGACGGTTTCCAGGCGCTCGGCGATGTCGAACATCTTCATCGAGCCGGCGTCGTCAGACAGCGTGCGCGCCACTTCCTTGATGACCTTGTTGCGCGGGTCGGACACGGTGTAGACCGGGTGGCCGAAGCCGATCACGACTTCCTTGTTCTCGACGCGGCGGCGGATGTCGGCTTCCGCTTCGTCCGGGTTGTCGTAGCGCTTCTGGATTTCGAACGCGACTTCATTCGCGCCGCCGTGCTTCGGACCGCGCAATGCGCCGATCGCGCCGGTGATGGCGGAATACATGTCGGAGCCCGTGCCGGCGATGACGCGGCCGGTGAAGGTGGACGCATTGAACTCGTGCTCTGCGTACAGGATCAGCGAGGTGTGCATCGCCTTGACCCACAGGTCGGATGGCTTCTGGCCGTGCAGCAGGTGCAGGAAGTGGCCGCCGATGGAGTCGTCGTCGGTCTCGACGTCGATGCGCTTGCCATTGTGGCTGAAATGGTACCAGTACAGCAGCATGGAGCCGAGCGAGGCCATCAGCTTGTCGGCGATGTCGCGCGCACCGGGGGTGTTGTGGTCATCCTTCTCGGGCAACACGCAGCCGAGTGCGGAGACGCCGGAACGCATCACGTCCATCGGATGCGAGGCGGCCGGCAGCGCTTCCAGCACAGCCTTCACTTGCGACGGCAGGCCGCGCAGGCCCTTCAGCTTGGCCTTGTAGGCCTTCAGTTCAGCGGTGGTAGGCAGCTTGCCGTGTACCAGCAGGTGGGCGATTTCCTCGAATTCGCAGGTATCGGCGACGTCCAGGATGTCGTAGCCGCGATAGTGAAGATCGTTGCCGGTACGGCCGACCGTGCACAGTGCGGTATTGCCTGCGGTCACGCCGGACAGGGCAACGGATTTCTTGGGCTTGAAGCCTGCAGCTTGTTGGTCACTCATCAGAATCTCCTGGAAAAATTACTTGGCTTTTTGTTGTGCGAACAGCGCGTCGAGCTTCTGTTCGAATTCGTGGTAGTTGATGCGCTCGTACAGTTCCATGCGGGTCTGCATGGTGTCGACGACGTTCTTCTGCGAGCCGTCACGGCGGATCGCGGTGTAGACGTTTTCCGCGGCCTTGTTCATTGCGCGGAAGGCGGACAGCGGATACAGCACGAGGCCGACGTTGACGCTCTTGAGCTCTTCGACGGTGTACAGCGGGGTGGCGCCGAACTCGGTGATGTTGGCCAGGACCGGCACCTTCAGCGTATCGGCGAAGATCTTGTACATGTCGAGCTGGGTGATTGCTTCCGGGAACACCATGTCGGCGCCGGCTTCGACGCAGGCTTGAGCGCGGTCGAGCGCCGCTTCCAGGCCTTCGACGGCCAGCGCATCGGTGCGTGCCATGATCACGAAGTTCTCGTCGGTGCGTGCATCGACAGCGGCCTTGATGCGGTCGACCATTTCCTGCTTGCTGACGATTTCCTTGTTCGGGCGATGGCCGCAACGCTTGGCGCCGACCTGGTCTTCGATGTGGATCGCAGCAGCGCCGAACTTGATCATCGACTTGACGGTGCGGGCGACGTTGAAGGCGGAGGAGCCGAAACCGGTGTCGACGTCGACCAGCAGCGGCAGGTCGCACACGTCGGTGATGCGGCGTACGTCGGTCAGCACGTCGTCGAGGTTGGAAATGCCGAGATCCGGCAAGCCCAGCGAACCTGCGGCAACGCCGCCGCCGGACAGGTAGATCGCGCGGTAACCCGCACGCTTGGCCAGCAACGCGTGGTTGGCATTGATTGCGCCCACGACCTGCAGCGGGGATTCTTCTTTGACCGCCTTGCGGAAGGCGGCGCCTGCGGAATAGAGACTCATGTCTTCACCTTGTTGTGGGTAACTGTTGCAACGATTGAAGCTGGTGGCTTTATTGCAATCGGTGTGCCACACGGTAAGCCAGGTTGAAAGGGTCAGTCATACCAAAACAAATTCCTTTTATTTCAATCACTTGCGATCAATCCTGTCTTGCATCAATTCCCCTCACCCGTTTCAATTTACGTTACAATTGAAACATTGAAACGTTCATGAAACATGAGACTCCCTGCCCGCCCCGCCGCCGACCTGCCGGATAAGCCGATCATCTGGACGGTCTCGATTTCGCGCCTGTCCGACCTCTTCCGCGACATCACACTTGAGTTCGACGACCGCGCGTCGATCGAACCCATCCAGCTCGGTTTTGAAGACGCCGTTCGGCACATCAGGGAACGCCTGGAAACCGAACGCTGCGACGCCGTCATTTCCGCCGGCTCCAACGCCGCCTACCTGAAGAGCCGGCTGTCGTTGCCGGTCGTCATCGCCAAGGCCAGCGGCTTCGATGTCATGCAGGCGCTCGCCCGCGCCCGCAAGATCACGCCGCATATCGGCCTCATCACGTACCAGACGCCGATGCCGGAACTGGCAGAGTTCCTCAAGACCTTCGACATGGAGATCCCCCAGCGGACCTACGTCACCGAGGAAGACGCGCGCGCGCAAATCAACGAATTGAAATCCGCCGGCATCAAGGCCATCGTCGGCGCGGGCCTGATTACGGACCTGGCGGAGGAAGCCGGACTGGCAGGCGTGTTCGTCTATTCGGCCGCATCCATCCGCCAGGCATTCGAGGATGCACTGGAAATCGCGCGCTTCACGCAGCTGGAATCGGGACGCGGCCGGGCGCAACCGGTTGCCGACACGCTGCGCGCCAAGCACGGCCTGAACGACCTGCGTGGCGAATCCCCGGCCATGCAATCCGTGCGTCATTCCATCGAACTGTTCGCCAAATCGCCGGCGACAGTGCTGATCCAGGGCGAGACGGGCACGGGCAAGGAACTGGCCGCACAGGCCATTCATCGAGAAAGCCAGCGCGCGCGGCAACCTTTCGTCGCCATCAACTGCGGCGCGGTGGCGGAGTCCCTATTGGAGTCGGAACTGTTCGGCTATGAAGAAGGCGCATTCACCGGTTCGCGCCGCGGAGGACATGCGGGCCTGTTCGAAGCGGCCAATCGCGGCACGCTGTTCCTCGATGAAATCGGCGAAATGCCATTGCAGTTGCAGACGCGCCTGCTGCGTGTGCTGGAAGAACGCGAGGTGGTGCGTGTGGGCGGCACGCGCCCCGTCCCGGTCAATGTGCGGATCATCAGCGCCACGCATTGCGACCTCGACCAGCGCGTGAGGGATGGCCGCTTTCGCGCCGACCTCTTCTACCGGCTCGGCGTGCTGCGCCTGACGCTGCCGCCGCTGCGCGAGCGCACCGACGATCTGGTGGCGCTGGCGGAATGGGGACTCAAGAATGCACTCGCCTCACTCGGCGTCCGGCCGCATGCAAACCTGCATGCGGAACTCCTGGCCTGCGCGCCCATGCTGGCCAGCTATGTGTGGCCCGGCAATGTGCGCGAGCTGCGCAATTTGATGGAACGCCTCGCGCTCTTCCTTGCGGCGGAACCGCTGCAGGCGCTGTCGCCGAGCTTTGTGCTTTCTGTTGCGCCGGAACTGGCAAGCGCGGCGAAGGCGGAAGCGTCGGCGAAACGTCTGCCGGCACCGCAGTCGGAATCGATCCAGCAGGTGCTGGAGCGCTTCAATGGTAATCGTGAAGCGGCGGCGAAGTATCTGGGCATCAGCCGAACGACACTGTGGCGAAAGCTGAACCAAGTGCAATAGGATGACTTGAAGGCGAATGCAGGAATCCATGCTGAGTTTCTTCGATCCACCTCCCTTTGGATTCCCGCCTTCGCGGGAACGACGGGGAGAGGTGCTTGAAAATTTCTTGCGCAGGAGCCCGCCAGCATGTGGCGTGCCGAGGCTAAAACAACGGATCGCCCAACCCTTCCTGCTCCAATGCACGTCTGATCGCCGGACGCTCTACCATCATCGTCAGGAAGGCGCCCAGATGCGGCCTGTTGCGCGCGGGGTTGTGCATCATGCGCGTCCAGCGCGACAGCATGAACAGGTAGGGATCCACCGCCGTGATGCGCTGCCCGAGCAGGAATGGTCCACCGCTTTCTGCAAGCGTCTTATCCAGCAGGTCCAGCATGCCGCCCACGCGCGCCTCCGCATGCGCCTTGACCTGTGCCGCGGCGCATTCCTCATCCACCAATCGCTCCGGATAGAAGTAAGTGATCAGTTCCGCCTGCAGGGTATTGGTCAGATACACAAGCCACTTGTAGAAGTGCGCGCGCTCGTTCGTGCCAACAGCGGGGGCGAAGCCGGCGTCGGGATTCTGGTCAACGAGGTGCAGGCAGATCGCCGCCGTTTCAAACAGGACAAGATCACCGTCGACGAGCGTGGGAATGCGGCCGTTCGGGTTCAGTTTCAGGTACTGGGCGCTGTGGTGCGCATCCTTCGTCCTGTCGACGAGCACCAGCTCGTAAGGTACGCCCAGCTCTTCCAGCAACATGTGCGGTGCGAGGTTCGCATTACCGGGGTAGTAGTAAAGCTTGAGCATGTGTTTTGGCCTAGAATGTCGGTTTGAAGGCCTCCATTATGCAAAATTCTTCCCGCCCCGACACGCCATGTGTTGCCGTCTGCTCAACCACCTTTGATGACGTCTGCCGCGGCTGCGGCCGTACCGTCGAGGAAGTTGCGCACTGGGTATTCATGACCGAGGAAGAAAAGGAGCGCGTCTGGGTGCGCATTACCGCCGAAGGTTACCCGCGCCGCAATACCTGACTCAGAGCTGCTTGCCGAGCAGCGAAGACGCGTGCTCGATGAGTTTTTCCCCGAAGGGCCGGTTCTGCCATTCCTCGAGCGTGATGCGATGCGCGCGTGTCAAATCCTTTTCAAATACATCCGCCATCTGCTTCGCGAAGTCGGCGTCATACACATTCAGGTTCGCTTCATCGTTCAGCCGGAAGGAACGGTTGTCGAAATTCGTCGAGCCGGTCGATACCAGGAAGCCGTCGACGACCATCACCTTGCAGTGGAACATGGTCGGCTTGTATTCATGAATCTCTATGCCGGCCTCCAGCAGATTTCCCCATCGCGCACGCGATGCGCGCCTGACGATTTCCGTGTCGATGTGCTCCCCCGGCGTGATGATCCGCACCCGGACGCCGCGCTTCGCCGCGGCGACAAGCGCCTCGATGGCCAATGCGTCAGGAACGAAGTAGGAACTCTCAAGCAGGATTGATTTCTGCGCCGAGGCAATCGACAGCAGGTACATCAAGTGCATGCTCTCGCTGCCGCCGGTCGGCGAACTGCTGAACATCTGCGCCGGCGTATTCCCCGCGCGATCGATCTTCGGAAAATACTCCGCACTATGCAGCACGCGGCCAGTGGCCTTCATCCAGTTGTCCAGGAACACGGCCTGGAATTCAGCCACGACCGGTCCCTCGACACGGAAGTGCGAATCGCGCCAGTGCTGCTTGTCCTGCGCGTCGCCGCTCCACTGGTCGGCGATGCCCACGCCACCGGTGAATCCGATCCTGCCGTCGACGACGAGGATCTTGCGATGCGTGCGATTGTTCAATCGCGACCAGTTGTACCAGTGCGGCTCGTGGTAGCGCTCGACTTCCACGCCGCCCTTGCGCATCTCTTCAAGCAGTTGTTCCTCCATCTTCGCGCTGCCGACCCAGTCGAGCAGGACATGCACCTTGACGCCCGCACGCGCGCGCTCGCCCAAGGCTTCGGCAAATGCTTTGCCCACTTCGCCAGACCAGTAGATATAGGTTTCGAATGTGATGGTGTGCCTGGCCGACCGGATGGCATCGAGCATCGCCGGGAAGATGCGGTCGCCGTTCTCCAGGTGTTCGACCTTGTTCCCTTCGGTAATCGCCGGACCGAGGAGGACACCCATCGAACGCAGGTACTGCGGATCGGTGACGCCATAGAGTGCGTCGATCCTGCTTCCAACCTTTCTTTCGCCTTCCGCAAGGTTGACGACAACGAGCGTGAGCACGATCGTCGCGACGATCGCCAGAACAACATGGAAGAGCTTGAAGTGGAATTTCACGACCGCAAACAGTGCCGCACACAAAGTTGATTGTGAGCACATCATAGGCTTCCCGCAGGCCAAGCTTTTTGCGTTTGCTGAAGGTTTGTGCAGAGTGCGCGTATCGGCACGCGATACCGGAACGGTACCTATGCAGCACGTGGCGATGGCGGCTTTCTTTCCGTTCGGCAGCGGCGCACGCTCCTTGTCACCTTTATTCCAAGGAGACCACATGAAGCGGCACCTGCCACACTTCCTGACAGCCAGCATCATCATCCTCATGCTGCTGCACGGCCCCATCGTGCAGCCGGAGGACTATCACTGTTTTGCCGACACACGTGCGCTCGCGATTCTTCCGAACGCCTTGGACGTACTTTCGAACATCGGCTTTGCGCTTGCCGGAGTCTGGGGCTGGCTATCCCTGCGCAAAAGTTCGGCCACGCCAGGGCAGGCAGGGCATGTTCTCTTCGTGACGGCGCTCGTCCTCACCGCGGCCGGCTCGACTTACTACCACCTGCAGCCGGATGACTTCCGCCTGCTCTGGGACAGGATTCCGATTGCCCTTGCCTGCGCCGGCCTGCTTGCAGGGGTACATGGTGATACCTCAAGGACGAGGCACGGAACGCTCCACGTACTGCTGCTCGGCATTCTTGCCATTGCGAGTGTCTTCTGGTGGCAACAGAGTGGAGACTTGCGTCCTTACCTGCTCCTGCAGGCCTTGCCGCTGGTACTGATTCCAGCATGGCAGTGGATCCATGGAGCGTCGGGCGCAGAACGTGCGGGCTTTGGAATAGCCATCCTTTTGTATGCAACGGCGAAGGCTGCCGAATTGCATGACCATGGTGTGATGGCGATGACGGGCGTGATGAGCGGGCACACGCTCAAGCATTTACTTGCAAGCGCGGCGGCCGTTGCAATTGTCTCCGTACTGGCGCGACGCGCCGGCACAACGACATAGAACAAGGTCCGGTCAATCGCCGTAATGACGTTCGCTGAAGCTGATTCAACCCTCGTCATCCCGACGAAAGCCTCGGCGGCCACGTCGCGATCCAGTGTCTTTCAGTGCATAGACAAACGACGCTGGATTCCGGCTTTCGCCGGAATGACTCATTTTGCGACCTTAACCGAACAACATTTCGGTCAATCGCCGGCCCTTCTGGTGTCATTCGTCCTTGGCGCCGTCTATGCCAAGTTCGTGGATCTTGCGCGTGATGGTATTCCGGCCGATGCCGAGGCGAACCGCAGCGTCGTTCTTTCGGCCATGCGTATGCTTGAGGGCAGTCTTGATCAGCGCCGATTCGAACTGCCGGCCGAGCGCATCCATCACCTCCGGCTGTCCAGCGGCGAGCATTTGCGCCGCTTCAGATTCGAGCAGGCTGATCCAGCTGGCCTTTTCTGCAGAACCATTCGGAATCGGCGACACCGGGGCAGAGGGCATCGACGCGGTCACCGGCGGAGCGAACATGCCGGTACTGACAGGGACACCCGAAGACGGCAATTCCGCAGGGGACGCAAACACCGGCGACTGCGTAGCTGCCTGTGTCGGGGACAACAACGACGAGACCGCGGGAGGCGCGAATTCCTGCCCATGCGTCAGATCCGCCGGCAAATCCTTGATCTCCACGGTCTGCCCCGGCGCCATGACCGTAATCCAGTTGCACAGGTTCTCAAGCTGTCGGACGTTGCCAGGCAAGTCGAGGCTCGCCAGGAATTGCATGGCGGCGTCAGACATACGCTTGGCTTCCACGCCGAGCTGCTTGGCGCTCTGGGCGAGGAAGTGGCGCGTCAGCAGCGGGATATCCTCGCGCCGCTCGCGCAAGCTGGGCAGGCGCAGGCGGATCACGTTGAGGCGGTGATACAAGTCTTCGCGGAACAGGCCTTCCTTCACGCGCTGTTCGAGGTTCTGGTGCGTGGCGGCGATCACGCGCACATTCGCCTTGAGCGGCTGGTGTCCGCCCACGCGATAGAAATGTCCGTCAGACAGCACGCGCAGCAATCGCGTCTGCAGGTCGAAAGGCATGTCGCCGATTTCATCGAGGAAGAGCGTGCCGTTCTCGGCCTGCTCGAAGCGGCCGCGCCGCATCGCCTGCGCGCCCGTGAAGGCGCCGCGCTCATGGCCGAACAGTTCGGATTCGAGCAGGTCCTTCGGAATGGCTGCGGTGTTCAGCGCGATATAGGGTTGTGTCGCGCGCGGACTGTGCTTGTGCAGCGCGCGTGCGACGAGCTCCTTGCCGGAGCCGGATTCGCCGGTAATCAGCACGGTGACGTTCGACTGCGAGAGACGTCCGATGGCGCGGAACACATCCTGCATCGCCGGCGCCTGTCCCAGGATCTCCGGCGTATCGGCAGCAGTCGCCTCGACACTCGACTCGCGCAGGCTCTCTTCCAGTGCACGGCGGATCAGCTCGACGGCCTTGTCGACATCGAAGGGCTTGGCGAGGTATTCGAATGCACCACCCTGGAACGCGGCGACTGCCGAATCGAGATCGGAGAATGCCGTAATCACGATGACCGGGAGGCCGGGATACTTCGTCTTGACGGTCTGCAGGAGTTCCAGCCCGGACTCCCCGGGCATGCGGATGTCGGACACGAGGACTTGCGGCACGCTGGTCTGCAGAGCATCCATGACCTCGCGCGCATTGGAAAAGCTTTTGGTGGCCAGGTTTTCGCGGGCGAGGGCTTTTTCGAGTACCCAACGAATCGATTCGTCGTCGTCAACAATCCAGATTGGCTTCATATTTTTTCAGTATCCCGCGCGTGTGGCATTGGGTTGAGCCGTCCTCGATCTTGTGGTCAAGGCAGCGGTATCAAAATCCTGAAGTCCGTGCATCCCGGCCGGCTCTCGCATTCGATCACTCCCATGTGCTGCTGCACGAACGTTTGCGCAAGCGTGAGCCCGAGTCCGCTGCCACCATCTTTTCCCGACACCAGCGGATAGAAAATGCGATCGCGGATGTCGGGCGGGATGCCCGGTCCATTGTCGATGATATGCAAATCTAATGCCAGCCTGTAACGCACCTTCGCGAGCGTCACCTGTCTTGCGACACGCGTCTGGAAGGTGATGACCGCATCGCCCGCCTTGATCTGGTCGGCCAGCGCCTGCGCGGCGTTGTGTGCAATGTTGAGGACTGCCTGGATCAGCTGCTCCTTGTCGCCCCGGAATTCGGGCACCGAGAGATCATAGTCGCGCTTGATCGTGAGACCGGTCGGGAACTCGGCGACGATGAGGCTGCGCACGCGCTCGCAGACTTCATGAATGTTGACGTCTCCGACGATGTGCGGGCGGCGATGCGGCGCGAGCAGGCGGTCCACCAGCGTCTGCAAGCGGTCCGCTTCCTTGATGATGACCTGGGTGTACTCGCGCAATTCCTTCAGGTGGCGCTCGGGCAACTCGAGCTCCAGCAACTGTGCCGCCCCGCGGATGCCGCCGAGCGGGTTCTTGATCTCGTGCGCGAGGTTGCGGATCAGTTCCTTGTTCGCCTGGCTCTGGTCGAGCATGCGCTCCTCGCGGTCCTGCTTGAGCTGCTGTACGTTCTCGCGCAACTCGATGAGGACCGGCGTGTCGGGGTTGTCCAGCGCCGTGACGATCACGTGGACATGCAGCGGTTCGCGGTTGGGACGTTCGAGCGACAAGTCGAGACGCTTGTCGGCGAATCGATGCTGGACGGCTTCCTGGAAAATCTGGTTGAGGTGATCGCCATTGAGGAAAAGCGTATCGAGCTTCTGGTGCGACAGGACCTTGAACGAACTTTCGAGCAGGTTCTCGGCGGCGGCATTGGCATAGGTAATGCGGCTCGACGCATCGAGGATGACGACTGCCGATGACAGCAGGTCCAGGCCGTCGAATGTGGGGGGCGATGTTTTCACGTTATTCCAGAAATCAAAAGGGCCGCATCACGCGGCCCTGTTTATGCAAGCGTCATACCCACCCTATTTTATGTTACCGATTTCGCGCTTCAGGGCTTCGATGTTTTTTTCCGTGCGGTCGATGTCTTCCTTCATCCCGGCAACCCGCTCCTGGTACTTCGCGTAGTTGCGTTCATCGCCGCGGCGCTCGGGCTCGCCGTTGTTGTAATCCTTCTTCAGGTTCGACAGCTTCTGCTCTTCCGCCTTCATCTCGTCGAGCAGGATCTGCTTGCGATCGTTATCGCGGGTCTTCTGAGTGCCATTATCGACCTTGGGGAAATCCTGCGGCGTGCTTGCCGCCGGCTTTGCCGCTGCAGTCTGCGCAGCCGCCTTTTTCGGCGGCGCCGGGATCATGGTGATGCCAGGCAGGTCGACTTTCTTGCAGCCCTTCGTCAGGCCAGTGTTCTTGTATTCCCTCTTCCCATGCTCGTCGACGCACAGGTAGACCTCGCTTTGCGCCTGCGCGGCACCCGCCGTCGCCAGCAGCAATAGCAATCCGGTCAATTGTTGATTAATCATCTTTCTTTCAAGAAACTATGCGGGCGCTTACTAGTTTAGGATAAGAATCAATGCTTTACAAACACTCCCGCTTGGATCGCAAATCCGTGCAACAGTTTCCGCAAGCAAAAAAAACGGGGAAAACCGAAGTTTTCCCCGTCTCTTGAGCAGCGTCGCCTTGCGGCGGAAAGCTGATTACAGCGAGTAGTACATGTCGAACTCGACCGGGTGGGTCGTCATGCGGAAGCGCTGGACTTCCTGCATCTTCAGTTCGATGTAAGCGTCGATCATGGTGTCGCTGAACACGCCGCCACGGGTCAGGAACTCGCGGTCCTTGTCGAGGTACTCGAGCGCCTGGTCCAGGGAATGGCAGACGGTCGGGATCAGTGCATCTTCTTCCGGCGGCAGGTGGTACAGGTCCTTCGATGCTGCTTCGCCCGGGTGGATCTTGTTCTGCACGCCGTCCAGGCCTGCCATCAGCAGGGCGGAGAAGCACAGGTACGGGTTGGACAGCGGATCCGGGAAGCGTGCTTCGACGCGGCGGCCCTTCGGGTTCGCAACGTGCGGAATACGGATCGATGCGGAACGGTTCTTTGCCGAGTACGCCAGCTTGACCGGTGCTTCGAAGCCAGGAACCAGACGCTTGTAGGAGTTGGTGCCCGGGTTGGTGATCGCGTTCAGCGCGCGTGCGTGCTTGATGATGCCGCCGATGTAGTACAGCGCGAAGTCGGAAAGGCCTGCATAGCCGTCGCCTGCGAACAGGTTCTGGCCATCCTTCCAGACGGACTGGTGAACGTGCATACCGGAGCCGTTGTCGCCGACCAGCGGCTTCGGCATGAAGGTTGCGGTCTTGCCGTAGGTGTGAGCGACGTTCCAGATCACGTACTTCAGGTTCTGGGTCCAGTCAGCGCGCTGCACCAGGGTGGAGAACTTGGTGCCGAGTTCGTTCTGGCCTGCGCCAGCGACTTCGTGGTGGTGCACTTCAACCGGGATGCCCATTGCTTCGAGGATCAGGGACATTTCGGAACGCATGTCCTGGAAGCTGTCGACCGGGGGAACCGGGAAATAGCCGCCCTTGACGGTCGGACGATGGCCGGTGTTGCCGCCTTCGAGTTCCTTGCCGGTGGACCAGGATGCTTCTTCCGAGCCGATCTTGACGAAGCAGCCGGACATGTCGATCTTCCAGCGAACGTTGTCGAAGATGAAGAATTCGGGTTCCGGACCGAAGTAGGCGGTGTCGCCCAGGCCGGAGGACTTCAGGTAGGCTTCAGCGCGCTTGGCGATGGAGCGCGGATCGCGGTCGTAACCCTTGCCGTCGGACGGTTCGATCACGTCGCACTGCATGAACATCGTGGTCTCTTCCATGAAGGGATCGATGTTGGCGGTGTTCGGATCGGGCATCAGCAGCATGTCGGAGGCTTCGATGCCCTTCCAGCCGGCGATCGAGGAACCGTCGAACGCATGGCCGGACTCGAACTTGTCCATGCCGAACTGCGAAACCGGCACGGTCACGTGCTGTTCCTTGCCTCGGGTGTCAGCAAAGCGAAAATCAACGAATTTGACTTCGTTTTCTTTCGCCATCTTCAAGACGTCTGCGGCCGTCATTGCCATGCGAATCTCCTAAGTGTATGAGCGGATGTGGTTCGGATAACTAGAGTTGGTTTGAGCCGACTGTATACGCCTGCGACAGGCCGAAGTGCGACTTGAAACACAGCCGGGAATGATAGCAGATTCCATGCCACCATCTTGAGAAAAAACAATTCGCCTGCACCGCGATGAAGCGTGCGAATTAGCGGAAATAGTGCGCTTTTGAAATACAAATGGCGTGAGAACTGACGCCCCAAAAAAGCACTAAAAAGGTGCGCAACTCGCCGTGCGCACCATTTTAGTGCTTTTCCTGCGCGCAAAGCACCAAAATTGTGCGCTATGCGCCGTTAAGACGCTGGCCGCTATGGCTCGGCGATCAAGCGGATAAAATATAAAAAAGCCAAATTTTCCGGAGATCGCCCATGACTATCCTTTCCACCGCACGGCAGCGCGGCGCAGAGAAGCAATTGCCGTATGCTGGTGCCGTCACCCCCACGGAAGCCTTTAACCTCGTCCGACAAGATCCGAACGTCCTTCTCGTCGACGTCCGCACCAACGCCGAACGCGACTGGGTTGGGCGGGTCGCCATTCCCGAAGGGCAGCATGTCGCGGTCCAGTGGAACACCTATCCGGGAGGCACACCAAACCAGTCCTTCCTCGACGAGCTGTCGCGTGTCGCCACTAAAGAAAACGTATTGCTCTTTCTGTGCCGCTCGGGTGTACGTTCGCGCCATGCCGCCAAGCTCGCGACCGAGAACGGCTATGCCAACTGCTTCGATGTCCTCGAAGGCTTTGAAGGCGACAAGGACGCCGATGGACACCGCAAGACAGTTGGCGGCTGGTGCAAGGCGGGTCTACCCTGGATTGGCGCCTGACGCCTGCATGAGCGACTGGACGCGCCGCCGCACGAAATTGATGTGGCTGCGCAGTCCGTACAACTCGTCGGCGAACGACAGGGGAATCGAAATGCGGTTGACGCGTTCCTCGATGTCGTTCAGCCGCTGAAGCTGTTCCGGATAAACCTCCTTCTGCCGCTCGGCCGGAACATCCTCGATCGCCTGCTCGACCGCACGCAACTGGCCGTACCAGCGGAAGACCCGCGAGCGCACCTTCCAGACGTACAGCGGCGGGATGATGCGCGACAGCGGCAGGATCAAGGCACCGAGCGCCACGATCACCACCCACATGCGCTCGAAGAAATTGGCGAGCCAGAACGGCAAGTAGCGCTGCAGGAGCGGCGGGCCGTTCTTGTAAAACTTTTCTGCCGCATTCGACACCGGCACCTCGGTGTAATTCGCCGTGGGGAATTCTCCTTTCTTGTGAAACCAGCCGGCCTCGCCGTGGATCTCGGCGGCCGCCTGCACAAAGAGATCGACGAGCGCCGGATGCAGGTCTTCACGCGCGACCAGCGTTGCGGTCGGCGCAATCAGGTGGACATCCTTCGAAGGCAGGTCACGCCCGAAATCGACGATGCCGCGCGGGAGAACGACATGCGAGAGAAAGGGAAACCGCCGCGTGTACGCCTCGGCCTGCGCAAAGTCGAACAAGCGAATGCCGGGGGTTTGCAGGAGCATCTGGATCAGCGGTGCATCCGGGGCTGAACTGAAGACGAGTCCGTCGATGCGGCCCGCGAGCAGCTCGACCGTCGCCGGCGTATTTTCCAACGCGCCAAGCTTGATTTGCGCGGCTTCCACGCCATTGGCAGACAGGATTTGCTTGAACAGGCTGGGCACACCGGTACCTTCGGGGCCGACATTGATGCGCAGGCCTTTCAACTGCGCCAGGCGCGTGATATTGCGGGACTCCTTCAGGAACAGCCACACGGGTTCGGTGAACAGGCTGCCGAGCGAGACCAGCCCCCTCCCCTCCAACTCTTCCGTGCGCGTTGATCCGCTCTGCACAAAGGCAATGTCGATGGGAGAAGCCTCGTCCTTGAGACGCAGCAGGTTTTCGCTGGAACCAAGCGAGGGCGTCAATTCGACACGGATATCGTTGCGTGCAAGGATCGCCGCATATTTCCTGCCGATCGCTTCATAGGCGCTATTTTCCTGCCCGGTAGAGAGCGTGACATGGCGCGGGGGCGACGGATCCACCAGCCAGTAAGCCAGTACGCAGGTCACCACAATCGCGATGACCGCGGGGCCCGATGCGACGAGCAGGTCGCGGAGGGAAAGACGCGTGAACCGGAGAATTTTCGGCATGTGTGTTCCACGAAAAAACATGGAACACACCATGCCAATAAAAGTGACGGCGCGCAAGTGCGCCGGGAGAAGTGCCCTTGGCGTTAAGAGCGGGCAGACACGACTGGGCGACGGCTCACAAAGGCGCCGCGCTGGACAGCGACCGGGCGATGTCGGCCATCCGCATCGCCGTCCTCGGAGAGAAATTGCGCGGCGATGGTGAACCAGTCCTCAATCGAGAAGATGCGGCGCGCCATGGGAATGAGTTCGCGCTCTTCCCGTTCCAGGCGTACGAGCATCGTTCCACAGTACGAGTCCATTGCGTGACAGATCTGGTTGATCCTGCCGGCGCTCGCCTCAAACGCTTCGGCCAAGTGCTCGCCGAGCGACCGGAGGATGCCCGCCCCCTTGGCGCTCAGCGCGTCGAGTTCTGCGACGAGGTTTTCCGCTTCCCGGCCGGCAGTGCGCATGGCGGGAACGAGATAGCGCTCCAACTTTCGGGCGCCAAAATACTTGTCGAATTGCATCAGCTTGCCGAATGCCGTTTCGAGAAAAGTAAAGTCAATCTTTTGCAAGCCCCTCCAGGTACCCTGGAGGTACTGCTGCAGACGAGAGAGCATGGCGCGAGTCTTGTCTTGCTCAGCCGCAATGGCGACCAGGGAATAGGTGGCAGTTAGCATTGTTGCTCCTTGATTCTGTAACTGCGTGAACAAACTGGAATTCAGATCGCTGCACAACAAAAACGGGGAGAGTAAGAGGTTGAAAAAACGCGTTGGGAGAGTATAGGCGGCGGCCTTTTCGGCCCATTGAGCTTCCGCAAACAGCCCCGGAAATGGCAGCTAACAGCAGCCAATTTGGAGACAAATACCTCTTACTCCGGCTTGTCGGCGACATGCATCGGGATGGTCGAAACAAAAACGCCAGGCCCGGCGCAAACTGCGCGCGGGCCCGGCGTTGGATGGGGAAGCGCGGGATCAGTTCAGTTTTGCGGCATGTTCCCGTGTGGCATGGAAGGTGAGCTGCGGCCAGCGTTCCTGCGTCAGCTTCAGGTTGACACCCGAAGTAGCCAGGTAGGCCATGTTGCCGGATGCGTCGAAGGCGATGTTGGCGCCGGCGGAGGACTTTTCGAAGTCGGCGAGCGCTTTCTTGTCATCGCAGGAAATCCAGCGTGCGCTGCTGATACTTGTTCCTTCGAACACGGCATCCACGCCGTACTCGTTCAGGAGGCGGCTGGCGACGACTTCGAACTGCAGCACGCCGACCGCGCCAAGGATGAGGTCGCCACCATGGACCGGCTTGAACACCTGCACCGCCCCCTCTTCACCCAGCTGCTGCAAGCCCTTGTGCAACTGCTTGATCTTGAGCGGGTTGCGAATGCGTACCGAACGGAAAAAGTCCGGCGCGAAATACGGAATGCCGGTGAACTGCAGCAGTTCCCCTTCGGAAAAACTGTCGCCGATCTGCATGTTGCCGTGGTTCGGCAGGCCGATGATGTCGCCGGCGTACGCCTCTTCCACCTGTTCGCGGCTCGAAGCCATGAAGGTCACCACGCTCGACACCTTGATCTCACGGCCAAGACGCAAGTGCTTGATCTTCATGCCGCGCTCGAAGCGCCCGGAACAGACGCGCAGGAAGGCGATGCGATCACGGTGCGCCGGATCCATGTTGGCCTGGATCTTGAAGACGAAACCGGAGAACGGCTCTTCGGTCGGCTCCACGGCACGGACCGTCGCGTCGCGGTGGCGCGGCGCCGGTGCCCAGTCGAGCAGCGCATTGAGAATCTCGCGCACGCCGAAGTTGTTGATCGCGGACCCGAAGAACACCGGCGTCTGCTTGCCCGCGAGGAATTCGTCGAGATCGAACGGATGCGACGCGCCGTGCACCAGCTCCACTTCCATCTTCAGCTGCTCGATTTCGAGCGGGAACATCTCCGCCAGGCGCGGGTTGTCGATGCCCTTCACCACCTCGAATTCCTGGTCCGCACGCTCGGAACCGGCCTTGAACAGCAGGATTTCGTCTCGCAGCAAGTGATAGACACCACGGAAATTCTTGCCCATGCCGATCGGCCAGGTCACCGGCGCGCACTGGATCTTCAGCACGGATTCAACTTCGTCCAGCAGCTCCAGCGGATCGCGGCACTCCCGGTCCAGCTTGTTCATGAAGGTCAGGATGGGCGTGTCGCGCATGCGGCAAACGTTGAGCAGCTTGATGGTCTGCTCTTCCACGCCCTTTGCCGCGTCGATCACCATCAGCGCCGAGTCGACCGCGGTCAGCACGCGATAGGTATCTTCCGAAAAGTCCTGGTGGCCCGGCGTGTCGAGCAGGTTGACAACGTGGTCACGATATTCGAACTGCATTACCGAGCTGGCCACCGAAATGCCGCGCTGCTTTTCGATTTCCATCCAGTCGGAGGTCGCATGGCGGCCGCTCTTGCGCGCCTTCACCGTGCCGGCGAGCTGGATCGCGCCTGAAAACAGCAGCAGTTTTTCGGTCAGCGTCGTTTTACCGGCGTCAGGGTGGGAGATGATGCCGAAGGTACGGCGTCGCCCCACTTCGCGAGCGATCAATTCAGAGGGAACCTTGCGGTTGCTTTCGGTAGCGGCGTCGAGCGATTCGGACGGCGGCAGGTCGGTGTCGGAGGTCATGCTTGTAGAAAATAAAAGTGCCGGCGCGCCAGGCGGCGGCCGGCACGGTGAAACAAATCAGAGCTTGATGAAGTGTTCGCGGTAGTAGCGCAGTTCCTCGATCGACTCGACGATGTCGGCCAGCGCAGTGTGCTTCTGGTGCTTCTTGAAACCGGTGGAGATGTCCGGCTTCCAGCGCTTGCAGAGTTCCTTCAATGTCGAAACGTCAAGGTTGCGATAATGGAAAAACGCTTCCAGCTTGGGCATGCCGCGCGCCATGAAACGGCGGTCCTGGCAGATGCTGTTGCCGCACATCGGCGATTTGCCCGCGGGCACAAAATGCTTCAGGAAGTCGATGAGTGCTTTTTCTGCATCCACTTCGCTGACGGTCGACGCCTTTACCCTGTCGATCAAACCGGAGCGGCCGTGCGTCCCCTTGTTCCATGCGTCCATGCGGTCCAGCACTTCATCGGATTGATGAATTGCAAACACCGGACCTTCGGCCAATACATTGAGCTGAGAATCGGTCACGACGACCGCTACCTCGATGATGCGGTCATTGTCCGGATCCAGTCCGGTCATTTCCATGTCTACCCAGACAAGGTTGAATTCGTTCGGTCGCGCAGGCGCGTTCGCAGGGACTTGGGAGTCAGTCGCTTGTGACATAATTGTTTTCCTCGGTAATCCGCCATTTTCTCACAGGCAGGGCATGTCTTCACTTGCGTTTTCGGTATTGTTCGTCAGTTTCCTGGTTATTACCCTCGTCGTCCGCTTCTGGCTGGGTTCGCGGCACATCCGCCATGTGATTACTCACCGCAATGCGGTTCCACCTGAATTTGCCGAAAAAATCCCTCTCTATGCCCACCAAAAAGCCGCGGACTACACGGTGGCGAAGACCAAGCTCGGCCTGCTGATGTTATTCGTGAATGCCGCCGTGCTTGTCGGCTTCACCCTGCTCGGTGGCCTGCAATGGCTGTCCGTCACGCTCTTCAAGCTGACCGGCCCCGGCATGCTGTACCAGCTGGCACTCATTGCGGCGTTTGGATTCATTTCGGGACTGATCGAACTCCCGTTTGACTACTACCGGCAATTTGTCCTCGAAGCGCGCTTCGGATTCAACAAGATGACGCTCGGGCTCTTCATCAGCGACATGGTCAAGAACATCGCGATCGGCATCATCATCGGCGTGCCGCTGGTCTGGGTCATCCTGACCCTGATGGAGAAATCCGGCGAGCTCTGGTGGCTGTATGCATGGTTCGTATGGAGCGGATTCCAGCTCCTGATGCTCGTGCTTTACCCTACCGTGATCGCCCCCTTGTTCAACAAATTCACCCCTTTGCAGGACGAGAACCTGAAGTCGCGCATCGAAAGCCTCATGCAGCGCGTCGGTTTCGCCTCCAAGGGCTTGTTCGTGATGGACGGCTCCAAGCGCAGCGCCCATGGCAACGCGTACTTCTCCGGCTTCGGCGCCGCCAAGCGCATCGTCTTCTTCGACACCCTCCTCGCCCGCCTCGGACCGCAGGAGATCGAAGCGGTGCTGGCACATGAACTCGGCCACTTCAAGCTCAAGCATGTGATCAAGCGCATCGCCGTCATGTTCGGGTTGTCGCTCGGCTTCCTCGCCCTGCTCGGCTATCTCAAGACGCAAGTGTGGTTCTTCACCGGCCTCGGCGTCGACCCGATGCTGCTCACCAACAACGACGCCATGGCGCTGATCCTGTTCACGCTGGTGCTGCCGGTGTTCACCTTCCTGTTCTCGCCGCTGGTATCGCTGACCTCGCGCAAGCATGAATTTGAAGCGGACGCCTTCGCGGCGAAATACACCGAGGCGCAGGACCTCGTGTCGGCACTGGTCAAGCTGTACGAAGACAACGCGTCGACGCTGACGCCCGACCCGCTGCACTCCGCCTTCTACGATTCGCATCCGCCGGCAAGCGTGCGCATCCAGCATCTGCTTGCCGGACGATAAACAAACGATATTGGGGACAACCATGGTAACCGCCGCCGAACTGGTCCAGAAAAAGGGCCGTCATCTCGACACCGGACTGACCGATGCCGAGATCAAGGATCACCTCGCCGCCGTCGATAACTGGGCGCTGCAGGACGGGAAGATCGCGAAGACTTTCGTATTCAAGAACTACTACGAAACCCTGGCTTTCGTAAATGCAATCGCATGGGTCATCCATGCAGATGACCACCATCCCGAGCTGGTCGTGACCTATAACCGCTGTGTGGTCAAGTTCGACACGCACTCGGTCAATGGAGGCAAAGGCGGCATATCCGAGAACGACTTCATTTGCGCCGCCAAGGTGGACGCGATATTCCAGCAGGCGACGCGCTAAACGATGGGAGTCGACAAGGGGACCGTCATCGCCGCCCATGGCAGGCACTACCTGGTGCAGGCCGGCGCCACCCGCCTGCATTGCGTGACACGGGGAAAGAAAAGCGATGTCGCTGTCGGCGATATCGTGCAGTTGAAACAGACCTCGGCCGACCAGGGCGTGATCGAGAAGATCGAGGATCGGAAGACCCTGCTCTACCGCTCGGACCAGTACAAGTCGAAGCTGCTGGCGGCGAACCTGACGCAGTTGTTCATCGTCGTTGCCACTGAGCCAAGTTTTTCCGATGATCTTGTGTCCCGCGCGCTAGTTGCGGCCGAGGCCGGCGGAATACATCCGCATATCATCCTGAACAAGACTGACGTCGTCGAATCGCTCCCCAAGGCGCGCGAGCGCGTTGCCTTGTACGCGGGACTCGGCTACCCGATCCATGAGGTATCAGCACGCAAGTCGCCCGAAGAAACAATCGCAGTGCTCGAGCCGCTCCTCCGGGGCCAATCCACCATCCTCATCGGCCAGTCCGGGATGGGCAAATCCTCGCTCATCAACCTCCTGGTGCCGGACGCCGAACTGGCAACGCGCGAGATTTCGGAAGCCCTCGATTCCGGCAAGCACACCACGACCTTCACCCGCCTGTTCATGATTGACGATGACACGTCCGTCATCGACTCCCCGGGGTTCCAGGAATTCGGGCTGTATCACCTGACCGAAGGCATGCTGGAACGCGCATTCCGCGAATTTTCATCGCACCTGGGAAATTGCCGATTTTACAACTGTCACCACCTCACCGAGCCCGGCTGCGCCGTCCTCAGCGGGGTTGAGAATGGCGAGATTTCAGCGATGCGCCACGCGCTTTATCAGCAACTCGTGCACGAATCCTCGCAAAAGCTTTACTAAGGTCAGGCAAAGGCCGCGCGGCACCCCGTTTTGTTGTCTTTTTGGGATAGAAATCCCTTATAATTGAACGGCTTACAACCCCTACGGCGGCAGGCGCCACTGGCCGCCGTTTTCATTTATGGCGATCAAACACTTCCTCCAGTTTTCTGACTTTACGCTTGATGAATTCGAGTACGTCATCGAACGCACCCGAATCATCAAGCGCAAATTCAAGAATTACGAAACCTATCACCCGCTGCTCGACCGCACGCTGGTGATGGTCTTCGAAAAGAACTCCACGCGTACCCGCCTGTCCTTCGAAGCCGGCATGCACCAGCTCGGCGGCGCGGCGATCTACCTGAATACCCGCGACAGCCAGCTCGGCCGCGGCGAGCCGGTCGAGGATGCGGCGCAAGTGATGTCCCGCATGTGCGACATCATCATGATCCGCACCTTCGGCCAGGACATCATCGACCGTTTTGCGAAAAATTCCCGCGTGCCGGTCATCAATGGCCTGACCAACGAACACCATCCGTGCCAGGTGCTGGCCGACGTGTTCACCTACATCGAGCACCGCGGCTCCATTGCCGGCAAGACGGTAGCGTGGATCGGCGATGCGAACAACATGCTCTACTCCTGGCTGCAGGCGGCACAGGTGTTCGGTTTCCATGTCAACGTGTCGACCCCGAAACGCTACGAGATCGATCCTTCACTGGTCGCTGCTGACAACAAGAACTACACCGTCTTCGCCAACCCGTCCGACGCCTGCGTCGATGCCGACCTCGTCACCACCGACGTATGGACCAGCATGGGCTACGAGGAAGAAAACGCCGCTCGTCTGAAGGCCTTTGCCGGCTGGATCGTCGATGGCGAAAAGATGAAGCGCGCGCGTGCCGATGCGCTGTTCATGCACTGCCTGCCCGCCCATCGCGGCGAGGAAGTCGCCGCCGAAGTCATCGATGGACCGCAGTCGGTCGTCTGGGATGAAGCGGAAAACCGCCTGCATGTCCAGAAGGCCTTGCTCGAATACCTTGTCCTGGGCAAGCTCAGCTGACCAGGCCCCATTACCATCCCAGCAAACGAAGCAGAAATCATGTCGACCATTCTCCAGTCCGTTCCCGCCAACCAGAAAGTGGGCATCGCCTTTTCCGGCGGCCTCGACACCAGCGCAGCCCTGCACTGGATGCGTCAGAAAGGCGCGATCCCGTACGCGTACACAGCGAACCTCGGCCAGCCGGACGAGCCCGACTATGACGCCATTCCGAAGAAGGCCAAGCAGTACGGCGCGGAACAGGCTCGACTGATCGACTGCCGCGAGCAGCTGGTCGCCGAAGGCATCGCCGCCCTGCAAAGCGGCGCTTTCCACATTTCGACCGCGGGGGTCACCTACTTCAATACGACCCCGCTGGGCCGTGCAGTCACCGGCACGATGCTGGTGGCCGCGATGCAGGAAGACAAGGTCGACATCTGGGGCGACGGCAGCACGTTCAAGGGCAACGACATCGAGCGTTTCTACCGCTACGGCCTGCTGGTGAACCCGGCGCTGCGCATTTACAAGCCCTGGCTGGACGACACCTTCATCCGCGAACTCGGCGGCCGCAAGGAAATGTCGGAGTTCCTGATCAAGTCCGGCTTCGACTACAAGATGTCGGTCGAGAAGGCTTACTCCACCGACTCCAACATGCTCGGCGCGACGCACGAAGCGAAAGACCTCGAGCACCTGAACAGCGGCATGAAGATCGTCGAGCCGATCATGGGCGTTGCCTTCTGGCGCGACGAGGTCGAAGTCAAGAAGGAAGAGGTGACCGTCCGCTTCGAGGAAGGCCGTCCGGTCGCCCTGAACGGCATCACCTTCGCCAATGCCGTCGACCTGATGATGGAAGCGAACCGCATCGGCGGCCGTCACGGCCTCGGCATGAGCGACCAGATCGAAAACCGCATCATTGAGGCGAAGAGCCGCGGCATCTACGAAGCCCCCGGCCTGGCGCTGCTGTTCATCGCCTACGAACGCCTGGTCACCGGCATCCACAACGAAGACACGATCGAGCAGTATCGCGAAAACGGCCGCAAGCTTGGCCGCCTGCTCTACCAGGGCCGCTGGTTCGATCCGCAAGCCATCATGCTCCGTGAAGCCTCGCAGCGCTGGGTGGCGCGCGCGATCACCGGTGAAGTCACGCTGGAACTGCGCCGCGGCAACGACTACTCGATCCTCAACACGGACTCGCCAAACCTGACCTACCAGCCGGAACGACTGACGATGGAAAAGGGCGAAGGCGCATTCACGCCCCAGGACCGAATCGGCCAGCTCACCATGCGCAATCTCGACATTACCGACACGCGCGACAAGCTTGGCATCTACAGCAAGGCCGGCCTGCTCGGCGGCGGTTCGTCCGTCGGACTGCCGCGCCTGACCAAGGATGGCGACAAGTAATCATTTACAACATCACGAACAACCATGACTACTCAATTCGATAACGTTTCCGTCGTCAAGAAGGCCAACCTCTACTTCGACGGCAAGTGCGTATCGCACACCGTCCTGTTCGCTGACGGCACCAAGAAAACCATTGGCGTGATCTTTCCGTCCTCGCTGACCTTCAACACCGGCGCGCCGGAAATCATGGAGCTGAATGCGGGCAAGTGCCGCATCCGCTTGAAGGGTGAAACCGAATGGAAGAGCTACGAAGGCGGCCAGAGCTTCAACGTGCCGGGCAATTCCAGCTTCGACATCGAGACGACCGAAACGCTGGATTACGTCTGCCACTTCGTCGCAGCATAAGCAGATCCAAGCACCAAATAAAAAAGGCGATCGTTTGATCGCCTTTTTTGTTTCAACGGTAGTTGGAGTCAAACGAAAACCGGCTCCGGCTCCAGCTTCACCCCAAACTTCGCCATGACATCTTCCTGGATGGCCACCGCAAGTCCGACGATGTCCTTCCCCGTCGCCCCGCCGCGATTCACCAGCACCAGCGCCTGCTTCTCGTACACGCCCGCCGCACCGCGAGTCTTGCCCTTCCAGCCGCATTGATCGATCAGCCAGCCCGCAGCCAGCTTGTAGCTGCCGTCTGCCTGCGGATAGCTCACCAGTTGCGGATGTCGCTCCAGCAGCGCGTCGCGCACGGCTTTGGTCACGATCGGATTCTTGAAGAAACTGCCCGCATTGCCAACGACTGCCGGGTCGGGGAGCTTGCGTGTGCGGATGGCAATGACTGCGTCGCTGACCTGGCGCGCCGTCGGGGCGGAGATGCCTTGTGTCGCCAGTTCCTGTGCAAGCTCTCCGTACTGCGTATTGGCTTGCCAGTTTTTGGGCAGCGCAAAGGTTACGTCGAGGATCGCGGCGTTCTCACGAAGTTCGTGCTTGAAGATGCTGTCGCGATAGCCAAAGCGGCAGCCCGCGTTATCAAGCGTGAACACGTTACCGGTATTGAAGTCGAACGCCGTCAGCGAATGAAAGCAGTCTTTCAGTTCGACACCGTAAGCTCCGATGTTCTGGATCGGTGCTGCGCCGACATTGCCGGGGATGAGCGACAGGTTCTCAAGTCCGCCAAAACCCTGCTGCAGTGTCCATTGCACGAAGCCATGCCAGTTTTCGCCCGCAGCGGCCTTCACATACACTGCGGTTTCGTCCTCGCCTGTGACCTGCACGCCTGTCATCTGCATGTGCAGTACGAGGCCCGGGAAATCTTCGGTCAGCAGCAGGTTGCTGCCACCGCCGAGCACCAGGCGCGGCAATCGCGCGAGAAAGTCGTCGCTTTTGGCATGCGACAACATGTCCGCCGACGTAACAGGAAGATAAGCCTTCGCCTTGGCTTCAATACCAAAAGTATTGAAGCGCTTCAGCAGGAAGTCATATTGAACGGGAAGAACGGTAGCCATAGCCGAGGCATTATATAGAGGCCGCCGTCTAGCCACCCGTTTTTTTGTCGGCTAGAATCGGCCTTGACTAACTCGCAATGCGGCCTGCCAGAACAACCACAACCGGGCCGGTTCCCACCAACAGTAATTGAGAAAGACACCACCATGCCATCTTTTGACGTCGTATCCGAAGCCAACATCGTCGAAGTCAAGAATGCTGTCGACCAGTCGAACAAGGAAATCACCACGCGTTTCGACTTCAAGGGCAGCGACGCCCGTGTCGAACAGAAGGAACGTGACCTGACCGCCTATGCCGACAGTGAATTCCAGCTGAATCAGGTGCGCGACGTGTTGACCGGGAAAATGGTCAAGCGCGGCGTCGACGTGCGCTTCCTCGACCTCGGCAAGATCGAGAAGATCGGCGGCGACAAGGTCAAGCAGGTCATCAAGGTCAAGAACGGCATCGAGTCCGACACCGCCAAGAAGATCGTGAAGATCGTCAAGGAAAGCAAGATCAAGGTGCAGGCCAGCATCCAGGGCGATGCGGTGCGCGTGTCGGGCGCCAAGCGCGACGACCTGCAGGCGACGATGGCACTCTTGCGCAAGGAAGTGACCGAGCTGCCCCTGGAATTCAACAACTTCCGCGACTAAGTACAGTCATCGCCATGCGCCTCCCTGCCCTCGCAATCATGCTGTTCGCCGCCGGTGCGGCCACTGCGGCCGACATCAGCGTGGTCGGACTCTTTCCCAACAAGGCCGTGCTTGTGGTGGACGGCGGGACACCGAAGACCTATTCGGTCGGCGCGAATATCGCCGAGGGAATCAAGCTCGTCGCCGCAAACGAATCGGGCGCGACGATCGAAAGCAACGGCAAGCGACAGACCATCGCCATCGGCGAACATGTGAACCGCAGCCCGGCCAGCGGCGGCAAGGCGAGCGTGACGCTGCAGGCCGACGGCCAGGGGCACTATATGGTGAATGGCCAGATCAACGGCGGAAGCGTGCGCATGCTGCTCGATACGGGAGCGACCTTGATCGCGCTCCCGGCCTCGGAAGCCACCAGGCTCGGGATCGACTACAAGAAGGGCACGCCCGGCTACGTCAACACTGCCAATGGCATCGCGCCCTCGTACAAGGTCAAGCTGAACACGGTGCGCGTCGGCGATATCGAAATCAACCAGGTGGACGCGATGGTGCAGGAACAAGGGTTGCCGTTCATCCTGCTCGGCATGTCATTCCTCAACCGGACGGAAATGCGCCGGGACGGTGTACAGATGGTGCTGACCAAGCGCTATTAAAATCGGCAAGACTGAAAAAACGGGAGCAGATCGCTCCCGTTTTTCATTTGTGCCTTACTCGGAATCCGCAAGACGGCGCTGCCGAACCGCTTCCGCAAGACCTTCCAGCACCTTCACGCTCGCATCCCAGTCGATGCAACCGTCGGTAATCGACTGGCCGTAGGTCAGCTCCTTACCCGGCACCAGATCCTGGCGACCGCCGACGAGGTGCGACTCCACCATCACGCCGACGATGCGCGTATCGCCGGCGGCGATCTGCTTGCCGATGTCGGCGCAGACCGGCACCTGGTTTTCCGGCTTCTTCGAGCTGTTCGCGTGCGACGCGTCGATCATGAGGCGGGACGCGAGACCGTTCGCGGCGATATCCTTGCATGCGGCTTCCACGCTGGCGGCATCATAGTTCGGTGCCTTGCCGCCGCGCAGGATGATGTGGCAATCCTCGTTGCCGCCGGTCGAGACGATCGCGGAGTGGCCGCCCTTGGTTACGGAGAGGAAGTGGTGCGGCTGCGATGCGGCCTTGATGGCGTCAACGGCGATCTTGATATTGCCGTCGGTGCCGTTCTTGAAGCCTACCGGGCAGGACAGGCCGGATGCGAGTTCGCGATGCACCTGCGATTCGGTCGTGCGCGCGCCGATCGCGCCCCAGCTGATGAGGTCGGCGACGTACTGCGGGCTGATCACGTCGAGGAACTCGGTGCCGGCGGGCAGGCCAAGCTCATTGATGTTGAGGAGCAGCTCGCGGGCCATGCGCAGGCCATCGTTGATGCGGAAGCTGTTGTCCATGTACGGATCGTTGATCAGGCCCTTCCAGCCGACCGTGGTACGCGGCTTTTCGAAGTACACGCGCATGACGATTTCCAGGTCATCCTTGAAGCGCTCGCGCTGCTCGACCAGGCGGCGCGCATAGTCCATTGCCGCCTTGGTGTCGTGGATGGAGCACGGGCCGATCACCACCATCACGCGGTCATCCTGGCCATGCAGGATGCGGTGCAGGGCGACGCGGGAATTGGCAACCGTATTGGAAGCCTTCTCGGTGCAGGAAAATTCGCGGATCAGGTGGGACGGGGGCGCGAGTTCCTTCATCTCCCGGATGCGCAAGTCGTCTGTGCGTTGCATGTGGTCTCTCCAATGTGGGTTCAAGTCTGTATAAACGAAAAAACCGCCATTTCGGCGGTTTTTTCAGGATTCGGTTCGGGCTCTTTTATTCGTGCGCTTACCGCTTTTCCACCGCCTTTGGGCTGGACAAGCTAAAGAAAAAATAAAAGTAAAAGCGCGCGAAAGTCATGTTTTTCAGAGGTTTTGCTGAAAATTTCGATTAATAGTGCAGTAATTCATCCGATTTGGCAAGGCTTTGGGGGAAATTCGTTTCAAATCGCCCCCAGACCTTGCCAACGCACCGATCAGGCGGTTCCGCCCACGGTCATGCCGTCAATCCGCAGCGTCGGCTGGCCGACGCCTACCGGCACGCTCTGCCCTTCCTTGCCGCAGACGCCGATGCCGCTGTCGAGCTGCATGTCATTGCCGATCATAGAGACACGGTTCAGCACCTCGGGGCCGTTGCCGATCAAGGTTGCACCCTTTACAGGGTAAGTTACCTTGCCGTCCTCAATCATGTAGGCCTCGCTGGCGGAGAAGACGAACTTGCCGTTGGTGATGTCGACCTGGCCGCCGCCGAAGTTGACGGCGTACAGGCCGTTCTTCACCGACGCGATGATTTCCTGCGGATCCTTGTCGCCGGCCAGCATGTAGGTATTGGTCATGCGCGGCATCGGCAGATGGGCGTAGGATTCGCGACGCGCGTTGCCAGTGACCTGCATCTTCATCAGGCGCGCGTTCATCGTGTCCTGGATGTAGCCCTTCAGGATGCCGTCTTCGATCAACGTGGTGCACTGTGTCGGGTTGCCTTCGTCGTCGATGTTAAGCGAACCGCGGCGGTCGGCGATGGTGCCGTCATCCACAACGGTGACGCCCTTGGCCGCGACACGTTCGCCGATGCGGCCGGAGAAGGTGCTGGAACCCTTGCGGTTGAAATCGCCTTCAAGGCCGTGGCCGACCGCTTCATGCAGCAGCACGCCGGGCCAGCCTGGGCCGAGGACGACCGTCATGGGCCCTGCCGGTGCGGGACGCGCGTCGAGGTTGACGATGGCCGATTCGACAGCTTCCGTTGCGTATTTCTCGAGGAGGTCGTCACTGAAATAGCTGTAGTCGTAACGGCCGCCGCCGCCGCTCGAACCGACTTCGCGCCGGCCGTCCTGCTCGGCGATCACGGTGACGGATACGCGCACCAGCGGGCGGATGTCTGCAGCCAGGACGCCGTCGCTGCGTACGACCAGGACGACGTCGTATTCGCCGGCGAGGCCGGCCATCACCTGCACCACGCGCGGATCTTTCGCGCGCGCGATCTTCTCGACCTTTTCAAGCAGCTTGACTTTCTCGGTTGCATCGAGCGAAGCGAGCGGGTCGTGCGGCAGGTAGAGAGAACGTCCGCCGACCGCCTGGATCTGCGACGCCACCTTCACTTTGCCGGCGCCCTGGCGCGCGATAGTGCGCGTGGCCGCGGCGGCCTCGAGCAGCGCGCGTTCGGAGATTTCATCGGAGTACGAAAATGCGGTCTTGTCGCCCGACACGGCGCGCACCCCCACCCCCTGGTCGATCGAGAAGCTGCCCGTCTTGACGATGCCTTCTTCCAGGCTCCAGCCTTCATTACGCGTGAACTGGAAGTACAGGTCGGCGTAATCCACCTTGTGCGTGAAGATTTCGCCAATGGCTTTATTCAGTTTCGATTCGTCGAGTCCGAAGGGGGAAAGCAGGATGTCGCGCGCGGCGGCAAGTGTCTGGAGATTCGGTTCGAAAAGATTCATGGTGTATGACCGCGCGCGCAGGGGGCGCGGAGAGGTAAGGGTTCAAAGGATGGATAGATTGTAGAACATCCGCAAGGTGCCCGTTGATTTTCGGGATTGATACTCGCGGGCAACAGCTCAACCTAAAGCTTTCGATGCTTCAACGCTGGCAGGCTTTCGCGCACGCGCAGCAGGTGTGAAGGATCGAAATCACCAACGACGACGCCCTCACCCTCCGGCAGCACGGCCTTGATATCGCCCCAGGGATCGACCAGCATGCTGTGGCCCCATGTGCGGCGACCATTCGGGTGATGCCCACCCTGCGCTGCGGCCAGCACGTAGCATTGATTCTCGATGGCCCGGGCGCGCAACAGGATTTCCCAGTGCGCGCGCCCGGTCGTGTACGTGAATGCGGCGGGCACCACGATGAGGGAGCACTCGCCCATCGCCCGGTAGAGTTCGGGGAAGCGCAGGTCGTAACAGACGGAAAGACCGACCCGGCCAATCGGTGCATCGAATGTGCCGACACGCTTTCCGTGCACAATCGTCCGCGCTTCATCGTAGGACTCCTCGCCCTTGGTGAAGCTGAACAGGTGGATCTTGTCGTAACGCACGACGCATTCGCCTTGCGGGTTGTAGACAAGTGTCGTATTGAGTACCTTGTCCGGCTCGTCGGCCGCCATAGGCAAGGTGCCGCCGATCAGCCATACGCCGTTCTCGCGCGCCATGTCGGACATGCACGCCTGGATCGGTCCGGCCTCGCCCTGTTCGGCGTGCGCAAGCTTGTCCGATTCCTTCATTCCCATGATCGGCCAGTACTCCGGCAACAGGACGAACTGCGCGCCCTGCCGGGCAGCATCGGCGACAAGCCTGCGCGCCGCCGCGAAATTTTCCTCCACGATCGGCGTGGAGACCATTTGTACCGCGGCGATCTTTACAGGTTCTGCGCTCATGTCATCCCTCAACTATTGTTCCTGATGCCATTTTCCGACGCACCGGTCGGGCTTTGCGGCTGGCGAACCAGCTTGGTGACCACCGGATCTTTCCAGGGTCCAGTGACCTGGTATTCGAAGGTGAATGCTTTCATCAGCGGGTCGCGCAGGAAGAGTTGCGCAAGGAAGGTGCCCACGCCGATCACTGGGTTCACCGCCAGGCCATACACCACCGACGCCGCACCCACATTGATTTCGGGGATGACGACGACATGCAGGTTTTGCGCTTCCTTCGCAATATCCGCGGTGCCGTCCATGAGGACGGTTGCAGCCACGCCGCGCATCTTGAAGTTGTCTGTCTTGGCCACGCCGTTGGCAATGTTCGCCGTGGCGGTCACGCCATCGAATGCGAAACCTTCCGAGAATACGTCGCGGAAATCGAGCACGAGGCGGCGCGGCAGCGACTGCAGGCTGAGCACGCCAAGCAACTTGGCCGCCGACGGATCGACCTTCAGGAACTGCCCGCTCGCCAGGTCAAGATTCAGGTGACCGTTCAGCGTGGGAATGTCGAGCGAGAACGGCAAGCCCTTCCAGCTGACCTCGCCTTCCATCTTGCCCTTGCCGCCGCGCAGCACATTGGCAAAGCCAAAACGGTCGAGCAATTTGCCGGCGTCGGCAATGTTGAGCGTGTAGTCGAGACTGGAAAGGTTTTCCCCGTCGCGTGAAGTCCATTTTCCGGTTGCCTTCAACTCGGCGTCGGCATTGATAATGGCAAGCTTGCTGATCCGCCATTCGCGCC
The DNA here is from genome assembly GCF_048799745.1 of Noviherbaspirillum sp. ST9. Lineage (NCBI taxonomy): Bacteria > Pseudomonadati > Pseudomonadota > Betaproteobacteria > Burkholderiales > Oxalobacteraceae > Noviherbaspirillum > Noviherbaspirillum sp. ST9. The sequence continues at coordinate 157,721 of NZ_JBLWFR010000003.1, read as the reverse complement.
CGGAGAAGCCGCGCGCATTGAACGCGGCAAGTTCGAGCTGGCCGAACTTCTTGCCGAAGAGTTCAAAATTCTCGGCGACGATATCGACCGCCGGCATCTGCGTGGTCGCGCTCTTCCCTTCCAGCAGATCGGTCACGTCGGTCGCAGCGGATTTCGGAATAACCAGCGATGCAAGCCGCGCGGTCACGCGGCCGAGGCCCTGCCCCGTGCGCGACTCGACCCAAGTGATGTAACCAGACGCCTGCTCGGAATCGATGTTGGCCTGCCAGACGCCTTTCTGGTGCGAGGCACCCACCACCACGTTATCGAGCTTGCGGTCCATAATGACCAGCTCGGTTGCGCGCGCGGCCAGCACTTCCGGTTCGATGTACTGCGTGATGGAAAGCGCATCCGGCTGCTTGCCCGTCTCCCCCGGCCTGCCTGGCGCGACGACCGAGCTCATCGCGCGCCGCCAGGCGTCGATGTCGAGCGACTTCATGCTGACGTTGGCGATCACGCCGTTGTCCGGCATGGGCACCGGCACATTGACGCCGATGCCGCCGCGAACGACTTTCCATTCCGCGTCCTTGTCGTTGGCCTTCTGTCGCTCGTAGCGCGCCGTGATTGACGAACCGAGGGAAAGCTTCATTTCGTCGCGCAGGACGGTGCTGTCACCGTTTTGCAATCCGGTAAGCTCGAACTTGAGCGGCATGCTTTCGCTGGCTGCCTTGCGCAGAGGCGCGGGGAAGTCCAGCGCGATGCCGGCGAGGTTCGACTCCACGGTGATTTCGGGTTGTCCATTGCGCACGCGAACCACGGTGGTGTAGCGCGTGCTTCCCGTAATACGCTCCGAGGAACGCTGCGTCACCGGTGTCGCGTAGACCTTGCGCACGCCATCGGCTGTCAGGCTGCCATCGGCCTTGACGAGGATCGTGCCGTCGCGTTGCGTGCCACCGGATATCGTGACAGGGCCGCCGAGGAAGCTCGACTTGATGGCGCCGATGGTGAATCCCTTTTCGTTGAATTCCAGCTTCCCGTTCGCGCCGGTCAGCGGCGGCATGATGTTGCGCAGCGTGACCGTATTGCCAGTGAAGTGCAGATTACCGAGTACCTTGGACTCGGGCATGCGATGCAAGGGCAACAGCAGTTTCAACTGCAGTTTTGCATTGCCGCTGGACTTGGTTTCGTCCGTGAAGTGGCCTATCCATTCCGCCACCGGGCTGTCCTGTGTAAAGCGGACAAAGTTCTGCAGCGGCCCCGCTGCCTCGCCATCCACATCGAGTACCGCATCATGGTCGGCCAGGTCGGGAATGACAACTTTCACGCGCGACAAGGTGGTTCCGGAAGTCCGTGCGCTGTCCGCATGGATTTCCATGCGCGCGCGATCAAAGGCAATGGTGCCGTTGATCTGGTCGATGATTGGCCATGCCGGTGACTTGCCATCCTTGGCGTGCATCCCGGGAGCATAGTTCAGCTTGCCGTCTTCAATCTTGCCGACGATGCTGAATTCACCCTTCGCCCTGTCGTGTTGCGCGTGATACGGGAATTGCGACAACTCCCCTTTCAGCCGAAGTTTCACGTCCTTGACGGCGCCGCCAGCCAGCGCTGCGGTCAGCCAATCGCGCAGTGTCTGCGGCGTCTGTTTCGGCAGGTAGCGTTCCACTTTCTGCAACTCCAGCCGGTTGAGCTTTCCGCTGACGTCGATCGTTCCCTGGGAGCTGCCCTGCTTGCGGTTCAAGGGCATCAAGTGCTTGCCGGAGAACACACCCGCGAGATCTTCGTGCACGAAATCCATTTTCTGCACGTCCAGCAGCAACTGGTCGTTTTCCTGGAAAGCCCAGGTTGCCTGCATGTTCAATGCTTCGAACGGCATGGCCGGTTCGTCGAAGTAACCAGGAAGTTGCAATATCAGCTTGCTCGAAGCAAGGCTGAACGCGCCGCCGCGGTCGTTGGCGTCGATGCGACCCGTCAGGTTTTCGAAACCGGGAATGGCCGGCACCGCTGCCTGCGCAGGCGTGGTGGCCGTTTTCAGCCGAGCCTGCCGGGCGGCTTGCGGTTTGAGCGACAAACCGGCGAACTGCCCCTTGACGTTGTAAGCGGAGATATTGGGATAGGCTCCGAACCATTGTGCGGAGAAATCCTTCAACACCCCGCGCGGCGCAAAGTCGGCAAGCATTTCGCGCTGTTCAGCGGGGAGCGGCAGGCGTTCCGCAAAATTGGCAATGGTCTCGAGGTCGAGCAGGCGAGCGCGGATTTCGGTCTTCGCCGGCCGCCCTGCCTTGGCAGGCGCATAACTTTCGCTGATGGTGGTGCGCGGCAGGAACAGGCCGTCGTCGGTCTGCAAGGTGAACTCGGCCAGCGAGATCGCATGTCCGTTCTCGCCGAAGGAAGGCGGGCTGTCCTCATCGGCGGGATTGAACTCTTCGCGCACCGAGATGCGTCCGCTGACGTCTGTCAGGTTCAACGCGTCGAGGTCCTTGCGCAAGCGGGCGGAGACATTGGACAAGGTAAGATCGGCGGTGAAATCAGCCACCCTGGCGCGATCGAGCATGAGCCAGGCGCGCACGGAACCTTTCCCGCGCTGCAGGTCGATCGGGTAATCGACATAGGCACGCCAGACAGTGAGGTCGGTATCGCGCAGGTCGGCGTACATTTCGCCCTTCCACTTCGCGACGTCCGAGATCCGGTCCACAAAATGGGGATGCTCGAACGATGCGCGCACATCGAGTGGCGCAGCGAAGTCGGCGGGCGGCGTTGCCTTCAGCGCGAAGCGATGGCGACGCCACTGGTTGTGCAGGACGAAATCCACGTTGTCGAGAACGAGCTCCGGTGCGGCGCGCTTTTCATCGTTCCAGCGCAGCCTGCCCCCGCGGATCACGATCTCGCGCTGGGACAGCACCCAGTCCGCCCCTTTGCCGTCGCCCCCCTTGCCAAGGTCAACAAAGATGCCGGCCACATACAGCTTGCCATCCGCATCGCGCCGCACGTCCATGTCCGGCCGGCTGATTTCCAGCTGCTGGAGGCGCAGATCGCCGACCGCGAGCGTCAGCCAGGACAAGGTGGCGGAAACGCTTGGCAGTGTCAGCGCCGCATGCCCGGACTTGTCATGAATAACGACTTTATCCAGCGTCAGACGCGGACGCAGTCCCGACCATGCCGCCTGGATGTCGCCGATCGTGACCCGGCTGCCAATGACGCGGCTTGCCATGTTTTCCACGTCGGGTTTGTAGCTGTGGATGTTGGGCAGGACGACATAACGCAGGCCGAGCACCAGCGTGCAGAAGATGAAGTAGACAAGGATGGCAAGCTTGAACAGCGCACCCAGGACCTTGAAGGTTGCTGCATTGGCGATTCGATAACATTCCAGCGTTGCGTACCAGGCGGCGACTGCACCGGCGGCAATCTTGTGCGGAATGAGTTTGGCAATGGACATCAAATGAAAACAGGCAGCGTAAAATAGGGCCGAACTGATATTGCGAAAACCATCATGTTCGCACGGATATCCTCAGCTTGGAAACGCGAGCGGGGACAATCAGGCGACGCTGCGCCCGCAAAGACTCCCCCATCGACACTCCCCTTGATATTGTGACCCAATCCTATTTGACCAGTAACATTGCATCGCGGTTCTACGCTCGCTGGCTGAATGCAGACCCGGCGCGCGCGGGCATGGCGGCGGAACTTGCCGAATTATCCATGACGCCTGTCGATTTTGCCCGCCTGTTACAAAAAGAAACAGAGGCCGGCATGCCGCTCCAGCGCGCCATGCGCAGGCTGCGCAATCTCGTGGTGTGCCACTTGATCGACCGTGACTTGCGCGGCAATGCCGACCTGGACGAAGTCCTGCGAACCATCAGCGAATTTGCGGACTTTGCGGTGCAGACGCACCTAGCCGCCCTCAACGCGGAGATGATCGAGGCGCACGGTACGCCGATCGGCAACGAATCCGGCGAGCCGCAGGAACTGATCGTCCTCGGCATGGGCAAGCTGGGCGGCCATGAGCTGAATGTCTCTTCCGACATCGACCTGATCTTCGTCTATCCGGAAAACGGTGACACGCAGACAACAAGTCCGGAACAGCGCCCGTTGTCCAACCACGAATTCTTTGTCCGCCTCGGCAAGAAGCTGATCGCCGCGCTGTCGGAGATCACCGAGGACGGCTTTACCTTCCGGGTCGACATGGCCTTGCGGCCGAATGGCGCATCGGGTCCGCTGGCGGCGAGCTTTGGAATGGTGGAGGAATACCTGATCGTGCAGGGACGGGAATGGGAACGCTACGCCTGGGTCAAAGCGCGCGCGATGACAGGACGTCCCTCCGATATCGCCATCCTGGAACAGATTGTCCGGCCCTTCGTATACCGCCGCTACCTGGATTTTGGCGCCATCGAGGCGTTGCGCAACATGCATGCGCAGATCCGCGCCGAGGTCCAGCGCCAGGAAGCGCGCCATCCGGGCCGTACCAACAACGTCAAGCTCGGCCGGGGCGGGATCCGCGAAGTGGAGTTCCTCGCGCAAGTGTTCCAGCTGATCCGCGGCGGCCGCGACGTGTCGCTGCGCGACCGCTCGACGCGCAAAACACTTGCGACCCTGGTCGAGAAAAACCTGCTGACGGCCGACGAGGTGTCGCAACTGCTGGAGGCCTACACCTTCCTGCGCAACCTCGAACACCGCCTGCAATATCTCGACGATGCGCAAACGCACACCCTCCCCGCCAATCCGGACGACCGTCTGACGATCGCAAAGATGATGGGCTTTACCGATGTCGAAGCAATGCTGGAAGAACTCGACGCGCACCGCGCAGTCGTCGCCGCGCAATTCGACGCCATGTTCAGCGACAAGCGCAATGGCCAGGCGCAGCCGGCGGCGGCTGAATCGCCAGCGCAAACCGCCCTGTCGCATGATGATGGACACGAGGCGATTGAAGCACGGCTGTCGTCGCTGGGTTTTGACGACGTGCCCGCCGCGGCACAGCGCCTGCTCGCCACCTGGCAATCGCCCAAGCTGGCCTCGCTGCCCGATGCCAGCCGCGGAAAACTGCAGGCACTCGTCAATGCTGCCTTGCCGCAGATTGCCGAGCTGACCGATGCGCGCAAGGCAACGCTGGGACGCCTGCTGGATTTCTTCGAAGCCATCGCGCGCCGTGCCGCCTATCTTGCGCTGTTGACCGAGTATCCACATACCCTCGGCCGCGTCATCCGGACGATGAGCGCGAGCGACTGGGCAGCAAAGTACCTGACGCGCCATCCGATCCTGCTCGATGAACTGCTCGAAGACCGCACACTGAATGCGGCGCCGGACTGGACCGCGTTTGCCGGCGAAGTCCAGCGCCAGCTCGACGCGGCCAACGGCGACACGGAACATCAGATGAACGTGCTGCGCGACCTGCACCACGCCCAGCTGTTCCGCCTGCTGGCGCAGGATCTCGAAGGCACGCTGACCGTCGAGCGCCTCGCCGACCACCTGTCCGCGCTGGCCGACATCCTCGTCGATGCCACAATCAGGGCTGTCTGGCAAACCATCCACAGCCGGCATCGCGAGACGCCGAAGTTCGCAGTTGTCGCTTACGGCAAGCTGGGCGGCAAGGAACTCGGTTATGCGTCCGACCTGGATGTGATCTTCCTGTACGACGACGAGGACCAGGAAGCGCCTGGGCTGTATGCGAAACTGGCGCAACGTTTCATCACCTGGATGACGAGCCACACGCCGGCCGGCATCCTGTTCGACATCGATATCGCGCTGCGCCCGGACGGCGCGAGCGGCCTGCTTGTGTCACGGCTCGCCGCGTTCGAAAAATACCAGGCCACGTCGGCCTGGGTCTGGGAACATCAAGCCTTGACCCGTGCGCGTTTCTGCGCGGGCGACGCCGCTATCGGAGCCCGCTTCGAAGCGATCCGCGAATCGGTGCTGCGCCAGACGCGCGAGGAAGGCACGCTGCGCACGGAAGTGTGCGCGATGCGCAAAAAAATGCACGATGCCCATCCGAACCGCTCGACGCAGTTTGACCTGAAGCACGATACCGGCGGAATGATCGACATCGAATTCATCGTCCAGTATCTCGTCCTGCTGCATGCATCGCGTTTCCCGCAATTGACCGCCGACATCGGCAATATCGCGCTGCTGAAGCTGTGCGGCGATCTGGGCCTGATCGACGCCCCCCTCGCGAACGCCGTCGCCGACGCCTACCGGATGTTCCGCAAGCTGCAGCACCAGATCCGGCTGCAGGGCAGCGACCGCGCGCGCGTCGACATGGAGCGCGTCGCCACGCAGGTGGAGCAGGTCAAGGCGCTTTGGACGGCCACGCTGGTCGAGGGCGTAACCGGCTGATACATATGGATATTCACACTCGGTACTTTCGCTCCCAGTCGAGTTGCATTTCTTGCTAAAAATACTATCTTGATTGGAGCACAATGCGTGGGAGGACCCGGCATCCCTATCGATGCCGGGAACCGGGAGTGCTGCATGAACAAGCCAAATGTGAAGGGGCAACGGATGGTTGCCTTGTTCCTCCTCGGCAACCTGTTGTTCAACTATCCGCTGCTGGCGTTGTTCAACAAGTCTGAGACGGTGCTGGGTGTTCCCCTGTTGTACGTGTATGTCTTCGGCGCCTGGGCGGGGCTGATCGCCCTGCTCGCGTTCGTCGCGGAAAAGAGGTGAGCCATGGCGGCCATCCTTTCTGCATGGGTGGTGGCTGAATGATTCCCGGCGCACTCATCGTCGTCGTCGCCTTTGCCTATCTCGGCCTGCTGTTCGGGGTCGCGTACTACGGGGACCGGGCGGCGGCCTCCGGCAAGAGCATCATTTCCAATCCGTACGTCTATTCCCTGTCGCTGGCAGTCTACGCAACCGCCTGGACCTTCTACGGCAGCGTCGGTCGCGCGGCGGGCAGCGGCATCGGCTTCCTTCCGGTCTACCTCGGGCCGACCATCATGATGACGGTGGGATGGCTGGTGCTGCGCAAGATCATCCGTATCGCCAAGGACAATCACATCACCTCGCTGGCTGACTTCGTTTCTTCCCGCTACGGGAAGAGCGGCCTGCTCGCGGGGCTCGTGACGACCATCGCCGTGGTCGGCGTCACGCCCTACATTTCCCTCCAGCTCAAGGCGATCTCCGCCAGTTTCAATGTCCTGGTGAACTACCCCGACCTCGTCGTACCCGTTTCGTCGCAACCGCTTCCCGTGTGGGAGGACACGGCGTTCTACGTCGCCATAATCCTCGCCGCATTCACTGTCGTCTTCGGCACCCGGCACATCGATGCGGCCGAGCGCCACGAAGGCATGGTTGCGGCCATCGCTTTCGAGTCACTGGTGAAGATCGTTGCCTTCCTGTGCGTCGGCGTATTCGTCACTTGGGGCATGTATGACGGATTGTCCGACCTCTTCGGCAAGGCGGAACAGCTTCCCCAGGCAAAGGCGGCATTCACAATCGGCAACGACCGGATCGACGTCTACCATAGCTGGGCATCGCTGTTTTCCGTGGCATTGATTTCCATGCTGGCCATCATCTTCCTGCCCCGCCAGTTCCAGGTGGCGGTCGTGGAAAACGTCGACGAAGCACACCTGGGCAAGGCGATCTGGCTGTTTCCTCTTTATCTGCTGCTGTTCAACATTTTTGTACTGCCGATCGCCTTCGGCGGCATGCTTCACTTCGCCGGAGGCGGCGTCAATCCCGACACCTTTGTCCTGACCTTGCCCCTGTCACAAGACAATCCCGCACTGGCCCTGTTCGTCTTCATCGGCGGCTTTTCGGCGGCAACCGGCATGGTGATTGTCGAATCGATCGCGCTGTCAACCATGGTATGCAACGACCTGGTCATGCCGGCCCTGCTGCGCATCCGGCAGCTCAAGTTGACGGAGCGGAAAGACCTGTCGGGCCTGCTGCTCGGCATCCGGCGCGTCACCATCATCCTCGGCATGCTGATGGGATATGCCTATTACCGTTTCGCCAGCGAGGCCTACGCCCTGGTGTCCATCGGCCTCATCTCCTTCGCCGCGGTCGCCCAGTTTGCACCCGCCGTGCTCGGGGGCATCTACTGGAAGGGCGCGACCCGCCCGGGGGCGTTTGCCGGGCTTGGCGCGGGCTTCCTGCTATGGATGTATACGCTCATGATTCCGGCGTTCGTGCGTTCCGGCTGGCTGCCCGTGGAACTGCTTTCCCACGGACCGTTCGGCATTGAGTTACTGCGCCCGCTCCAGCTCTTCGGATTGGACGGCCTCGACGAGATCACGCACGCGCTGGTTTGGAGCATGGTGGCCAACGTCGGCGCCTTCATCGGGGTGTCCGTCTTGAGCGGCCAGACCGCGATTGAGCAGACCCAGGCGGCACTGTTCGTCGACGTATTCAAGCATGAGCGCGGCGCCCCCGAACAGGTCTGGCGCGCGCGCGGCTCGCTGCCCGAGCTGCATGCGGTCCTGTCCCGCTTTCTCGGGCCGGCACGTGCGGAGGCGACCTTTTCCGATTATGCGAAACGGCAGGGCCTGAAGTGGCCGCGAGAAGCGGACGCGGAACTCGTCAGTATGTCCGAAGCGCAACTGGCGCGGGTCATCGGCGCCGCATCCGCGCGCATCATGATCGCCTCCGTGATCGAGAAAGAACCTCTGCGCGACAGCCTCACCGGCCTGCCGAACCGCGCGCTGATGCTGGACAAGCTTAACGATGCCCTTGAACACGCCCGGACGAGCAACGATTACGGCTTCGCGGTGCTCTTCCTCACACTGGACCGCTTCCGCGTCATCACCGACAGTCTCGGCCGGCAAGTCGGCGACCAGCTGCTCATCAACGTATCGCGTCGGCTCGGCGATGGCCTGCGACTGGGCGACAGCGTCGGGCATCTTGATGGCGACAGCTTTGCGATTGTCGTCAACAATGTCCACGATGCCGCCGAGGCGGAACGCTTCGCTGAACAACTGCAAGGCGCGTTGATCAGCGCTTATACGTTGGAAACCTACGAGGTATTCACGACCGCGAGCATCGGCATCGCGCTCGCAAAGCCGGGCTATACCGATCCCGCCGACCTCCTGCGCGACGCGGAAACCGCGAACCATCGCGCGGTGGCGCGCGGCGGCGCGCGCACCGAGGTGTTCGAGACCAACCTGCGCGTGCGTGCAATCGCCCTGCTGGACATGGAGACCAAACTGCGGCAAGCCGTGCTCAAGGGTCGCGAGTTCGAGGTCCACTACCAGCCGATCATTGCGCTCGACACGGGGCGGCTGTCGGGCTTTGAAGCCCTGGTCCGGATGCGCCGTCCGGACGGCTCGCTGGTCCTGCCCAATGAGTTTATCCACATCACGGAAGAGACCGGCCTCATTGTGCATATCGGCCGCTGGGTACTGCGCGAAGCCTGTCAGCAGATGCGGGCCTGGCAGATGAAGTTCCCGGAGTATCCGCCGCTGCAAATGAGTGTCAATCTGGCCGGACGCCAGTTCGTGCAACCCAACCTCATGCAGCAGATCGAACAGGTGCTGGACGAAACCGGACTCTGCACCAGCAACCTGAAGCTGGAAGTGACTGAAACCGTCATCATGGAACACGTCGAAGAAGCCGCGGCGGTCCTGGTCAAGCTTCGCGACAAGGGCATCAAGCTGCTGATGGACGATTTCGGCACCGGGTATTCGTCGCTGTCCTACCTGCACCGGTTCCCGGTCAACACGCTGAAGATCGATGCCTCCTTCATCCGGCGCATGGATGAAAGCCGGCGTGAAGCCGACATCGTGCAAACCATCGTCACGCTCGCCCACACGCTGAACATGGACATCATCGCGGAAGGCGTCGAAACCGTGTCCCATCTCGCGCAGTTGCGCAAGCTGGATGTGGAGTACGCGCAGGGATTCTACTTCTCCCCGCCAGTCGACAAGATCGCGGCGGAGGCGATTATTGCGGACTGGCCGCGTTGGTAGACAGCTTCCCGGAGTCCGCAAAAAGAAAACGCCCCGCAAGCGGGGCGTCTTGACTTGCTGCGGAGTGCCGATTACTTGGCGCTCATCAGTGCAACGGTCGTGTCGAGCATACGGTTGGAGAAGCCCCACTCGTTGTCGTACCAGGAGGACACCTTCACCAGGCGGCCGGAGACCTTGGTCAGGGTGGCGTCGAAGTTGCTCGAAGCCGGGTTGTGGTTGAAGTCCACGGAGACCAGCGGATCGGTGTTGTAGGTCAGGATGCCCTTCAGTGCGCCGTTGGCCGCATCCTTCATGATCGCGTTGACTTCATCGACGGTGGTGTCGCGTGCGGCGACGAAGGACAGGTCGACGATGGAGACGTTGATGGTCGGAACGCGGATGGCGTAGCCGTCCAGCTTGCCGTTCAGTTCCGGCAGCACCAGGCCGACTGCAGCAGCGGCGCCGGTCTTGGTCGGGATCATGGACTGGGTCGCGGAACGTGCGCGGCGCAGGTCTTCGTGCATCACGTCGGTCAGCACCTGGTCGTTGGTGTAGGCGTGGACGGTGGTCATCAGGCCGGTTTCAACGCCGATCTTGTCGTGCAGCGGCTTGACCAGCGGTGCCAGGCAGTTGGTAGTGCAGGAAGCGTTGGAGATGACGGCGTCGGACGCCTTCAGCACGCCCTGGTTCACGCCGAACACAACGGTGGCGTCCACATCCTTGCCGCCCGGAGCGGAGATGATGACCTTCTTCGCGCCGCCCTTCAGGTGTGCGGAAGCCTTTTCCTTCGTGGTGAAGAAGCCGGTGCACTCGAGCACGACGTCGACGTTCAGCTCGCCCCAGGGAATCTGCGCCGGATCGCGCTGGGCGAAGACCTTGATCTTGTCGCCGTTGACGATCATGAATTCGCCGTCGACTTCAACGGTACCCGGGAACTTGCCGTGGGCGGTGTCGTAGCGGGTCAGGTGCGCGTTCGATTGCGCATTGCCCAGGTCGTTGATGGCAACGATCTGGATGTCTTGCTTCTTGCCGCCTTCGTAGAACGCGCGAAGGATGTTGCGGCCGATGCGGCCATAGCCGTTGATTGCGACGCGAATGGTCATGTGGTTTTCTCCTGAACGTAATTAAGCCAAAACCGATTTCACCTTGGCGACGACGTTATCCGTCGTAAAGCCGAAGTGCTTGAACAGCACACCCGCCGGCGCCGATTCGCCGAAGGTGTCGATACCGACGACGGCACCTTCCAGGCCGACGTACTTGTACCAGAAATCAGTGACGCCAGCCTCGATGGCGACGCGCGGCACACCCTTGGTCAGAACGCTGGCCTTGTAGACGGCATCCTGGCGGTCGAACAGGTCGGTGCTCGGCATCGAGACGACACGCACCGGGATGCCCTGCTTGGCCAGTTCGTCCGCGGACTTGAGCGCCAGTTCGACCTCGGAACCGGTAGCGATAAGGATCGCCTTCGCGCCTTCCGCGTCGCGCAGTACATAGCCGCCGCGGTTGATGGCGACGATCTGTTCCGGCGTGCGCTCGACGTAGGGCAGGTTCTGGCGCGAGAAGATCAGCGTGGTCGGGCCGTGGCGGCGGGCGACGGCGTGCTTCCATGCAATGGCCGATTCGACCGTGTCGCAAGGACGCCAGTTTTCGAGGTTGGGGATCAGGCGCAGGCTGGACACGTGCTCGACCGACTGGTGGGTCGGGCCGTCTTCGCCGAGGCCGATGGAATCGTGGGTAAAGACGAAGATCGAGCGGGTCTTCATCAGCGCCGCCATGCGCAGCGCGTTGCGGCTGTAGTCGGAGAAGGTCAGGAAGGTGCCGCCGAACGGGATGTAGCCGCCGTGCAGGGAAATACCGTTCATGATCGCGCTCATGCCGAATTCGCGCACACCGTAGTTGATGTGGTTACCGGCCTTGTCGGCACGGACAGCGACACATTCCTTCCAGTTGGTCAGGTTGGAACCGGTCAGGTCGGCGGAGCCACCGAGGAACTCGGACAGCGCCGGAGCCAGTGCCTGGATGGCATTCTGGCTCGCCTTGCGGGTGGCGATGGTTTCCTTCTTCTCGACGCAGGTGTTCACATAGGCATCGATCACTTCGTTGAAGTTGCCCGGCAGTTCGCCCTTCATGCGGCGCAGCAGCTCGCCCGCTTCCTGCGGATAGCGCTCACCGTAAGCCTTGAACAGCGCGTCCCACTCGCTTTCCAGTTTCTGACCGGAGGACTTGGCGTCCCACGCGGAGTAGACGTCGGCGGGAATCTCGAACGGTGCGTGCGTCCAGCCGATTGCTTCGCGGGTAGCGGCGATTTCCTTGTCGCCCAGGGCGGCGCCGTGCACGTCGTGCGTGCCGGCCTTGTTCGGGCTGCCCTTGCCGATGACGGTCTTGCAGCAGATCAGGGTCGGCTTGTCAGACTTCTTCGCGGCAGCAATGGCGGCCTCGACGGCGGCGACATCGTGGCCGTCCACGTTGCGGATCACGTTCCAGTTGTAGGCTTCGAAGCGCTTCGGCGTGTCGTCGATGAACCAGCCTTCGACGTGGCCGTCGATGGAGATACCGTTGTCGTCGTACAGCGCGATCAGCTTGTTCAGGCGCAGCGCGCCGGCGAACGAGCAGGCTTCGTGCGAAATACCTTCCATCAGGCAGCCGTCGCCAAGGAATACGTAGGTGTAGTGGTTGACGACGTCGAAGCCGGGCTTGTTGAATTCAGCGCCAAGCAGACGCTCGGCGAGCGCCATGCCGACAGCGTTGGTGATGCCCTGGCCGAGCGGGCCGGTGGTGGTTTCCACACCAGGGGTAATGTGCACTTCCGGGTGACCGGCGGTCTTGGAATGCAGCTGGCGGAAGTTCTTGATCTCTTCCATCGGCAGGTCGTAGCCGCTCAGGTGTAGCAGCGCGTAGTGCAGCATGGAACCGTGGCCATTGGAGACGACGAAGCGGTCGCGGTCGATCCAGTGCGGATTCGCCGGGTTGTGGCGATAGTGCTTTGCCCACAGGGCGACGGCGATCTCGGCCATGCCCATGGGCATGCCGGGGTGGCCGGAGTTCGCCTTCTGCACGGCGTCCATCGCCAGTGCGCGAATCGCATTGGCCATCTTGCTGGTGGGGAGAGAAGAAGTCATGTCAAATCAGGTATGTGGCGGGTCTTGGAGCGGATCCCGTTTCTACGGAACCGGAGGATGCAAAGCCCGTTATTTTACCAGACTGATCCATCCGGAATTACAATCGGGGGATTCCCTTTTGCCAACTGCCCGTCATGAAAATCGAGGCTCCCACGCCGCTTGCCATGCTGACATCGGATTTTCTTATCCTGCATGCAATACACAATATTGTCATTGATGAAACGCAGCCCGGGCGGGGCATCTGAATCATGCCGCGTTTCTATTACCCTGCCCCGCTCGCCATTGGCGTGCTCATCACGTTGCCGGAAGCGATTGCCCACCATATTCACGTCCTGCGCCTGCCGGTCGGAGAATCGATCACCCTCTTCAACGGCGACGGCGGCGAATTCACGGCAACGTTGGCATCCGTCGAGAAAAAGCGTGCGTCGGCCGAGGTAAAGGCCTTCTCTCCGCGCGAAGTCGAGCTCCCCTATTCCGTGACAATTGCACAAGCGCTGCCTGAAGGGTCGAAAATCGACTGGATCATCGAAAAGGCAGTGGAATTGGGCGCGTGCGCCGTCCAGCCGATTGCCGCGCAACGCTGCGTGGTACGTCTGAATGCCGAACGTGCCGCGAAAAAGCTGGAGCACTGGCGAAGCATCGCCGCCTCGGCTGCGGAGCAGAGCGGACGCAACCGCCTCCTCCATGTCGGCGAGCCGGTCGACTTCAGCGATTGGATCGGGCAACAGAACCTGCACACAAGGATCATGCTGTCACCACGCGCCCAGCAGCCCCTTTCCGAGTGGGCGCGCCATCATCCCGCACAGGCCGTCGCCCTGCTGATCGGTCCCGAAGGCGGCTTTTCCGAACAGGAAGAGCGCAGCGCGGTGGCGCGCGGCGTGCTTCCTCTTTCCATCGGCCCGCGTGTCCTGCGCACGGAAACCGCCGCCCTCGCCGCCCTCGCCGCACTTAATGCCGTGTGGGGGGAAATGTAGGATTCGTTCTATTCGGATCAAAGATTGCGCAGATTCCTTCCCGGCATCCCCCGGTTTCTTCTATGGTGAGGACTTTTACCGGCCGGATTCAGGGGGGCAGGATGGGAATTCTCGACAAGGCAATCAACATGCTCGGCGGCAACCACCTGCCGATGATGGATTCTCGAATGAAGTTGATGCAAGCGGCTTTATCGTTGCTGGCCAACAACGGGCAGGCCGGCGGCATTTACGGCCTTGTCCATCAGTTCAACCAGGCGGGACTGGGCAATATCATCCAGTCCTGGATCGGCGGCGGTGAAAATGTGCCTGTGTCGGGAGACCAGATGCTGCAGGTGCTCGACGCGGGCCAGCTGCGGCAAATTTCCGAAGAAACCGGACTAACGGAGCAGGAAGCCGCGAACCAGCTTGGCGACATGCTGCCGGACCTCGTCGACAAGCTGACGCCTGCGGGACATGTTCCTCCTGGAGGCCTTGGCAACATGAGCAACTTGCTCGATCATTTCCTCGGGCGCTATCACTGATTGGCGAGCCGATGCGATATCCGCGACAATGCGCGATATGCAATGGCTCCGACACCTCTTCAACCGCCGAAAACCCGAAATCCCCCCGTCGCTGTGGGCCGCCAGCCTGGAGCGGCTGCCATTTCTCGACCGTCTGACGCCTGCCGAATGCGCGCAACTGAAAGGCCTGTGCGAAGAACTTCTTGCCAGAAAGACATTTACCGGCGCGGCGGATTTCGCGCTGACGGATGAAGTAGCCGTCCTGATCGCCGCCCAGGCAGCGCTCCCCGTCCTCAACCTGACACTCGACCTGTACGACGACATGGCGGGCATCATTGTCTACCCGTCGGCCTTCATGATTCCGCAGAGCGAGATGGATGAAGCCGGCATTGTGCATGAATGGCATGAGCCCGCGTCGGGCGAGGCGGTGCATGCTGGCGGCGCCGTCGTCCTGTCGTGGGAAGACGCACAGGAAAGCGATGCCCCCGGCTACAACGTCGTCATCCACGAATTCACGCACAAGATCGACATGGCGCGCGGCGCGGCCAACGGTTGCCCGCCGTTCCTGGCCGATTTTCATCGCGGCATCGCTTCGGGGCACTGGAAAAAGGTGTTTTCCGGTGCCTACGAGGATTTCGTCCGGCGCGTGGACGAACGGGACGCTGCGCTGCCCGAGGATTTCGACGACAACCGGCCTGAGCATGCCGCGCTGTACGACGAATTGTTCGGCGACTTGCCGCTCGATCCTTACGCCGCGCGGCATCCCGCCGAATTCTTCGCCGTTGCCTCGGAAGCCTTCTTCGTCTTGCCCGAACCGCTGTCCGAAGACTATCCCGAGGTCTACCGCCTGCTGTCCCACTATTACCGGCAGGACCCGCTCGGCACGTAGATCGGCTCCTTGCGGAAAAGAAAAGCCCCGGAAAGCATTTATAATCATGGGTTTTCCGTAAACCTTTCGGATCGACCTGCATGAAGGTATTTCGCGGACTTCCCAACGCTGCATCACGGGCGGCATGTGCGCTCACGATCGGCAACTTCGACGGCGTGCATCGCGGCCACCAGGCACTGCTGGCGCGCGTGCGCGAAGCCGCGACCAGGCTCGGCGTCGAAGCGGCCGTCATGACCTTCGAGCCGCACCCGCGCGAATTCTTTGCGCGCATGGCCGGCGACCTGTCGAGAGCGCCCACCCGCATCGCCAACCTGCGCGACAAGCTGCAGTCCCTGGAAAACGCCGGCGTGGACCGCGTCATTGTCGAGCACTTCAACGCCCATTTCGCGTCCATGTCGCCGGATGACTTCGTCGAAAAAGTCCTGGTGCAGGGCCTGCACGTGAAATGGCTGATGGTAGGCGAAGACTTCTGTTACGGCGCCAAACGCGCCGGCAATGTCGCCACGCTGATCGAAGCGGGCAAGAAGTACGGCTTCCATGTCGAGGCACTGCCAACCGTCATGAACGATGGCACGCGCATCTCGTCCTCCGCCGTGCGTGCAGCCCTTGCCGGCAGCAATTTCGCGCTCGCCGCGCAGCTGCTCGGTCACCCCTACGCAATTTCCGGCCACGTCGCCCACGGCAAGAAGCTTGGCCGCACCATTGGCTTCCCGACCATGAACCTGCGGGTGACACACAAGCGACCCGCGATTTCGGGCGTCTTCGTCGTGCAGGTGCACGGACTGGCGGACGAACCACTGCCGGGGGTCGCCAGCCTCGGTGTACGGCCGACCATCGAGGATGCGGGCCGCGTGCTGCTCGAGACCTATGTGTTCGACTACAACGAACAGTGCTACGGCAAGGTGATCCGCGTGGAATTCCTGAAAAAGCTGCGCGACGAGGAAAAGTACATCGACCTGCCGACGCTGACCGCGGCGATCGACCGCGACGCGCAACAGGCACGCGACTACTTCAAGGCACGCGAAGCACAGGCAGTCTCCGCCACCGACCGAATTTGACGATCAGACAGACCATGCCCGCTGTTTGATCCAACCGATTTTTACGACTGAAACCATCATGTCCGAGCAAAAAAACAAGTACCCGGTCAACCTGATCGACACGCCCTTCCCGATGCGCGGCGACCTCGCCAAGCGCGAACCCAAGTGGGTCAAGGAATGGCAGGAAAAGAAGATCTACCAGCGCATCCGCAAGGCGTCCAAGGGACGTCCGAAGTGGATCCTGCACGATGGCCCGCCGTACGCGAACGGCGACATCCACATCGGCCACGCCGTCAACAAGATTCTCAAGGACATGATCGTCAAGGCCCGCAACATGGCCGGCTTCGATGCGCAATACATCCCCGGCTGGGACTGCCACGGCATGCCGATCGAAATCCAGATCGAAAAGCAGTTCGGCAAGCACCTGCCGACGGCCGAAGTGCAAGCCAAGTCGCGCGCCTATGCCAGCGAGCAGATCGAGCGCCAGAAAAAGGACTTCATCCGCCTCGGGGTGCTTGGTGACTGGGATCGTCCGTACAAGACCATGGAATTCCGGAACGAAGCCGACGAGATCCGCGTGCTCGGGAAGATCCTCGACAAGGGTTACGTCTACCGCGGCCTGAAGCCGGTGAACTGGTGCTTCGACTGCGGTTCCGCCCTGGCGGAAGCGGAAGTGGAGTACCAGGACAAGCGTGATCCGGCCATCGACGTCGGCTTCCCGTTTGCCGAACACGACAAGCTTGCGCACGCCTTCGGCCTTGACAAGCTGCCGACCGACAAGGGCTATGCGGTGATCTGGACCACGACGCCGTGGACCATCCCCGCCAACCAGGCGCTGAACGTGCACCCGGAGCATCGCTATGCGCTGGTGCAGACCGAGCGCAACGGCGAGACCATCCTGCTGCTGCTTGCGGCAGAACTGGTGGCTTCCTGCCTGCAGCGTTACGGCCTGGACGGCAAGATCATCGCCACGTGTGGCGGTGAAGCGCTGTCGATGATCAAGTTCAAGCATCCGTTTGCGAATGCCGACAAGGGTTACGACCGCTTCTCGCCGATCTACGTCGGCAATTACGTCACGCTCGACACCGGTACCGGCATCGTGCACTCGGCACCGGCTTACGGCCTGGACGACTTTGTATCCTGCAAGTCGCACGGCATGACCGACGACGAAATCCTGAAGCCGGTCATGGGCGACGGCAAGTACGCCTCCTGGCTGCCTTTCTTCGGCGGCATGACGATCTGGGAAGCGTCCAAGCCGATCTGCGCCAAGCTGGAGGAAGTCGGCTCGCTGTTCAAGCTGGTCATGTTCGACCACAGCTACATGCACTGCTGGCGCCACAAGTCGCCGATCATCTACCGCGCGACCTCGCAGTGGTTCGCCGGCATGGATGTCGCGCCGAAGGATGGCGGCAAGAGCCTGCGCGAAACCGCGCTGGCCGGCGTGGAAGCCACCGCCTTCTTCCCGTCCTGGGGCAAGGCGCGCCTGCACGGCATGATCGCCAACCGTCCGGACTGGACCCTGTCGCGCCAGCGCCAGTGGGGCGTCCCGATGGCATTCTTCGTGCACAAGGAAACCGGCGAGCTGCATCCGCGCACGCCGGAACTGCTTGAAGCCGTCGCCAAGCTCGTGGAACAGAACGGCATCGAAGCCTGGCAGGCACTCGACCCGAAGGACTTGCTCGGCGCCGACGCCGAGATGTACGTGAAGAACAAGGACACGCTGGACGTGTGGTTCGATTCCGGCTCCACGCATCAGACCGTGCTGCGCGGCTCGCATGCGGACGAGTCCCACTTCCCGGCCGACCTGTATCTGGAAGGATCGGACCAGCACCGCGGCTGGTTCCACTCCTCACTGCTGACCTCGTCCATGACCGACGGCCGCCCGCCGTACAAGGCGCTGCTGACCCACGGTTTCGTCGTGGACGGCGAAGGCAAGAAGATGTCCAAGTCCAAGGGCAACGTCGTCGCACCGCAAAAGGTGTCCGACTCGCTGGGTGCGGAAATCCTGCGCCTGTGGGTCGCATCGACGGACTATTCCGGCGAACTGTCGATCTCCGACGAGATCCTCAAGCGCGTCGTGGAATCCTACCGCCGCATCCGCAACACGCTGCGCTTCCTGCTGGCGAATACTTCCGACTTCGATCCGAAGAAAGATGCGGTACCGGTTGCCGAGCTGTTCGAAATCGACCGCTACGCGATCGCCCGCATGGCGCAACTGCAGGGTGAAATCCTGCAGCACTTCGAGGGCTTCGAATTCCATCCGGTTGTCGCCAAGCTGCAGATGTACTGCTCGGAGGACCTGGGCGGCTTCTACCTCGACATCCTGAAGGACCGTCTCTACACCTGCGGCACGACGTCCAAGGCGCGCCGCTCGGCGCAGACCGCGATCTGGCACATCACCCATGCGCTGCTGCGCGTGATGGCGCCGATGCTCTCCTTTACCGCCGAAGAGGCATGGGCTGTATTTGCCGGCAAGGAAGGCTATGCGGAAAGCGACGAGACCATCTTCACGCAGGTGTACTACACCCTGCCGGAAGTCGCCGACGCGGCCGTCCTGCTCGACAAGTTCTCGGCAGTCCGCGAACTGCGGGCCGAGGTGACCAAGCAACTGGAAGAAGTACGCGTCGCCGGTGGCATCGGCTCGTCGCTCCAGGCTGAAGTCGACATCAAGGCCAGCGGCGACAAGTTCGCGCTGCTCGACAGCCTCGGCGACGACCTCAAGTTCGTCTTCATCACCTCGCAGGCCAAGGTGACGAAGGTGGCAAGCGAAGCCGAGGAAGGCGTCGTCGTCACGCCGTCCTCGCAGCAGAAGTGCGAGCGCTGCTGGCATTACCGCGCCGACGTCGGCACGCACGCCGACCATCCCGGCATTTGCGGCCGCTGTGTGAGCAACCTGTTCGGCAACGGCGAAGCACGCCGGTTTGCCTAATCCTCCCCTGTCGTTCCCGCGGGGCCGCTGAGGCCCCGGCGGGAATGACTCCTTTCAGAGATCCCATGGCAAAACAGAAGAGCTTCAAGAACCTCTCCGCCAGCCCGAGCACCAGCATGACGCCGTGGCTCGGCATTGCGATCATCATCGTCCTGATCGACCAGATCACCAAGGTCACCATCACGCGCCTCTTCAGTTATGGCGAGTCGCTGGCAGTGACCTCGTTCTTCAATATCGTTCGCGCCCACAACAAAGGAGCAGCGTTCAGTTTCCTCGCCGCCGAGTCCGGGTGGCAGCGCTATCTGTTCACCGGCATTGCGGTCGCCGCGGTGGTATTCATCATCTACCTGCTCAAGCGCCATGCCGGCCAGCGGCTTTTCTGCTGGGCGCTGGCGCTGATCCTCGGCGGCGCGATCGGAAACTTGATCGATCGCGTACTGTACGGCTACGTGGTCGACTTCCTCGATTTCTATGTCGGCAGATGGCATTGGCCCGCCTTCAACGTCGCTGACATGGCGATCGTCGGGGGCGCCGGACTGTTCATCCTGGATGAACTGCGCCGTGTCGGAAAATAGCGTCGGGACGCAACTGCACCACTAGAACAACAGGAGGCTCCATGGATCTCGCCGGAAAAAAAATCGTCCTCGGAATGACGGGAGGCATCGCCTGCTACAAGGTCGCCGAACTCACGCGGGGACTGGTCAAGGCAGGCGCGACGGTACAGGTCGTCATGACGCAGGCGGCAACGCAGTTCATCACACCCGTGACGATGCAGGCGCTCTCCGGCCGTACCGTGTTCACCGACCAGTGGGATGCGCGCATCGGCAACAACATGGCGCACATCGACCTGACCCGCGACGCCGATGCCGTCGTGATTGCCCCCTGCTCCACCGATTTCATGTTCAAGCTGGCGCATGGCGCCTGCGACGACCTGCTGTCGACGCTGTGCGTCGCGCGTCCGATGACCGTCCCGCTGATGATTGCCCCGGCCATGAACGTCGAGATGTGGCAAAACCCGGCGACACAGCGCAACCTCGCCCAGATCAAGGCGGATGGAATCGCCGTCCTTGGCCCCGACGCCGGCGACCAGGCCTGCGGCGAGACCGGCATGGGTCGCATGCTCGAACCGGAACAACTGCTCGAGGAAGTGATCGCCTCGTTCCAGCCCAAGCGGCTGGCAGGCAAACGCATCCTGGTAACCGCCGGACCAACCTTCGAGCCGATCGACCCGGTGCGCGGCATCACCAACCTTTCGTCCGGCAAGATGGGTTACGCAATCGCACGCGCGGCCCGCGAGGCAGGTGCCGATGTGTGTTTGGTGTCCGGGCCGACGGCGCTGGAAACGCCTTATGGCGTCCATCGCATCAACGTCCAGACGGCGCAACAGATGCACGACGTCGTCATGTCGCGCGTCGACGGCCAGGATGTGTTCATTGCGGTCGCCGCCGTCGCGGACTGGCGCATCGCCAATGCCAGCGAGCAGAAGCTGAAGAAGAACAGTGCAGGCGACGTTCCCCAACTGCAGTTCGAACAGAATCCCGATATCCTTGCGTCCGTGGCCGCACTGCCCGCCCATCCCTACTGCGTAGGCTTCGCGGCGGAATCGGAGAACCTGCTGCAATACGGCGAAGAAAAGCGCAAGAAGAAAGGCATCCCCCTGCTGGTCGGCAACATCGGCCACCAGACGTTTGGCAAGGACGAAAACGAACTGGTCCTCTTTGACGACAAGGGCAACCAGCGCCTTCCCCGTGCCGGCAAACAGGACCTGGCACGGCAGCTCGTCACCGAAATCGCGTCACGCCTCTGATCTGTATCTTTTTGTAATGCCCGGCTGGCACGGCGGGTGCACCACTTTATCCTTACGCCAATGAAGAATATCGACGTCAAAATCCTCGACCCGCGCATGAAAGAGCAAATGCCGGCCTACGCGACCGCCGGCAGTGCCGGGCTGGACCTGCGCGCATGCATTGACGCGCCGCTCACCATCAAACCGGGTGAAACCCACCTGGTACCGACCGGTCTAGCGATCCACATTGGCGATCCCGGGTATGCCGCGATGATCCTGCCGCGCAGCGGCATGGGGCACAAGCATGGCATCGTGCTGGGGAACCTGGTCGGCCTGATCGACTCGGATTACCAGGGCCAGCTGATGGTATCCACCTGGAATCGCGGGCAGTCCGAATTCACGCTCAATCCCATGGAACGTCTGGCGCAGCTCGTGATCGTTCCCGTGCTGCAGGTCGGATTCAATGTGGTCGAGGAGTTCGACAGCAGCGAGCGTGGCGCCGGCGGTTTCGGCAGCACGGGAAAGCACTGAAATGGAGGGGGGACGGATGCGGGCTTTTTTGCGACACGCACTGCTTGCAGCGACGCGGCAGGATGCGCGCAAGGGTGTGCTACTGCCGGCCGCACTGCTGATGGCAGCTTGTGCCACGCCAGTGCCTCCGCCCTCCGACGGCCTCCCCCCGTCCGAACCCTCACGCCCGGCTCCAGCGCCCTCGCAACCTGCACCAAGCGTGAGTGCCGAGCAGCAGGCGCTGCAGGCCATGGTGTCACTGCAGGATCGCCTCTACCGGGTGGCCGCCCCCCTCCTCGTGAACAACACTGACCTGTGCAAGAAGAACGCGCGCAACCTGCTCGGTTTCACCGCAAAGAACCGCTATTCCTACTCGAACGAATTCACTGGCGCCGCCCAGAAATCCCTCGGTCTGGACGATCGCCTGCAAGTCATGGGGGTGCTGGCCGGTGGCGGTGCGGCACGCGCAGGGGTGCGGCATGGTGACGTACTGCTGGCAGTCGAGGACAAGAACCTGCCGAAGGGCGAAACCGCGGAGCGGGATGCGGCCTCCATTCTTGCGCCGATGATGAGCGGACGCTCCAGTATTGCCATGACCGTGCTGCGCGACGGATCACGCGTAGCGCTGAACGTCCCGCTGACCTATGCGTGTGCATTTGGCATCGAACTCGGCAATACGGAAAACGTCATTGCCTACTCGGACGGACATCGCGTGCTTGTCACGCGCGGCATGCTCAACGCGGTGCGCACTGA
The DNA here is from genome assembly GCF_048799745.1 of Noviherbaspirillum sp. ST9. Lineage (NCBI taxonomy): Bacteria > Pseudomonadati > Pseudomonadota > Betaproteobacteria > Burkholderiales > Oxalobacteraceae > Noviherbaspirillum > Noviherbaspirillum sp. ST9. The sequence goes on along the minus strand of NZ_JBLWFR010000003.1, from coordinate 135,373 downwards.
CGACGAACTGGCCTTTGTGCTGGCCAAGGAAATGGCGCACAACGCCCTCTCCCATGCGACCAAGCAGCGCACCAGTGCGACGATCGGCGGGATCATCGACAACCTGACGCGCATTCGTCCTGACATGAGCGCCATGAGCGGCATGGCCGGCTTGCGTCCGATGCCCCAGGACCTCGACGCGATGGCGGACAAGTTGTCTCTGTACATGCTCGCCCGCGCCGGCTACGACATCGACCTGGCGATCCCCTTCTGGCAGCGCATGGCCAGCCAGGTCCCCGCAACCGTCCTCAACGGCTATACCGCCCTGCATCCGTCCATTAACTATCGTATTGCGGCGATGGAAAAGACGATCAAGGACATTCGCGCCAAACAGGCACGCAAGAAGCCGTTGCTGCCGTGACGCTGCCCCGCTCCCATGCACGCTTGATCCCATGACTGCCGAAGCGATCAGCCCGCTCCCCGCCAATGCTTCCGAAGCCAGGCAATGGATTGCCGATCTTGGCGGACGACTGGCACACAAGAAGATCGCTTTTCGCGCGCCGCCGGAAGAGCCGACAAGCTGCTGCGGTCGCGGCTGCAATGGTTGCGTGTGGGAGGGATATCTCCATGCAGTCGGATATTGGTGCAAGCAAGTGCGGGGCATGTTGCTTGCAACGGAATAGGCGCGTGTCCGAGCAATTCCGCTAACATCACTCTTTTTGCCATTTTCAACACCATGAAGCGAGATCAAATGCTGATGGAAGCGATTCTTGGAAAGCTCCTGGAAGCGCCGGAACCGCTGCTCAACGCGACAGGAATTGCCAACCGCCTCAATACGGACCCGGCTGTGATTCGCCATCATTTGCACCTGCTGTCCGACAAGGGTTGGATCGCCGAATCGGAAAGTGGCTTCTGGCGCCTGACGAATGCCGGCCACGACTATCTGGAAGGAACGCCAGAGCAAGGAATCTCACTGAAATCCCTTGGATAGAAAAGAGTTTTCGGTTTTTGCTTGCTTTTCGGAATCGGTGCCGGTAGAATTCGCCCCCTCAGACGCGGGGTGGAGCAGTCTGGCAGCTCGTCGGGCTCATAACCCGAAGGTCACAGGTTCAAATCCTGTCCCCGCAACCAAATACGAAAAAGGCCCGGTTCATGCACCGGGCCTTTTGTTTTTAGCGGAACACCGACCATCCGAGCTGCAGCAGGATCAGCACCGCATACGGGAACGCCACGGTGGGCCGCAGCATATTCTTCGCATACTCCCCCAGCAGTCCGCCGGTTCCCGGACGCGCTGCCTGCCATTCGGAATGCAGCTGGCAGGCATAGGCGACCTGCGGCGTGGCCTGCCTGAGCAACTGCTCGATGCGCAGGATCCTGACCCCGAGGCGCGACTGGCCGGTCCTGAGGATGCCTTCCTGTACCCACAGCACCAGCAACAACGCAACAGCGAATGCTGCGTCCAGCACAGACGCCAGGCTGCAGACAACCAAAACCGCACCGCCCAGCTTGATCAGCAGGGCGTTCTTTTCATAGTCCTCGTAGTTGTTTTGCAGAGTCGCCCATTCATGAGCGAGGGATGATGTTTCGGGGTGCGGCATTGCGTTCCCTTGTATTGATGCGAATGCGCAAAATTATACGTTCGGGAAGTTCGTGGTTGATGCGGCCGGAGGACGAGCGAACGCGGAGATGTCCAGCGATCCTATTTCGCCTGCTCGATGGCCTTCAGCGTCGAGGCGGCCGCCTCACGCCATGGGCCGCCAAGGGCGAGCGCATTTTCCGCTGCCTGGCGCGCCTGTTTCACTTCCCCGAGCTCGAGAAGCACCGTTGCGAGATTGATGAATGCCGGTGCATTCTCCGGATGTTCCTGCGTGGCCTGGCGAAATGCAGCAGCGGCTGCCCTGCGGTCGCCGGCGGCATAGGCCGTGTTCCCCAATCCCAGTTGCAGGACGAGGTTATGCGGCCATCGCTCCAATGCGGATGCGTACGCCTGCCGCGCGCGGGGGGCGTTGGCGGTCTTTTCGAAAGCAACCAGCGCATCAACAACCGTGGCTTCCGAGGAAGTAGACGGCAAACGGCCCGGCGGCAGCGTGACCATGCCCCAGCGGTTGCCGCGCTCCCATGTCTTGTCGAAGGTATAGAGCGACATCGCCAGCCGCTCGGTCGTGCCGGAGCGCAGGAGTATTTCCTGCTGCTCGAGGTCATAGCCGATGGCCACCGCGTAGTGCCAGAGCGGCGCCCAGGAAAGGCTGAGGTTTTGCAGGACCAGGACCGGATTGCCCCCGGCCAACTCAGCCAGCAAGGCATCGAGACTGGGGGGAATGGTCACGGCGACGGCACCGTTGCGGCGAGCCGCGGCGAGCATTTCAGGCTGCAGGCTGCCTTCGCGTTGCGGCACATAGACCTGCGGTTTCAACACATCGGGAGTGACATCGATGCCCGCCGTCGCCAGCGACATCGCCAGCGATGCCGGTCCACACTGATAGCGCTCCTGCGGGAAGAAGGGTGTCGACGACAGCTCGGCGCGTGGCGGCAAGCGGGACGCGCTGTCCTGCAGCAGGGCGCGGGTGTGCGTTGCGCATCCGGTCAACAAGACCGTCAGAAAAATGAGCGCCGCCGGCATCCATCGATGCCGGCAGCTGGTCATTCCGGGTCGCATTGACGCGTGTGCTTAACGAACCGAGCGGGTGAACGGGTACACCTTGGTCAGACCCAGGATGTCAGTCACCAGCAGCAGCACGAAAACAAACACGATCGCGCCGAGGATATCGCCGCCCGCCGGGAGGCTGTCGATGCGCCCGGCCATGGCCGCCACTTCTTCATCGTTCATGGCCGCCACGCGCGCTTGTGCCTCGGTCTTGTCGACACCCATTTTTTCAAGCTGTGCCGCTACATCGGGACGGTCGAGCGCCGCGGCAAGTCTTTCCCTGTTCTGCTGGGAAGTGTGGGCGGCGGCGGCTTGCTCGGTGCTGACCATCGCGGCCTGGACCGACTGGGTGAAGCCGACGAAGGTGAACGACACGATCACGAAGGAGACGAACAGTTGTTTGAGTTTTTGAATCATGGCCACTCCTTTCTGTAGCGAGGATGCAAGGAAAAAACGGCATCGGTAACGTTATCCAAAGTATATGGTTTTTCGACCAAGCAATGATTTACACAACCGTAACAAATGTAACGACAAAGGTAGGCACAATTGCCTATAGCGCCCAAGCCTGGTGCGGCGGTAGCCTGATGGGACAAGCAAATTTGGTGCGCACCTTGGCTGTTTCCAATTGGAATAAATATTGCTTTTCCAGCATGTGGCGGCTGGGGCCGCAAGCATTTAGTACGGAGAAAAAATGAAGAGAAGGCAGTTCGTCATCGGCACGTTGCTCATCGGCGTGGGGAGCATGGCAACGCAGCGCGCATCGGCGCAGATCGTCAACCTGAATGACGCCATCAACAAGGCCGGACGGCAGCGCATGTTGTCGCAGCGGCTGGCAAAGAGCTATCTGCAGATCGGCCAGTCGATCGATCTCGAGCGCTCGCGCACCATACTCGATACGTCGCTGGCTATGTTCGACCGTCAGCTGGTCGAACTGAAGGCTTTTGCGCCGTCCCCGGACAACAAGGCAACGCTGGGCGAGCTGGAAAAGGTCTGGTTGCGTTACAAGGAAGTGCTGGTCGGACGCGCGCCGAATACCAAGGACGCGGCCTATGTCATGACGGCCAGCGAGGAAGTCCTGACGCTGGCGCATACCGCTACCGTCCAGTTGGAGAAGACATCGCCGAGCAGCGCCGGACGCCTGGTCAACTTGTCCGGAAGGCAGCGCATGCTGTCGCAAAGGATGGCGAAGTTTTACCAGGCCATCAACTGGAACATCGATCCGGCGGATGCGAAAGGCAAACTGGAAGTCGCACGCAAGGAGTTCGTCGAGGCGCTGGACGTGCTTTCCGGCGTGCCGAACAACACCGTGCAGATCAAGAGCGAACTGGAACTGGCACGCCAGCAATGGGTGTTCTTCGAGAACGCGCTCGCGGCCCGTGTCGGTGCGGACGCAATAAAGCGCCAATTGGCGACCAATGTCGCGACCACAAGCGAACGCATTCTGGAGCAAATGGACAGGATTACCGGGTTTTACGAAAAACTTGCATAGACTTCGTGCCGATTCGGGAATCAGCCGAACAGTCTCGACCATCAGATCTCGACGTGTTCATCATCAAGTTGCCCGTTTTGGCATGGAACTATAGGTCACTAGTCAGCACCCAATGGTGACATCCCGTGCACCGCTGAACGGGGCGGCAAATGACTGCAGCCACGAACGACCTTCCGGACTTCAATGCATCGACGAAATCATTGTTGATGCTGGGTGAGGACTTGACGATTACCGGGGCAACCGACGCCTTCCTCGCGGCGTGGTCACTCTTGCGCGACGATATTGCCGGACGTTCCGTTTTCGAAGTATTTCCGAACGCAACAGACAAAGATGTTCGCGACGAAAGCAGTCATTCCCGCTTGCTCCCGATCCAGGAACTGTTCGACCGGGCTCCCGGTGGCATCTGCGTCACGCGCGGCCCGACGCATATCTTTGAAATCGTCAACCAGCCCTTCTACAAGGTGGTATGCCATCGCCAGATCATCGGCATTCCGGTACGCGAAGCCTTTCCTCATGCTGCCGGGCACCCGCTGATCCAGCTGCTCGACAAGGTGTACGCCACCGGACAGCCTTATGCGGGACAAGCACACAAGTTGCGTCTGCAGCCCTCCCCGGGCGCGCCGCTGGTCGAGGCTTACATTGATTTCATCTTCCAGCCGATATTTGCAGCGGACGGATCAGTCGCCGGCATCCTTGCCTTCGGCCATAACGTGACGAACGAGGTGCACGCGCGCAACGCCCTGCATGCAAGCGAGGAGCGCTTCCACCTTGCCCTGGAAGCCGCCGGGGATGGCGTGTGGGACTGGGATATTCCGGCCAACCGCTTCGTGTTTTCCGCACGCGGCAGAGCCATGCTGGGTTATGACGAGAACGAAATCGGCAACCGGCTCGAAAACTGGCTGGCCATTACCCATCCTGAGGACCAGGAGAGGATCCGGGCGAATACCATGGCCTGCTTGCAAGGACGCATTCCGTTCATTTCGGCGGAATACCGCGTCCGCTGCAAGGATGGCAGCTGGAAGTGGCTGTTGTCGCGCGGCGCCGTTGTCAGTCGCGACGAGAAAGGCTGGGCAACCCGCATGGTGGGCACGACCATCGACATTTCGACCGAGCAGGAGACGTTGCGCCGGGCCAATTTCGATTCACTGACCAGCCTGCCCAACCGCAACCTGTTCCGCGACCGGCTGGACAAGGAAGTGCAGAGCGCCAAGCGCAGCGGAAAGCCGGTCGCCTTGCTGTTCATCGACCTCGACCGATTCAAGGAAGTCAACGACCTGCTCGGCCACGATGCGGGCGACAAACTGCTGCGCGAATGCGCCAACCGCATCCGCTCCTGCGTGCGTGCCGCCGATACCGTCGCGCGATTGGGCGGCGACGAATTCACGGTGATCCTGATCGACCTCGAAAGCCGCGCCCACGTCGAAGACATCGCGCAGAAAATCCTGGACGCGCTGGCACGGCCGTTCGAACTCGGGCAGGAACGCGTTCATGTATCCGGAAGCATCGGCATCACGGTGTATCCCGACGACGGCGAAGACCCGGAACACCTGGTGCGCAATGCCGACCAGGCGATGTACGTCTCGAAGAACGCCGGGCGCAACCAGTTCCATTTCTTCACGCGGTCGATGCAGGAGCAGGCATGGCACCGCATCACGATGATGGGCGAGTTGCGCAATGCCTTGCCGCGCAACGAACTGCAGTTGTACTTCCAGCCCGTCGTGGAACTGGCGCGCGGGCGGATCATGAAAGGCGAAGCGCTGCTGCGCTGGCACCATCCCTACAAAGGCATGCTGCCACCGTCCGAGTTTATCGGCCTGGCCGAGGAAAGCGGCCTGATCAATGAAATCGGCAACTGGGTATTCATGCAGGCGACGGCGTGGTCGAAGCGATGGACCGAGCTCACAGGATCGCTATTCCAGGTTAGCGTCAACGCATCGCCGCTGCAGTTCATGCAGCGCAAGGGCGGGCTGAACTGGGGCCGCCACCTGAGCGAATTCGGCCTGGCATGGAACAGCATCTCGGTAGAGATCACGGAGGGCCTGCTGTTCAACACCTCGTCGGCGACCGCGGAACAATTGCTCAGCATGCGCGATGCGGGCATCCAGGTGGCGATCGACGATTTCGGGACCGGCTATTCCTCCATGGCCTACCTGAAGAAGTTCGACGTCGACTATCTCAAGATCGACCAGTCCTTCATTCGCGGCACCGCCCCCAACAGCACCAGCCGGACCATTGCGGAAACCATCATCGTGATGGCACACAAGCTCGGCCTGAAGGTGATCGCGGAAGGGGTGGAAACGCCGGAACAGTGTGATTGGCTACAGCACGCGGGCTGCGACTTCGGGCAGGGATTCCTGTTCTCGCGTCCGGTGCCGCCGGACCAGTTCGAGCGCCTGCTGGTGTCCCGTTCATCCATACCGGCCTGACGCCGTCTTGCCCTCTCCTTTTCGCCGGTTCGGGCCTGATATAGTACGCACTCTTTCACCTGCCCTGCCCGCCCCGCCATGCCAATGACCTACGAACAATACCTGGACGAAGTCACCACGCTCCTGACCGAGATGTACGACATGAGCGATGACGCCGCGATCAAGCATGTGATGCGAGCGCAGGCCGCGGACTTCTTCACGCTGCATGACGACATTCCGGCAATGCGCACGCAGGAACGTGCGGTGCAGGACGCAAGGACACTGTTCGCGCAGATTCGCGCCTCGCGTCCTCCGTCAGCATCCAAGCCCAATCCCGGAAAGCGCAAAAAATAGAGCGCACCCCCGCCCCCTGATACACTGCGCACCTTTCAAGGGAAAAGCCATGGACGACAAGTTGACGAAGGATGAATACGAGGCACTAGCGCAGATTCGCCGGTTGCGAAAAGGCGAGCGTGAAAGTGCGTGCGTGGCGCGCAACGCGAAGCGTCTCGTCGGACTGAAGTACGTCACGTCCAAAGGGGGCGTGTATGTACTCACCGAGAAGGGGCAGCAGACCTTGTTTCTTCAACGATGCATCGACGGACTGCGCGCCGTAGCCTACGCTGCGCCGGGAGCCATCGAGGCGGATGTCGCGACCTTCCTGAGCAGGAAGGGATTGATCGCCCCCCGCACTGTGGGAGAAGGGTTCGATGTGACCGAACGCGGGCGCGAGTCGCTGGCCGATATTGACGCACGCGAGAATAAATCGGCATAGACGAATGCTGCCATTGACCTCTCCGAGCGTCGCGTTTCGGATGAGCCACTCTGGCATCGGGCGACGCCCCGTCTTTCCGGCGACGTCCGTCAGAAGCGCTGCACTCCCCGGTGCGGAATCTGCGACGACATCACGATTGACGTCCGCGTCTCGCCGTACTGGTTGATGCTGGCGAGGAACTGCTCCAGGTCGGCCATATCCTTCGCCACGACCGTGAACAGGCAGGAATCCGCGCCGGTGACGTGCAGGCATTCCAGCACCTGCGGCTTGGCCCGCAGCACCTCGATGAATTTCTGCTTGTAGGGATGCTGGGTGGTGATAGCGACCACGGCCTTGATGATGTAGCCCAGCGCTTCCGGCGCAATGTCGGCGTGGTAACCGCGGATGATGCCGGCGTCCTCCATCTTCTTGATGCGCTCGGCGGTGGCCGGCACCGACAGTCCGGCCAGTTCGGCCAGCGTCTTGAGCGAGGCGCGGGCGTCTTCCTGCAGGGCGGCGAGGATACGCCAGGATTTATCGTCCACGGGGTGCATTGCAGGATCTCCTTTCACTTTTCAGGCGATTCAGCCATTTTGCCTGAAAAAGCACATTCCACGGCGCCACCAGGCTAGCTAGACTTTCCTGTATGGATACCTCACTCGTTCCCCTCTTCCTCAAGTCGATGCTGATCGGCTTGTCGATTGCCGCGCCAGTCGGGCCGATTGGTCTGCTTTGCATTCAGCGCACGCTCGATTACGGGCCGCGAGTCGGCCTCGCGACCGGGCTGGGCGCGGCGGCGGCCGATGCGATGTACGGCGCCATCGGCGCCCTCGGCGTCACGGCGCTGATTACGCTGCTGACCGATGCGCGCTCGGTGCTTGCACTGGGCGGCGCGGTATTCCTTCTGTGGCTGGCATGGAGCGCATGGAACGCCGCGGAACCGCAGCACGCAGCTGCGGCCAAGGGTGGGGTAAAGGGCTGGCACGCCTTCGGCGGCACCTTCCTGCTGACGATGTCTAATCCCATGACCATCCTGTCATTCGTCGCGGTGTTTTCCTCCCTGGCCGGCGGTATGGCGACCGCTTCGCCCCTATGGATGATTGCCGGCGTGTTCTTCGGATCGGCACTGTGGTGGTTCGTGCTGGTAGGAATGGTCGGACGACTGCGGGAGCGGTTGCGTGCAGCGCATCTCCGTTGGATTCGCCGCGGATCGGCGGTGCTGCTGGCGGGGTTCGCCGGCTATCAGTTGTTGACGCTTTCCGGGAGTTGATCGAGGCGGCGGTTCAGCGTTTTCCTGGCACGGCTCATGCAGGTTTTCATGCGATTCCTGCAGGAGGTGCAACCATGCGACCGCGTATCGTTCCAGCCTTATCTCTCATGCTGACCGGATGTGTCGCGATGACGACATCCGGCACCAGGGAAGCCGTATTTTTTACCGATGACGAAGAAGCGACTGCCAACAATGCACAGGCGGTTTTGAAGCCGTACAACGACCTGCCCGTCTCGATCGAGTTTAAATGTCCGTCGAGAATCGCCACCCTGTCGCCCTCCTATGTCGTCCCCTTGCCGCCTGTCTTTCCAGCGGGGTTTGCACACCGGAAGGTTTCCTACCTTCGCGTACGGATGCCGGAAGGCATGGATAACGCGCTTGCGCAATCGCGTGTCATTACGCGGCAGGGAACGGCAATGCCGCTTGCCGACGCGCGTCAGTCGAGGCGCACGGTCGGCGATGAGGGTACGGTGGAATCGACCTTCACGCTGGACAAGGAGTGCGAGGCCTTGAACGGCGGGACGCTGGAAGTCGCGGGGTTCTCCTACAACAACAAGGCCTATCCTCCCTCACAGGCGCGTCTGCAGTTCGATTCCGAGGTGACGGCCGGGATCGGATGGTGGCCACCGGCGTTGTTCAACGGCGGTCACGCCATCAGCGGCGCCCCGGAAGCGGAGTAGGATCGAACGCGCAGGCGGCAGGCCTGTCCAACGGATGTCATGCATCGAGGCCAGCATGAAGCGCTTGTTCGTCCTGGTTGTTCTCGCGGCGGCACTCTCCGGATGTGCCGTTGTTGCTCCGTATGAACAGCCTTATGATGCCTATCCCCCGGTCTCCGCCTACGACTATCCCTACGCCACAGCACCCGCGTATGTAACACCCGCGCCGGTTTACGCATGGCCGCCCGTCCACTTCCGCTTCAACCTTCAATTCTGGAGAGGCCGGGGAGGACATCCCTGGCATCACCACGGCTTCCGGCCCCACCGCTTCGGCGGCTGGCGGCGCTGATCCCCGCGTTCGCTCCTCTCGTCCGGGCCGACAACGGACAACTGTGGATCACCCTGTCCGATTTGGCATGAAAAATGTCGCAACAGGCCATTTCCCGGTTCCTGGTCTTTGGCCAGACTGGCGTTGCAGTCTGCCGATCCATTTCAAACAAGGAGCCTGATTGATGACGAAGCGAAACCTGAATGAGGACGATCCCCTCGACGACTTTGCGGGACGCCAGATGACGCTGAACGATGTGACGAAGAAAGTCCATGTCGCCGGCAGCGGTCCGGCCGTGATCGTAATGACTGAAATGCCGGGGATCAGTCCGCACGTTGCACGCTTCGCCCGATGGGTGCGGGATGCCGGATTCACGGTGTACATGCCATCGCTGTTCGGGCGCGACGGCGCGGTACCGGATGCGGAGGAAGGGATGGCCGTCTTCAAGCGCGCCTGCGTGAGTGCGGAATTCCGCGCCTTTGCCGCCAACGCGTCGAGCCCGGTGACGGTATGGCTGCGGGCACTTGCCCGGCGTGCACATGAGGAATGCGGAGGGCCGGGCGTGGGTGCGATCGGCATGTGCTTCACCGGGAATTTCGCGCTCACGATGATGCTGGAGCCCTCGATGCTGGCGCCCGTCCTCTCGCAGCCCACGCTACCGCTCAATAATCCCGCCGGCATCGAGATGGCTCCCGAGGAACTCGCGGCGGTGAAGCAGCGGCTCGACCGGGAAGACCTAACGGTAATGGCCTACCGGTTCAAGGGGGACCGGTTCTGCACCGCGCAACGCTTCGCCGCCTACCAGGAGGCACTAGGCGACCGCTTCATTGCGCGCGAGCTACCCGACAGCGCTGCCAATCGCGAGACGGCGCCGTTCTTTGCCCAGGTTGTCGGGTCGCCGCACAGCGTCGTCACTGCCCACCTGATCGATGAGGAGGGACAGCCGACGGTCGCCGCGCGGGATGAAATCCTCGCCTTCTTCAGGCAGCGGCTTGCGAACCGACAACCGAACAAGGCGTCATGATTTTCGGATGCCGAATGTCACAAGGTAATCGCGCGGCATCGCCACGCCCAGCTCCGACTTGAATCCTTCATGGTACGCAATGAAGTCCTGCTTCAAGCCTTCCAGACGTTGCGCGTCGAGTCCCTGCGCCAGCGCCTTCGTGGGCCCGTAGCCGGCAACAAAAATATTCCATACGGTCTCCCCGCTCGGCGCCCGCAGGACCGTCGTGCCGGTTTCGAAGCGCAGGTCGAAGCTCTGGCCGAGGAGTTGCTGCACGCGCTCTCGGCTTCCCCATTCAAAGGGGGACGGCGGCGCCGGTGTCGCGGGCGTGGGCATGTAGGCTTTCATGACCTTGAACAGGCCTGCGAGCGTCCCGTCGGCGGGCCAGGTGGCGAGCACGATCCGCGCGCCCGGCTTGCAGATGCGGGACAGCTCCACCGCGGCTGCTTCCGGCTTGCTGACGAACATGATGCCGAAGGTGGAGATTACGCCATCGAAGGTCTTGTTTTCAAAGGGCAGCGCTTCCGCATCGCCCACATGGAAATCGATCTTCAGCTGCTCTGCCTGCGCACGCGAACGTGCGGCATCGATGAGATCGGCGCCGAGGTCGACACCGGTCACCTGCGCGCCGCGTGCCGCCACCCGGCGGGCGCCCCAGCCGGTACCTGTCGCCAGGTCGAGAATATGTTCGCCCGATCTCGGATTCAACCGCAGCACGCAGTGCTCGATGGCATCGGCAATGGTCTCGCTGATCGCTTCGTACTGCATGCCGCCGCTGTTCCAGATCGCCGCTGGCCGCAGGTTGTGTTGCTGCACAGTGTGTTCACTCATATCGTCTCCTTCAACAAGCGCGGCTTTCGATCACGCCTTCCGCCAACGCCGCTGCTTGAAATCTAGCTCCCTGTGAATTCACGCCGGGTCGCTTCGATAGTAGACATTCAACTGCAGGAGCAAAGCCTTTTCCGCTGCATGCTTGATCCGCCTCCAGCATGAGGGAAGTTTCAGTGAGTAAAAAAATGCCGGACAAGAATAGTCCGGCGGAACGGCATCCGTTGCGTCACTTGACGGCGAGGCGTCGCATCAATGCGTCGAATGCTGCCAAGGCAAGGGGATCGACCTGGTCATCGCCTGCGACCGTGGCCGGGAGTTCATCGTCCGCATACGCTTCGGCAAGGTTCTTCCATCCCTTGCTTGCGGCAAACCGGGTGAATTCCTCGGGCGCCTCGAGGACGATGAGCCTGTCGTCCTGCAAACCGGCATCGCCCGGGCCGAAGTCGGGACCGTCGTAACCGAGAGCGCGCAGTCGCGACAGGATCTGCCGGATCACAAGCGGGTCGTTGTGGAGAGGATCGTCTTCCATGGATGCTTCCATGTCGACGTAGACATCGATGATCCCGTAGCCCTCGTCGTAGATACGGATGGATTGCACCGTCCAGGTCCGCCCCATGGAATCATGGATGCGGAACGGACCGCTCAGCGGGATGACATTGTCGTTGTCCATGCCCTAGCCTACACGAACATCGGCATTCAAGAAATGGGCCGCCGTTGCGCAAGGAAGAAGCGCAGCATTTCACGCGAGGCATCCGGGCCCTTGGGATCGGTGTATGAACCCTTGCGGCTGCCACCTGACCATGCATGCGCTGCGCCATGCACAACCCATTTTTCCGCAACGATCTGACCCTGCGAATCATGGATGACGGTTTTCGTATAGCTGCGCCCTCCAGGCGCCGTCTCCTTCTTTACGTCGGCGCGTGTGCCTGGATCGCTTGCGATAGGGACACATTGTGCCAGCGCCTGATCACCGTTGAGTGGTGCAACTGTCGCGTCACGATCCCCGTGGAAGACGATGGCGGGCACCATCTTTCCGAGCGGCGCCGGCTGCTGCGCCCCAGGCTTCAGCTTGCGCCGCTTCATCGAGGCAAAGGCCGAGGGCACATCGTGTGCAACCGCATACGGCAGCCCGGAGTGAATGCCGACAGCAGCGAATACCTCAGGATAGGTGGCAGCCAGCACGACTGCCATCGCGCCGCCCGCGGACAACCCGGCGACATAGACGCGGCTGGAGTCGATCTTGTATTTGCCCGCTACGTCGCGCGCGATACCGGCAAGGATGGACGGTTCGCCGTGATCACGCCGTTGGTCGCCCGGCTGGAACCAGTTCCAGCATTGCGATCCGTTGGCGTTCTTCGTCTGTTCCGGATAGACGACGAAGCAATTCTCTTCTTCTGCGGCGTTGTTCATGCCCGTACCTGCCGCGAAATCGTCGGGATTCTGCGTGCACCCGTGCAGCATGACAACCAGCGGTAGCGGTTCGTCCTTGTATCCGCTCGGGATGTACAGCTTGTAGGCGCGTGTACCGGCGCTGTTGGTAAATGATCCTGCAATGAAGCGGCCCTTGGGAGCGTGGGCGTTGCTGGACGCGGGGACCTCATGGGCCTCGACGTCTTCGACCCGCTGGCGTGCGGCGGCACCGGACCATGCGCCGGGTGCAAGCTTGGCGAATCGTGCGAGAACATCGGCGCCGGTCTGTTGAGGATTAAGGTCCGGCATTGCCGGCGCCTGCGGCAGGAACGCCGTCCAGTCAGCGTGCTGTGGCGATGTGGCGTCGGGCGACGCACCGTGCAGCGCGCGTTGTATGGCAGCAGTCGCCGCCATCGGTCCTTCGGTTTGCAGCAGTTGGGTGGCTTCGCGCATCTGCGCGAGGAAGCCGTCATTGATTTTCATGGACATCTTTCAACATCGTTAGTGAATCCGCCCGGCCAATGCGGCCTTGACGGCAGGGCTGGCGTGCAGGGCACCCAGCACGGTGATGGAGTCGATCGTGGCAAGCGCGAGTTCGGGTGTGACATCCGGAGCAATGCTGGCCAATCCCAGCACCTGTATCTGCAAGGTCTGACCAGCGCTGCGCACCGCCTCCAGATCGGCGCGGGAATACTGCTGCAGGCCGAGCACGAGGCTTTTTCGCGCCACGGTTTGCCGGATGACATCGCCATGCAATTGCAACTGATTGCGTATTGCGGTGCGGATCAGGTCGGTCCGGTTCGAATAGAAACCTTCCTGTACCAGCAAGTCGATTTGTCCTAGGTCTACGGGCCCGAGGTTGATGGTGATCTTTTCCGTATCGCCAACTTTTAGCCGGGTGTCTTGTGCTACTGGTTCGCGTGCCATGTTTTTATCCTCCTGCAGCATATGACCAGCTCTCCACCATCCAGTTCCCATCCACCTGGATGGTTTTTCGGCGACCTTGGCACAAAAACAATTGAACATGAGTTACCGCGGCTCCTTACTACTGCGGGTAGCGAATCCCGATACGCCCGCGTTGCTGCTGGAGCGAATCAGGGCCGGCTTCCTACACTCCTCCACACCCTAACTTCGGAGGAGACATCATGCTGCACTGGATCATCCTGACTTTTGTCGCCTGCTTCATTCTCGAGCGCGTAAGCCCCGGCTGGGCGCTCCCGCGCGTACCCACCTGGCCCGTTCGTGTGTTGGCCATCAATGCGGTGCAGCTTGCGGTTGTCCTGCTTGCCGGCATCACCTGGGAAAAATGGTTGTCGAGCTATTCTCTGTTCCACCTGTCACGCCACCTGCCGGACTGGGCGGGCGGTGTCGTTGCCTACTTCATCGCGACCTTCGTGTTCTACTGGTGGCATCGCTTGCGGCATACGAGCGATTTCCTTTGGACGCATTTCCACCAGATCCACCACAGCCCGCAGCGGCTGGAAGTCATCACGTCCTTCTACAAGCATCCCGTTGAAATGGTCGTGAATTCGATCATCGGCAGCCTGCTGGTGTACACGCTGCTCGGCCTGTCTCCCGCCGCAGGTGCGATCTACACCTTGTGCACCGCGATCGGAGAATTCTTCTATCACACGAGCGTGAAAACGCCGCGCTGGATCGGTTATGTCTTCCAGCGGCCGGAGATGCACCGTATCCACCATCAGCACAAGCGGCATCGCAACAACTACGGCGACATTGTGTGGTGGGACATGCTGTTCGGGACGTACGAGAACCCGCAGGACTTCAAGGCAACGTGCGGATTTGCTCCCGAGGATGAGGAGAGGCTGGGCGAAATGCTGCGATTTGTGGACGTGCACAAGCATCCGCAGCGCACTGCAAAGGAGGAATAGCCAGAATGACGAAGCCCCGCTTCCGCAGCGGGGCTTCTTCCACGGCTGGCGCGCACTGCCGGCGCACGCCGCAATTTTTTTATTCTTCCTGCTTCTTCTTTTGTCCCGGCGCGCCGCTCTTGCCGTGCGCCTTCGTTCCGGTTCCCGCATTGTCGCGCGCATAACCCGATGCACCCTTTGCCGGGTCGGTCGTGCTTCCTGATGGCCCGGATGCGCTGCTGCCACTCGGGCCGCTTGCACTGGCACTGGCGCCCGGGCCGCTCGAGCTGGTGGCGGTGCCGCCGCTGCTGTCCTGCGTACCCGCCGATGTGCCGCCGGTGCCGACGCTGGACGCGCCAACCCCGCTGCCCGCGGTCGCACTGCCGCCGCTGCCGATGGTGCTGGAGCTGCTGGCGCTGCTGCCGGTGGAGCCGGATGTGCTGCCGCTCGTGCTCGTGGTGGTGCTGCTCTCCGCCTTGCGCACGCCGGTGCCGCCGTCGGCGTGACGGCCCGCGGCGAAGCCGCTGCTTTCGGTGCTGCTCGTGCCGCTCGTCGTCTGCGCGTGAACGCCGAGTGAAGCGGCAACCGCTGCCATGCCGGCGAGCAGGCTCAGTCTGAGTTTCGGTTTCATGATCGATTCTCCTTGGTCGCTTTTTTACTTGCGGCCCTGCCCTCCCCGGTCGGGATGGGCATCGGGCGCACGTGAGTGAACGTGTTAGGAGGTCTTAGCAGCGGCCCTGCTTCTCCAGTCCCGGAGGGCAGTCCTTGCTCTTGTTCTTGTGATGCTTCTTGCCGGGCGAGCTGTCCATGTCGTGAGCGCCAGATGCGCTCGCGCCCGTTGAGGCGCCCGATCCGCTGGTTCCCGCGGCGCTGCCGCCGGTGCCCACGGTGCTGGAGCTACCGGAGGAATCCCCAGTGCCTGCGGAACTGCCACCGGTTCCTACCGTCGATCCGGTGGAGCCACTGCCTGCGGCACTGCCGCCCGTGCCAAGGGTGCTGGAACTGCCTGAGGAGCCGCCGGTGCCAGCGGAGCTGCCACCGGTTCCTACCGTCGATCCGGTGGAACCGCTGCCTGCGGAGCTGCCGCCCGTGCCGAGGGTGCTTGAGCTGCCTGAAGAGTCGCCCGAACCGGCCGAGCTGCCGCCGGTTCCCAGCGTCGTGCTGGACGTGCCGTTGCCGGCGGTGCTGCCGCCGGTGCCGAGCGTCGTGCTGCTCTGCGCATGGACCTTAAGGGAGGCAGCCGCCAGCAGCGCAGCGGCCAGGATGGAAAGTCCGGTGTGATTTCTTCGCATTCGATTTCTCCTGTTCTGTTGAACAACGTGCCCCGCGCAGCAATTCTTTCTCTCGGGAGAGAGTGCACGCGCAGGATGTGCTCAATGGAGTCGCCAATCCGAAAGGCAGTTCTATCCAAGTCGTAACAAATTGTCAGCATGCATGCGGACTGATGCAGATCAGCTGTCTGCACGGAACCATGGGAGAAAAGGCGGCAAGTGAAGCGAAAAAAGTAAACGGGCTGGAAGCGCATGCCTCCAGCCCGTGATCGACTTCGATTCTAAGGTCGCTGTCCTTGCCTACAGTCAGCAACACATGGCAGATGGGTTTCGCCGATGCCTAATTCCATCCACCTGCATTTGACGTATAAGACTCTTCCTGGCTCTGTTCCCGAACGTAGCAGTTCATCATGCATTCTGCCCTGCTCAATGAGTTAGCCAACAACAAGTCCGAAAAAGAAATAATAATTTTGCGCATTGCGTCACTCCACCTGTTTTTGCCCAGCCTCTAGGTATACCGTCTTGCGCGGGATAAAACCAATTCGGACTGGCAATATCACTTATGGGCAACGTGAATGGATTTTTCGCCAAGCACATGACAATGCAGTGATTGAACGCAAGAGCGTGGTCCGTCTTCATCTACTGGCGTGATAAAGTGCCAACCAGTCATTGATGAATCAGTCGTGAAAAACAAGGGATGGGTCGAACGGCGTCACGGGATTCGACCAGACAGGATTTCTTGCTCTCACATTTCAGCGTCTTGAAAGAAAGAGTCACCGATGCGCAGCCAGATCAAGGAAGAGATTACCTTCCGCAAGCTTGAAGTCCTTTTGGCCTACCTGGAAGGCGGCAACCTTACTTCCGCGGCTGAAAAGCTGGACATCAGCGCAGTCAGCGTCCATCGCGCGCTCCACTCCCTGGAGGAAAGCACGTCATGCAAGCTGTTCAACCTCGAAGGCCGCAATCTGATCCCTACCAATGCAGCCCTGGTCCTTGCCGATGCCGCCCGTGAAGTCATCCAAACGATGGTGGAGGGGATACGGGCCACGCAACGGGCCGCCGGCTATTCTTCGGATCATCTGAAGATCGGCTCGCTCTATTCCCTGACGACCAGGACGGCACCCGAAGTCATTATCGGACTGAAGATGCGCAAGCCCGAACTGCAGACCGAACTCGTACTCGGTTCGAACGCGGATCTCCTGCAAAAGCTCAAACAGAACGCCATCGACGCCGTATTGATGGCCGTTCCCGAGGCCGAACCGGAAATTGAATCCGTCCCCCTTTTTGAAGACGAGATTTTCTTCGCGGCTCCAGCGGGGTCCCCCTACGCGGCGCGCACGGAAGTCGATTTGCGGGACTGCGCGAAGGAACATTTCGTCAGCCTGGCAGAAGGATTCGTCACGCACCACGGTTTTCTTGAAGCGTTCCGCCAGGCGGGGATTACGCCGAATGTCGTGATGCAGGTGGGCGACATTTTTTCCCTGATGAACCTTGTCAGCGCAGGCATGGGCTACACGCTTCTGCCAGGGCGTGTTCGGAATGTTTTCGGTGAAAAAATCAAACTGATTCCCCTCAAGTACCCCTTTGCGATGCGCCAGACCATTGGCCTCAGTTTCCTTCGCGTGCGCGAGCGCGATCCGAACCTGCTCGCGCTCAGCGCTGTCTGCCGGATGTCCCGGCATAACGCCGGCTAAGTCCGTTTTCCCCGCTGCCTCCTGAATCCACTGGCGGATCGTTCCGCTCACCGTAAACGTTCATGCGTCCCTGCGATTGATCGGGCATCGCCGAGGGCGTACGTTTACTCCTACAAAAATAACAACAACCAGTCGGCCGCCAGAACGGTCTATTCATTGCGTAGGAGACAAACCATGATCACCGCCCGAATATCCCAGATCCATCATCGAAGCCCCAAAGGCGTACCACTCCACATACGCCTGGACGTTTAGCTCAAGCGTCGTTTCCTGCACAGCGGCATCGCAATGCCGCACTTTTCCAGTGATTAAGCCACCGCAGCGTGGCGCCGGCACGGCTCGCCCGTACGGCTGTTGAAGGAGATAACCGTGTCACCTCATCTGATATCGATTCTTGCCCTGTGTGCCATGTTCGTCATCGCCACTGTCCTGCCGATCAACATGGGCGTCATTGCCTTTGTTGGTGCTTTCCTGGTGGGCACTCTGGTCGCAGGCATGCAGGCGAAAGGGATTCTTGCGGGGTTCCCCGCCGACCTGTTCCTGACCCTGGTCGGGATCACCTTCCTGTTTGCGCAGGCCCAGAACAACGGCACCATCGACTGGCTCGTGCGGCTGGCTGTACGCGCCGTGGGCGGACGCATCGCCGCGATCCCGTGGATCATGTTCGGGATCGCCGCTGCCCTTACTGCCGTCGGCGCAGTCAGCCCGGCCGCGGTCGCCATCATTGCGCCGATTGCACTCGGATTTGCAGCGAAGTACGGCATCAACCCGCTGATGATGGGCCTCATGGTCATCCACGGGGCGCAAGGCGGCGGCTTCTCGCCCATCAGCATCTACGGCGGCATTACCAACAAGATCGTCGAGAAGGCCGGCCTGCCGCTGAGCGAAATGACGACAGCATTTGCCAGCCTGGGCGTCAACCTGGCCGTGGCGGTTGCACTGTTCTTTGCGCTGGGCGGCGTGCGCCTGATGCGCCAGCCGCGGATTATTCAGAAGAGTGCGAACAGCGGCGCAAGTTTTGCTCCCTTCGGCGCTGCCTATGCCGTTCCGGCGCAAGGCGTCCAGATCTACGGCGATGCCGAAGGCGAAGCGCTGACGGAAGAAAAGGGTGCGATGGCCCGTTCTGCAGATTCTGTCCTTTCCAGCAATGGCAAGGGAAATGCACAGACCCCGCCCTCGCCCAAGGATTTCACGGCCAGCGGTATGTTCCAGTACAACGGCGCAGACGTGCACCAGGTGGTGACGGTGCTTGGACTGATTGCGCTCGCGGTCCTGACGCTGTACTTCAAGCTGGATATCGGGTTCGTCGCCATCACGATCGGCTTCATCCTGTCCATGATGGCGCCGAACGTGCAAAAGCGTGCGATTACCCAGGTCTCCTGGCCGGAAATCATGTTGATCGTGGGCGTCAGCACCTACGTGGGTGTAATGCAAAAGATGGGCACGATCGATTTTGTGGGACACAGCGTGGCCGGCCTGACCTCGCCGCTAATGGCGGCCCTCCTCCTGTGCTTCGTCGGCGCAGTCGTCTCTGCCTTCGCATCGTCAACCGCCGTCCTGGGTTCCCTGATTCCGCTCGCCGTCCCCTTCCTCCAGCAGGGAACCGGCGTGGACGCCATCGGATTTATCGCAGCCATGGCGGTCGCATCAACGATTGTCGACGTCAGCCCCTTCTCGACCAATGGCGCATTGGTCCTCGCGAATGCACAAGGGATCGACCGCGATGTCTTCCTGCGCCAACTGATGATTTATGGCGCAGCAGTGACACTGCTGTCCCCGTTCGTGGTCTGGTTCTTGTTCGTCGTTCTTTGACCGCTGGCCTTCGTAACGCTCATGTGAGATGACAGTAATGAATATGAAACACCTGTTCAATCGAGGCCGGCATATCCCGGTCGCCGCGCAGCATGTGGAGGATGGCCATGGGCGCACCTGAAAAAATCTGGAACACGCAGCAAGGCAATCGGACAGAACGCCTGGGCCGTGCCGGCACGGCCCTCGGGCCGGCACTTGCCGGGAAAATCGTGTCCTCAGAGAGGATCGTCGACTTGCTGCATGCGGTGCTTGAGAATGGAGACCGGGTGTGCCTGGAGGGGAACAACCAGAAGCAGGCGGATTTCCTCGCCAAGGCATTGACTCGACTCGATCCGTCACGCGTGCATGACCTGCACATGCTGCAATCCGTACTGGCACTGCCGGAACACCTTGACGTGTTCGACAAGGGCATCGCGTCCCGGCTCGACTTTTCCTTCTCGGGGCCGCAAGCGGGACGCCTCGCGAAGCTGGCGATGTCGGGCAAGCTCAATATCGGCGCGATCCACACCTATCTCGAACTGTTCGGCCGCTACTTCGTCGACCTCACGCCGCGCGTCTCGCTGATTGCAGCCGAGGCGGCGGACCGCCAGGGCAACCTGTACACCGGGCCCAATACCGAGGACACACCTGCCATCGTTGAAGCGACCGCGTTCAAGAGCGGCATCGTCATCGCGCAGGTCAACCGCATCGTCGACACCGTGCCGCGCGTCGATGTCCCGGCGGATTGGGTCGACTTTGTCGTGCAGGCGCCGACGCCGAACTATATCGAGCCGCTTTTCACGCGCGACCCGGCGCAGATCTCGGAAATCCAGGTGCTGATGGCGATGATGGCGATCAAGGGCATCTATGCGGAATATTCGGTCGAAAGCTTGAATCACGGCATCGGTTTCGACACCGCGGCCATCGAACTCATCCTGCCGACCTATGCCGAGTCGCTCGGGCTGAAGGGCAAGATCGCGCGGCACTGGGCACTGAATCCCCACCCGGCGCTGATCCCCGCGATTGAAGCGGGCTTCGTGGAATCGGTGCATTCCTTCGGATCCGAGCTGGGAATGGAGGACTACATCCGGGCGCGTCCAGACGTGTTCTTCGTCGGACCGGACGGCAGCATGCGCAGTAACCGCGCCCTCTGCCAGGCGGCCGGCCACTATGCTTGCGACATGTTCATTGGCTCAACGTTGCAGATCGACCTGTACGGCAACTCGTCGACCGCAACGCTGGGCCGCATCTCCGGATTCGGCGGTGCGCCGAACATGGGTTCAGACGCGCGCGGTCGCCGCCACTCCAGCGCCGCCTGGCTGAAGGCCGGCCGGCAAGCGCAGGCCGATTCGAACCGCATGCCGCGCGGGCAAAAACTGGTGGTGCAGATGGTCGAAACCTTCCGCGAGCACATGCAGCCTGCCTTCGTCGAAACGCTCGATGCCTGGCAGCTCGCCGAGCAGGCCAACATGGCATTGCCGCCGGTAATGATCTATGGCGACGACGTCACCCATATCCTGACCGAGGAGGGCATCGCCAATCTGTTGCTGTGCCGCACCGCGGAGGAAAGGGAGCAGGCGATCCGCGGCGTGGCGGGCTACACACCGGTGGGCCTGCAGCGTGATCGCCGCACGGTGGAGAACCTGCGCGACCGCGGCATCATCCGCCGCCCGGAAGACCTTGGCATTGACAAGCGCCAGGCGACGCGTGACCTGCTCGCCGCCAAGACCATGAAGGATCTGGTGCGCGCCTCGGGCGGCCTGTACGAGCCGCCGAAACGATTCAGGAACTGGTAGGACAACCATGGAAACTTTGACATTCCGTTTCGAGAACGGACAGCAGGATGCCGGCACGGCGCCGCAATTGGTCGGCGTCGTCAGCTCGGGCAATCTGGAAGTACTGATCGAACCGGCCACCCTCGGCGGCGCCTGCGAGATCGAAGTCAAGACTGCGGCACACGGGTTCGGCGACATCTGGAAGGCAGTGATGACCGATTTTCATGCGCGCTGGCCCTTGGCGAATACGCGCATCTCTATCAACGACATGGGTGCCACCCCGGCTGTAGTGAGCCTGCGGCTGGACCAGGCCGTGGAATCCATGCAGGAAGGCCAATCATGACGAGCTACGTCGAATCGAATGCGCGCGAACGCATGCAGCACCTTCTGGATGCGAACAGTTTCGAGGAATTTTTGCCGCCTTCGCGCCGCATCGTCAGCCCCCATCTGGAGCAGCTGGATGCGCCGGTGTCATTTGACGATGGCGTGGTGATCGGCCGCGGCAGGCTGCAGGGCAAAAAGGTATTCGTGGCGGCCCAGGAAGGCGGCTTCATGGGCGGCGCCGTGGGCGAAGTGCACGGCGCCAAGCTGGTCGGCCTGCTCAAGCGCGCGATCAAGGAAGAGGCCGAAGCCGTCCTCCTCCTGCTCGAGACCGGTGGAGTCAGGCTTCACGAAGCGAATGCCGGGCTGATTGCCGTGTCGGAAGTCATGCGTGCGGTACTCGATGTCCGTGCCGCGGGCATCCCTGTCATCTCCCTGGTCGGCGGTTCCAACGGCTGCTTCGGCGGCATGGGCATCGTCGCGCGCTGCACCAACGCCGTCGTCATGTCGGAAGAAGGCCGGCTGGCAATGTCGGGACCGGAGGTCATCGAAACCGCGAATGGCGTCGAAGAGTTCGACTCGCGCGACCGCGCGCTGGTCTGGCGCACGACGGGCGGAAAGCATCGCTACCTGATCGGCGATTGCCAGGCCATCGTCGCGGACGACCTCTCCCGCTTTCGGGATGCCGCCGTGCAGCAGATCGCACAGTGGCAGCGCAACGGCACGCAACTGACGCTGGAAGCCCTGGAACGGGAGCACGAGATGCTAAGCCATCGACTGGACGCGTTCGGTAACGTCGTCGATCCGATGGATATCTGGACCAGCCTGGGTATCGAAGCGCCTGGTGCTGTGCCTCTGCTGGATCCTGATGCTTTCGTCGATCGCGTCGGGGAACATCGTATCGTCCGTACTGGAGAATGAGCATGGATTGGAAAACCCTCACCGAGCAGTTGTTCCCGGAAGGTCATGACATCGTGCAACGTGATTGCTTTCTGTCGGGAACAGCGACAGTCAACGGAAATGCGGTTGCCGTGATCGGCACAACCGAACATACGCCAATCGGCGTTGAAATCGCGCTTGCGCAAGCGAAGGAAATCCTGGAAACAATCCGTTGTCATCCGCGACGCGCCATCGTCATCCTCGTCGATACCCAGGGACAGCGGCTGCGCCACCGCGACGAGATGCTGGGGATCAACAGCTACATGGCGCATCTGGGCAAATGTATTGAGCTGGCTCGACAGCGCGGTCACAAGGTCATCGGGCTGGTTTACGACCAGGCGCTTTCCGGCGGTTTCATCACCAGCGGCTTGATGGCCGATGCGTGCTATGCGCTCCCGGACGCGACGATCCGCGTCATGGGCCTGCCGGCGATGGCACGCATCACCAAGGTCCCTGAAGAAAGGCTTGTGGAACTGGCCAAATCGAATCCGGTATTTGCTCCCGGTGCGGAAAATTATTTCGTGATGGGCGGCGTCCAGGCCATTTGGCGCGATGCGCTTTCGCGACATCTGAGAGAGGCTTTGGCGAACGGGAACACGAGCGACTTGCGTGCATCTCTCGGCGCCGAGCGAGGCGGGCGGAAACTCGCACATGCCGTCACGACCGCGGTGATGAAAGAATCCCATGCTACCGCGACATAACCTGGTCTGGCTGTCTGACGACGGCTGGCAGGCTGTCCTGGAGCAGGCTCCACACGATGCCGTACCGTCGATCCAGGCGTGGGCCTGTGCCCGGCATCCTGCCGTCGTGCGCCGGACAGAGCCTGATGCGAACGACGGCACCGTCTGTGCCGGCATAGCGCTTCCACCGGATGCAAGCGGCACAAAAAAACGCATACCGCTCCGTATTCCATCGGCACATGTTTCCAGGATTTCCGCCCCGCTCCGTCTCGATGAAGTTGTCGCCGCCATGCCGTCAACATGGCGGCCGGCGCTGGCATTCCTGTGCGCAGAGGCCAGGCGCCAGAACATTGGCTTCCGGGTTTACGGATCGGCGGCGCTTCAGGAGATCACCGGCATGCGTTATATCACGCACTCCTCCGATATTGATCTCCTGCTTCAGCCGGCAACACACGCGGAACTGCATGCCGGCTTGTTACTCATGGCCGGCCATGCCCGCGCGCTGCCGCTCGATGGCGAAGTGATCTTTCCGGACGGCTCGGCGGTGGCGTGGAAGGAATGGATGACCGCTATCGCCGCTTCGGGACATCCACGTGTCCTCGCAAAAGACAACCGGCGAGTACGCCTGGTGAAAACGGAAGACCTGCTGTGTACCCTGGAAGATGAACCATGCACAAGTCACTGAACACTGCGCCCATTTCTCCCTGGATCCTGCTTCCACAGGTTCAGAATGACGTATCCCGGCGACGCGCCGAGCAGCGCAACCGGACCTTGAGCCGCGATATCGGCTTGCGGGCTGTTCATAGCCTTTACGACGAGTTGACGCTTTACCCCAAGCCAGGCCTCGTTTCACCCGTCGACAACGGCAGCCACACCGACATGGACGCAAGCACCTTCATGCGCAGCCTGTTCTCATTGCGCCATTACTTTATCCGGATTACGCGTGCGGGCATGGACGGCGCCCCGTTCAGTGAGCTGAAGCAGTTCGGCATATCCGCCGAAGCGTCGATGTTGAAAGCGACCGGCGGCATCAACACGCACCGTGGCGCCATTTTTTGCATCGGCATGCTATGCGCCAGCATCGGCTACTGCCGGGCGAACGGAATTGCCGCGACGCCGGAAGCCATTCGCGCCACCCTGCTGATCCAGTGGGGACGCGCTCTGTCGATGCATTGCACACCACAGGGAGACACCTCGCACGGTTTGCGGGTTGCGGCAGCCTATTCGGCGAGTGGAGCCCGGGAAGAGGTCGCACTGGGCCTGCCGTCCGTGTTCGAGGTCGCATTGCCTGCACTGCGAAACACCCTTGCAGCGGGCGGGTCCTGGGAACACGCTCGGGTGAATGCCTTGTTTTCACTGATGGCGCACATCAGCGACACCAACGTGTATCACAGGGCCGGTGCCGAAGGTGCGGATATTGTGAAGCGCGCCTCCGGGGAGTTCCTCGCACGCGGGGGAACGGCGGCTTGTGATTGGAAGGAACGCGCGCTGCAGTGCCATCGCACTTTTGTGGACAAGAAGATTTCCCCCGGCGGTGCCGCCGATCTTCTCGCAGCCTCCTGTCTGGTTCACAAGATGACGACGTGGATGCGCCCCGTATAACCGGAGGCCTGGAATGTTGAAACGACTGGCTATTCTCTGCCCCGGGCAAGGCGGACAGCACTCACGCATGTTCGAATTTGCCCATCGCGATGCGCAGACGAGAGACTGGCTCGCTTCCTCGCCGCTGGAATCCGAGCTTGGCATGCCAGTTGACGTCGTCTTGAATGACGGCACCCAGCTATTTGCGAATCGTTTCGCCCAGCCGCTTATGGTGGCGTCCGCGGCAAGCACATGGAACGCGATCCGCGACCTCGTTCCCGCGCCCGCACTCGTCGCTGGTTACAGCATTGGTGAATTGTCTGCTTATGCAGTAGCCGGCTCCCTTGACGCGGGTGCCGCAGTAGCGCTGGCAGGTTGCCGCGCCCGCCTGATGGACGAATGCGCCAGCGAGGCGACGCCACAACAGCTCGTTGCCGTATCCGGGATGAGCACCGCTCGCCTCGGTGCATTCCTGCCGGACGATGCCTTGTTCATTGCCATCGAAACCGGTGACGACAGTGCAATTATTGGTGGCGACAAAGCAGCTGCCGAAATCTTGAGCGGAAAGTTGCGGGCGATGGGATGTCGCGTCAGTGTGTTACCGGTGGGAGTGGCCTCGCACACCCCTTACATGAACGCTGCCGCGTCCCGGTTTCTGGCAGAAATGCGGCAGCACCGGTTCGCGCCCCCCGTATTCCCTGTCGTGGCGGGAATATCGGGGCGATTGGTATTCGGCGTGGAAGACGCTCAAGCAACGCTCGCTAGCCAGATCGCCAATACCATTCGGTGGAAGGATTGCATGGATTCCTGCGCGGAAGCCGGCATTACCATTGCATTGGAATTGGGGCCGGGAACCGCTTTATCGCGAATGCTTCGCGAACGGCATCCGTATATCGAATGTCGTGCAATTGACGAGTTTCGTTCTGCAGAGGGCGTCGCGCGCTGGGTCGGGCGGCACTTCGATTGAAAAGGCCGGCAACCGCAACCAGCGCAATTGCAGTGTTTTGACACAATGCAAAGAAAAAGGGCCTGGAGATCGCTCTCCAAGCCCATTTTTCAGTACGAATTTGGTGCGGCTGGCAGGAATCGAACCCACGACCCCTTGGTTCGTAGCCAAGTACTCTATCCAGCTGAGCTACAGCCGCAAGGGGGCGGATTGTAGCAGCTTTTTCCTGAGATGTCTCACTTCGATTGCGCGGCGGCATTTCTTTCGATGTGTGGAGGCGGCGCGATTCCGAAGCTGCGCTCTTCGACCGGCGCCAGAGGCCGTCCCTCCGTAGCGAGCCCCGCCTCCTCCTGGATCAGGATCGATTGCGCGGCTTCCAGCGCCTCGGTCGTAATGCGTTCCATCTCGTCCGGCCGGATATCGGGAACGTCATCCGGTACTCGCGGTTGTGGCGCAGGTACGGTCTTGCGCGGGGCAGGCCGTGGCGGGAGTTCTTCCTCGTTCCAGCCAAAGAAGCCGGTCACCTTGTTCACCAGCGATGCAAAGAAGGACTCGGGCGGTTTCGGGAATCGGGCATTGGCATCGATAAGTTTTGCCTGCAGCGACCGCCGCGTGAAATCGCCGACCACCGGCAAGGCCGTATGCGCACCCTGCCCCCAGTAGCTGCTGCGCATCGTCACGCGCGCATCGTTGAACCCGACCCACGCGCCGGCCACGAGCTGGGGATGCATGAGAATGAACCAGCCGTCCGCGTTGTTCTGCGTGGTGCCGGTCTTGCCGGCGACATCGACGCGCCCGCCGACCTGCCAGCGGATCGCGCGACCGGTCCCCTGGTCGATCACGGCACGCAGCATGCCGGTCAGGTCGTAGGCGGTTTCCTCGTCCAGCACGCGCTTGCCACCGCTGCTGAAGGTATCGAGCACCTTGCCGTCCTTGTCGAGGATGCGGCTCACCATGATGGGTTTACGCGCCTCGCCGCCAGTGGCAAAGGTGCCATAGGCCGATACCATTTCCAGCAGCGTGACCGGACTGGTGCCTAGCGCGAGCGCGGGAACCTGCTCGAGCGGGCTCTGGTTCACACCCATCCTGCGCGCGAAGTCCGCCACGCGGCGTGGTCCGACTTCCTGCATCACCTGCGCCGTAATGGTGTTCTTCGATTGCGCGAGGCCTTCGCGCAAGCTCAACTCGCGTCCGCTCGGACCCGACATGTCGGTCGGCTTCCAGACTGTGCCGTCGGGCATCTTGATTTCCACCTCGGTGTCGGCGAAGCGCTTGTCGGGTGACATGCCTCTTTCCAGCGCCGCGCCATAGACGAAGGGCTTGAAGGTGGAGCCCGGCTGGCGGCGCGCGGTGGCGACGTGGTCGTACTGGTCGATGCTGAAATCGCGGCTGCCGACCCATGCCTTCACATGGCCATTGGTGGGATCGACAGCAAGGAAGCCGGTTTCCAGGCGCGTCTTGTCCGCAAGCAGCGGCATCACAAAAGCAGCGTTGGACTTGAGCTGCTTCAGCGCCTGTTCCGGCGGCGTGCCCGTGTCGACAGCGCGGCGATAGGGCACGGATTCTCGCACGAAGGCATCGACTAGATCCGCCCGCGTCTTCCAGAGATAACCGAAGGGCCGCGCAGCCGGATTGATGGCGGCACTCGCCGCCATCTGCCGCATCCCGCCCGTGCCCCATTCGCCATCGGCCACGCCTTGCAGCCTGCGCAATTGCCGGTCGACCGCCTGCTCCGCGTAGGACTGCATGCGCGAATCGATGGTCGAGATGACCTTCAGGCCGTCGGAATACAGGTTGTAGTCGTTGCGGTCGGCCCAGTCGATCAGCCACTTGCGCACCTGCACCGCGAGGTGCGGCGCCATGCCGACCGGCTCCGGCTGGCGTTCGAACTCGAGGCGGATCGGGCGCGTCTTGAGACGTTCGAATTCGGCCTTGGCCAGCACACCGCGCTTGGCCATTTGCGAGAGGACGACGTTGCGGCGCTCCAGCGCGCGCTCCGGACGCAGCACCGGGTTGTAGTAGCTGGTGCCCTTGAGCATGCCGACCAGGGTGGCGCTTTCCAGCACGTTGAGGTCGGCGGCGGATTTGTCGAAGTAGGTGCGCGCGCCCATCTCGATGCCGAAGGCGTTGTACAGGAAGGGCATCGTGTTGAGATAGGTGAGCAGGATCTCCTTCTTCGAGTACACCGCCTCGATCTTGAGCGCGGTGACCAGTTCCTTGAGCTTGCGGTTGATGCTGCGTTTGCGGCCGATCTCTTCGGGATAGAGGTTGCGGGCGAGCTGCTGGGTGAGCGTGGAGCCGCCTTCCGGGTCACCCTGCAGCGTGCGCAGGAAGGCGCCGGCCGTGCGTTTGAGGTCGATGCCGAAGTGCTGGTAGAAGCGGTGGTCTTCGGTCGCGATCAGCGCTTTGACGACATGCGGGGAGATCCGGTCCAGTTCCACCCATTCACGGTTCATGCGCTTGAAGACAGCGAGTTCCTTGCCGTCGGCAGACAGGAGGACGCTCGGCGTTTCCGCCTTGGCCTTGCGCAGGTCGGAAATGCTGGGGGTGAACGGAATCAGGATGATCGTGTACGCGAGCAGCAGCACGACGCCGACCGCCGCGCTGGACATGCCGGCCTTCGTCAATGCCTTGAGCCTGGCGGGCCAACCCAGGTTGGCATCGATAACTGATGTGAAATATCCGGCGATGCGGGAAAGAATCCGCGGCAGGCGTGCGCGCGGCGTGTTCTCTGCTTCCAAGGTGGCTTCCTGTATTCTGGCGCGCAACGAAATCGCGCTTGCTGCAGGGGAAGTATTTTACCTTTGTTGTCCTCCGGAATAGCGGAACGAAGGAGGACAAGCGATGCCAAAACGGCATGCCCGTGGTGCACGGGGGCACATTTGTCGAGGGTTCGCATGTCCATATTTCCCACCACGCCACGCTTTCCGCCAACCGTGGAAGAGGCCGGCCCCGTACGGGAATGGGTATTGCCCTCCACCGCGCCGCAATTCGGACAGGTGAAGGCGTGCGTCGCGCTGCCCCCAGGGATGCCCGACTGCCTGGAGGTGAGCATTGTCCGTTCCGGCGAAGGCACCGAACGGACCACCGCGGTCATCTACGGCAGACGCGCCATCCTCATCCATTATGCGTTCATGCCGAATTGAAAAAGTTACAATATCCGTTTTCGGCAGGGAGAACCCAGATGACACCGGAAGCGCTTCTCGCTCACATTGACCATGGATGCCTGTGGCCGAACGCCCCCGGCGAGGTCGGCGGCTCCGACCTCGCCGCTGCCTATGCGCAGTCGCTGGAAGTACGCCGCATGCGCATCGCGCGCGGGGAGCGTCCGGCAGGCTACAAGGTGGGTTTCACCAACCGGCTGATCTGGGAACGCTACAACGTCTATGCCCCGATCTGGGGAACAGTCTGGAACACCACGCTGCAACTCTGCGACGGGCACGACACACTCTCGATTGCGAATACCTGCCAGCCGCGCGTGGAGCCGGAAGCCGTCTTCGGGATGAGGGCGACACCGAAACAAGGCGCGGACCTGGACGCGCTGTTCGACGCGATCGACTGGGTCGCACCGGGATTGGAAATCGTGCAGTCGCACTTGCCCGGATGGAAATTCGCGTCGGGCGATGCGGTCGCCGACAATTCGCTGCATGCCCGGCTGCTCGTCGGCAGACGCTTCCCGGTGCGCGAACTTGCTGCGAGTGCAACCGAACTGGATCGCATCCTCGCGCAATCCACGGTGGAATTGCTCAAGGCGGACAATGTGGTGGAAAGCGGCAGGGGTGCAAACGTGCTGGACGGGCCGCTGCGCGCGCTGCTGCACTTCCTGGTCGAGTTGCGACGCTTTCCGGATGCCGGTGACTTGCAGGCAGGGGACGTCGTGACGACAGGGACGTGGACCGATGCGTGGAGCATCCAGCCCGAAGAGACGTGGACAGCGCGCTTCAGCGCGCCGCTGGGCGCGCTGTCCGTGACGCTCGAGTAAAGCCCGTTATTGTTGCCCGCCCGGGCGCTGCGGCTGTTTCACGGTGCGCAGGTAGGGCTTGATCGTATTCCAGCCTTCGGGGAACAGCGACTTCGCCTCCTCGTCACTGACTGACGGCGGAATGATCACATCCTCGCCCGGCTTCCAGTTGACCGGCGTGGCCACCTTGGTGGTCGCGGTGAGCTGGATGGAATCGAGCACGCGCAGGATTTCGTCGAAGTTGCGCCCCGTGCTCATCGGATAAGTGAGCATCAGCTTGATGCGCTTGTCGGGACCGATCATGAAGACCGAGCGCACCGTGGCATTGGTCGCCGGCGTGCGTCCTTCGGAAGTGCCCGGCTCGTCCGCTGGCAGCATGTTGTACATCTTCGAGACGGCGAGGTCGCTGTCGGCAATGATCGGATATTTCGGCAGCGTGCCCTGCGTTTCCTCGATATCCTTGAGCCATTTCTGGTGGCTGTCGACCGGATCGACGCTCAAGCCGATCAGCTTGGTGTTGCGTTTGGTGAATTCCGGCTCGATCTTGGCCATATAGCCGAGTTCCGTCGTGCAGACCGGGGTGAAATCCTTGGGGTGGGAAAACAGAATGGCCCACCCATCGCCGATCCAATCGTGAAACTTGATGGCTCCCTGGGTGGTCATGGCGCTGAAGTCGGGCGCGATATCATTAATGCGTAAAGACATGGTCGCTCCTTCGATGATCATGGAATGGCGGCGCGGCAAAGGAGAGTGCGCACCGGTTTGCAAAGCAGTTGCTGCATGTCACAATGCGACCTCCTTCAGGGGCGCAGGTGCTCAGACAGCATAGGAGCGCACCCTTCGCGCGATTTGACCTGCATCAAGACGCACCGATACGCCGGCACCCGGCTCCGATACCAGCATGAAAAAGACAAAACACACTCCCGGCCCGAAAGCCGCCCCTGCCGAAGAGCGGGATGACATTCTCTCCGACCGCCTCGTCACGTTCGCGCTCGACCTGCGCGAATCCGGCGTCTACGCTGTTCTGCCCGATGCGCTGCAAAAGGCGCAATCCGAGCTGCGCAGGACGATCCGCAAGTGCCTGCAGCAACAGCGCGAGCAGGCGCTCGACGAAGCGCTGGAGCGCACCTGGGACGAAGACGGCGACGCCTACCGCGTGCTGCGCGCGGAAGTCGAGGAACTGTCGGGCACCATCCTGTTCCGCCATGACAACGGACCGGACCAGGAAATCAATGCCTTCGTGGTGCCGCTCTTCGTGCATACGACGGGCGGATTGAAGAGCGACCAGGATTTCCAGGACGAACAAGCCTTCGCCGCCCTGCGCGACAGCTTCCAGGAAGGCGGGCTCGAAAGCCGCAAGGCGCAGGTCGTCCTGGTCAGCCATGCCTACCACCTCGACGAGATCGAGCATATCGGCTACTGCCAGCTTAACCAGATGGTGCAGGAAGCGTACGAGGCGATGACGCGCCGCAAGGGCACTGCCGCCGACGCCATCGCCCGCAGCATGCGCGGCTGGCCGCCTTCGCAGTTCGCCCCGCAGGACAGCGCAATGGAACTGCGCTTCCTCCTCGGCTTCGCGCTGAAATCGATGGACGACGCCTTCTATCACGTCCCCGCGAAGGAAGCCGCGGCCGACCGTTATTTCGAGGCGCGCGCCGAACGTTTCCGCGCCTGGTCGAAACAAGCGCAGCCCTTGCTGCAACGCTGCCTGGTGACGGACGGACGCGAGGTGCAGGTCGACTTCCTGTACCAGGACCTGTTCCACGGCGGCAAGGAGACGGCGGTCGCGGAACTGGACATGTTGCGCGTACTGTCGGAAGTGCAGCAGGTCCTGGACGAGCACGGCGCCGCGCCGGACAGCGTAAAGGCCGTCATCGGCCCGACGGAAGCGGATGACGGCGCAGTGTTGCGCGTCAGCGTGCAGGCGAAGGACGGCGACGCGGAGATCGGCGCGATCGACAAACCGCTCGGCCGCACCGAAACAATGGAGGCTGCGGTCGCCGACCTGGGCGATGCGCTGGCGGGCATCGGGATGACTGCGCTGTACGTCACCCGTCAGTTCGACACCGAAGGCGTCGCGGCCAACGTGCGCCCGTACTCACCGCGCTAGCGCACGATGAAGCGCAAAGCGATCGCCCTCGGAGTGGCAAGCATCGCCGCAACGGCGATGTTTTTCTTCAGCAAACCACAATCGGGTTTCATCGATCCCTCTGATTCCGAGATGGTGGCGAAGGGTAAAAACATCTACGCCGCCCACTGCGCCGCCTGCCACGGTGCGAACCTGGAGGGCCAGCCCGAATGGCGCAAGCGGCTTCCCAACGGCCGCCTGCCGGCCCCGCCGCATGATGGATCGGGACATACCTGGCATCATCCCGATGCGGTGCTCGTCGATATCGTGAAAAACAGCCTCGTTCCCGGACGTACCGCCCCTGACGGCTACCAGAGCGACATGCCTGCTTACGCCAATGTGCTGTCCGACACCGACATCGCCGCCGTGCTCGCCTACATTAAGAGCACGTGGCCGCCGGAAGCGCTGGCGATGCAGAAAGAACTCAGCCTGCGCCGGTAGCGGCTTGAGCCACCTCAAGCCGCCGTACGTCCGGCATGCCCGCCCCTTGCCGATTCCTATACTGGTTCTGCCGCTTCACTCATCAAGAAGGAGAATGACCATGAGTGGGAATTGCCTGATGTTCAGCTGGAAAAAGAGCGTGCCGGGACGCGAAAAGATCGGTGCCGCGCACTTCAATGAATTCATTGGCTACCTGACGCAGCTGCAGAAAAATGGCGACGTGGAAGCGTTCGAGCCCATCCTGTTGACGCCGAACGGCGAAGGACCTTTGGGCTTCTTCCTGATTCGTGGCAGCGGTGAGAAGCTGGCCCAGCTCACCGCGACACCCGAGTGGCAGGCCCACGTCATGCGAGCGACGATGCATCTCGAAAGCCCGCGCCTCGTGCAAGGCTACTGCGGCAATGCGGTGATGAACCGCATGGAGCTGTGGACGTCCTTGATTCCGGATTAGGGAACCCTCAAGCGTCCCACGACCTGCAGTTGCCCGTCCTTTCCGCGTGACCTGACCAGGAAGATTTCGCCCGGAGCAATGAACTCGCCGGTCATCGCCGTGATGTTGACCTGGTGCGTCACCAGCATCAGGTTGCGCGGCGGCTGTACCGTGCGGACGATTTCCTTGACCTGCTCCGTCTGCGCTTCCCTGCTTCCTGGCGCACCGAAGAAGGAATTGAGCGCGGGCCAGACGACGGCATTGTCAAACGCGAGCGTCGCCGTGTCGACGCAGCGGCACCATGCACTCGTGCGCACCTCGCGCAATGCAACGCCGCGCGTCCGGAAGGCCTCGCCGGTGCGCCGTGCCTGCGCCCTGCCTTCAGGCGACAGGTTGCGCTGCGTCCGGCAATCGCCGATGGTAAAGCCCGGCGGATCGCCGGTGCCCGGTTCGGTCTGCGCATGGCGCATGAGCAGGACATAGCCGCCTGCCTGCAACTGTTTCCACACTGACTCGTCGGCCCAGGCGACCAGGGAAAACGCCCAGAGAATGAAACTTATCCCCGCATGACGCATATCACCTCCTGCCGGAAAACCGCCCTGGTAAAGCTATAATCGGGCCAACACTTTCCTACAAGGCAGCCCGCTTCCATGCGTTTTTCCGTATTGCACCAATATCTCCTGCCGAAGCAGGCCCTCACCGCGCTCGCCGGACGTTTTGCGTCCTCGTCCGGCGGATTGACGCCACATGTGATCCGCTGGTTCGCCAAGAAGTATGGCGTGAATATGGAAGAGGCGCTCAACCCCGACCTGGCGAGCTATCCGAGCTTCAATGAATTCTTCACGCGCGCGCTGCGCGAAGGTGCACGCCCTCTGGCCGATGCCGATTTCATCTGTCCGGTCGACGGCGCGATCAGCCAGTTCGGCTCCATCGAGCACGACCAGATCTTCCAGGCCAAGGGGCACCGCTACACAACCGCGGCGCTGGTCGGCGGCGACGCCGCACTGGCTGCGCAGTTCGACCACGGCAGCTTCGCCACCCTCTATCTCAGCCCGCGCGACTACCACCGCATCCACATGCCCTGCGACGGCAAGCTGCTGCGCATGATTTATGTGCCGGGCGCGCTGTTTTCCGTGAACCCGACAACCGCGCGCGGCGTACCGGGCCTGTTCGCGCGCAACGAGCGCGTGGTGTGCGTGTTCGAAGGGCCGCACGGCCCGTTTGTGCTGGTGCTGGTTGGCGCGACCATTGTGGGCAGCATGGCGACCGTCTGGCATGGCGTCGTCAATCCGCCGCGCGGCGGCACGGTGCGCGAATGGCAGTACCACGACAAGGACATCGTGCTGAAGAAAGGCGCCGAGATGGGGCGATTCCTGCTCGGGTCGACCGTGGTGATGCTTTTCCCGAAGGGCGAAATCGCCTTCAATCCGCAGTGGCTGGCCGAACGCGCGATCCGCATGGGCGAAGCGATGGGCCGCAAGCCCGGCTGAGTCCGGCATGACGGCGCACCAGTCCATTCTTGATTTTTCCACGACGGGACGCGGCACCCGCAACGTCACGGACGCCGTTGCGCGCGTCGTCACCGATTCCGGCGTAAAGACCGGCATCGTGCACATCTTCGTGCAGCACACCAGTTGCTCGCTCACCATCACCGAGAATGCGGACCCGGATGTACGCCGCGACCTGGAGACCATTCTCGGCCGGCTTGCACCGGACGGCGATCCCGCTTACCGGCACGACCTCGAAGGGCCGGACGACATGGCCGCGCATGCCCGCAGCGTGCTGACGGATACCGCCCTGAGTGTTCCCGTGGGTGGCGGACGCATGCTGCTCGGGACGTGGCAGGGGATTTTCCTGTGGGAGCACCGTACGGAGCCGCAGCACCGGCGTGTAGTCGTCACCGTACTGGGTGACTAGTTTTCATCCTTGACCTTGATGCCATCCTGCTGGAACGACTGTGCCAGCGCTTCGCGCGCGGCCTGCGCAATCGACACCCGCTTCGTCTCATCGCCGAAATGCGGGAACAGCGCATCCAGCGTCTCATAGTTGTGCTTGCGGAACTTGTCCTTCGCCAGGTTCGCCGTCTGCGCGTCCATGCCCATCTGCTGCAAGGCCTTTTCGGCGATCAGCAGCGCTGATTCGAAGGTTTCCCGCTCGATCATGTCCACGCCCCTGCTTCTCAGCTCGAACACGTGGGTAACATCGCGTGCCCGGCACAGCATCCGCAGGTGGGGAAAATGCGAACGGACCAGATCGGTCAGCTTCAGGTTGCTGTCGACATCATCGATGGCGTTCACCAGCAGGATGGCCTTGTCGGCTTCCGCGGCCTTCAGCAAGTCGAGACGCGTGGCGTCGCCGTAATACACCTTGAAGCCGAAACGGCGCACCGTTTCGAGCAGGTCGGGGTCATTGTCGAGCACGGTAATCTTGATGCCCGACGCATTCAGCATGCGGCCGACGATCTGGCCCACGCGGCCGAACCCGGCAATGATCACGCGCGCGCCATCGGGCTCGATGACGTCTGCCTCGCGTTGCTGGACACCATGCAGGGTCTTGCCGATCCAGTTGCCCATTGCGAGGGCAAGCGGCGTCAATGCCATCGAGAGCGCGACGGCCAGCGGCAGCATATCGTCCCAGGGCGCCGGCAGCACTTGCGCATCGCGCGCGGTGGCGAAGACGACGAAAGCGAATTCACTGCCCTGTGCGAGCAGCGCGGCGAACGGCCAGCGCTGCACCGGCGCCACGGGCAGCAGGCGCGCGAGCAGTCCAAGCGCCGCCATCTTCAGCACGACATAGCCGGCGGTGAGGCCTGCAATGGTGAGCGGCGCCGATGCAAGCAGGCCGAGGTTCATCGACATGCCGACCGACGTGAAGAACAGACCCAGCAACAAGCCCTTGAATGGCTCAAGGTCGGTCTCGAGCGCCTTGCGGTATTCCGAGCGCGCGAGAAGGACGCCGGCGAGGAAGGCGCCGAGGCCCATGGACAGGCTCGCCAGCGTCATCAGTTGCGCGATGCCGAGCACCAGCAATAGTGCGAATGCCGTGAATATCTCGCGCAGCCGCGTGCGGGCAATCAGGCGCAGCATGGGGCGCATCGCAAAGCGGTTGAGCAGGTAAACCGCCGCCACGGCCGCGATCGCGACCATCCAGTCGAATCCCTCCCCACCGCCGCCCTTCGTTCCAAGCAGCGGCACGATCACCAGCAGGGGAATCGCCGCCATGTCCTGGAACAGCAGGATGGCAAATGCGACCTTGCCCGCAGGCGTGTTGTCGAGATGCCTTTCCTGCATGCTCTGTACGGCAATGGCGGTGGAAGACAGCGACAGCGCGAGTCCGGCCACGAGCGCGGCAATCAGGGGCAGGCCGGAGAAATGGATACCCGCCGCCAGCACGATGCCGCACACGGCCATCTGCAGCGCTCCGCCGCCGAAGACGATGGTGCGCATTTCCAGCAGCTTCTTCGGCTGCAGCTCGAGTCCGATCAGGAAGAGCATGAGCACGACGCCGATCTCGGCCACATGGCTCGTGATTTCGACGTTCTTGACCAGCCCCAGTCCCCAGGGGCCGATGAGGCAACCGCCGATCAGGTAGCCGAGGACCGAGCCGAGGCCGAGCCGCTGGGCCAGCGGCACGAGCAGGACGGCGGTCAGGAGAAAAACGATGGGCGTGAGCAGCAGGTCGTGCATGAAAGTTCTCTTAACAGGCAATCAACCTTACTTTATCAGCCATTGCATGTTCAAGTATCAACCTCGTGGAAATTCGATATATGATGAACCCGCAGTTCCGCCGCCGGCGGTGTCCTACATTCGGTTTTTCATTCACGATGCAAGCTCATTTCCAAGAATCACCAGCCTTTCTTGCGACGATGGCGCCAGACCGCCTCCAGCGTCGCCTCGCACTTGCCGCCTTCGCACTCTCGCTTGCTTTCTTCCTCGCGGCGGCGCCGTTTGCCAAAGTCCAGCTCGCGCCGGTTTCGGCCTTCATCCCTGTCTACCAGTCCGCGCTGGTCGTCAGCGACCTGATCACTGCCATCCTTCTCTACGGACAGTTTCGCATCCTGCGCTCGAAAAGCCTTGCCATCCTCGCCTCCGGCTACCTGTTCACCGCGTTCATCGCGACCGCGCATGCGCTGACGTTCCCGGGTTTGTTTGCACCCGCCGGCCTGCTCGGCGCCGGACCGCAGAGCACCGCCTGGCTGTACATGGTGTGGCATGCCGGTTTCCCGCTGTTTGTGATTGCCTACACGCTGGCCGGCGACAGCGCCCTTGCGGAGAACAAGCGGAGCCGCAACGTTATCGGCGGCGGCGTCTTCCTCGCCCTGCTGCTGGTGATCGCTGCAGTGCAACTGGTGACCGCCGGGCAGTCGCTGCTGCCGGCGATCATGACCGGTAACCGATATACGCCATCAATGATCGTCGTGGTATCCAGCACGTGGGCGTTCAGCCTGCTCGCCCTCTTTTTCCTGTGGCGCCGGCGCACGCGCTCGGTGATCGACCTCTGGTTGCTGGTCGTGATGTGCGCGTGGCTGTTCGATATCGCACTGTCGGCACTGCTGAACCAGGGACGCTTCGATCTCGGCTTCTATGCCGGCAGAGCGTACGGATTGCTTGCTTCCACTTTCGTACTGGCGATGCTGCTGCTGGAGAACAGCGTGCTCTACACGCGCCTCGTGGAATCGAATGCCCGCGAACGGGCCCGCGCCGGCGAGCTGGAGCGCATGGGCGCGAGCCTCGAATCGGCGAACCGCCTGCTGGAGGAAAAAAACCGCCAGCTGCAGGAGGCCAGCCGGATGAAATCCGACTTCCTCGCCAACATGTCACACGAACTGCGCACGCCGCTCAACGCCATCATCGGCTTTTCGGAGGTGCTGAAGGACGGATTGGCAGGGCCGCTGGAGCCGCAACAGACCGAATACATCACCGATATCCATGGAAGCGGCAGACATTTGCTGGCACTGATCAACGACATCCTCGACCTGTCGAAGGTCGAGGCGGGCAAGATGATGCTGGAACTGGGACCGGCTTCCATTGAAGCGCTCGTGCGCGATTGCCTGCACGTGATGCGGGAGCGCGCCCTGTCGCATCGCCTGCAACTGACAGCCGATATCGCGCCGGACCTGGACGAGATCTGGCTTGACGGCCGCAAGACGCGCCAGATCCTCTACAACCTGCTGTCAAACGCGGTGAAGTTTACGCCCGAGGGCGGCGTTATCCGCGTAACGGCGCGCAAGGTGGGGCGCGAGCGTTTCCCGCACAGCAGCTTCACGCATTACCTTGAGCTCTCGGTCGCCGACAGCGGCATCGGGATTTCCGCGGAGGATCAGGCTCGCCTGTTCCAGCCCTTCTCCCAGGTCGAGAGCGTGCTGTCGCGCCGTCATGACGGGACCGGCCTGGGACTGGCGCTCCTCAAGCGGATGGCAGAGCTGCATGGTGGCGACGTGATGCTCCAGAGCGAGCCAGGGAAGGGTTCCACCTTTACCGTCTGGCTGCCATGGAACATGGGCGATACGGCTTCCGCAGAGCGGTTGACGTCCACGCCGCATGCAGTGCGACCGGTACACGTTGCGGCAGCGCCCCTCGCGCTCGTCATTGAGGATGACGAGATGGCTGCCAACCTGCTGCGCGTGCAGCTGGAGGATGGCGGATTCCGTTTTGCACGCACCAGCACGGCGGAAGTCGGGCTGGAGGTGGCGGCGCGCGAGCGTCCCGACGTCATCGTCCTCGACATCCTGCTGCCCGGCATGGATGGATGGGAAATGCTGGAGCGGCTCAAGCGCGATCCGCAGCTTTGTTCGGTTCCGGTGGTCATCTTCTCGGTCGTCGCCGACGGCAACCGCGGCCTGTCGCTGGGCGCCGCGCGCGTCCTGCAAAAACCGGTCAGCCGCTCAGACCTGATCCAGACGCTGGACGGCCTTGGCTTCCGCGCGGCGGCCGACAAGCCCGAACGTACCGTGCTGGTGGTGGACGACGACCGCAAGGCGGTGGAACTGACCCGGACGCACCTCGATGCTGCCGGCTACAAGGTACTGCCGGCCTACGGCGGCCAGGAAGGCATCGATCTTGCGCGCAGCAGCCGCCCCGACCTTATCGTGCTCGACCTGATGATGCCAGGGGTGAACGGCTTCGACGTGGTGGAGGCGCTCAAGGACGATCCGGTCACACGTGCAATTCCGGTCGTGATCGTGACGGCGAAACAGATCGCTCCCGAGGACCGCCTGCGGCTTAACGGGCGCGTGGAGGAAATCATGCAGAAGGCTGAATTCAATCACGGCAGGTTCATCGGCGAAGTGCGGCGGGCGCTACCCGCGAAGGCAGCATAAGATGGCGCGCATCCTCGTGGTGGAAGACAATCCCGCCAACATGAAACTGGTGCTCTTCATCCTGCAGAAGGGGGGGCATGACGTCCTTCAGGCCATTGATGCGGAAGCCGGCCTGCGCGCGGCGCGCGAACAGCAGCCTGACCTGATCCTGATGGATGTGCAGTTGCCGGGGATGGACGGTCTGGAAGCCACCAGACTGTTGAAGTCCGATCCGGACACGCGCCGCATTCCGGTGATCGCCCTGACGGCCATGGCGATGCGGGGAGACGAGGAGCACGTCCGCGCGGCCGGCTGCGACGGCTATATCGCCAAACCGATCGATTACAAGGCCCTTCTTATGCACGTTGAACGTGCGCTTGCGCAATGAACTGCCGAGCGTGCATGGCAGTCAGATCATGAACTGAAACTAGGAGAAACCATGGCCGATTTCGTCCTCGTGCATGGCGCCTGGCACGGCGCCTGGTGCTGGAAAAGAATTCTGCCCGGCCTTTGGCAGGCCGGACATCGCGCCTTCCCTGTCACGCTGACCGGAACCGGCGAGCGCGCCCACCAGCTTGCGCCGGGGATTGCCCTGAAGACGCATATCGATGATGTTGCCGCGGTGATGGATGCGGAGGAATTGGCGCAAGCCGTCGTGGTCGGCCACAGCTATGGCGGGATCGTCATCACCGGACTGGCCGACCGCATGCCGGAACGCATCGCGCGTCTCGTCTACCTCGATGCCGTCGTGCCGCTCCCGGGCGAGAGCTGGTCGAGCGGACATCCGCCGCAGACGCAGGAACAGCGACGGCAGTCGATTGCGGCGACAGGCAGCATCCCGCCGGCCGACCCCGCCTTGTTCGGGCTGTCCGGCGCCGATGCAGCCTGGGTAGCGCGCCGGCAAACGCCCCAACCCGGCGGTGTCTATGACGACCGGCTGCAATTCGACGCGGCGCGCGTCGCGGCCCTGCCCCGCACCTTCATCGATTGCACCTCGCCAGCTCTCGGCACGATCGCCGCCATGCGCGAGCGCGTCAGGAAGGAACCTGGATGGCAGGTACACGAAATCCCGACCGGCCACGACGCCATGATCAGCGCGCCGGAAGCATTGCTGCGGCTGCTGCTTGCCGCGGCAGGAAATTGATCGATCAAGGAGCGCAGCATGAGTATTTTCATCAAGCCGGTATTTGAGGGCACGGTACTGTTCGAAGACAAGGAACTGTTCAAGGGACAAGGCGCGGCAAAGCAATGGGCCCAGCAGGTCGGGAACGAGCTGGGGATTCCCGTCGAAGCACGCAAGATCGGCACGGGCTGGGCGCTTGTCGGCAACGTCGACGGTGTCGAGACCATGTGGGGAATTTACGGCCAGCGGCTCAAGCGGATCTCGCCTTGATCGTGCCAGGATGAATGCGAAAGGAGTAGATCATGGAGATGAAAAAAATCAATGCCGGGAAGCTGCGCGCGATCGGCTACGACCAGCGTGAGCGACTCCTGCGGGTCGAATTCGACGACGGCACGGCGATCGATTATTCGAATGTCGGGTACGAAGTGTGGCGGAAGTTTTCCACCACGGGTTCGGCATGGAGCTACTACCGCGACAACATCGAGGAAGAATTTGCGGGCCGTCGTGGCAGGGTCCAGCCGAAGGGGCCATCGCAGGCGCTGAAGGATCTTTTCAAGGCGCCCGATGAGGATGAAAACGCCTGAAACTCAGGGGACGTCCTATCAAATATCGACGCTGCGCGGAGTAAAAGGACAACGGAGGCGAGCACGATTAGCGCAATAACACTATTGCAACATTCGACTCCCCGCCTTTTTTTTCATCCAGCCTGTCACAACACCCGCGCGCCGTGCGTCTAGTCATCAAGGACGGCGCATTGGGCACTGTCCTTGATCTCCAGAAAGGATAGACATGTCACACTCCGCGCGGATTTCCCTGCACAAGCACGCTCCGGCCAACCTCAAGGCCCTGTTCAACCTGTCCATGTCGGTCAAGCAGAGTTCGCTTGGCGAGCGGCTCGTAGAGCTCGTGAACTTGCGCATTTCGCAGATCAACGGATGCGGCTTCTGCGTCGACATGCACTGGCGCGACCTGATCCGCCAAGGCATGGATCAGCGTCATCTCAATGCCGTTGCTGTTTGGCGCGAAGCCCCCTTCTTCAGCGAACGGGAACGCGCGGCGCTGCGCTGGGCGGAAATCGTCAACAACCAGCCGCATAGCGACGCCAGCGACGCGGAGTTTGCACGGGTGCGCGAGGTTTTCTCCGAAACCGAAATCGTCGAACTGGGCTATGCTGTGGCGGCGATCAAAGGCTGGAACATGCTGAACCTGAGCCTGCGCAATCCGATTCCGGAAGTTCCTGCACCGGGCATGTGATTGCGGCGCACATGGAGACCCGACGAAAGGATGCCTGATGAACGAACAAGGCAAATTGGGCACTGATGGCGTGTTTGCCGGCGTGCGCGCAAGGCTGTTTTCCATCGCATATCGGATGCTCGGCACACGTGCGGACGCCGAGGACGTGGTGCAGGATGCCTGGCTGCGTTGGCAGGTCGCCGATCATGCCGCTTTGCAGTCGGCGGAGGCCTGGCTGGTGACGGTCACCACCCGTCTCGCACTCGACCGGCTGCGCGAGCGAAAGGCGGAACGCGAAAGCTATGTCGGATGGTGGCTGCCCGAGCCGCTGGTCGAGCTGGACGAGAACACGCCCGAGACCGCGGCGGAGCTTGCCAGCGATGTGTCGCTCGCCCTGCTCTGGACGCTGGAACGCCTGAGTGCGGATGAGCGCGCCGCCTTCCTGCTGCGTCAGGTTTTCGACCAGGACTACGCTGAAATTGCCGCGTTATTGGGCAAGAGTGAAGCATCCTGTCGCCAGCTGACGCACCGCGCCCAGGAAAAGGTGCGTGACGGCCGTCCCCGTTTCCAGTCGACGCCCGAGGCGCACAAGGCGCTCCTCGGCGCGTTCATGCAGGCGGCCGCGCGCGGCGATCGGGAAGCAATGAAGGCCCTGCTCTCTCCGGACGTGACCTTCGTCAGCGACGGCGGCGGCAAGATGCCGTCCTTCCATCGCATACTGCGCGGCGCGGGACGTATCGCCGGCGTATTCTGGTCGCTCGAGAACCAGAACCCAGGGCAGGTGCACTACCAGATGGCGCGGATCAATGGCGAGCCCGGATTGCTGCGGTATGTGAATGGGCGAATCGAGTCGGCCCAGTCCTTTCATATCGAGGACGGCCGGATCACGGCCGTGTTCGTGGTTCGGAATCCGGACAAGTTGACCGGCGTGCCGCAGCATCCGGCTGCTTAACCCTGCGCCCGCCGCGCAAGACGATGGATGAACAGTTCTGCCCGCAGATACAGCACTGCGACGACCGCTGCCGTAGAGAGGATGTCGGCCAGGCTGTGATATCGCTGGTACAGCATGAGCAGCCCGTAAGCGCCCAGTGACACCCAGCAGATCAATCGCGACGCCGGCCAGTACCTGGTCAGGAAGATCGCCAGCACCAGTGCCACGGCGGTGTGGGTACTGTAATCCAGCTGCGCGATCGGCCAGATCTCCAGCCGATTGTCCATGAACATCAGGCCGTACGCGACGAATGCACCGGC
Organism: Noviherbaspirillum sp. ST9; assembly: GCF_048799745.1. Classification (NCBI taxonomy): domain Bacteria; kingdom Pseudomonadati; phylum Pseudomonadota; class Betaproteobacteria; order Burkholderiales; family Oxalobacteraceae; genus Noviherbaspirillum; species Noviherbaspirillum sp. ST9. Next base: position 92,873 of record NZ_JBLWFR010000003.1, on the reverse strand, counting down.
GGCGAGACTGGCTGCCCGAATGCCAAGCACGCGCCATTGCAATGCGCGCAGCGGACGCAACAGAAGGACAAGGCAGGCCAGCGCCAGCAGCGGTGTATAGGTATCGGCGATGGCATCGAGAGTGGCGTAGCTGGGCATGCGGCAGTTGCGGTTCCGGAACGGGCAACAGGATCATAGCCGATCCGGCTGAAATCCCCACGAGCGCGGGTAGGAAGTAACGGCTTGCTTCGGCGCCAGATGTGCAATAAGCTGGCGAGAGGCAACTTCCGGGTCGGCCATCATGACAGCGTTATCGGGCATCGATTCCTGGACCGCATTCCTGGCTGACAGGGATCCGCCGGTCCTTCGCCACACTGCACAAGCCATCGCATCGGCACGCGAGCGCATCGACCGCATCAATGTGCGGGAGATCGCCGGCATCGTGCTTCACGATCCGATGATGACCGCCCGCGTGCTGCGCTTTTCGGCTGCCCATCGCGGGCGCCGCCAGCTACAGGACCTCTCGACCGTCGAGCACGCGGTGATGATGCTGGGCGTCGAGCCATTCTTCCACCACTTCGCGCAACTCGATGTCATCGAAGACCACCTGAAACCGCAGGCGCTGCTCGGGCTGCTGCAGGTAATCCGGCGCGCCCAGCGGGCGGCGCACTTCGCGCTCGACTGGGCGACCTGGCGATGCGACTTGAACAGCGAGGAGGTTGCCATCGCGGCCCTGCTGCACGACCTCGCTGAAATGCTGCTATGGTGCCACGCCCCTGACCAGGCACTGCAGATTCAGGCACTGCAGAAAGCGGATCACACCTTGCGGAGTGCCGATGCGCAGTCCGCCGTGCTCGGCTTCCCCTTGCATGATTTGCAAGCGTTTGTCTGCCGCAAGTGGGAATTGCCGGAACTGCTGCTCACCCTGATGGACGACGTCTGGGAAAGACCCCGCGTGAAGAACGTGAAGCTCGCGGTCGACCTCGCCCGCCATACGGCGCATGGATGGGACGACCCCGCGTTGCCGGACGATTTCCGCGCCATCGCGACGCTCATGAACATCGATGAGGAAACGCTGCAGGTACGGCTTGGCCTGAAGAAGGCGGGTGAAGAAGATGCGCGCGATGCCTGAACAATAACGCGAGAAAATTTGAGCAACGATGTTACGCAATGTCACACCGGCGCTGATTTTTCAATGTATGATTCGGTCCCATGCAGCCCTCGGAGTGAGACCCAGGTTTTCAAAAGAACAGGTTGCATCCACCGGAGCTGGCGGGAGGAAAGTAGTACCAGCACCAATTTCAAAGGCCTCCGCATGCGGAGGCCTTTTCACTTCATCGGCGATGCGCGTCCTTCAGGAATGGCAACGCGACGCGCAGATCCTTTACGAAGCGCGCGTACGCCTCGTCGCGCAATGCGTCCGGCACACGCAGCAGGTAGGAAGGATGCACGGTGATCATCACCTGCATGCCCGCATGCAGCGACATCACCCTCCCCCGGTTCGCCTCGACAGGCGTCGTCCGTCCGAGCAGGGCACGCGCCGCCGTCGCACCCATGGCGACGACAAGCGAAGGCGCCACGAGTTCGAGTTCGCGTTCCAGCCATTGGTGGCATGCGCTGACTTCGGCCTCGCCTGGCTTCTTGTGCAGGCGGCGCTTGCCACGCGGTTCCCACTTGAAATGCTTGACGGCGTTGGTGACGTAGATGCGTTCCCGGGCTATCCCCGCCTCCGCCAGCGCTTTGTCCAGAAGACGGCCGGCGGGGCCGACGAAGGGATGGCCCTGAAGGTCCTCCTGGTCACCCGGCTGTTCGCCAACCAGCATGATGCGTGCATGCTCCGGGCCTTCTCCAAAAACGGTCTGCGTGGCATTAGCCCAGAGCGGGCAGGCCTTGCAGTCATGCGCAGCCTCGCGCACGTCATCGAGATCGCCGCTCTCGGGCGCGACACGCGGCGGCGCCTGCTTCGCGATGCGAGGCGCGCGTTTTGTTCCTGCGGGTGGATGTGGTGCGGGCATGGGCGTCGCGATGTGTGCAGGCCGACATCAATGTGATGTCCGGCCTGCGAAATCGTTCACGACGCTTCGCTTCAGAAATACTTCTTCAGGACTTCGCCGAAGGCGTCTTCGACGGACTTGCCCTGCTTCATGAGCTGGGTGATTTCTTCAGTGTGCTGCGAGATGGAGGCAGGCAGGGATTGACGGTTGTTGCGGTAATACTCGTAGCGTTGCGCGGCAAACTGCTCTTCCAGTTTGGCGGCGCTGGTACGCGTGCCGGTGCCGCCGCTGGCGCGCGCAACGCGCGGGGAGCGTGACGCGGTACTGCTGCGTCCGCCGAGTCCGATGCCGGTGACGGCGGTCTTGACCTGCTCGATCGTGTAGGCCGAGGTGGCATTGGCGCCGGCAAATTCATGGCCTTCCGGCTTGAGCAAATGATGATTGCCGTCGAACGCCATCGCTTTGCCAAGGGTATTCGTGACCTGGTAACTTGGCGTGGGGCCGCCGGTGACGAGGGAAAACTGGACGCGCTCGCCGTAGTCGGCCATCTTGGCCAATACGTCCTTGAGGAATTCGACTGAAAGGGAATCGACGTTGCCGTTCCAGCGCTTGCTTCTGGTTGCCAAAGTAATGCCTTCTAATAAAGTTGCCAGGGTACAGACTCTTGCCCCATTTGCATGAGGCAGGGGCGAATTATCGCGCATCCTGAGCCGGAATGGTTTGATCAATCAGGAATGCAAGAGACTTCCTGGTAGCGCCGTCCATCAAGCTTGCCGGCGGCCAAGGCATCCTTGTCCATGTTCAGCCCTCCGCAAGCACTTGCCTGATTGCCTGCTCGAAGACGTCCACGGGCTGTCCGCCGGAGATCAGGTAGCGGTCGTTGAGGATGACGGCCGGCACTGAATGAATCCCCTGCTCGAGGAAGAAGTTTTCCTGCTCGCGCGTTTCCCCGACATAGGCATCCGAGCTCAGGATCTCCTTTGCACGCGCCGTGTCCAGGCCCACCTCGCCTGCCAGCCGCAGAAGAACATCGTGCGATCCCGGGTTCTCGCCATTCGTGAAATACGCCTTGAACAAGGCATGCTTGAGTTCACGCTGCCGCCCTTCTTCCGCCGCCCACAACAGCAGGCGATGGGCATCGAAGGTGTTGTAGATGCGGCCGCGCTTGTCCATGTTGAAGACGAAGCCGACGTCTTCGCCGCGTGCGCGGATCATGTCGCGCGTCTGCTGCGACTGCTCGGGCGTGGCGCCGTATTTCTCGGACAGGTGCGCGTTGATGTCCTGGCCTTCCGGCACCATCTGCGGATTCAGTTCAAAGGGCTGGAATGTGACGTCGGCAACCACATCATCGCCAATTCGCTCCAGCGCTCTTTCCAGTGCGTGCAATCCGATTGCGCACCAGGGACACGACACGTCAGAGACAAAGTCGATCTTCATCAGTTGCGCCATGACATCTCCCCTGTGACAAGAATGTCCACAGTGTACTCCCTTGGGCATCCGGCTGCCGGGAATCGCGATGCTTTATCATTGACGCCCCGATCAACTTCTACTGACCGCAGCAATGAACCTGGATGCATTCCTGAAGAAACTGAACGACAGTCCCGCAACGATCGCCTTCGATGACACCATGTCGGTCATCGGCGAGGAATACGATTTCACGCCGGCGGCATTCACCAACGGCGACGCGCGCAACGAGGCCGGCCAGAACTCCGGCTCCTGCAAGCTGTTTGCCTTTGCGATGCTCAACAAGCTGTCGAAGGAGCAGACGCTGGCCTGCTTCGGCGCCTACTATCGCGACGACGTGCTCAAGAATCCCCAGGGCACGGACCATCAGAACATCCGCAACTTCATGAAGCACGGGTGGGACGGCGTGAAGTTCGACAGCGTGCCGCTGACGGCCAAACGGGGCTGAGAACGGATGCGGGTGCTATGCCCGCATTTCGGACGTCGTCGGATCGATCACGCTGCGCACTGCCGAGATGCTGTTGGCAGGGAAGCCGCCCCGCTTGGCATGTTCCCGCACGAGGTCTTCCGAATCGGCGATGTAGACACAGTAGATCTTGTTGTCCGTCACATAGCTCTCCTGCCACTGGATGGACGGCCCCATATTGCGCAGGACGTCACAGGACTTGGCGGAAATGCTGCGCAATTCCTCCTCGGACAGCTTTCCGGCATCAGGGAGTTCTCGTTCGATCACGTATTTGGGCATGGCTGTCTCCTTGCTGGCAGGGACGGGCCCCAGCGTATCCCGTCACGAATCACCATAGGCCGCGCACAGGCGCGCCGCTTGAGCAAACGCAAGGAGCAAAGAGGCTTAGGCCCCGTGGTAATACGCTTCCTGGATCATCCAGAGGACCGTGCGCATGGCGTCGACGTGCATCATGTCTACTGGCCCCTCCGCTGGGCGGGCCGCGGCCGTCGGCGGCGCAATCATCATGCGGACAAAGCGCGCATCCAGGGCTGGATCGGCGTTCAGCAGCGCCAGTGCTTCTTCCTCGATGTCGAACATCAACGACCAGCTTAGCGCCCTGCCCGACGCGGCATGCCGCCGCACGATGCGCTTGATGACTTCCCGCAGGCGCGCTTCCACCGCATCCAGTTTGGCGATGTCCGTGTCCATGGCGATTCCCATTGATACTGTATTTTTGTACAGTATAATCAGAGTTCGGGGAATTCAAGGACAAAGGACAGGACATGAGGACTTCCAACGCACTGTCCCTGCTCAAGGACGGCGAGCTCTGCATCGTGACGACAAAATTCGGCGAGCGCGAAATGCGCTGGAGCGTCGCCAGCTGGTGCTTCTACTACACCAGTGCGGGCACGCCCATCGTCTGCCCGTTCGACGAGATCGAGGAGTGGCGGCCCGCAGTGCTCAACCAGACGAAGCCGTCGTGATGACGGCGGTGTTCGTTTTGGCATGACGCGTTTGACATCCATCAAAAGAGCTTCCATCCCCTCGCCGAGTTGACAAAGACACATTCCATCCGGGCGAAACCCTGCTAACGCTGAAGTGTCACGCGTGAATGACGGCAACGCGAAGGAGAACGTGATGGCATTGGCAATGCATACGGAACTTGTGCGGATACAGTGCGGGCCGGCGCTCGTGGAAGGAATGCTCGAAGTGCCCCCCGACCCGGTCGGCATTGTCCTGTTCGCGCATGGCAGCGGCAGCAGCCGCTTCAGCCCGCGCAACAATTACGTCGCCGCTGCGCTGCGTCAGTCCCACATCGGCACCTTGCTCATGGATCTGCTCACGCAAGCGGAAGACGACGACCAGCACGTACGCTTCGACATTGCATTGTTGACGCAGCGCCTTGGCGCCGCCGTCGACTGGCTTCAGCAATCGCCCGGCGTTTCCTCACTTCCGCTTGGCCTGTTCGGCGCCAGTACCGGCGCGGCCGCGGCATTGGAGGTCGCGGCGTCGCGACCGGACGACATCGCTGCCGTGGTGTCCCGCGGCGGTCGACCGGACTTGGCGGGAGAAGCTGTCCTGAAGAAAGTCCTGTCTCCGACCCTGCTGATCGTCGGCAGCCTCGACGTGGCGGTCATCGACCTGAACCAGGTTGCCTTTGCCGCGCTCGGCTGCGAAAAGCGGATTGAATTCATCCCCGATGCCGGACATCTGTTTGAAGAACCCGGCAAGCTCGCCAAGGTGGCTTCGCTGGCCTCGGGTTGGTTCATCCGTCACATGCATCCGCCGGAAGAGGAAGCACCTACGGGCCACATGAAGAAGCACGCGCCCACGAGCGAGAAACGCGCGGGATAAGTCTAGTAACCGCGCGGCAAGTGGATCGCCCGCAGTTCAGAGGTCAGTGCGGACAAGTCAGGGAACAACGAAGACTTTCTGATTCCCAGCAGCGTCAGCTCGTCGAACAGGACGGGAATGGCGACGCCCGGGATGACGAGCTTGCGCAGCCACCGGCCGGCGCCGTCCGTCAGGTCGATCGGCGTGCGGCTCGAATGGATGGTGAATGCCCCTTGCTGCAACTGGATGCGCGGATCGTGCTCGATGGCCATGGCCACGCCCACCGTGTTCAGTTCCTTGCGGTTCTTGAAGGCGGGCGTGATCAAGGGTTCGTACGAGGATGCATCGAGCGGAAAGATCAGCGGTTCGAATCCCTGCGATTCGTTGAGCTTGCGCGCATCCATTGTCCAGATGCAGGCATCGCGCCCTGCACCGCAGGATGGCGGTACGTAATCGGGATGCAGGGCAAAAAAGGCGGCGACCAGTGGCGAGTAGGTCCAGTCCAGCAGCCGTGTCGGCAAACCGTAATGTTGCATGAGTGCCAGCCAGCCCGGGTAGTCGTTGCTCAGCGGGCACGAGAAATACCGGCTTCGCGCGCGAACGCGGAACTCGTTCGTCAGGTAACGTTCCTGTTGCGGCGTGTAGCCACGATGGACGCTGGGCGACAGTACCCATCGCGTGTCCGCCTGCCCGCGGAACAGCCAGTGCTGCCCCTCGGCGCTCAGTGTCTTCACTTCGTGCGCCAGTTCGCCGATCGATCCGATTGCAATTTCCGTGATCGCCATCACCATTGCGCGTGCAAAGCGTTGAAAGGCGTCATGCTTTCCTTTCTGTCGCATTCCATGGACGCTCTTGCACGCGACATCCCACTTTTACAAGCTGCAGAGAAAATTTACGTGTCCGGCCACGATGCCTGCCCACTTCAGTGCATATGTGGTTCCCGACCACGCAGCACGCGTGATTCCTGATCGAATGCGCCTGTCCTTGTGACGTTGGCGATCACAAACCGGCTTTTGGGAATGGCAGGAATGCGCGCCATATCGATGCGCAAGTCCTGGTCCGGCACGTCGTAGTCCATGCCCGTCGCCAACAATCGTGCCGCCGTCATGGCCAGCGCTACAGTCAAGCGCTCGCCCGGGCAACGATGACCGGTGGCCGCCTCACCACCGCCCTGCGGAACGAAGCGGTAAGCATTGCGGTTCCAGTTGCGGAAGCGCTCGGGGCGGAAAACTTCCGGGTCGCCCCATATGCGCTGGTCGTGGTTGGTCCCGTAGAGGTAGAGCAGGACCCAGGTGCCGGCGGGAAAATGCGTGCCGCGCCAGTCGAATGCATGGCGCGCGCGGCCGCCCACGGAGGGAAAGAACGGATAGAAGCGCCGCACCTCCTGCACGAAACATTCGAGCCAGTCCGCACCATTGCCGCGGATCGTGTCACGGCATTCCGGAAAACGGTGCAAGGCGAGCGCGGAAAAAGTCATGTAGCGCGCCACCGCAACCGTGGGGCGCAGGAGATTGATGAGTTCGACCGCTGCGGACTGGCTGTCAAGCAAACTGCCGTCGGGCTCGCGATGCATTGCGATCATGTGCGCAGGGCTACCTTCGGGCACGCCGATGTGCTGTGCCCGGACGCCTTCAATGATGCTGCGCGCCCACTCTTCCGTGCGCACCCTCAGCAACAAACCTCTCCAGTTGCGCGGACCGATCGCGCCGGCGCCGTCGATCATGGCGGCAAATTCTCCGGCACGCTGCTCCACGGCGGCCGGCGTCAGCGGGACGCCGGCCCACTGACACACTGCGGCACACAGGAGCTGCTCGACTTCCGTGTGCAGCACCACCTGTTCCATGGCAGTCCATGCAGGGATACGCGCCTGCCAGGCATCTTCGAAGTTGGCCACCAGGTCGCGCACACGATCCTCGTCGACGAGCGACATGAGCATCCGCTTGCGATGCCGGTGGGCGTCACCGTCCAGCACCTGGGCGCTGCCGACGTCCTGCAGCAGCATCAGCGCGGTGGGCGGCAATGCCTGCTTGCGGGTAAAGCGGCCGGGATGGTAGAACATCTCGGCCGCGTCCTCTCCCATGGCGCAGGTGACACGGCTCAGCATCAGGCGCGTTTCGAACACGTCCGATCGCAGGCGTCTGCAGCGGTTGGAAATGAAGCCATATCCTTCCCGCAGCAGCGCGAGCGTGGCGTCGGGGCTGCTGTCGCGCGGGAACGGCTTGGGCGAGGGCTCCATCCCGCACCTGCCGGTCCGTTACGGCTGCTTCGGTACGTCGATGCGGGTGACACCGCCTCCCGCCACGGAGACAGGGTCGCTTGCCGGGAAGGTCAGCTCAACGGCATCGTCGAGCAATTCCTGCTCCTTCTCATCCGGATCGTCCGAGTGGACCTTGCGGGCGGTGACATCCTTGGACGCGGCATCCCGCGAGCTGACATCCTTTGGTGTCTGCGACACGGAGTTGTCGCCGTGCGAGGACGGTTCCTTCGGGTCCCGCTTTTCGTCCTCTTTGGAACTTCTCTTCAGGTTCGACATGACGTTTCTCCTTTGAATCATTACGGCATCGCGTGCCGTGCAAGTGCGATGCTTATCGCGCAGGAAAGTTCAGGGATGGATCAGCGCCCGATTCCGGTCGTCGGTCCGCCCATCCCCGGCCCGCTCGGTGACCCGCTCGAGCCGCTGCCCATCGAGCCGCTGCCGGGCGAAGTCGGGTTGGTACCGGGGCTCGTGCCGGAAGCGCCGCGGCCCTTGCCCCCGGCGCTGCTGCCCGATGTGGGTGGACAATCGCCCCTGGATGACTTGCTGCCGGCAGTTGCGCCAGTACAGTCGGATCCCTTGCTGGACGGTGCGCCGGCACTGGAATCGCCGGTCGATCCGCCGCTGCCGGATGCGGAAGGCGTGTTCGGCTCCACGGAACTGCCTGAACCCAGCGTCCCCGCGCTTGTTCCCGAGGTCGAGGGCGTCGCGGTTTGCGCGGATGCAATACCGGCCGTCAGCAGCAGCGAAGCGAGCAACATCAACTTCTTCATGGTTCCTCCTGAAAAATCCATCGAAAGGATTTTCTGCAAGGAGCATGCCTAGAGGGTGTTATGAACTAGGGAAGGGGGCGCGTTCGTTCGAGAAGGGATGCAGTGCTAGGCGCGGCGCGCCGCTCAGACTGGGCGTCTGAGCAAGCGTCGCAACAACGCAATGCGTCCCTTCTCGACCGAACCCGGAGGGCAGCCCCCGAATTTTCCATATGCGCCGGCCGCCTGCCGTGTTGCAGCTCCTTGCCGTGGAACCACCACGACGCGTCGCTGCGCCTTGCATTCGGCCGGTTCTCGGGGCTGCGCGCCCCCTTCCCTAGTTCATAACACCCTCCCAGCCCTTCTTGCCCGCACCTCGAGAGCAAGGTAGACCACGGTCGCCACCGCGAGCGGCAACAGGTAGTAAATGCCGCGATAGGCCAGCAGCGCCGCAAGCAGTTCGCTGCGCGGAACCTGGTGCGAGAGCAACACGACGAATACCGTTTCGAGCACCCCGAGTCCCGCCGGCACGTGCGTGATCACGCCCGCGACCGCCGCCACCAGCATGACCGCGAGCACCGTCGGGAACATGATCTTGTGTTCGAGCAGCGTGTACACCGTCGCGGCAATCAGCAGCCAGTTGAATGTCGACACGCCGAGCTGCAACAAGGCGAGCCGCAGCGAAGGCAATTCGATCTCGTGACCGCGCACCGTCCATGTCCTCCGTCTCGAGAAAGCACATAGCAGGAGCCAGGCGATCGCGGCCGCGAGCAGGGCCGCGCCGAGCACACGCAACCCGCCGACATCCAGCTTCCAGTCCGGTGGCGGCTCTGGCGGCGCCCAGAGGAATGCCAGTCCCGCGAGAAGCAAATAGCCCAGCCAATTCGTCAGCATGCTCATCGCGACCACGCGCGTCGTGGTCGCCGTGTCGAGGCCGAAGCGGGAATACAGCCGGTAGCGGAAGGCGACGCCGCCTACCAGCGCTCCCATGTTGAGGTTGAATGCATAGCTGACGAAATTGACGGTCATGACCTTCGGCACGGCAAGTCCATGTCGCGTGACGTACCTTCCGAAGAGATCGAAGCAGCTGTAGGTCGCATAGCTGGCGGCAGCGAATGCCATGGCAGCCAGCATGGTCCCGGCGGGCCGGCGGCGAATCGACGTCCAGACCTCATCCCATTCGACTTCCCGCGCCTGCGTATAGAGCAGGTAGCCGATTGCAGCGAAGAACAGCACCGTCAACACCCGCTTTGTCCATGGCCACCAGGCGTGACGCGTCACGCCCTTCCCTTTTTCACCGCGTCGCCCCGCGATCTCCGTATGCTGCTGCGCACTCATGGGAATGCCTGCTTGTCGACGGTGTCGGTCGCGGCGACCTCCGTCGGCAGTAATGGCGCCAGCCTTGGCGCATGCGCGGGCAAGCGTCCTGCCCAGTAGGGATAGCGGCGCAGGACATGGAACAGGAAAAAGCTCCGCAGCTTGCGCCATGTCGGTGATTCGGCCAGCTTGGACGCTTCCACCCGGTTGCAGCTATGGCGCATCAGCCGTTGCAGGCTGTCGCCGACAACACGCGCGAACGCGCGGTCGCGGATCATCACATTGGCTTCCAGGTTGAGCGAAAGGCTCAGCGGGTCAAGGTTGCTCGATCCCACAGTCGCCCATTCGTCATCCACCACGGCAATCTTCCCGTGCAGGGGGCGTTCGCAATATTCGTAGATCTGCACGCCGCCGTTCAGCAGGTGGTGGTACAGCATGGCGGCGGCCGTCTGCACGATCGGCATGTCGGGATTGCCCTGCAGGATGAGGGAGACTTCCACGCCGCGCCGCGCCGCCTTGCGCAGCTCGCGCAGGAAGGCATAGCCGGGAAAGAAATAGGCATTGGCGATCACGACGCGCTTGCGCGCGAGGCGGATGGCAAGGCGGTACTGGCGCTCGATATCGTTCTTGTGGTCCCGGTTGTCGCGCCACACGAACTGTGCGTCCGCGTCCCCGGCGGGCGGCAGCATTTCCACCGAAGGATGCGCGCGCCGCCAGGTGAACCAGCGCCTGCCGGTCCTGCCCTCGGCAATCGCCGACAGCATGAAGCTGCGGATATGCGCAACGATCGGGCCTTCCGCTTCGACGGCATAGTCCTGCTTGGCTTCCGGGCCGTAGTCGGCGAGATGGTCGGCGGAGTAATTGATGCCGCCGACGAAGGCGCGCTTGCCGTCCACGACGACCAGCTTGCGATGCATGCGCCTGAAATAATTGACGCGCGCAAACACGCGCGGCGCGGGATCGAACACATGCATGCGTACGCCGGCCGAGGTCAGCGAAGACACGAATTCCACCGACAGGTCGGGCGAGCCGAATGCATCCACGGTCACATCGACCTGGGCGCCGCGCCGCGCCGCCTCGAGCAGCGCCGCGTGCAATGCCTTGCCGACCTTGTCCTCATACAGGATGAAGGTTTCCAGCAGTACTTCGCGCTGTGCCCCCGCAATCGCTTCGAAGACACGCGGGTAGAACTGCTCGCCGTTCTCGAGTAGAGAAAATCTGTTTCCGCTAATCCATGGCTGGCTCACTCGGATTCCTTTAGTCAGGCAGTTGGCCGGATTCAATATCGCTTTAATGAATAGACAGGGAATCGCGCTGGATATTCCATTGAGCGGAATCAATTGCGCGCAGGGGATGCAGACGTGAAAGTGTCGCGTCAAATCAAGATTGGGATTGCCTTGTTTCCCTACGATCCAAGGATGACTTCAACAAGGATCGCCATGCCCCAAACCATGCTGCCGTCGGTCAGCGTGCTGATGCCGACGTTCGAACAGGCGTGTTTCATCGCCCGTGCGCTTGACAGCCTGCAGGCGCAGAGCCTGACCGACTGGGAGGCGATCATCGTCGACGACGGCTCGCGCGATGGGACGGCTGAAATCATCTCCGCCTACCTGAGCGATACGCGAATTCATTATTACCGCCTTGAAAACAACACGGGACTCGGACACGCCATCAACGAAGCGATGTCGCATGCGCGCGCCGCGCTATTGGCCTATCTGCCAGGCGACGATGTGTACTACCGCGACCACCTGTCGACTCTGAAGGCCTGCCTCGACGCGGACGAGCAGGCGGCACTCGCCTTTTCCGGCGTGCGTCACCACTACAACCGGCATGCGGACGGGCAGATTGCGGGCTATCCGCTGCAGCTCGTCCAATGCATGCACCGCAGGAATGCGCATCGCTGGGTCGAGCGCGACGCATTGGAGACGGACGACCTGGAGCGGCTTTACTGGTCGACATTGCGCGAGCAGGGAGCCTTCCTGCAAACAGGGGCAGTGACCTGCGAATGGGTCGACCATCCGCGTCAGCGGCACAAGATCATGCGCGAATCGTCGGGCGGCATCAATACCTTCCGGTCGCACTACCGCGTTGCGGTCCCGCTTCGCTTCCACAGCACGGTGGGGCATGCCATCGACGAAGTGGAACAGTACCGGGCGATGCGCGAGCGCCGCGCGACGCCACGCGCGCGAGGCGGGCTCAAGATCCTCCTCGTCGGCGAACTCGCCTACAACGCCGACCGCGTGCTTGCACTGGAGGAGCAGGGCCACAAGCTGTATGGCCTCTGGATGCGCGATCCCCACTGGTACAACACGGTGGGACCATTGCCCTTCGGCCATGTCGAGGACCTGCCGCGCGATCATTGGCGCGAAGCAATCCGCCGCGTCCGCCCCGACATCATCTACGGTCTGCTCAACTGGCAGGCCGTGCCTTTTGCCCACGACGTGATGGCGGCCACGCGCGGCATTCCCTTCGTCTGGCACTTCAAGGAAGGCCCCTTCATCTGCATGGAAAAAGGAAGCTGGCCGCAGCTGATCGACCTGCATCGGCAGGCGGAGGGGCAGATCTTTTGCAGTCCTGAAATGCGCGACTGGTTCGACACGATTGTGCCCGGCCTGTGCGCCGACAAGTTGACGCATGTGCTGGACGGCGACCTGCCGAAACGTGACTGGTTCGGCGCGTCACGCACACCGCTGCTGTCGGAAACGGATGGCGACATTCATACCGTCTCGCCGGGGCGGCCGATCGGATTGCATCCGGAAGTCGTGGCCGAGCTTGCCGCGCATCGCATCCACCTGCACTTCTATGGCGAGTATACGCAGGGGCAGTGGCTTGACTGGATCGAGACGACGAACAGACTGGCGCCGGGCTTCCTGCACTTGCATCCGAATGTGGACCAGTCTCGCTGGACGGAAGAATTTTCGCGTTACGACGCCGGCTGGCTGCATGCCTTCCGCAGCATGAACGGCGGCGAGATCCGCCGTGCGATCTGGGACGACCTCAATTATCCCGCGCGCCTGAGTACGCTGGCAGCGGCCGGGTTACCGATGATCCAGCCTGAGAACGAAGGGTCGATCGTGGCTGCGCAGGCGCTGGCGAGGAAACTGGGGACGGGCGTGTTCTACCGTTCGATCAGCGACCTGGCGGCAAGATTGAAGGATGCGGAAGAGATGCGGCGTGTGCGGGAACGGGTCTGGGAGCAGCGGCACCTGTTCACCTTTGACCACCATGTGCCGGCGCTGGTGGCGTTTTTTCGCGAAGTGATCGGGTCGGGATCGCGCAAGTCGCTTCGCGGCGGAAGCGCGGCACAGTCAAGCTGAAACGGCGAGGAGAGGCTTCCTCGCCGCAGAAAGGATCAGACGTAGGCGCCGACGCGCTGTACGGAACGTTTGACGGCCAACGTGCGTGCGCTGCCCTTCTGCTCGCGGCGCATCCGGATAGCAGTCGTCACCCAGCCAATGCCGTTGGCAACCATCAGCACGAAGGCGACACCGGCGACAGCGGCACAGGCGAACGCTTCAAGCATGACGAACTGGCGCGTGATGCCTTCAACCATGAAGCGCGGCTCGGTGGTCAGCGTCCACTGCAACAGGTACCAGGCGGCGCTGAAGAACGCCAGCAGAACCATCCCGATGCGGACGGCGACGGAATAACGCACCTGCCGATCAGGCAGGGAAAGGTCTTGTTCGGCTTTGTTGAACATGATGTTTCCTTGTGGATACGTCTTGCCGTTGTGCGGCGCGACATGGAATTCGATGCTTCATTATTGCCGCAGGGTTTTCCGGAATCCAATTTCCGTTGCCGATATCCAGTTATTCGCCTGATGAATAATGAGGAGCGGAGACATGACCGAAACGACAAGCACCACAAGGAAACAACGTAAGGCCTTTCAGGCACTCAGCGCGTCCAGTACCACTGCATGTAGCGGTCGTAAAAGAGGCTTTGCCGTGCGAGGTCGTCCCTGCGGCTGGTTTGCACGACGCAGCCGCGCCACGCCTCACTGCCACGCACATGGCCGCTCTTTTCGCATGGGGGACCGTATTCTTCCGACATCGCCAGGACGGGGTCGGCCTTGTAGGCCACTTGTTCCGGGGTGCCGCAGGCAGCCAGGCCGGCCGCAACGGCGAGCATTATGAAGGGGGTGCGCATCATGCTTCCTTTCATTCTTCTTGGAGGCAGGCAATCGGCGATCCCCCCTGTGTCTTTTCATCGCTTTGGCCTGCCGTGCGTGCTGCGATTTGAAGTGTAGAAGCCGCCCGGGTGAATGCAAGGAAGGCGGCCGGGATTGCTCATTGTCATGCGTGGCTTCCAAGGTCAACTTCTTGGCTTGCGATGTTAATGCAAGGACAGATCGTTCCCGGTCCGGCAGTGTCCATGTACGACACACTATATGAACCGGCGGCGCATCGACACGCCGGCCAATAAAACGACACTGCAGGAGACAACATGACCACCGCACGCCTCTTCCGCATGCGCCTTTAGGCGCGACACCGACTCTCCGGAGAAAGGGCGAGGCATCCCCCTCGCCTGCCACCACCCATCCGAACAAGGCCCAGCCATAGGGTCCGGACCACTCACGCCAATTCACGCAGACAAAGGAGACACCATGGCAATTTTCGGTACGGTTGTACGACGATTGGGAAGAGTGCTTGCACGCGCGACGCTTGCGCTTTCGGCACTGGCAGGAAGCGGCCACGCACTGGCGGCCAACAACGATCCGGTGATCCTGGTGCACGGGTTCCTCGGCTTCGGGCCGAACGAGATGCAGGGAACCGGCTTCAAATATTGGGGCGGTTTCAACGACATCGAAGCGCACATGAAGACGTACAACGGCACGCACAAGGTGATGACGGCCGTCGTGGGCCCGGTCAGCTCGAACTGGGACCGCGCCGTCGAGTTGTATTACCAGATCAAGGGCGGCTGCGTGGATTACGGCGCGGCGCGCACGGCGCAGTTCGCGGCATTCGGCAAGATTCAGAAACCCGCAGGCAAATGCTGGGCCGCCGATCCGAACAACAATCCGAACAACTATCCGCTGGCGCTGTACCCGGCTTGGGATGCGGCGCATCCGGTGCACTTCGTGGCGCACAGCCAGGGCGGCCAGACGGTGCGCACGCTGATCCAGTTGCTGGAGAATGGTTCACCAAACGGCAATGAAGGCGGCGGTGCGCTCTACACCGGCGGCAAGACCGGCTGGGTGAAGAGCGCCACGACCATCGCGACGCCGCACGACGGCACCACGCTGCGCAATGTCGTGCTCAACTACGTGCCGAATGTGGCCGAGTGGGCCGGCAAGATCGTGGAGGTCGCAGGGCTGGGCGGCAGCGGCAACCCCGTCTACAACTTCAAGCTGGAGCAATACGGCCTGGCGCAGGGACCGTCGGAGCGCTTCTCCGACTTCATCGAGCGCACGAAGGGCGCTCCCTTCTGGTCGATCGCCAACCAGGATTCCGCGCAATGGGACCTGAGCCCCGACGGCGCGAAGCAGCTCAACGGGTGGGTGAAGACCTCGCCCAACGTGTACTACTTCTCGGTCGGCAGCAAGGCAACAGAAACCGGCAGCTTCTGCTGCAACGGCACCGACCGCATCGTCGCGCCCTTCCAGAGCAGCAGCTACCAGTATGCGCGCGACGACATGATCTTCTTCCTCAAGCCGACCGCGGGTGAATGGGTGGTGCCCTCCATCCTCGTGCGCGGCATGGGTTCTTACACGCAGAGTGATCCGAGCCGCGTGCTGATCGACAGCCGCTGGTTCCCGAACGACGGCGTGGTCAACACGGTGAGCATGCGTTCCCCGGCAGGACAACCTGTGCGCAATCACACGACCGGCGCGCCGGTGCGCGGCACCTGGAACTATCTCGGTTACTATAACCAGTGGGATCATTTCGACGTGATCGGCTGGCTGCTGCCGGCGGCCACGATCTATCCGGTGTTTAACTACCTGTCGGGAATCATCTACGGACTTTGATGATTGATCGCACGGAGGGGAGACAATGCAGATTCGACAGCCCTTGCTCTGGCTTGGCGTAACGGCGGCCATTGGCTTTGCCATCTTCCTGCGTAATGGGGAGGATGAACCGGCACAGCAGGCGGCCTCTCCGGATCTGTTCTCCTTCGTGCGTGCCCTTCCCGCGGATGCCGGGAACCAGCCGGCGCGCGAATCAAGCCCGCCCGTTGTGACTGTCGAATTGCCCCAGCCTGAACCTGCCGCCGTGCAGGCCGGGAATGCCTTTCAGACCGAGGCAGCCGTGCGCAGGATGCGCGCGCAAGGTGCAAGCGAGGACGAGGTGTACCGGGCGCGCGCGGCGGCAATGGGCGCGGAAAGCGCAGCGACCCTTGCGCGCCTCGACCAGGAAGAAGCCCTCTGGCAACAGCGCGTCGCCACCTATTTGGCCCAGCGCCAGGCAAGCGCGGCAGACCCGGCCACGCTGCAGGCGCTAAGAGACCGATTGTTCACCGCTGAAGAACAGGGACGGCTGGCCGCTTACGAACCAGCCCCGGCGCCACTGACCGGCATGCCTCAGTGATTGGGAACGAGGCGAAACGAAGACCCTTCATCCGAGGTATCCGCCCTTCCCTCCCTTGCGGCTTCCTCCAGTGTGCGGACGATCAGTTCGGGATCGATGTCAGGGAGACGCTCCGACAGGTCGTCAATCGCCATCAACGCGCTCCTGTCCTGGTCCCATTGCTGGTACGTATCGGAAATTTTCTTCCACACCTGGCCTTGATTCATCGGCTACCTCCTTGGTTGATATCGACCAAGTGTGTCCACGAATCAGCAGAACAGTTCAGCGGCGTTGACAGCAACTAGACATCGATCAATGGTGGAATGAAATCTTACTGACGCGACATGGTGATTGCCGTCCAGTCGCGCTCCTCGTCTGCGGCAAGTCGTTGCAGGCAATCGATTTCCTTGTCGGTCAGGTCGTCGAGCACATGCGGGGCTGCCGTGTCGAAGCGGTTCTGGCGTGACAGCGTGTCGATCTTGGAAAGATGGTCGGCCATCATGAGCACGCGCCCCAGCGGCGAAAGATTGCGCCCGATGTTCTTGTCGTCCTGTTCGCCGATTGCGGTGACGACCGCGTCAGGGAAATGCCATTCGCGCGCGATATTTGCCGTCAGCGTACGCCCGTAAGCGGTGAGCGCATTGCAGAAGGTGGGCGTTCCGACCGGCTGGCGCCCGTCGGAAATCTTGTCGATGACGCGCAGCGATACCGTCAGGCCGACGTTGTGGATCAGGCCGACAAGAAAGGCTTCCAGTGGATCGACCGGCTCGTTGCGCGCGAGGGTCGCACAGGCCGCCGCGCAGCGTTCGGATTGCGCCCACAGACGGGGCGCCACCATGCGGGTAAAGCTGCCGGAGTTGAGGTTGATGATGGGTTTGAAGGCCACGCCGGTAATCAGCTGGCGCAGGCCGTTCTGGCCGAGGATGAGGATGGCGTGGTCGATGCTGGTGATCGGCGCGCCAGTATTGTAGGCGGCGCTGTTCACCAGGCGCAGGACTTCCGCCACAAGCACCACGTCATGCGAGATCGTGCGTGACAGCTCGGCGCCCGAGAACTCGCTGTTGCGCAGGCTTTGCAGCAGCTGCGGGATGACACCCGGCATGCGGCGCACCATGTGCGCCCCCGACTCCTCGGACTTCACCGTCGCATCAAGCGCGGCAAGGATGCCATCCTCGTTCTTGTTGGTGAAGACCTCCGGGTTCTCTTCCGACTGGAACAGCCAGCTGGCGAACACGAAGTCCACCTGGTCGCGCTGGGTGGACAAGGCACTGTGCGTGGCGATGTTCTGCACCTTGGGAGCCGGCGCGGGTGCCGGCGTTGCTTGTGCCGGCGCAGGCGCTGGGGCGGGTTTGGCTTGCGGTGCGGTGGAGAAGAGACGGAGCAACCAGTTGAACATGACGGTGGGGGGCGAGTGGACGAGCGCGTGTGAACGCGTACTTGCCGTGATTTAAGCACGGTATTGCCCTGCCGTCGATGTCTGCCTAGTCGAACTCCACGCGGAACGGCGACGCCCGCCCGCCTCCGAAAATGCGGCGCTTCGCCGTTTCCGCGACGCTGCGGATGCCGAACGTCGCGGGACAGCGCGCACCCGCCGTCGACAACACAATGTCCTGCACCGGCGTGTTCAGAACACGGCTTTGCCCTGCCCGGAGGACGATGTCTTCCAGTTCTCCAGGAAGCGTGATCCAGAGTTGGCCCGACAGGCAGGTCACCGCGACCGGGCCGCGTGCGTGAAGCGACGCGGCACGGTATGGCTCGAGCTTCATGACTACCGGTTCCGGCGCCGCTGCCCTCGCGGCAAAGCCTGACGTCAACCCGGTAAAGTCCATCCTCGCGGCGATGCTCATGTCAATTCTCCTCGTAGCGTTTCAACGAATGCCCCGGCGTTTTGCATGCACCCCCGTTGAGGTGCATACTTGATGCATGACTTTTTTTCATGCATCTTGTTCACCGGCGCTGCATGATTCACAGTCTATGTAATTACGCTTTCGCCTCAAGCGCTATTTCCGCATGACTCACATGAGAAAAACGCATGCAAAACGAACTGTTATCCCTGCCTCCGCTTGATGCATTGCGCGGTTTTGTCGCCGTGGCGCGGCGCATGAGCATCACACTCGCCGCGCAGGACCTTTGCCTGACCCAGTCCGCGGTCAGCAGGCAGGTCCAGGCACTCGAAGAACACCTCGGTACGCCCCTTTTCGTCCGCAAGCATCGCGCGATCGCCCTCACGGATGCCGGCAAGCGCCTGTTCGACCTCGCTTCTCCATGGCTGGGACGCCTTGCCGAATACGCCGATTCCCTGAAGGAAGAAGGCCGGGTGCGTCCGGTCACCATCACGGCCAGCATCGGCGTGACCTCGCTGTGGCTGCTTTCGCGCCTGGGCGCATTCCAGGCAACGCATCCCCATATCGACGTCCGCGTTGCCGCCAACAACCGCGTGGTGGACCTGGCGCAGGAAGATATTGACGTCGCGATCCGCTACTGCAAGGAGTCGCGTGCGCCGAGAGGGGCGATCCGCCTGTTCGGCGAAGCGGTGGTGCCGGTCGCCAGCAAGGCGGTGGCGGCAAAGGCGTTCAAGACGCCGGACGCGCTGCTCCAGCAAGTTTTGCTCGAACTGTCAGAGGGCGATGTGCCCTGGCTGCACTGGTCCGACTGGCTGAGCGCGAAGGGATTCGCACATGCCAAGCCGAAGGCCTACCTGCACTTCAACCAGTACGATCAGGTCGTCCAGGCTGCCATAGAAGGTCACGGCGTCGCGTTGGGAAGGGGGGCGCTGGTGCAGCCGATGCTGAACGATGGAAGGCTCGTCGCGCAGCGCAATGCGAAGATCGGCGTCGACGATCACGCTTATTGGCTGGTGCAGGCGACGGAGTCGCCGCGGGAGGAGGTGAAGGTGTTCAGTGAGTGGATCGTGCAGGAGGCGCGGACAACCGGGTAGATCGACGCCAACGCATTCTGCGCGCGGGCACCTTCGGCTCAACTTCGCGGGAACGACGGGGAAAATGAAATTGAAAAATTAAGCAGACGGCGCCCGCTGGAAAAATCCGCCATGACTCATCGACATCATCTGGATGATCGACTAGTAGGCATAGCGCACGGCCACGCCGCCGCCCCACTTCTGCGTGCCGTCAGTCGTGTACTCGCGCGAAAGGTAGGTCTGCGTCTTCCAGGAACGATCCACGCTGTGCTTGTAGCACGCGGTCAGTTCAGGGGTCTTCGCTCTGTTGCGGAAGGGTTTGTCGCTGCAGCCGAAATCGACGCCGGCGCTTTCCGGCTCGGGGAGCTTGAGCTCGGGGACATTGACGGGGGCCGCTGACACCTTGGCAGCGAGGCCGGGGCGGCTATGACCGTGTCGATCAAATGCGGGCGGCATGCCAAGCTGGCGTTTGTCCGCCAGCGCGCCATTGAGCTTGAAAACAGGATCCTGAAACAGGTTGTAGGTGACGATCCGGCGCGGCGCTTCCTTCTCGCTCTTCCGGGCCTTGTGCTGCGCTTTGCCGGTGTCGCGCATGTCGCGCTTCGATGCGGCAGCCTTTGCCGCACTGCCGGACTCGAGCGCGCGGCACGGCACCGCCGCGAGGGCAGCAGTCGATGCGACAACCAGGACAATGGCGGAGAGCGTACTCGGCATGGCGATTCAGTCACCGTGGGTTCGCGGTTCGGGCATCAAATGGAGACATGCCCGCTTCGATAATCCCATTATCGACATTTCCGAAAGGAAATGAAGTATTTCCTGCGAAAACAATGACTTGGAACAGGAATCTGTCGCGCTTTCGCCGCACGTTGCCGCCTTGCTCATTCTCATGGGCCCGTTCCCGCCTGCCTGCTAAGGTGTGCGAAAGGAGCGAAAGCCATGATCCCGTCCCGCCCATGCATTCTCGCCATTGCCCTGGCCCTGGCGCCGTCAGCCGTGCCGGCCGAGGAAATCCCCCGCCCCGAACCCATCGGCAAGCCCGCCACGAAAGTGCTCCGCCAGGTGACGCCCGACGGACGCGTCATCTACTCAGACAAACCGGTGAAAGGCGCAAAAGTCGACGAAACAATTACCGTCGATCCTCCGCCCAAGGGCAATCCCTCGGGGGCGGTATCCGGCAAGCCGCCGGAACCGCCGATGGGGACCATCCCGACGCCGGTCGATCGCGTCAGTGTCATTCCGCCGCCTGGCAAGCCGCGGTCAGCGGACGATGCCCAGGCCGACGTGATTCGCGCCGAAATGCTGCTGGAGGATGCGCGCAAGCGCATGGAAGCCGGCGCCGAACCCTTGCCGGGAGAACGTGTCGGCACCGCCTCGGGGGGCACGCGCCTGAGCGATGATTATCACGCCCGCCAGAAAAGGCTGGCCGAGGAAGTCGCGGTGGCGGAAAACGTGTTGAAGAAGTCGATCGCCGAACGCGACGCGCTGCGGGAAGGACGTTGATCAGCCCTTCGACCGCACCATGCCCCTGAGCAGTTCCGCCAGCGCCGTCTCGCGCAGCACCCGGATGCCCTGCTCGTCCGCATAGCGGCGTGCGTTTTCGCTCAGCGGGCCGACCGTGATGTACAACCTGTCATGCGCGCCGCAGGACTCGGCGGCGGACACCAGTTCACGCAGCGGCTCCATGCCGGTGTTCGCTGCTTTCCAGCGTTTGCCGCTGACGACCGCCTTGCGGCCATCCTTCGCAATCTCGAAGTCGGCGCCGCCGTTGCGGCGTTTGACCTCATAGCCGTCGCGACGATAAGCCGCTTCAAGCGCATCGGCGAAATCCCGCCATGACATCGCCGACACCGACTCGAGCGTGTGTGCAACCAGCGCCGCGCCGGGTGCGCGCCATTGCCTCACGGCCGCGATGATGCCGATGACGAAGAACGGGAAACCGGCGGAGACGCCGTACGCGGCATAGGCGCGCGGGAACAGCATGCTCGCCGCCAGCGACACGACGCATGCAATCAGGATGCTGATCCACCACGGCTTGCGCAGCAGGATCGCGAACAGGGAGTTTTCCGACATTTTCAGCTTCATGCCTGTGCTCCCGGCTGATAGAACCAGTGCCACGGTTCGTAGATGAACCCGAGCGCATTCCCGCGCGGGTAGGACAGCGCGAATCCGAAGCGGGACGCATGGGCGGTCAGCCAGCGGAAGGCGTCCGTATGTTCGAACGGCTCTTCCCTTTCCTCGCAGCCGGGCGTGTTGATATCCACGGCACGGCCGGTATGGTGCTCGCTGTAGCCGGGCGGCGCACTTAGCGTCAGGATTGCTTCCATGTCCATGCCGCGCGCCTGTTTGTCGCGGATGATCTGCGCCTGCTCTTCGAGGTCGCGAAAGGCGGAGACGATTTCGAGAACGATGCCGTCCTTGTACGCTTCCGCCTTCATTGCCTGCCATGCCTCGGCGGCCGCCGGGATCATGAAATGCTGGCGTCCGTTGGAAGCGGTTTCGGCGAGCGCGAGTGCACGCGCATCGGGATGGTAGGGCAAGGCCTTGCGCGCGAGCAGCGCATCGGAGATGCCGAGCGACGCAAGCAGCAGCGCGAGGTTGTTGTCTTTTTCGTGAGGAAGCATGGGTAAGACGGAAAAGAAGAGTGCACGGCGATTATAGCGGCGGGGCCTGCGTGCGCAGGTGAATATTCGTACTCGCCATAAACCTTGCCGGCCCAACCGGAATTTTCTGCATGCGAAATGTCTAATTGATCACCCGCGGCCTTGACAGCCTTTCATCAATCCGTGACAGAAATTGGCAGGAGGAAAACATGTCCACCGTCGAAAAATCGATCGAAGTGAATGTTCCTGTTTCCACCGCGTACAACCAGTGGACCCAGTTCGAAGACTTCCCGAAATTCATGGAAGGCATCGAAGAAGTCCGGCAACTCGACGACACGCACCTGCATTGGTGCGCCAACGTCGCCGGCAAGCGCAAGGAATGGCAGGCGGAAATCACCGAGCAGATCCCCGACCAGCGCATTGCCTGGCGCAGCACGACCGGCGCGCTCAACGCGGGCGTCGTGACCTTCGACGCCATCGACGCCAATACGACGCGCGTCATGGTGCGGATGGACTATGACCCGGAAGGCGTGACCGAGAACGTGGGCGATGCCATCGGCGTGTTCTCG
Organism: Noviherbaspirillum sp. ST9; assembly: GCF_048799745.1. NCBI lineage: Bacteria > Pseudomonadati > Pseudomonadota > Betaproteobacteria > Burkholderiales > Oxalobacteraceae > Noviherbaspirillum > Noviherbaspirillum sp. ST9. The sequence continues at coordinate 70,246 of NZ_JBLWFR010000003.1, read as the reverse complement.
CATCGTGTGGAAGGCGACCTGGAGCGGTTCAAGGAATTCCTCGAATCGCGGGGACAGGCAACCGGCGCATGGCGCGGGAACGTACAGCAGGGTCAGCCGCGCCCCGGAATCTGATCACCTACCCCGCCCCGCCCTCGTCCGGGGGAACGGCGATGTCGAAGTGCAGGACGTCTTCGCGGACACCAAGCCTGGTGTACAACGCAATGGCAGGTTCGTCACCGAAGTCCGCCTGAACGAAAATGACGTATGCGCCGCGAGCCCGGGCGATCTGCTTCAGTTCCTGGATCAACGCCGTCGCGATCCCCTCGCGGCGGTGCCCATCTGCGACTGCGAGGTCGTAAATGTAGATTTCGCTGCGCTCCTGTTCGAACTTGCGTAACTCGTACGCAGCGAGTCCTCCTTCGACGATGCCGTTCTTGAGTGCGACGAGTCCGATGAAATAATCGCTGCCAAGCAGGCGTTCAAAGTAGGCCTTGCCCGGTCTGGCTTTGCCGTACGTTTCGACGTCGGCGAACGCCTCGCCGAACATTGTCAGCATTCCCTCCATCAAATGGGCATCTGTCGATGAAAGCTGATGGATGATGAATGGCGCAGGAACTGACATCGATCCCCCTGGATCCGGGTATTACGAACATGCCGCCAGCGAAGCGAGCCGGGACCGGGCCGCTCGCAACAGGGCCCTTGAATAAAGCTGGTGAAATCCATGGAGCGCATGGAAGGCAAAACCAAACCGTGCCTTTCCATTCAATGGCCGGGACTTCGGCCTCACGGCTGAACCAAAGAAAAGGCGGGTCGTGCCGGGGCCGCCCGCACCAGGGAACACCATGAGCCATGATCTCGTGCGCCCGAAGACGTCGCACAACATCAACTGGTTTTCCGTCCTGCCTTCGACGCGCCAGATGGCGAAACGCGAAGACTGGCCGAATGCGAGCTCCCGCGCGCCTTCATCCGTGGAAGGCGCGCGCACGACAAGTGCAAGGATAACCCTCTCGACCTTGAACAGCGGGGTTGTGTAGAACGCCGCCGCATACTCGGCCAAGGAAATGGTGTGGGGAACATCCATGCAGAAGCAATCCGTATAGGACCCGTCGTACGCATAGCGCATGAGGAGCGCATCATTGGGAAGCAGACATGGAAAGATGGTGGGCATGATTTGCGTATCTGTTCAATATTGCCGCGCAGGGTCAGGATAGGAAAAAGGGCAGGCTCCGACGGCACTGCCCTTTCCCTGCCACGTCATTCCTAGTTACCGAAGAGCCCTTTCAGCAACTTGACCGGATTCGGCACCACGTCCTGTATCGACGCCGGCGCGGCATTGTCCGCGGATTCATTCGCGGGGCTAATGTTTCCTCCGCGTTGCGCTTCACGCGAATCCTCCATCCCCAGCATCGCCATCCCGGTCGACTTGATGCGCACGCGCGCCGTCCAATCCGGCTGCCAGTTCGCCGGCGCTTTCTCCGGACGCGGCGGATGCGAGACGTTGAGCTCGTTGCCGTAGGCGATCATGTTCAGCATCGCGCCCTCGGCCTTGTCGAAGATACCCTTCGGCACGATGCAATTCACGACCGTCGGCTGCAGGATGACCTTCTGCTGCAACAGCTTCGTGATCTGCGCCGGTGACTGGTAGGTCATCAGCGACCAGCCGTTGTCGGGCTTTTCGCTCGAACTCCAGAAAATCATGTCCTTCGCACCGCCCGGCCCATCGGCCGCACCCTGTGCGTGCAGGAAGTAGCCCTTGGCGTTCTGCATTCCGTTCCATTCGACCTGCACGCTATCCTTCGGCGCGCCGCGCGTCTTCAGCTGCACCTTCGGCAAAAAATCATAGGCGGGACCGACGGCGAACTTGAGGGTCGGCGGGACGCCATTTCCGCTCACCGCATGTTCGCCTTCCAGCGACGCGTTGTCCGGTACGCGCTTGTTGTCGCGCTCGTTCGGCCACAGGGAATGGCCCGGACGCCCTTGCACACCCTTGCTTCCGCCGCCATGGCTGGAAAAGAACTGCGCGAATTCGGCGTAGTCCTGTTTCGCGAAATCCAGCACCTTCGGCTGGCCAGGACGAATGCTGTCGCCGCAGCCCCAGTAAAGCAGGATGCGGCCCTTGGGTTTCTCGGCGCGGTCAGGCGTCTCGTCGCGCGTCGTCGTGCCGCGCTCCGCCGGCTGCGGGCGGTTCGGGACGAGCAGCAGGGATGGCCCCATGTTCATCGCGGAAGGAATCGCATGCGTGCCTTCGATACCGGAAGGATGGGCGCGCACGTAGAGCTCGGTATCCATGACCTTGCCGCGGGCGCCCATGCCCATGGAACCGCCGAAACTGTTTCCGCCCATGAGACCGCCAAGCAGGCCGGCGGCGCCGCCCTCTTCCGGCATGCCGGGTATCGAGAAGTTGCTGGTGGAAAGGTCGATCCAGTACTGGGCGGCCGGGCCGCGGGTTTGTGAATGGGCCGACACAGCGGCGGCTGCCGCGCAAAGTGTGACTGCGGCGCGCATGGCGTTCTTCATTATTGATTCTCCCTTGTGTGTTGTCTCTTTCCGAGGATTCTGCCAGAAAGAACCGAATTGGGCCTACAAGGCGGCCAGGCCCGGATTGAACGCAACTTCCCACAAGTGGCCGTCCGGGTCCTGGAAATACCCCGCATATCCGCCGTAGAAGGTTGGCTGCGCCGGTTTCACGATAGTCGCGCCCGCGTGGCCGGCACGCGTCATGCTGGCGTCCACTTCGTCGGGAGACGAGACGTTGTGGCCGAGCGATATTTCCGTTGGGCTGGGCGGGTGCAGCGCAACGCCGCTGTCCGATGCCAGGCTCTTGCGCGGCCATAGCGCCAGCTTGAGGCCTTGCTGAAGATCGAAGAAGGCCACGGCGCCGTTCTCGAACTCGTTCCCGATGATGCCCTTCGTGGGAAAACCGAGGCCGTCGCGGTAGAACGCGACAGCGCGCTCCAGGTCGTCGACCCCGAGGGTCAGGATGGTGATGTGCGGATTCATAGACGATCCCCATATAGCGTTCATACAGTTTAATTGCAATACTTGCAATTGCGCAGCGCGCCGGCGACGAGATTGCCTGCTTTCCATGGCGCCTCCCGGAACGTGGCAGACTTTGCAATCATCTAATCCGGCAAGAACAACCGATACCGATGAATCCCATGCCCCAGCCAGCCCTCACACCCGCCACCGCATTGTCCGACGTCCAACTCGCGCATCTCGTTTCCACCGGCGATGCCACCGCCTTCGAACTGCTCATGCGCCGCCACAACCGCGCCCTCTACCGTACCGCGCGCAGCATCATCAGGGATGACGCCGAAGCGGAGGATGCGCTCCAGGACGCCTATCTCCTCGCCTACCGGAATATCGACAAGTACCGGGGCGAGTCGAGCCTGTCCACCTGGCTGACGCGCATCGTGGTCAACGAAGCCATCGCGCGTTCGCGCAAGAGCAGCCGCCGCGCCGAGATCATCCAGCTCGTGGGCGACGACGATTTCCCGGAAGCGCCGGAGCAAGACATGGATAACAATCATACGGAACAGCCCGAGAGCGCGGCAATGCGTGCCGACGCCCGCCGTCTGCTGGAACAGAAGATCGATGCGTTGCCGGAAGCGTTCCGCACCGTGTTCATGCTGCGCGGCGTGGAGGAACTCACGGTGGAGGAAACCGCAGCCAGTCTCGGCATTCCGGAAGCCACCGTGCGCAGCCGCTTTTTCCGCGCGCGCAGCATGCTGCGTGAATCCCTGTCGCGCGAGTTCGATCATGCGCTGGATGGCGCCTTCGGATTTGACGGCGCACGATGCGATCGCATCGTTGCCGGTACACTGGAGCGCATTGCATCCTTCGGACAGGTGGCGCCGCGGGACAATCAACAGGGAGACGAATAATCATGCATGCCAGGACCAACTTGCTGCGCGAGATTGACGACGACCAGTTCACCGAAAGCGACTGGCGCCGCCTGCTGAAGCACCTCGGCGAAGACCCGTCTCGCCAGGGGCTGCACGATACGCCCAAGCGGGTGGAAAAGGCCTGGGCGCACTGGACCTCCGGTTATGCCTCCAATCCCGCCGACATCCTCAAGGTCTTTGAAGATGGTGCCGAGCAGGTCAATGAATTGATCCTGGTGCGCGGGATCCCGGTCTACAGCCACTGCGAACACCATCTCGCGCCCTTTTTCGGGACGGCGACCATCGGCTACACGCCGAATGGAAAGATCGTGGGCCTGTCGAAGCTCACGCGCCTGGTCGACTGCTTCGCCAAGCGGTTGCAGGTGCAGGAGAGGCTGACCATCCAGGTGGCCGAAGCGCTGATGGAGCACGTGCAGCCGCTGTCGGTCGGCGTCGTGATCCGCTGCCGTCACATGTGCATGGAAAGCCGCGGCATACAGACACCGGGAGAGGAAACGGTGACCTCCGCCCTGCTGGGAGAGATGCGGACCAATCTCGGGCTGCGCAGCGAGTTTCTTGCGCTGGCCCGGGAGAAGAGTTGATTACTTGCCTGCCAAGGCCTTGCGCAGGGTGGCGGCGAGGTCTTCCGCGTTGAACTTGGCCACGTAGGCATTCGCGCCCACGCTGCGCACGTGCTCCTCGTTGGTCGTGCCGGACAGCGAGGAATGGATGACCACCGGGATCGAGGCGAACTTCTGGCTCTGCTTGATGTTCCGGGTCAGGGTGAAGCCGTCCATCTCGGGCATTTCCAGGTCGGACAGCACCAGCGCAATCCTGTCCTGTACGGTCTTGCCCTCCGCTTCGGCGGAGGCGGCAATTGCCTGCAGGCGCTCCCAGGCTTCCTTGCCGGTCTTCGTCATGATGAAGGGCACGCCCATCGCTTCCAGGCCCTGCTCGATCAACGAGCGCGCCACGACGGAATCGTCGGCCGCGAGCACCACGGTGCCCGGCTTGAGGACGACCTTGTCGCCGATTTCTTCCGGATCCACATCCTGCTCGCCGGGCGCACCCATGTCGCGCAGGATGGTTTCCACATCGAGCACCTGCGCCAGGCGGGAGCCTTCGACATTGCCGTCGAGGCGCGCGATGCTGGTGACCGTGTGACCGGCTGCCGTGTTCTCGGCGGAAAGCACCTGGCTCCAGTCGAGGCGCACGATGTCTTCCACCGCTTCCACCGCGAAGCCCTGGGTGGTGCGTGCAAATTCGGTGACCAGCAGAATGTTGAGGCCGGTCTTGGGAACGCAGCCCACGATGGCGGGCAGGTCGAGTACGGGGATGATCTGGCCGCGCAGGTTGACCACGCCCAGCATGTGCGGACGCGATCCGGCGATGCCGGTGATTTCCGGCATGGCGACGATCTCGCGGATCTTGAACACGTTGATGCCGAACAGCTCAGAGCGCTCGCCATTGGCGTCGCCGCCGAGGCGGAACAACAGCATTTCGAACTTGTTCGAGCTGGTCAGGTTACTGCGCTCGTCGATATCCTTCTGTACTGCGTCCATGACTGTTGCCCCTGCTGGTCTTCAAGAATTCCCTGAGGGTAACAGGTCAGTCCGGGCGCGACAATGCAGGAATTCAAGGAATTCCTCAATTTTTTACGTGCCGAAGCACGGCGTTCCGGTAGCCGGGTCAGCCGCCGTTGGAATGGAACAACGCGAGCGTGCGGGCGCGTGCCAATGTTGCACATTCGTCATTGAAATCGCTGCGCCGGTCGGAGTTGAAACCGTGCCCCGCGTCATACACGTGGACCTCGACGCCGGGATGTTTCGCCCGGACCGCCTCGACGCCCTTCAGGGGAATGCTCTTGTCCTGCTTGCCGAAGTGCAGGATGGTCGGGCAGCGCGGCGTTTCGTCCGCCATTTTCGGAATCATGCTCCCGTAGTAGCCGGATGCCGCAGCGAGACCGGTGCACCGGGACGCCGCGGCCCAGGTAACTGAACCGCCGTAGCAGTACCCGGTGATGAAGACGGGGCCCTTGTCTTTCAGAAGGTCGATGCAGGTCTGCACATCGGCGACCGACTGCTCGAAAGGATGCAGTTCGCGCGCCACGCGCAACGCTGCCTGTACGTCCTCTGGCGAGTAACTTGCCTGCAGTCCGGGCGCCTCGCGGTCGAAAAGTGCCGGCGCGAGGACTTCATAGCCGTCCGCGGCGTAGCGGTCGCATTCATCGCGGATATGGTCGGTGACGCCGAAAATTTCCTGGATGAGGACGAGGCCGCCGCGTCGACGGCCTGCAGGTTCCACGTGGTAGACGCCGATTGCCGCGCCGTCGCCCATCGTCATCGAAATCATCTTTCCATTGCGTGCCATCGATTGCCCTTTCACTATCAAGGCCATCGAGTATAGCGGTGCTGTCGAATCGCGTATTGACGCGCTCCCCATTGAACGGAAGCAGCCGTGCAAAAGCGCGGAAATGCTGCTAACTTATCCATCCCATCCCAACAAGGAGACTGCGATGAAGACGATTCTGGCTGTCCTGTTGTTGTCCGTATCCGCCCTCGCCAGCGCGAACAATTGCCCGAACGAGATGAAGGCCATCGATGCCAAGATGAGTTCCGCCAGCGGCATCAGTGCCGAGAACATGGCCAAGATCAAGGCACTGCGCGCCGACGGCGAAAAATTCCACAAGGAAGGCAAGCATGCCGAGTCGATGAAGGCGCTCGGCGAAGCCAAGAAAATGCTCGGCATCTGATGCCTGACGAATTCACTCATAGCCACCGTCCGGTGGCTATTTTTTTGCCGCATACGGACCACTCATGATCACCCTTTTCCACTGCGTCAGCGCCCGCTCATTCCGCCCCCTCTGGACGATGGAGGAGCTGGGCATGCGCGAGGGCGTCGATTACGAACTGAAGATGCTGCCCTTCCCTCCCCGCGTGCACATGCGCGAGTACCTGTCGGTCAATCCACTCGGCACGGTGCCGGCCTTCTTCGACGGCGATGTGAAGATGACGGAATCGGCCGCGATCTCGCAGTACCTGGTATCGAAATATGGTCCGTCCCCGCTGGAGGTCACGCGCGACGAGACCGATTACGGCGCCTGGCTGAACTGGGTGCATTACGGCGAAGCGACACTGACTTTCCCGCAGACCCTCGTGCTTCGTTATCGGCACATGGAGCCGGAGGAACGCCGCCTGCCGCAGGCAGCCGAGGACTACCAGCGCTGGTTCCTGGCGCGTCTGCGTGCCGTCGATGCCGCATTGCCAGGCAACGCGTTCCTGTGCGCAGCACGGTTTACCGCTGCCGACATTTCAGTCGGCTATGCGTTGATGCTGGGTGAGTATCTTGGGCTGCAGGAACAGTTTCCACCGGCGGTGCGGGAGTATTGGGAAAGACTGAAGCAGCGCGACGGCTTCAAGCGTGCTCTTGATGCGCAGACGCACGCAGCCGAAACACAAGGCGTTTCGCCAGTACCCGCGCCATTGGCCGGTCGATGAACCGGCCGGCTCCGTAGGCTGGGATTACATCCCAGCCTACGCCACTCGCAGCTCTGCTTGGAGCAGCCGGGAGGTTTCAAGACAGCGTTCTGTGGGGTTCATCGTCCCGCCCGGGCAATCACAGGAACCAAACAACGTAGCAGGCCGTCTTCCTGATTTCCAAAACCGCGACTTCTTTCCCAATGACTGTGCGCAAAAAGGTAAATACGCAGCAACTCGGCAGACAATTAACGGAACTCGCCTTTGCTGCGCCGCAAGTGGTCATGCACCGTACTTCACGTATGGCGCGGACAAGCTTCTCGGCGCGCGACCAGGCCGAGTTTTCCCGTATGGGCAACGAGAAGGTTGTCGCCTTCTATCAGTCCTGGGCAAGCATGTGGACAGCGGCTGTCACGGTTCAGTATGAGCTGGCCGCTGCCTGCGCATCGGCAGCGATGGGATTGGCCACAAAAGGGACTGCGTCCACAGGGACGACTATTGCAGCGTTGTCGAACGCGGCCAATACAGTCATGAGCGCCGGCCTCTCCCCCGTCCACAAGAAGGCTGTGGCCAACGCAAAACGCCTTTCTCGGAGCAAGCGTTGAAACGGTTCCTACGAGTCCAAGGGGAGTTCCGGGTGAGGGCTAAGCCAGCGCGCGAGATTGATCACGGCAACCGGCTTCGGATTGGGATCGGGAAATGCCTCGGCAAAGTCGTCTGCGATCCGCAGCAGCTTCTCTCGCATGAACCCTTGCGTGTTCTGTGCGTTCGCGACGAGTTGTAGCATCTCGGGACTGAGGTCAACCAGCATGTCCATCCCCTGGAGAGTTGGTTGACGAAGAGTAACACTGCGCATCATGCCGTTTTACGCAGATGGAGGGAGAGTTGATGTTTCTCAACATTTTCCTGCCTTGCGCTCCTGCGGCCATCCCAACGCTGGGATTGCGTCCCCGCCTGCGCTGTTATGCGGGAACGACAAGCGCGTCGTTGAGCCTGCTTCCCATCGTGTCCTTGAGCGCAGCCATCAGCCATTGCGACACGAACTCGTCGCCCTCGATTTCACGTACGGACTGCAGGGAAACCATCATCGCCATCAAGAGGGCTTCGGACTTGTCCTTGCTGTGCGCAAACCGTTCCAGCAATCCGTCGATGACCTCGACCGCCGCGTTCTGCGCGCGCACTTCTCGCGTCTGATGCAGCGGGTTGGATAACCCGGCGTACACGGTCAGGAACACGTAGGGCAAGTCAAATTGCGGCGGCATGTTCTTGAACAGCGCCGCAATCTCTTCGGCAGAGAAGGTTTCGTCCTCACAGCCGATCGCCGCAACGCGAAATTGCAGATCGGACCGCGACTGCGCAAGCTCACGCAAGTGATTGACGCTGCGCGCGATGTGCCAGAGAGGCAGCGGCTTCATGTCTTGGTCCCTGACGGGGATGGCGTAGGAACTGCCCTGCAGCCCCTCTCCCTGGCCCTCGACGGCGCCGTGGAATTTCTTGGCGGTCAAGGCAGAGCCCTGCATATGTTTGCCAGCCAGGTTCGATCCGAAAACAAAAATGACGGTCACTGCTTCATTCCTTCAATTCCATTGCAATTGCGACGCCTTCGGCCAGCGCCTCATCGACTGCCTCAAGGGTTTCTTCCCTGACCCTGGCCTCGATGCTGGCGGCAAACGCGTCCAGCCAGTTCAGCGTGCAATTCGGTTCTTGCAACAATAATGGATTACAGCCCGCTTCCTCTGCCAGCCGGCGGACCGTATCGCGGTCGAGAGAACGCGATGCGGCTGTCTTGAACATAACGTGTTCCTGATGACTCTGTTGCCCTGGCGGGCAAAAGCGCTGGATTGTATCGATTCACAACAGCCCACGCCATACAGACAATCCCCGACAGAACGTCGGAATGACTTGCGAGGAACAGGACTTGCGCTTGGCGCAACAGGTCACGAATGCCACGCAGGGACGGCGCCAGGACCAGCCCTGTTGCATGTGCACGGCGGACTGCAATCAGGCGTTTCCAGTTCGCCTCTTGATCGGCCAACCTTCAGGAAACATTTCCTCTTTTCGGCTTGCCAGGCCCCAGGCGGTCGCCCATCGAACGGCGCTCAACCAGTGCTCGTCCGTCGCTCTCCGCATCCGCTCCGCGGCCATGAGCATGCGGTACTGCGCGTATCCCGCCCGTTTCGCTTTCATACTGCCCCCGAAAAGAAACGATTAGACGATAACTAGCAGTTACTTACAATCCCACACTCTAGGTAGTCGATTCACCTACACGACATCGAGAATTGTTGAGACAACCACGACAACCGCCTGCTTGTCATTGCAAGCCGCTCCGGGTCGCGCGAGGACAGCCGATTGCATAAAAAAAGCCTGTGCCGGGGCACAGGCTTTCTACTGGCGCGGTGAGGAGATTACACGCGTTCGATCACGGCCGCGATGCCCTGGCCACCACCAATGCACATGGTGATCAGGCCGTAACGCTTGCCGGTGCGGATCAGTTCGTACAGGCACTTGATTGTGATGATCGCGCCGCTTGCACCGAGCGGATGGCCCAGTGCGATGGCGCCGCCGTTCGGGTTGGTGCGTGCCGGATCGAGGTCGAGGCCGCGGCACACGCCCAGGGATTGCGCGGCGAAGGCTTCGTTCGATTCGATCACGTCCATGTCGTTCAGGCTCAGTCCGGCACGCTTGAGGGCGAGCTGCACGGCGGGGATCGGGCCGGTTCCCATGACGGACGGGTCGACACCGGCCACTGCATAGGACACCAGGCGCGCCAACGGCTGCAGTCCGGCACGCGCTGCGGCGCCCGCCTCCATCAGCACGCAGGCAGCGGCGCCGTCATTCAGGCCGGATGCATTGCCGGCGGTGACGGTACCCGCTTCCTTCTTGAATGCCGGCTTGAGCTTGGCCAGGCCTTCGAGTGTGGCGTCGGCCTTCGGATGCTCGTCGGTGTCGAACACGACAGTGCCCTTGCGGCCCTGCACCTCGACCGGCACGATCTGCGACTTGAAATGACCGGCGGCGATGGCTGCCACCGCCTTCTGCTGGCTGTTCAGCGCGAACTCATCCTGCTCCTCGCGCGAGATGCCGTATTGGGCGGCCACGTTCTCGGCGGTGATGCCCATGTGGCCCGCGCCGAACGGATCGGACAGCGCACCGACCATCATGTCGATCATCTTGAAATCGCCCATGCGCTGGCCCCAGCGCGCAGCCTGCGCGGTATAAGGGGCACGGCTCATGGTTTCGACGCCGCCGCCGACGGCGATGTCGGTATCGCCCAGCTGGATCGCATTGGCCGCGGTGACGATGGCCTGCAGGCCAGAACCGCAGAGGCGGTTCAACGTGAGCGCAGCGGATTCCTTGGCCATGCCGGCGTTGAGGCCGACCACGCGGGACACGTACATGTCGCGCGGCTCGCAGTGGATGACGTTACCCATGACAATCTGGCCAGCCTGTGCCGGATCGATCTTGGCGCGCGCGAAGGCTTCCTTGACCGCAATTGCCCCGAGGTCGCAGGCGGTGAAATCCTTCAGCGTGCCGCCGAAGGTGCCGATTGCGGTGCGCGCTGCACCGACGATGACCACGTCTCTAGTATTTGCCATCTCTCTTTTCCTTGGTTGGTGGGTATGTGCATTCCGTCTGCGATCTTACGCCGCTAACCAGGTATTTTCTGTCAACTTCGGGACAATCGCACTACCGTAGAAGTACGGCGCGGAGGCACACTTTATTGCTAATCTGAACGCTGGAACAGAAATCCTGTTTCCGCACGGGAACCAATGTTGATCCTGCGAAACTAAGCTCTCTTTGGAGGCGGTATGGATGCACAAGAGGGCAAACTCCCGGACGAGGAAGTCGTGTTCGTGAGACTGATGAAAAGGCTGACAGGCAAGCAAGTGTCGATGCCGGAGGTCGAGGGCCGCAAGGTCATACGACCCGATGCGCGCGAGATGTCGATCGTGGAAGTGACCGAGGAGCTGATGCGCCAGCTGAAGAAGTAGCGGGCAGCGGGCGGGAGCGTCCCGCCCTTCTTTCAATGCCCTTGATGCCTTTCCTGTTTCTTGCCGCCGCCCGCGCCGGTATTGGAACCGGCCTTGACGTGGCTCTTCGCGTCATGGCTGCTCTTGTTGCCCTGGCCGGAACGGCCATCGACCGACTTCACATCGGCTTCCGTCTTGTCCAGGCGCTTGGCCGGGGGTTTGGTGTTATCCATCTGTCACCTCGCTATTGCAAATAAGACCACGGGGACAGTAGACATGCCGCTAGTCGGAAAAAATCCCTCCTCGCATCAAACCTTGTAGGCACGGTCGGCCGCAGCGGTATCCGTGTATTCCCTGAAGCGCGTGATCTTGCCATCACGCACCGTGAACACTTCCGCCCAGTCGCTTTCGAAAATCCGGTCGGTCTGCTTGATCGTCCATGTGTAATGCCCCAGGGCCACCACCTTGTCGCCTTGCGCAATGAATTCCTGCGGCTCGAATTGCAGCGGATGCTGGGCCGCGCCCATTTCGGAGAAGAACTGGCCGACCTCGGACTTGCCGTGGCGCGCACCGGTGAACGGCACGAGCTCCGAACGGTCCAGTATCCATTCGATGTCGTCGGAAAAGAGGTTCATCAAACCGGGGATGTCACCGTTCTTGAAGCGGTCGAAAGCCTGCATCACAACCCGCGTGTTTTCCTGTTCGTTCATGGTCTGCTCCTTCGCATTCGCAAGTGCTCCCTTGCGTTACACCATAGGATAGGGACCGCACCCGCGATTGCGGGAGATCAAAGACGTTACAGGCTGGCTTCAGCGCCCCACAGCTGCTGCATGCTGACGCGGACGCCCGCTTGGGACTCGTGCAGCACTTCCCGGATGGCATGCAGTTCCTTGTGCGTCTCACGTCGGATGGGGAAGGACAGGGGTGCTCCGCGGGGACCGACGAGCGCATGCACGATGGGCGTCGTGGTGCTGCTGCCGCGTCCGGTCACCACCCCCACTTCGCCGTTGACCAGGCGGACGAATGTGCCGGTAGGATACGTTCCCAGTTCGCGAATGAAGCAGGCGGCGAGCATGGGCTGGATGTTTTTCTTTTCCGTCAGCAGGATGTCGCGCAGCGCCGCGTTGGGCAGCATGGATTTGCGATAGAGGCGCGAGGATACCCGCGCGCAGTATCGGTCCGCCATGGCGATGATCTTCGCATTCTCGGGGATATCGGCGCTGCCTTTGCCAAAGGGATAGCCGCTGCCGTCTTCATTCTCGTGGTGCAGGAGGACGTAGCTCAGCACGTTCTCGTCGACGACACCCGCACCGCGCAGCAGGCTGACGCTTTCTTCCGGATGGCTGCGGATCACGCCGTGCTCTTCGTCCGAGAGCGGCGCCTCGCGATGATGGAGCTCTTCATGGTGCCGCAACATACCGACATTCATCAGCAGCGCCGCGGCCATGATGTCCTGCACTTCATGCGCCGGTTTGTTCATGGCGCGCGCCACGATGAGGGAAACGATGGCGCAGTCGACGCTGTGCCGTACGGGATAGCTTCCGGCGTCCTGGTTCATCAGGATGCATGCGAGCGCAACGTCGGGGTTGGTGTCCACGGCGAACTTGATGGCCGCGATGACTTCGACGATCTTGGGATGCAGTTCGGATTCGCTATGCAGGTTGAACAGCAGCCGCTCCAGCCGCTTCGTCGCCAGGTTGATCAGCCGCAGCGCGGACGGCCGTTCGGTATGCCGGGCGGTCGCGGCGGCACCCTGGGCGGATGCCGCGCCATCCCGCTTCGCTGTCACGAACAAGCCGCGCACGATGAGCGTCTCGACCTGCTGTTCGCGCTGGACGACATGCCCCTTGCGCAACAGCAGCTTGTTGTTGGAATCGTAGACATCCCATGGCAAGGGCTTCCCTACCACGATGTCCGACATGGTGATACGTCTCTGCTCCATCCCTGCCCCTTTGGCTTTGTGGCGTCGGCAACGCCGGCGCACTTTTTTTGGGCAGTGTATCCAGATTCGGTGACGACGGACAACAAATGGTGACCAAAGATGAGGAATACAGCCGTTTATAGAGCGTTTCCTCTAAATCCGGGCAGTTTCACCACGGACGCCTTACCCGGCCATGCCTTGAGCGGAACACGGGTACGGGCAAGGCGCAGGGCGGTGGCCGGTAATTCACGGGCGAATTCGCCGAGCGCGGGAGGATCGAAGGCCATGGCACGCAAAAGCCGTCCGCGCCTGCCCCGGTCAGCCAGCATGCCCTGCCACGCAGACGGCCGCACGAGGGGATGGCGTATGCTGGCGCTGCCCGCCACCAGGGCCCGCATGGCTGCGCCCTTCGGCGGAGGCATCAGGCTTTCCGCGACAAAATTCAGGCCGCACCAGACCGATGCCGGCAGCGATGCCCAGAAGCGGGGATTCGATTCGATCAGCCACACCTTCCCCGTTCCCTCTTCGACGCGTGCATCCACATGCATGACGCCATGGAAGCCGCTCGCATCGGAGAGCACGATTGCCATGGCTTCGAGCGACGGATTGTGCTGGAACACGATGCGCGAGCCGCTGGCGCGTTGCACCGCGAGCGCGGACATTCTCCCGTCCAGAGAGAGAAAACTCACATCGACGTCATCGCCGCGTATGAAGCGCTGCGCAATCAGTGGGCCGTAGTCGTAGGTCGTGTTGGCCATGATCGCTGCATCGAAGTCTTCCGCGCTGCGCACCACGCACACACCAGTGGAGCCGGCACGATCAAGCGGCTTGACGACAAAAGGCAATCCGATCGCGGACACGATCGCATGGAAATCCATCGCATCCTTCGAGACAAAATGCATGGTTTCCGGCACCGGCAGGCCAAGCCCGGAACAGAACTGATGGAAGGTCCACTTGTTGTCGAACATGTCCAGTGTCGGCAGTGCCGGGATCGGTGTGGTCTTGACCTTCAGGCTGGCGCGCACGCGATTGGCGAGACGGATCGCATCGCAATCGGCGGGAATCAGGATGACATGCGGATTGGCATCGGCCACGCGATGCACGATGTCGACAAAAGCCGAGTCGCCGCCCCCATCGATATCGACGGTTACCTGACGCTTGCACAAGCCGGACCAGCGCAAGCTGCGCGTCGAAGCGCCCCCGACGACGATGCACTTGGCATCGGTAAAGCTGCGGATGGCAAGCAAAACGGCGGAAACCACGCGCCTGCAGTTGCCCGTGACGATGAAGTTGATCACTTGTTCTCCCTGTATCCTTCCTACGCGAGGAGGATGGGCTCATTCCCTCGAAGATATCTTGAGCAGGCGCAATCGCCCGGGTGCGAGGCCTGCAAAGCACAGCGCCGGTTCCGGAAGGTGTTCCATAGGGAAAAGAAGCGATTCATCGGTGTGTCATGCGGGGACGAATCCGGTCTGCGTTCGCTCATGCAAGGAGACGCTGCACCGCCTACAATTGACCCGGGAGGCTTGCATGAAAAACGACAACGACACTATCCTCATTGCAGAGGGACTCGCATTCCCCGAAGCGCCGCGCTGGCATGACGGCGCACTCTGGTTTTCCGATTTCTATACGCACAAGGTCCACCGCATCGCCGATGACGGTGTACTCGAAACGGTCGCCGAAGTACCGGGCCAGCCATCCGGGCTGGGGTGGCTGCCCGATGGCCGCCTGCTTGTCGTTTCCATGGAGGAGCGCCGCGTGTTGCGCATGGAAGACGGGCAGCTCGTCACGCATGCCAAGCTCGACGCCTTCACGTCTGCTCTCTGCAACGACATGGTGGTGGATCGACGGGGTCGCGCCTATGTCGGCAATTTCGGGTTCGACATGCTCAACAGGGAAGCGCCACGGCCGACCGTCCTCGTCATGGTGGAACCCGACGGACGAGCGCGCGTCGTGGCGGACAACCTGCTTTTCCCCAATGGCTGTGTGATCACGCCCGATGGCAGCACGCTGATTGTGGCGGAAACCTTTGGCAAGCGTTTGACGGCCTTCGATATCGCGCCGGATGGAACGCTGGGCGGACGACGGCAATGGGCGGACCTGAGTGAAGCATCGCCGGACGGCATCTGTCTCGATAATGAGGGTGCGGTGTGGGTGGCATCGCCACCAACCTCTGAGTTCCTTCGCGTGCATGAAGGCGGACAGGTGTCGGAACGGATCGCCGTCGAAGGTCAGGCAATCGCGTGCGCGCTGGGCGGGGCTGACCGGCGCACGCTGTACATGGTGACGGGAAAGGTGTCGAAGGCGCCGCGCGCGCTTGCCGAGCGTAACGGGCGCCTACTTGCGCGACGCGTCGAGTGCAGTGGCGCGGGGCTGCCTTAACCGGCGCCTTCGTTACCCGCGGGAAGAGGAATCCGGATCCGCAATGAACTTTCTGCGGTCCAAAGGTCTTACATATGAATTTGACAACCCGACTTTCCGCACTGCATGTATGAATCCCATCACCGTTGATAATGTAGTCGATACCTACCGCTTCTATGCGCCGCTCTATGATCGTCTCTTCGGTGCCGTCCTCGAACCCGGACGGCGCGCCCTGACGGAAGCGGTCTGCGGTATACGCCCTACGTCGATCCTGGAAGTCGGCGTCGGCACCGGCCTGACCCTGGAACGCTATCCGGACAGTGCCTCCGTGGTGGGCATCGATATTTCGAAGGAGATGCTTGAGATCGCGCGGGAACGTGCGGAGAACCTGCCGGGACGCAGCATTCATCTGGCGGCGATGAACGCTGAAGCGATGGACTTTCCCGACGGATGCTTTGATTGCGTCGCCATTCCGTACGTGCTGTCGGTGACGCCGAATCCGGAACGGCTGGTGAACGAAATTCGCCGTGTCTGCAGAAAGAACGGCACCATCCTGGTCCTCAACCATTTCAGCGGCAGCCGCTTCTGGTGGTTCCTGGAAAGCGCGGTGCGCCCGCTGTCGAAGCGGATCGGATTCCGTTCCGACTTCTGCTATGACGAGCAGATCCTGAAATACGACTGGGAAATCCTTTCGGTGAGGAAGGTGAACCTGTTCGGCCTGTCACGCCTCGTCACCATCCGCAATACCTGACTCCTTTCCTCGTCCCCTTCGCCCCAAAATTTCCGCACGGCTGTTCGTTTTCCAGTAGCATATGGACAGGCAGCCGTCCGTCCCGTTCACTCGACAAGCCGGCACTGCCCGACAAAACGATAAAGGAGACTACGCATGAGACATCATCGTTTTACCCGCCGCGATTTCCTGAAGTCCGCCGCGGCCGCAAGCGCCACCATCGCCCTTCCCGCATTTGCACAGCAATCCTATCCCTCGCGTCCCGTCCGCCTGATCTGCCCGTGGCCGGCAGGCGGCTCGACCGACATCGTCATGCGCGCCTTCGCGGAGAGCCTGTCCAAGAGCCTCGGAGGCACTGTCGTGCTCGACAACAAGCCGGGCGCAGGCGGCATCCTGGGCGCGGTCGAACTGACCCGTGCGCAGCCCGACGGCTATACGCTGTCGCAACTGCCGCTTGGCATCTTCCGCATTCCGCATATGCAGAAAGTTGCCTTCGACCCGATGAAGGACCTGACTTATATCGCCTGCCTCACCGGCTACACTTTCGGCATGGTGGTGCGCTCCGATTCGCCGATCAAGAGCATCAAGGACCTCGTCGACTACGCGAAGGCGAATCCGGAAACCTTCTCCTACGGCTCCACCGGAACGGGAACCACGCCGCACCTCGTCGTCGAACAATTCGCGAAACGCGCCGGCATCAAGCTGATGCACGTGCCGTTCAAGGGCAATGCGGACGGCATGCAGGCGCTGCTGGGCGGCCACGTGATGGCGCACAGCGACGCGACCGGCTGGGCATCCGCCGTTGAAGCCGGTCGTGCGCGCCTGCTTGCCACTTACGGCAGCAAGCGCACCAAGCGCTGGCCCAATGTTCCGACCCTGCTCGAGCTCGGCTACCAGACCGTATCCGATTCGCCCTTCGGCATCGGCGCCCCGAAAGGCATGGATCCCGCGCTCGTCACGCGCATCCAGGATGCCCTGCGCAAGACGCTCGACGATCCGTCGGTCCAGGCCACCCTCGACAAGTTCGACCAGCCGGTGATCTGGATGGATAGCGCAGCGTACACCAAGTTTGCGCAGGATACCTACCGCGAAGAGAAGGAAACGATCGAAAGTCTCGGCCTGGCAAAGACGAGCTGAGCGCGTTCGCGATGGGGGCGCGCCATGGGATAATGCGCGCCATCCCATCTCGACGACACCATCAATGAACCGTCTCAGCCACGCGATCTGGCGCCGCCTCACCGGCTTGATGCCGGGAGAACTGAAGGAATCCGAAATGGCGTGGCTGGTCTGGCCGCGCCGCCATCTTCCCCTCGTCACGCGCCGCCGCGCCACGGTCATCGTCAACCGCGTCCGGCTGTTCGCATTCCTGTTCGCCGTGCTCACGCCGCTGTGGAGCGCGGTCGACTTTGTCGTCTTTCCGTTTCCGCTCTGGATGAACCTGGCGATGATGCGCTTTGCCGCGACAGCCGCCTTCGCCGGCCTGCTGGTGTACTACCGGCCGACGGGCAACCTGTTTGATGCCTACCGGGCGATGGCGCTGCTGTTCCTGATTCCGACCGTGTTCTACGTCGCGTCGCACAACATGCTGACGACTTACCAGCTGACCGGCATGTCGGCCGCCATCGGTGCGGGCTATGCCTTCCTGCCTTTCGTGCTGCTGGCGGGCCTGTCGATTTTTCCGCTGACGCTGCTGGAAAGCCTGATGATCTCGAGCCCCATCCTGCTGGCGCAGGGCATCTCCGGCTACCTGCGCTGGTCGGCCATGGATTGGCCGTCGTTCGCCGGCGCATTCTGGCTGCTGGTCCTGATCACCGGCGTGTCCACGCTGGCCGGCACAAGCCAGCTGGCTTTCATGCTGGTGCTGGTGCGCCAGGCGATCCGCGACCCGCTGACCGGCGTGTTCTCGCGCCGCAGCGGCGAGGAAGTGATGGAGCTCCAGTTCAACAACGCGACACGCCACGAGGCACCGATGGCCGTTGCGTTCTTCGATATCGACCATTTCAAGTCGATCAATGACAAGTACGGCCATGAAGCGGGCGACAAGGTGCTTTCGGTGATGACGGCGACGGTCGGCGCCAATCTCCGGCGCGGCGATACGCTTGCGCGCTGGGGCGGCGAGGAGTTCGTCCTCATCATGCCGAATACCGACCTGCAGCAGGCGGAGGCCGCTGTCCAGCGCCTGCGCAACGTGGGCCTGGGCCGGCGTCCGGACGATACGCCGGTTACGGCGAGCATCGGCATCGCCGAACGCCACGCGGATGGCACGGACGAATGGAAGAAGCTGGTCGACCTGGCCGACCAGCGCATGTACCACGCCAAGCAGACCGGGCGCAATCGCGTCGTCAGCGGCGACGACTAGCCCATTGAAAAAAATGCAACGCGATGGCGTTGTCACTCTTTCCTCGCAGTATTGCCGTTCAACATATATGATGAATTGAATTGATGTACATCAATATGGTTGACGTCCAGTCACACAAACGCATACCAAGAGCCGCCTGACCGTCTGTCAGGCAAACAGGCCGGACAGCGAGGAGACAATCATGCCGGGAATCGCGCCCCCATCCATTCATCCTTTCCGCTTGTTCGAAGCGGACCTCCACCGCCCGGGCGCCCCTTTCTGCTGACGGCTGACTGGCATGATTCCGTCCTTCAAATGGCTTGCCGGTATCCGCAACGTATGGGCGGAATGGCAGGCCTCGGGCGGCATGGTCGCGGTAGCGTCACGGCTTGGATCGCTGCACCTTGCAAGCCGTGCGATTGAGTCGAACGAGAATCCGATCATGGTTACCGGGGCGGCGCATGACGGCTACGCTATCCGTTACGTGAACCCTGCCTTCGTCCGCCTCACCGGCTATTCCGCGGATGAGGCGATCGGCCGCAACTGCCGCTTCCTGCAGGCCGAAGATCACGACCAGCCGGAACTGGAGCTGCTGCGCGCCGCATTGAAGGAAGAGCGCAAGGTCCATGTCGTGCTGCGCAACTACCGAAAGGATGGCACCTTATTCTGGAACGAGCTGTCGATTTCGCCCGTGCGCGATGTCACCGGCCGGGTCACCCATTTCGTGGGCGAGATCGTGGATGTCACCGCGCGCCGCCAGGAGCAGGAAGCATTGCAGCACCAGGCGACGCACGATGCGCTGACCGGACTGCCCAACCGAAACCTGCTGACCGATCGCCTGCGCCAGGCGATCAGCTATGCGCAGCGCTACCAACGCATGGTGGCTGTCGCCTTCCTTGACCTCGACAAGTTCAAGCACATCAACGACACCTTGGGCCACGACGCCGGCGACCAGCTGCTGAAGATCGTTGCCGAGCGCCTGTCGGCCTGTGTGCGCGATTCCGACACCGTGGCGCGGCTTGGCGGGGATGAGTTCGTGCTCGTGCTGTACGACCAGGCGAACGAGGACATCACCTATCACGCCACGCAGCGCGTGCTGAGCAGCATATCGGAACCGATGGTCATCGCAGGCCGCGAAATGACCGTGACCTGCAGCATCGGCTTTGCGGTGTATCCGCAGGATGGCCAGGATGCCGAGACGCTGATCAAGAACGCGGACACCGCGATGTACCGTGCCAAGGAACTCGGCCGCGACAATTTCCAGTTCTACACCGAAGAGCTGCATTCCCGCATCAACGAGCGGCTGGCGATGGAAACGGGATTGCGCCGAGCGCTGGAACACGACGAGTTCGAGCTGCACTACCAGCCGCGCGTGGACCTTTCGAGCGGCAAGGTGACGGCATTGGAAGCGCTGATCCGCTGGAACCATCCGGAACTCGGCCAGATCGAGCCGCGCCGTTTCGTGCCGCTCGCGGAGGAACTCGGCCTGATTCATCGGATCGGCGAATGGGTACTGCGGCAAAGCTGCCGGCAGCAGGCGGCGTGGCAGAAAGCCGGCGTGGCGGACCTGCCGATCTCGGTCAACATTTCGGCATCCCAGTTCCTGCAGAAGGATTTCACGACGCTGCTTGCGCGTGTTCTGCGCGAGACACCGGTCGAGGCTTCTCGCCTCGAACTGGAAATCACGGAATCCCTGTCCATGCAGGATCCCGAGGCCAGCATCCGGGTACTGCGTGAACTCAGGCAGATGGGCGTGCGCATCAGCATCGACGATTTTGGCACCGGCTACTCCAATCTCAACTACCTGAAGCAGTTCCCGGTGGACATCATCAAACTGGACCAGAGCTTCGTGCAGGACATCGTGCGCAATCCGGAAGACCTGGCGATTTCGAATGCGGTCATTTCAATGGCGCACAGTCTGCACCTGAAGGTGACGGCGGAAGGTGTGGAGAGCGTGACGCAGCTGGCGCTGCTCGCCGACCATGGCTGCGACGAGATGCAGGGCTTTTACTTCAGCGCGCCGCTGCCGGTGGAGCACTGCACGGTGCTGCTGCGGGAGAGCCGCGCGCTGCCGATGGAAAAACTGGGGCGGCGCCAGGTCAACCGCACCATTCTGCTCATCGACGACGAGCCGCACGTGCTGTCTGCGCTGGAGCGGATATTGCGGCGGACGGGTTGCCGGATCCTGACGGCAAAAAGTGCGCTTGATGCCTTTGACATGATGGCCATGCACGAGATCGGCGTGATCCTCAGCGACCAGCGCATGTCCGAAATGACCGGCGTCGAATTCTTTGCGCGTATCCGCAACATGTATCCGGCGACGGTGCGGATGATCTTGTCCGGATACGCCGATGTCGACGCCGTCACCAACGCCATCAATATCGGCGCGGTGTATAAGTTCCTCAACAAGCCCTGGGATGCCAACGAGCTCTGCGCCGTCATCAACGAGGCATTTGAAAAATACGAGGACGACGTCCAGCGCCTCTCCCGCGGGATGGAGCGCCGGGTCGTCGCTTGTTGAGCGATGCCTTTTACAGCAAGGTACGCGCCAGCGCTTCGAGCTGTTCGGTGTAGGCCTTGGGGTCGAGTACCTTGCGCGCCACGCCACTTTCATGCGCGGCCGCGGCGATCTTCGGCGTGACGCCCGTCAGCAGGCGCTCGTCGAGCAGCGTCGGCACGATGTATTTCGCGCTGAAGCGGTCGTCGGTTCGCGCCATCGCCGCAAGTGCGACGACGCAGGCGCGTTTCATCGCCTGGTTGATGTTCGTTGCGGCGCTGTCGAGGGCGGCGCGGAACAGGTAGGGAAAGCACAGGGCGTTGTTGATCTGGTTCGGATAGTCGGAGCGGCCGGTGGCGACGATCGCATCCGGCGCAACTTCGAGCACCCGTTCCGGACGCAACTCCGGCTCGGGATTGGCCAGCGCGAACACGATCGGCTTCGCCGCCATCTTCTTCACGTCTTCCTGCTTGAGCAGGCCGGGACCGGAGAGGCCGAGGAACACATCCGCCATGCCAATGACATCCGACAGGGTCTTCGCATCCGTATTCTGCGCCCAGGCGCGCTTTTCACCGGTCAGGTCGCGCTGCGTGGTCAGCACGCCTCGGCTGTCGCACACATACACGTTCTCGCGGCGCACGCCGAGGTCGACCAGCATGTCGAGGCAGGCCAGCGCCGCCGCGCCCGCGCCGGAGCACACCACCTTGACGAGCGAAATGTCGCGTCCGGTCAGGTGGAGCGCATTGAGGAAGCCGGAGCCGACGACGATAGCGGTGCCGTGCTGGTCGTCATGAAATACCGGGATCGACAGCCGCTCGCGCAGCTTGCGCTCGACGGTGAAACACTCCGGCGCCTTGATGTCCTCGAGGTTGATGCCGCCGAAGGTGGGATGCAGCGCGGCGATGATGTCCACCAGCTTGTCCGGATCGGTCTCGTCGATCTCGATATCGAAGGCGTCGATGCCGGCGAATTTCTTGAACAGCACAGCCTTGCCTTCCATCACCGGTTTTCCCGCAAGTGCGCCGATATCGCCGAGGCCAAGCACTGCCGTCCCGTTGGTGATGACGCCCACGAGGTTGCCTTTCGCGGTGTATTCGTACGCCTTGGCGGGATCCTTGTTGATTTCGACGCAGGGCACGGCGACGCCCGGCGAGTACGCCAGCGACAGGTCGTTCTGGCTGGCGACCGGCTTGGTCACCGAGATGGCGATCTTGCCGCGCTGTCCAGCGGCATGGTATTCGAGGGCTTGTTGTTCCAGCGTGGTCATCGTCGTATTGCTTTCTGTTTTTGGTTGATCCGGAAGAGTCCGTTCGACAACCGCGTGCGGCATGCAGCGGCCCGGCGCGGATCGTACGGCGCACCTCGGTTGTCGAGCGGACTCTATGGCAAATGCCTGCCGCGCCGTCCGTTGGGCGCAGCAATGGCTGTCTCGTTGTGATTTATCGAACGCCTCCAGGCGTCGGGCGGGGTAGAACTGTCCGGCTTCCGGACGATGCACAGGGGTCACTCGTGCAGGTGTTCTCTCCGTCGTGTGCGGCGCGCGCGTGGCTGCTTAAGCCAGGTGCGTTCCGGTTTCCCCCGTTGATAAAGAGGAAGGAGCAAACACGTCACCCCGCCGCGGTCCCGTAGATTTCGGGCCCTGCCGCAGGGAGGCGTAAGACTAGCATAATCCGATGGCTACCGGGATGGTATTACGGACAACACTTATCAGCGGAAGGCTTCCGCCAGGGACATGACGCGCGGGGTGATCTTGATGTTGTAGCCGGCGAGGACTTCGTCCAGTCGCTGCAGGTTGGATTCCTTTTCGGCGGCGGTCCAGCCTTCAAAGATGTCGGTGCCGGCCTTCTGGAAATGGATGTCGACGATCTTCTTGCCGTCGTGATGGGTGTAAGGCTTCGTGAACACCTGCTTGAAACCGAGCCCCTCGACTGCCTGGATGAAACCGGAGGGCGTCTCGACGGCGTCCACGGCGACATACACCATGAAGGTCTTGCCCGGCGGCTTGGCCGCTACATCGACTGCAAAGACACCGGGTGCGATCGGTGCCGACGTACTCTTCAGAAATAACATAACGCCCTCTTCCTCTCCAGTTGCCGCGGCCCGGTCCTTGCCCGGCCACGATTTATGCTCAGGAATATGCCATAAATATTGCCGTACCGGACTATTGCCGAATCTCAATTTTTCCCTCGCCTGAGTCGCCAGTCCTGAGTAATATTGCGAAATAGCAACTTTTTAGGAGGAACGATGTTCGTCGGCCACTACTCCGCAGCCTTCCTCGCCAAGCGGGTTGCGCCCGCCGTTCCGCTACCCGTGTTTTTCGTGACCTGCCAGCTCATCGACCTGTTCTGGGGCGGACTGGTGCTGCTCGGGGTCGAGAAGTTGCGCGTCATTCCCGATTTCACCCGCTCCAACGGCCTGGACCTGTATTTCATGCCGTATACGCACAGCCTGTCCTCGGCGGTACTTTGGTCGGTTGGCGCGGCGCTGCTTTTCTGGGCATGCACGCCGGGGATTGCGCAGAGGACGCGCTGTGCGCTAGCCATCGGGGTGACGGTTGCCGCGCACTGGATGCTGGACCTGCTGGTGCATGTGCCCGACCTGCCGCTGTGGTTCGACAGCATGAAGGTGGGCCTGGGATGGTGGAATTACCGGACGTTTGCGCTCCTGCTGGAACTCGCCCTGCTGTGGGGAAGCGTGCTCGCCTGCCTCTGCGTGGCGGGCGAAAACCGCCGCCGTTACCTGGTTCTGGCAGTGGCCATGACCGGCCTCCAAGTGTTCAGCCTCATGAAACAGCCGGCGGAGCCGTCCGCCGTGGCGTTGCAACTGCTCGCCGCCTATCTCGCCCTCACCGTTGCCGCGTGGTGGGCGAGCCGGCGGTCAACAGTCAACGCGGGAACGGCGACAGCGGCGTAACCGTCGTCTCCTTCTGCGGCGGTGTGCGGGCCACGTTCATCACCATCGATACGGTGGTGAAGTAGCCGACCAGCCCGACCATGTCCACGACGCCCCGCTCGCCGAAGCATGCCACCGCACGCTGGTAGGTATCGTCCGACACGCCGTGCGTGCGCGTCAGCTCGTCGCACAGGTCATAGGCAATTTCTTCGTCTTCCGCCATGCCTTTGGGACGGCGTCCTTCCGCGAGAGCGTCGAGGATTTCCTGCTTCATGCCGGCCTTGAGCGCCAGCGGATAATGCATGCACCACTCGAACTGCTGCGTCCAGTGGCGCGACACGATCAGCATCACCCATTCATTGATCCGCGTGTCGAGCGCGCTGTGGTAGCGGATGTATTCGCCGACCTTCTGCAGGCGGTTCATCAGCTCGGGGCTGCGCATGAGCGGAATGAAGGGACCGAACACCGCACCGCGCGGTCCGTTGATGAGCTCCTGCGCCGCGGCTTTCTGGGCATCGTCCATCGCATCCATCGCAAGCGCGGGCATGCGTTCGGGACCGGGCATGCAGTTGGTGGGGTCGAGTTTTGTCGTTGCGTCGCTCATGTCGCTTCCTTTCTTTCCAGTTATTTGTGTTGTCCGCGCCCGAGCATCAAGGCGCTGCCGGCCAGCAGTACCGCCGCGATCACAAGTGCCGAGGAAAAGCTGCCGTTGCCGCTCCCCGCGGAGACGGTCAGCGGTCCGATAATCTGCCCTGCCGCGAACGCCGAGGTCATGGCGGCGATCAGCACGGTCGCGCTGCTGCCCGCAATCCGCTTGCCCTCTTGCAGCGCGGCCAGCGTAATGACCATGAAGGTGCCGCCAACGCACAGGGCGGCCACGAAGACGGACAGCAGGCCCGGCAGGAGGACCGGCAGCACGACGCCCGCGGCCATTACGAAATGGCTGACCTGCCACACGCGGCGGTTGCCCATGCGTCCGACAAGGAAGGCGACGCACAGCGTGGACAGCGCGGCGGCCATGCCGAACACCGGCCAGGACCATCCGAAGAGCGCCGAACCCTGCAGCGCATTCTTCGCCATGACCGGGAGGAAGGTTGCGGGAATGATGTAGCCGAAACCGAACACGCCGTAGCAGAGTACAAGCCGCACGGCATCGGCATTCCAGCGGTAGCGCCCTTGCCCCGCTTTTGCCGAGGCGACAGTGGAAGATGTGCGGAAGAAGCGCCACACGACTAGCGTGACCGCCAAAGACAACAGGCCCATGGATACCCAGGCCTGCGGCGAATGCGCGTCGACGCTGATCAGCGAGAGGCACATCAGCCCGGCGGTCGCGATGCCCGTGCCGACGCCAGCAAACACGAGGCTGTTGAGGAAAGGCCGACGGTAACGCGCCAACGATTCCATGCACCACGCGGAGACCGAGATCAGCACCCAGGCGCTCGCTACGCCTGCCAGCATGCGCAAGACGAGCCAGGCGGAAAAGGGCAGCGGCCAACCCATGGCAAATGTCACGGCGGCAATGGCGAGCAGGCCGCCGCGGATCGCGTGCTCGGGCCGGATCTTCACCACCATGGCGCTCAGCGCCCCAAGCAGGTAACCGACATAGTTGGCCGATGCGAGCAGGCCGCCGGAGGCAATCGAGAGCCCGGCATCCTGCAGCATCATGGGCAGGATGGGCGTGAAGGCGAAGCGGCCGATGCCCATGGCCACAGCCAGCGCGGCGAGACCGGCAAGCGCCTTGGCGATCGGGCCGGCTTCAGCGCGCACGGCGGCGGAGGGGGAAGATTGTTCGATCATGAAAGCAGTCTACCTTGACCAACCCATTCTGAAAAATGAATAATGGAGAAAGGAGGTTCTCAAAATGAGAAACATCGACCTGGATTCCCTGCACATTTTCAAGGCGGTCGTGGACTACGGCGGCATCACCAAGGCCGCCAGCCAGCTGAACCGCGTCCAATCCAACATCACGACCCGCGTCAAGAACCTGGAAGACCGGCTCGGTGTGAAACTGTTCCAGCGCCAGGGCGGCAAGCTGGTGCTGTCGCCGGAGGGAACCCAGCTCCTGTCCTACGCCGACCGGCTGCTGCGCCTGGCGTCCGAGGCCGAAGCCTCGCTGCGCAAGGGCACGCCGCGCGGCACCTTGCGCATCGGCACCATGGAAAGCACCGCCGCGGCGCGCCTGCCGCCGCTGCTGTCGCGTTATCACCAGCATTATCCCGAAGTCCAGATCGAACTGGTGACGGGCACGTCGGGCGCACTGATCGGGCGGGTGCACCGTTTCGAGGTCGAGGCGGCGTTCGTCGCCGAGCCCTTCACCGCGACCGACCTTGAAATGCAGGAAGCCTTCCGCGAGGAACTGGTGCTGATCACGCCCCGCAACGCACCGCCCGTAAAAACACCGAAGGACTTGCGCAAGCACACGCTGATCGCCTTCACCACGGGCTGCTCCTACCGTCGTATCCTGGAGGACTGGCTGGGAATGTCCTCGGTCGTGCCGGACCGCGTGCTGGAGCTGGGGTCCTACCATGCCATCGTGGCCTGCGTCGCCGCCGGCTCAGGCATCGCTATCGTGCCGCGCTCGGTGCTCGCGGTCGTCCACGCGGAAGACGAAGTTGCCGCCTATCCCTTGCCGGAACGTGTCGCCAGGGCGAAGACCTTCCTCGTCTGGCGTGCCGGGCATCAGTCGGTGGCGCTCGACTCGCTGCGCGACGAGCTGCAGAAACAGAACCGCGCACGGTAGTTTTTTCCTTTGCCTGCGTATTTCTTACGCAGGCAGCGGCCTTCCCTCCCCGACTGCGGCATGCCCCTGCTGGCATGAACGCTGCATCCCTCCCCTGTCCTGCCGCCCCAACCCAAGACAGGAGATTCGATCATGAAATTCATTCCCATCGGATTGAACCGCATGTGGCTCGCTGTGCTTGCCGGGACGCTCCTCGCAGCCTGCGGTGGAGGCGGCGGCAGCAGCGGCGCCACGTCCTCCTCTGCCAACGGTCTGACGCCGGCCTCGACACAAGCCGCCGTCTCCGAACTGGCCGACGCCTTTGCGGCAACGCTGACGGGCGCACAGGAAGTGCCGCAGCGCGCCAGCAGTGCGACCGCTTCCGGCACGGTGGTGATCCAGGCCGCCACGCGGCTGATGACGGCGACGCTGACGACGACCGGCATCGCCGGCACCGAGGCGAATATCCAGCAGGCACAGGCGGGCCTGAATGGCCCGGTTGTTTTTCCGATGACCGAAACCTCGCGTGGCAGCGGGATCTGGACGGCGCGCGCGGTGCTGACCGAGGCGCAATTCAATGCCTTCCGTGCCGGCGATTTCTATTTCAACGTGCGCAGCACCAACTTCTCGGAAGGCGAGATCCGCGGACAGATCCTGTCCCAGCAGCCGGGCACCACGCCGGTGACTGCCATCACCACCGGCGCCAATACAGGCACGACCGTCACGAGCGCCGGACTCAATCCTTTCGTCACGTCCACCGCGAACTTCCTCTCGGCATTGCGCGGATCGCAGGAAGTGCCGCCGACGGTAAGCGCAGCGCTGGGCTCGGGGACCGTCCTCGTCAACCCCGTCAACCGTCAGCTCACTGCAGGCGTGACCACTTCGGGCCTGACGGGCACGGCTGCGCATATCCATGAAGCCGCGCCAGGAGTGAGCGGCCCCATCATCATTCCGCTCGCTGAATCGGTGACCGGAAGCGGCATATGGACCGCGAACACTGTCCTTACCGAGTCGCAATTCAACGCATTGCTGGCCGGGAACCTTTACTTCAACGTGCACAGCACGGCATTCCCGAACGGGGAAATCCGCGGGCAAATCCTGCCGCAAACCATCTCGCTTGAATTCATCACGGGCGCGGCGGGCCGCACGGGTGCAACGAGCACGCCGGCAGGGGGAACGACGGGAATTACGGGGTCGGGCTTGACGGGTACCGGGATTTCCGATTCGGGGCTGACGGGCACGACAGGAATCGGGACGACGGGCTCGGGATTGACGGGTACGACTGGTACCGGCCTGACAGGCACGGGGTCTACAGGAACAGGCATGACGACCACCGGCGCGGGCGCCTCCGCCGGACTCGCCTTCTAGGCCTGCCACACGCCGTAGCCGGCTTCCCTTAGTCCGATCGCCAGTTCAACCTCCATGTCGCGCGCGCCGTCGTACGGCATGGGGTTGTACATGGCATAGAGTTCGGGCAGCAGGCGCAATCCGAAGTCCTTCACGAAGCGGTTCGACTGGATGCCTGCCTTGTGCTTGTCGAAGCGCACGTCCGGGTCGATGCCCGTCATCCCCACGTAGACGCAGGGCTTGCCCGTCACGTAGTCCGGATTGGCCTTCCTGAAGCGCGCCTCGTACAACACGTCTTTCGACAGCTCGACCACGTAGACGTTGTAGTGCCAGCGGCGCGCCATGGGGGAATCACTTCTTCGGCATCATGCCGCCCGCCGGCGGCACCTTGCCGCAATCGGCGCTCAGCCATTTGCCGCTGTTCTCGTGGCGCTGGTTGACCGGCTGGCCATGCATCATGCCCTTGAAATCGTAGGTGGAGCTGAACGCGGTATCGCCGGAAAACGAACCCTTGACCTTGCCTTCGCCCTTCATCTGCGCGCTGTTGCACACCACATCGGCGCTGTAGCTGCTGCCGCTCTGCTGCATGTTCTTCGTCTCGCAGCCCATCTCGTTCTTTTCGGCGCCGGGCGGCAACTTGCTGTCCGTCATATCCTTCGTGATGCAGACCTTGTGGACCATCGCGCCGTCCTGGATCTGCGGCACGTTCATGCCCATCTTGCGCATCTGTTCCATTTGCTCGGGAGTAATCTTCGGCATGTTCTTCATCGCGTCGGATTTCATCGTCATTTCCCACAAGCCGGGCTTCATCTGGTTCGCGGCGAATGCGGAAGCGGACAGCATCGAAAACAGCAGCAGCGGAATGGCGGTCTTGCGCATGGAGTCTCCTGGGCAATGCGGGTTGAGGGAATGCGACGAGTCATTCTAGCAGGGACCGAAAGCCGCCTTGTTGCCGCTCAGATTGCCTCGCGGGCACTTGTGGTAGCCTTGGCCCACGATTCATAATGCGTCGCCATGTACACCAAATTCTTCCGGCTGGCACAGGCCCCGTTTTCGATCTCGCCCGACCCGCGTTACCTGTTCATGAGCGAGCGTCACCGCGAGGCGCTGGCGCACCTGCTGTACGGCGTGGATGCGGGCGGCGGCATCGTGCTGCTGACCGGCGACATCGGCACGGGCAAGACCACCATCTGCCGCTGCTTCCTCGAGCAGGTGCCGGCCAACTGCAGCGTCGCCTACATCTTCAATCCCAAGCTGACCGTCGCCGAACTGCTGCAATCGGTGTGCGAAGAATTCCACGTCCCGCTCGACAAACCCGCCGCCGGCGTGAAGGATTACATCGACGCGCTCAACCGCTTCCTGCTCGGCGCCCACGCGGACGGCCGCAACAGCGTGCTCGTCATCGACGAGGCGCAGAACCTGTCGGCCGACGTGCTGGAGCAGCTGCGCCTGCTGACCAACCTCGAAACGAATGAGCGCAAGCTGTTGCAGATCATCCTGATCGGCCAGCCGGAATTGCGCGCCATGCTCGCGCGCCCGGAACTCGAACAGCTCGCGCAGCGGGTCATCGCGCACTATCACCTGACGGCCTTGTCGGAAGATGAAACGGCGAGCTACGTCCAGCACCGGATGGCCACGGCCGGCCTGACCACGGCGTCGCCTTTCCAGCAGCCGCTGATGAAGCATATCCATCGTCTGAGCGCCGGCATCCCGCGCAGGATCAACCTGCTCTGCGACCGTGCGCTGCTCGGCGCCTATGCGAAGGGAACGCATGAGGTCGATCGCGAAACGGTGGAGGAGGCCGCCGGCGAACTGTTCATCCATCAGCAGGCGGAGCCCAAGGCAATACGGGTGTGGCCCTCGATCGTGTCGCTCGTTACCGGCATGGCTCTCGTCGCCACCGCGTGGATGCTGAATGACGGCGGCTGGCTGAAGTCGGTGCGTACGAAGTGGACTGTCGCGGCCGCGCCTTCCACCCAGGCTGTTGCTGCTGACACGGCGCCCGCGGTCCGCATGAATGAAGACCGCGCACCGGATACCGTTACCGCCAAACCGGCACCAGAACCCGCACAGGGCGTTCTTGTGGAGAAAACGGGCGCGTCGCGGAACGCGCTGCGCGATGAAGCGGATGCCATTCGCCAGCTCGGCAAGCTGTGGGGCCTGTCACTGGCAGAACAAAATCCCTGCGAGTCCGCTCGCACACAGCATATCCACTGCCATCGAAGCAGCGGCGGCATCGCCGAATTGCGCCAGCTCGACCGGCCGGCGATGCTCAAACTCTACGACCAGGGCAATCGCCCCTTCTACGTAATGCTGACCGCGCTTTCCGACAACGCCGCCCGCCTGCGTGCAGGAGATGCGCGGCAGGAGCTGGGACTGGTGTCGCTTGCCCGCTTCTTTCGCGGTGAATTCATCACGCTCTGGCGCGCACCGGACGGATTCGAGAACACGGTGGAAACCGGCGACCGCGGTCCGGCCGTCGACTGGTTCGCGAGCGAACTCGCCAAACTCAGCGGAGGCAGCGCACCCGGCCCCAACCAGCCCTTCGCGCCGAAAACGCTCAAGCAGGTGAAGCACTTCCAGCAGGCGCACGGCCTGTTCGTGGACGGTGTGATCGGCCCGGTCACGGCCATGCATATCAACCGGGCAGCCGGCGTCGACGAGCCGCGCCTCGTTGAACGCACGTCAGGGGAGTAACGCGTGTCCTACATCCTCGAAGCGCTGAAGAAAGCAGAAGCCGAACGCAACGGCGCGGTCCACAAGGCGGCTCCGCTGCTACCGCCGCTTGCAACGAAATCGAAGACGCCGCCTCCCTGGCGCCGTCCCCTGCCCGTGGCCGCGCTGGCGGCACTGGCGGTGACACTGGCGTGTGCCGCATGGTTCTCGGTGAGCAGCAACGCACCGCCGCAACCGTTGCCGCCTGCGCCTGCGCCGGTCCCGGCCCCGGTCGCCGCAGTGGTACCGCCTGCCGAACCCGAACCGGCGGTCGCCGAGCCGGAAAAGCCGAAGGAAAAGCCAGCTCCGAAGAAGGCCGCGGAAAAGAAGCGCCCTCCACCGCCCGAGGAACCGAAGACGGCCAAGGCGCCCGCACCGGAACCGGCGGTCGGTTCGCTGCAGGACCTTCCCGTCCAGATCCAGCGTGAAATTCCGTCCCTTGCCGTGGGCGGCTACATCTACTCCGGCAACAAGGCGGACCGCTCCGTGCTGGTCAACAACCGCCTGCTGCATGAAGGCGACGAAGCCGCGCCCGGCCTCGTGCTGGAGAAGATGACGGCGTCGGGGATGGTCCTCAACTACAAGGGTTACCGTTACCGCCGGGGATATTAGGCCGCGACGCGCAGACGCGGCCGCACCGGCAGGAATGCCAGCAGGTTCCCAGCCAGCACGCAGGCGAGCCCGGCGAAGGCCAGCGCATTCCACTGGTAGCCTTCGAACACCGTCGAGATTGTCAGCGCCACCACCGGGAACAGCACCGTGCAATACGCGGCCTTGTCCGGCCCCATCCTTCCCACCAGCAGCAGGTAGGCGGTAAAGCCGATCACCGATCCCGGAATCGCGAGGTAGAGCAGCGAGCCGATGTAGCGTGCGGTCGGTTCGATCTCAAAGGGCATCCCGAGCAGGATCCCGATGAGCGTGAGCACGCTGGCGCCGATGAACATCGCCCAGGTATTGGTGAGCCATGGCGTCAGGCCGATGGCCTGCATGCGGCTGGAGAGCAGGTTCCCGGTTGAGAAGAACAGCGTTCCCAGGAGTGCGAGGCCGAGCCCCTGCAGCATTGCGCCGTCGCCCCAATGTCCGCGCATTTGCGGCAGGAACAGCATCGCGATCCCAGCCAGCCCGAGCAAGGCGCCGACGACGACCTGCGGCTGCAGGGCCCTGCCGAGGAAGATCCGGCCGTTGACAGCGTTCCACAACGGCGCAGTCGAGAACACGACAGCGACCAGTCCGCTCGGCACCCATTGGCTGGCGTAATAGAAGCACAGGAAATTGCAGCAGAACAGCGCTACGCCTTGCGCCAGCAGGTAGCGCCACGCGCGCGACGGCGGCATCACCGGCTTGCGCATGGCAGCCAGCACCAGGAGCAGGACGACTGCCGCGATCCAGAATCGATAGGCGATGGATACCGGCGCCGGGACGACGCCGAGCTGCCATTTGATGGCAATCCAGGTGGAGCCCCAGATGAGGACGGTCAGCGTGTAAAGGAAAGTGTTCATGTGGCGTCCTGCGGAGTTAGATGGCGCCATGATTACGCCTTCGGCCCGGGACGACTTGTCCGGATTTGCGGAATCCTCCCTGTTAACGCTCCAAACTTGTCTGTTCTTGCGCATTTTTCGATCACGCCAGCCAGCCGCCCGCAGCGATCGGCGGGAAATGATAAAGTGCACTCCTGAAAATCGACCTTGCGCAGTCATGTCCGACCGCCCCCGACTTTACGCTCCCGAAACACCGCCCACGCGCATCTCGCACGCCGTGTTCAATACGCTGCGCGGCACAAATGCGGAGCTGGAGCGTTTTGCCTGGCTGGGCGACGATCTTGCGATCGCCATCTGGCATCGACAGACGACGGAAGAAGAGACAGCCTACATCCGCCCCGGCCACCATACCCTTTCGTATTATCTAGGCGGCGGCTATCGCACCGAACGGAATGAACTGCCCGGCATGTACGGCAGTCCCGGACGCCTTTGCACCCTCCCCGACGACCACGAATCACGCTGGGTCGTGCGCGACCGCCTGCGCTTCCTGCATGTGTATTTCCTGCCCGAGCATTTCACGCGCCGCGCGATCCAGGAGCTCGACCGCGAACCGCGCGAGCTGACGCTTGCCGATCGCACCTACTTCGAACACGCGCAGATTGCGCATCTGTGCGCGTCGCTTGAACGGGTGTCGTGGAACGGCCCTGACGACCTGCTGCGCGCAAACGAAACCGTGCACGAAACCCTCAGCCACCTGCTGCGCTCGCAGTCAAGGGCGCTGCACAGCACGTCCATGAAAGGCGGTGTCGCGCCCGGCGTGCGGCGGCGGCTGGCGGAATACATCGACGCCCATCTTGATGGAAACATCACGCTCGGCACGCTCGCCGACATAGCGGGATTGTCCGAGTACCACTTCGCGCGCATGTTCCGCATCTCCTTCGGCATGCCGCCGCATGCCTGGATCGCCGAGCGGCGCCTCGACCGCGCGCGGCAACTGCTGAAGGCAACCGGCCTGCCGCTGCAGCTGGTGGCAGACGCCTGCGGCTACGCCGACCTGAGCCACTTCAGCCATCGCTTCCGCGCGTCGGTCGGCGTTTCGCCCCGACAGTATCGCCAGATCATTTCACATTAAATCGCCTGTGCAGGCGCGGGGAAGATATGCCTGTGCTCACCGCGCCGCTCGGCGCCCAGCGCTGTCGCTGCCTGGTCGATCGCGCTCATGACTTCGTCGGGAGCGAAATGATGCAGCATGTGGCCAGCCCCGTGCGTGACATGGTAGGTACTGTGGGGCAGCTCCCGGTGCAGTTGTTCGGACTGGACGCTGCTGTTCACGTGAGCGTCGCCATCGCCGGCCATGATTACGACCGGCATGGTCAGTTCATGGTAACGCTGCCGCAGGGCGAACGCGGCCGGAATCATCAACGCGGTCTCTGCCGCGGATGCGCGCAGCGATGAAGGACGCAGCGTCATCCACACGGGAAAACGTGCGTCGAACTTGTGCGGCACTTCCGCCGGCGCAAAGATGCGCTTCTTCATCATCGGCCAGATCATGCGGCCGATCAGCGGTGAAACGGTATATCGCAACAGGTCGCCGATCACCGGTATCGCCGGCGGCGACAGCAGCGGCACGTCGAGGCGCGGCGTCGGATAGTAGTAACCGGAGATGAGTACCAGGCTCTTGACATCGTCGGGGTAATCGAGTCCCAGGGCGACTGCCACCTGCGATCCCCAGGAGTGGCCCACGACGATCGGTTGAGACACGCCGATCTGGTCCAGTGCGTGATGCAGCAGCGTTGCCTGTGCCTGCGGCGTCCAGATGGTGGTACGCGGACGGTCGCTGTAGCCGTAGCCCGGGCGGTCGAAGGCAATGACACGGTAGTTTTTCGCGGCCAGGTCGATCAGCCCGCTGATTTCGAAATCCTGGACCATGCTTCCGTCGCCATGCAACAGGACGACGGGTTGACCGGATCCGCGCTCGACATAGTGCAGGCGGATGCCATCGACTTCCACAAACTTTCCGGCTGGCGGGTTGTCGCTCTCGACTTCACGCGTGCGCTGGCGGACGACGTAGGCTGCGGCGGCGAGTGCGGCGCCCGCAGCTAGCAGAGTGGTATTGCGGCGAGGCCTGTTGCGGGCACGCACCTGGGATTGCCTTGTGTCATATCGCATTTCTTCTCGGGTCGCATAGCGCATGTCTTATTCCTCCTGCAATTGAGTGGAGTTGTTGGAAGCACACGGTCCGCGGGAAGTTCAATGTTGTTTCCACAAGTTAGCGCAATTTGACAGGTAAATGTATATGCATATATATTGAAGCCACACCTATTTGCCGAGTTCCCGTGAAACCCCTCAAGCTCCCTTGTTACTGCGGGTCTATCCGCCAGGCCTCGCGTGTTGTCACGCAGATGTATGACAAGGCGCTCAAGCCGTCCGGCGTGAAAATTACCCAGTTCAGCATCCTGCGCCTGCTCTCGCGCTTCCCCGGCCTGACGACCGGCGAGATGGCCGAGGCGCTGGTGATGGACAGCACGACGCTCACGCGCACGCTCAAGATCATCCACGACAGCAAATGGATCGCATCGACGCCCGGCGAAGACAAGCGCGAGCGGCACTGGGCGCTGACGGGCGAAGGCCAGGCGCGCCTGCAGGAGGCGGTCCCGCTATGGAAAAGCGCGCAGAAAGAATTCGCGGAAAAGATGAGCGGCGTCGACCTCGACGAGCTTACCCAGTCCGTATTCCAACTGGTCCAGAAATCGACCGAGGCCGTCGACTGATCCGGGCCCTTCTTCAAACAACAAGGACACTGCATGGGACATACACTCGACGCCGAATCCTTCAACCAGCGCGGCACCGGCTACCTGCCCGAATTGCTCGGAATTAAGGTCAACAGCGTGGACAAGAACGTCCTTCAGACCGAGCTCTCCGTGCAGAAGCACCACCTCGCACCGAACGGCTACCTGCATGCCGGCACCGTCGTCACGCTGGCGGACACGAGTTGCGGATACGGCTGCATCGCAAACCTGCCGGAAGGCGCGACGAGCTTCACCACCATCGAACTGAAGAGCAACTTCCTCGGCACGGCCCGCGAAGGCATCATCGAGTGCGAGGCGAAACTGGTGCACGGCGGGCGCAACACCCAGGTGTGGGATGCGCTGGTGAAGCATCGCGATACCGGCAAGCTGATGGCGACCTTCCGCTGCACCCAGATGATCCTGTATCCGCGCGCATGATGACCGACATCAGCCCCGGCATCTATGAGCACTACAAGGGCAAGAAATATTTCGTCCTCGGCCTGTCGCGCAATACAGAAACAAACGAAGTCTGCGTGGTCTACCGCCCGCTGTACGAAACCGACTGGCCGCAGCTCGTGCACCGGAACGCGACGATGTTCTTCGAGTCTGTCAGGGTGGACGGCAGGCAGATGCCGCGCTTCCGCAAGATCGGCTGACTGGAAACAAGGATGGACACCCTGTTCGACACCCCCGGCGAGTGGGAAACAATCCCTGCCCTCGATGCCGACCTGCGTGTATTGACGGGCTTTTATCGCAAACCGGAGTCGCACACCTTCATGCAGCGCTTGCTGGATGAGACGCCGTGGCAACAGGAGACGATCACGCTGTGGGGAAAGCAACACCTCCAGCCAAGATTGTCGGCATGGTACGGCGA
Source organism: Noviherbaspirillum sp. ST9 (assembly GCF_048799745.1). NCBI lineage: Bacteria > Pseudomonadati > Pseudomonadota > Betaproteobacteria > Burkholderiales > Oxalobacteraceae > Noviherbaspirillum > Noviherbaspirillum sp. ST9. Next base: position 34,272 of record NZ_JBLWFR010000003.1, on the reverse strand, counting down.
TCCGGGCAGCGGGTATTCCTACTCCGGTGTCGTACTGGCCCCACATCCCTGGACTGAGACACTCCGGCGCATCAAGACGGACGTGGAAGCGGCGACGGACAGCCGCTTCAACAGTGTCCTCCTCAACCTGTACCGTGACGAGAACGACAGCGTGGGATGGCACAGCGACGCCGAACCGGAACTGGGAAGCTGCCCGGTCATCGCTTCGCTCTCGCTGGGGGAGCAACGCACTTTCCGCCTCCGCCACCGGACGCGCAAGGACTTGAAACCCTTGCTCCTCGACCTCACCGACGGCAGCCTGCTCCTGATGGCAGGCAAAACCCAGCATTGCTGGCAGCATGCCGTGATGAAGGAACGCGCTGCGCGCGGACCGCGCATCAACCTGACGTTCAGGACAATCAGGCAATAAAAAAAGCGGCCCGAGGGCCGCTAATTTACGGGAAGCAAACAGTGCCTAAACCACTTGCTTCTGGAGCGTCGCTCACTGGGTGGCAAGACGACGGGTAAAACTTACGCCTGGCGCTTGGCGATCATGTCCAGTTCCTGTGCCAGGTTCGGCATCACGGAGTCGGAGCCGGACATGCGGTACAGGCGCATCAGGGACGAGTCTGCGGTAGCCTTGCGAACGGTCGCCGGCTGCTCAACGCGCGGGGTGACGGTGAACAACGCAGCCAGCAGTGCACGCGCGGCACGGCCGACGTTCTGTGCATAGCTCGAACCGACGGTACCAGCGGCCGGGGTTGCGATTGTCAGGGTTGCCATGATTCATTCCTCTCAATAAAAAATTCTTGCATGGACACAGTGTAGGTACGGGCCAGATATTATTCCAATTGCGATTTCGGATAACTGACATTCGACTCGTGAATATTGGAATTTCCCTATCTCAATGCAAGCGGGAAAGTTGCGGCCTTCGTCATGTCGGTTTCTGTCCGTTTTTCTCTCGTCAGGGGCAGACTTCAGGCAGACGTTGATAGAATGCGAAGGATTTTTTGGCATTTGGCAAGCGGCTGCTGCCCACGACAATGAGTTATCTCGCGCTGAAACACCTTCACATGAGCTTTGCCGCGCTGAGCGGCGCCCTCTTCCTCATTCGCGGCGTCCTCATGCTGCGGCGTGCGGACGGCGTTCCCGCGCCGAAGACCCTGCTGGACCGCAGCTCCCATATCATCGATACGATACTGCTCGCCAGCGCGCTGACCATGGTGGTGTGGAGCGCGCAATATCCCTTCGTCGTGCCATGGCTCACCGCCAAGGTGATCGCCGTCATCGCCTACATCGTCGTCGGTGCGGTCGCACTCAGGCGCGGCAAGACCAAGGGCATCCGTGCCGGCGCTTTCATCACCGCGCTGCTGATCTTCGGCTACATCATCAAGCTGGCGCTCACCAAGCAGGTCGCATAGTGGAACAGATCACCACCTTCGGCGCATCGACTTACAGCATTGCCGATATCCAGCTTTTCCAGGGCGCCTCGAACGACCTGATAGCGACGCTGCTCGCCAACTGCCCGGTCGTCCGCATCGGTGCGCACAAGGCCATGCAGGACTGGTCGCACAAGGGCGGACGATTGTTCATCGTCCTGCGCGGCGCGCTGGACGTCACCCACGTCGACACGCGCGACGCACGTCTCGACGGCGCGGCAACGAAGGTCCTTCCCGGGGAGTGCGTTGGCGAGCTGTCGGTACTGGACGAAGAAGCCTCGTCGGAGCAGATCACGGCGCGCGTCGAATCGGATGTGCTGGTGATCGAGGCGGACATCCTCTGGAAACTGGTCGACGAGTCGAACAATGTCGCCCGCAACCTGCTGCGCCTGCTGTCCTTCCGCGTGCGCGCGGCCAATGCCCAGTTGCGCCGCCGCCAGAAGGTTGGCGAATTCTATCGCCAGCTATCCATGGTCGATGGCCTCACCGGGCTGCAAAACCGCGCCTGGCTCAATGACAATCTGCCGCGCATGATCGACAGCGCGCATATCGTGAACAGCCCGCTGTCGATCGTCATGATGGACCTGGACCACTTCAAGCAGTTCAACGACCAGCACGGCCACGTATCCGGCGATCACGCCTTGCAGGTGGCGGCGAAGGTGATCGGCGCAGGACTGCGTCCGACCGACTTTGCCGCGCGGTTTGGCGGCGAAGAGCTCATCGTGCTCCTTCCCAACACACAGCAAACCAGCGCGCTCATGGTCGCACAGCGCCTGTGCGAACGCCTGCGGCAGGCCGTCGTCTTCAGCGAAATGCACCGGCCGCTGCCGCACATCACCGCGTCTTTCGGCGTAGCCACGCTGGAGCCGGACCAGAATGCGGAAGCGCTGATTTCGGCCGCCGACGCGGCCTTGTACCGGGCAAAGGAAGACGGCCGCAACCGCGTGGCTTTATAGCTTTGCCAGACAGGCAACATCCCCGGTTATCGGAGGAGCGTTCAGTATAATGGCGGGTTCTGCACCCACCGCACGATCCGCCATGTCCCGCTCTCCCGAACTCCTGCTCCCCGCCGGCTCCCTCGCCAAGATGCACACCGCCTTCGACTACGGCGCCGATGCGGTCTACGCAGGACAGCCGCGCTACAGCCTGCGCGCGCGCAACAACGAATTCTCGACGCTGGACGCGCTGGCGACGGGTATCAGCGAGGCGCACGCACGCAACAAGCTGTTCTTCGTCGCCAGCAACATCTTTGCCCACAACGCCAAGTTGAAGACCTACCTGCGCGACATGGAGCCGGTGATCGCGATGAAGCCGGACGCGCTGATCATGGCCGATCCCGGACTGATCATGATGGTGCGCGATAAATGGCCGGACGTGCCGGTCCACCTGTCGGTGCAGGCGAACGCGGTCAACTGGGCGGACGTCAAGTTCTGGCAGCGCATGGGCCTGACGCGCGTGATCCTGTCGCGCGAACTCTCGCTCGACGAGATCGAAGAGATCCGCCAGCAGTGCCCCGACATGGAACTGGAAGTCTTCGTGCACGGCGCACTGTGCATCGCCTATTCCGGCCGCTGCCTGCTGTCCGGCTACTTCAACCACCGCGACGCCAACCAGGGCACCTGCACGAACTCCTGCCGCTGGGATTACAAGGTGATGAACGCGTCGGAAGACGCCTCCGGCGACATCGCGCGCGTGCCGGTCGAGACGATCAAGTTCAACTACCAGCAGGCGCTGGAAGAGGCCAACCAGTCCTTCTCCGCGCTCGGCGACGCACCGCGCCATCCGCTGGCCGACCGCCCCTACCTGATCGAGGAAGCGGGACGTCCGGGACAATTGATGCCCGTCCTCGAGGATGAGCACGGCACCTACATCATGAATTCAAAGGACTTGCGCGCGGTCGAGCACATCGAGCGCCTGGTGAAGATCGGCGTCGATTCGCTGAAGATCGAAGGCCGTACCAAGTCGCTCTACTACGTTGCGCGCACCGCCCAGGTTTATCGCCGCGCGATCGACGACGCGGTGGCCGGGCGTCCGTTCAACACGCAGCTTCTTGGCGAACTGCAAGGCCTGGCGAACCGTGGCTACACCGACGGCTTCTACCAGCGCCATCACACGCAGGAATACCAGAATTACATGAGCGGCGTTTCCGAAGTACATCGCAGCCACTATGTTGGCGACGTGCAATCCGTGCGGAATGGATGGGCCGAAGTGGAAGTAAAGAACCGATTCTCCGTCGGCGACCGCATCGAAGTGATCCATCCGGGCGGCAACGAAGTTGTCACCCTCGAGCAGATGCTTGCCGAAGACGGCACGCCACTCACCGTTGCCGCCGGCAGCGGGCACCGTGTCCGCATTCCCCTGGACGCGCGCTTCGAGAAGGCATTGCTTGCACGCCTGCTGTAAGTTTTTCCCTCGCTGATTACCCTCCCCGCTATGCGCCCCGTGTCCGGGGCGCGTATGCTTATTGCTTTCCCTCTTCGAAAAACTCCGGAGGTGCGACATGAGATGGGAAGGCAATCGCGAAAGCGATAACGTGGAAGACCGCCGCGGCGCCGGCGGAGGATTCGGTGGCAGGTCGGTTGGCCTGGGAACCGTTGTCGTTGCGCTCGTCGCGTCATATTTCCTTGGCGTCAGCCCGACGACCATCCTGAACATCCTCACTGGCGGCGGCATGCCCTCGTCGGTGCAGGAAGTGCCGGCGCAGCGTCCGCCGGAAACGGACCAGATGGCGAAGTTTGTCTCCACGGTGCTGGCTGATACCGAAGACACCTGGACGGAACTCTTCCGTTCGCAGGGCGCGTCCTACGCGCGTCCGAAGCTGGTCCTGTTTTCCGGCAGCACGCCGACGGCCTGCGGCACCGGGCAATCTGCATCCGGCCCCTTCTATTGCCCCGGCGACCAGAAAATCTACATCGATCTCAGCTTCTACCGCCTGATGCAGCAACGCTTCAAGGTGTCGGGCGAATTCGCCCAGGCGTATGTGATCGCGCATGAAGTCGGGCACCACGTGCAGCACCTGATGGGCATTTCCGACAAGGTCGACGGGGCGCGCCGCCGCATGTCCCAGGCGCAGGGAAATGCGCTGTCGGTACGGCTGGAATTGCAGGCCGATTGCTTCGCGGGGGTTTGGGCGCATCATGCCGACCGCGCGCGCAGCATCCTGGAATCGGGCGACGTCGAGGCGGCTCTCAATGCCGCCAGCGCCATCGGTGACGATGCGCTACAGCGGCAGTCGCAGGGCGAGGTGATTCCCGATTCGTTCACGCACGGCACTTCCGCGCAGCGTGTGCGCTGGTTCACCACCGGGATCAAGAGCGGACAGGTCACTGACTGCAATACCTTCGAGGCGCGGCAGCTCTGATCCGATACAATGCAGGCATTCAATTCAACCCCGCCTATCCATGCCCCACACGCTCGCCCTCCAGACTCTTCGGACTTCGCTTGACGACCTGCAGCACAAGCGCATCACCATCCAGGCTTTCTGCCAGGCGTGGCGCGCGCAATCCGCCCTGGTCTCCGCGCTGCCGCAGCGCTACGGCCAGGTGATGGAAGACCTGCTCGGCCGCATGGAGGCCGGCAGTCTGTTCACCGAGGAAAGCTGCTCCTTCAGCCAGGAAGACCTGCAGGCCAACCTGTCCGTATGGCTGGACAAGGCGACACAAACCCTGGGAGCCTGACATGCAAAACGTCAAATTCGAACTGGATGGCGAATACGTCGAACTGAACCAACTGCTCAAGCTGGTCGGCATCTGCGACAGCGGCGGCGCGGGCAAGGCCATCGTCGCCGCCGGCGAGGTATCGGTGGACGGCAAGCAGGAGCTGCGCAAGACTGCCAAGATCCGCAACGGCCAGACCGTCACGATCGGCGACATCCGCATCCGCGTGCAGGAATAAGGACTCGCGTCCTGCCATGATCGAGCAATATGGCAAACTGATCTTCATCGACCTGGAAACCACCGGGCCGAATCCGATGACCGACCGCATCACCGAGATCGGCATCGTCGAAGCCGGCAAGGATGGGGTGCGGCGATGGTCCGTGCTGGTGAATCCGCAGGTACCGATTCCTCCTTTCATCGTCGGACTCACCGGCATCTCGGACGAGATGGTGAAGGACGCGCCCGTCTTTGCGGAAGTCCAGGAGGAGCTGCTGCGGCGCCTGCAGGGCGGCCTGTTCATCGCGCACAATGCGCGCTTCGACTACGGTTTCCTGCGCAATGAATTCAAACGCCTGGGCAAGACCTTCCGCTGCGAAGTGCTGTGCACGCTCAAGCTCTCGCGCAAGCTCTTCCCCGACATCATCAGCCACGGCCTCGATGCGCTGGTCGAGCGTCACGGACTGACGACCGAGGCGCGGCACCGCGCGCTGGGCGACGCCGAAGTCCTGTGGCAATACTGGCAGCTGCTCGAACGGACCATCGCCGGCGACAGGCTGAGGGAGATCGCGCGCCAGTTGCTGCAGCGGCCCAACCTGCCGGTCCATCTCGATCCGGACATGTTCGACGACCTGCCGGATACGCCGGGCGTGTACGTCTTCTATGGCGCCGAGGACAAGGCGCTTTATATCGCACGCGCTGCTCAGCTTCGCCAGCGCGTCCTGGCCCATTTCCACGGCGAGCAGCCGTCGAAGAAGGATGCGGACCTGGCGAAGGAAGCGCGCCGGTTCGAATGGTTTGAAACGGCCGGCGATATCGGCGCACAGCTGCTTGAAGCGCGCCTGATGCGACAGTTGCAGCCACCGTCAAGCATCGGCAGGCCGACCGAAGAGGACGTATGCGCATGGCGCATCGTCGATGGAAAGCCTGGGCTGGTCTTTGCCGACGAGCCCGGCTTTGCAACCGGAGCGCCATGCTATGGCGTGTTCACTTCCAGGCAGAAAGCGGAAATGGCCCTGGCGGCGCTGGGTGAGAAGAATGGAATTTACATGGGGGCCAGGACGCTCGACAGCGAGCGCCTGCAACGCGCGCTTTCGTCACTGCCCCTGGTGAACTGGCCCTATGACGGGCCGGTCGTCATCGTCGAACAGGGTGACGACGGCCGCGACGACCGGTATCTCGTCGACAACTGGCACTGGTTCGACAGCGGTGCCCTGCCCGACCAACGTGGACACGCCTCATTCGAGTTCGATACCTACCGCATCCTCTCGCGCGCCATCGCGCAAGGGAAGGTGGAAGTCCGTCAGCTGTCCTGATCCACCTTCGCCGCCAGCTTCTTCTGCCATTGTTCCGACCAGCGCTGCAACGGCATCAGCGCCTCCAATAACTGCCTGCCCTGCTTGCTCAACGCATAGCCCGACGGTTCTTCCAGCACCACGATCTCCGCATCGCGCAGCTCGCGCAAGCGCTGGTTGAGCACGGTAGGCGACATGGCGTCGCAGCGTTCGCGCAGTTCACGAAACGTCAGCGGAACATCGCGCAGCTCCCAGAGGATGCGCAATACCCATCGGCGTCCCAGCAGGTCGAGCAGGGCCATGATCGGCCGGCCTGTTTTCGATCCCCTGACCGGCATTCCCGGTTTCGGCAAAGCCATAATGTTCTCCGCTACAGATAAAGTAGCAATATGCTACAGTAAACGTAGCATCCGGTCCAGAAGGATGCCAATCCCAATGACATCAAGGAGCAAGATGATGACCGAACCACGCATCTCCCCCGCGCAGCCGCCCTATGAACCGTCAATCGCCGAAGCATTCGGTCGCATCATGCCACGGGGTGTCGAGCCGCTCACCCTGTTCCGCACCATGGCGCGCAATCCGCGCGTCCTGCAGCGCATGTTTGCCGGCAGCCTGCTGGACAAAGGCGCGATTACATTTCGCGACCGCGAACTGATGATCCTGCGCACGTGCGCACGGTGCGGCGCAGAGTATGAATGGGGAGTACACGTAACCTTCTTTGCACAGAAGGCGGAATTGACGGAAACGCAAATCGCGGCATCGGTGAATGACGCCGGAACGGATTGCTGGAGTGCACGTGACCATCTCGTACTGCGGATGGCCGACGAACTGCACGACAAGGCTTCGTTGTCAGACGTCTTGTGGAGCGCACTGACAGAAGTTTTCAGCGACGAGCAATTGCTCGAATTGATCGCCCTCGCCGGCTACTACCGAACCATTTCAATCATGGTCAACGCGTGCCGCCTGGCGCCCGAACCGTACGCGGCGCGCTTCGCCAAGGCATAAAAAAAGCGGGCCGCATGGGCCCGCCTTTTCTTCCAGCCGGATGCTTACTTGGTTTGTGCCGTCGCAGCCTGTGCGAACTGGGTCACGGTGCCGTTGACGCTGGCGTTCATGGCTTCAGCCGCCTGCTTGGCGGTCTTGGTGAACTGCTCGTAGGTGCTGGTCGCATTGCCCATGGCGTTCTTGAAGATTGCGAACACGCCGTCCGCGCCCGGCGCCTTCTGCGATGCTTCTTCCACGAGTTCGGAGACCTTGCGGCTGAACTGCGCCATCTGCGACTCGGCGGCCTTGGTGAATTCAGCCTGGGTGCTGTTGGCGATGGTGGTCAGGTGGCCGCCGTAGGCAACGACCTTTTCGAGGTTCGGCTTTGCCTGGGCGGCAAAGAGGGAGAAGAATTCCTGCGGGTCCTTCGCGGCCAGGATCTGGCGGGTAGCAGCCTGGGTCTCTTCCATCGAAGAACGCGCAGCGGTCAGGTTCAGGCTGATCAGCTTTTCAACGCTTTCAAGCGTCTTGTTGGTCAGCGAGCTGACCAACGCGAGGTTGGCTTCGAGGTTGGCCTTGGTTGCTACGGAAATCTGGTCTTGAATCGGGAACATGGCATCTCCAAAAAACGGAATTCGGGCGGCGGTGACAAAAAGTCTTGCCAAATTTGTTGCGAAGCAACATCGACTATTTTAGAGATGCCGAGCGATGAGTTCAAGCCTTGATTTGTGCGTCGCAGAAAAAAAGCGCAAAGGCCGTAACAAAATGAAAAACTTCCTATTCCCGATCAAGAACCATGCTTGGTCCATCACGGCACCCTTGCCTGCTTTTCCAGCCAAGCAGGCAAATTCGGGCTAATATGAAATTCATATTGTCCGACCAGGAGGCGTGCACGGGAACGACTCCGGCGTCCGGGATCGATTGAGGAAAAAGACAGATGGATAACGAGAATCCACGCGCGCGCTTGTACTACCTCTTCGGCACGAACCAGAACCCGCAGGGTTCATCATGGCTGGCGCGGCTGCCTGCCGGTATCTTTGCGATCTCGGTTGGCTTGTTCGGACTGGTCGGCGCATGGCGTCGGGCCGCCGCCTTCGGATGGAATATCGCAGCCAGCGTCGCTTCGGTCCTGATCTGGCCGGTGGCGGCCATCTGGATCACATCGCTCATCCTGTATGCGCTCAAGTGCAAGCGGCATCCGCAAGCCGTCAAGGGCGAATACCACCACCCCGTAAAGGGATCGCTTCAGGCGCTGCTCCCCTTGTCCGTCCTCCTCGCCGTCATTCAGTTCCAGCAGCCGACACAGGGCGTTTGGCTCGTTCTCGCGCTCGCGGCGCTGGGCCTGCACGTGCTGATCGCCCTGCGTGTGGTAGCGACGCTGGCGACCGGGCAAATGCCCGCCAATGCCATCACGCCAGCGCTCTACCTGCCGGTCGTCGGCGGTGCGCTCGTGGGCGGCATGACCCTGGCCACGCTCGGCCTATCCGGATGGGCCGCCATGCTGTTCGGGACGGGACTATCCGGCTGGGCACTGCTGGAGGCACGCATCCTCAGCAAGCTCTTCGAAGGTCCGATGCCGGAACCGCTGCGACCCACGATCGGCGTTGAGCTCGCGCCGCCCGCCATCGCCACGCTGACGGCCGCGGTGATCTGGCCGCAACTGCCGGCCGAGGTGCTGATGATCGGACTGGGCGTCTGCATCGCCCCCTTCGTCGGCGTGATGGCCCGTTACCACTGGTGGCGCAATGTCCCCTTCTCCATCGGCTTCTGGTCGTTCTCCTTCCCGCTCGCGGCCCTGGCCAGTGTCGTGCTCGAAGCGGTACATCGCGGCGGCTGGCCGCTATGGATTGGTGTCGCGGCCCTGCTGGCGGCAAGTGCGGCGATTGCCTTCCTCGTGCTGAGGACGGTCGTCCTGCTGCTGCAGGGGCGGTTCCTTCCGGCGGCGTGAAAGCGCGCTTGCGTCAGAGCGTTTCGGCGCGCCGATTCTGCCGGCGCTCCATCGAGTGCGACGACACGCGGAACTCGACATTGGTGATGCCTACGGATCCGGGCGGGCCGGCGACAAAGCTGAAGCCGGTCTTCACCGGGAACAGGCAGTTGTCCCGCAGGACCAGGTCGGTGTGGCAGTTGGGGGTGGGCTGGTAGAGGTGCTGCTTGATCTCTTCCCAAACCGGCTCGGTCACCCAGCCGTACAGGTAAAGCTGGTTGGGATACAGCGAGCTGTCGGAGTCGAGGTAACCCTTCTGGTTTTTCTGCAGCGGCGGATGCGACGGCAGCGTATTGGAGACGGACAGATCCACCAAACCGTCACCGATCAGGTAGGCCTCTTCGTTCTTGTAGGTGGAATAGGCCAGCCGCAAATGCCAGCGGCAGTTGAGCTCGATCTTCTTTTCCATCCCGACCTTTTCGGTGGCCATCGACAGGCCGTCGGTGACCGTGAGCTGCGTGCACATGACCTGGCCGATCAGCGTGGGCTCCAGCTTGCGGAACTCTTCCAGGTTTTCATGCAGGTTCCAGAGCAGCCACTTGGCGCGTTCGCCTTCCTTCATCTCGGCCAGTTCGGCGGCGTCGCGCTTGCCGTGCCCTTCTATCGTTCGCATCGCATCCCTGCGCTGCTTCTCGAACGCCTCGTCGTCTCCTGAACCAAATTTCTGGAAGTAGTCGCTCCGCATAGAACTCTCCGAAAACGGGATGAACCAATGTTCTCAGTGTATAACCCGGCCTGCAAAAGAACAGGGGGCATATCAAGATGTCACCGCGGATAGAGCAATTCGCGGTTGATAAGTTCAGGCAATTGCGCGGCATCCCGAGAAATGGCCTGTAAATCGACGGTTGCTCGGTGCTCGCCGGCGGTCGGCTGCGGGATAACATCGAGGCTTGCTATTCTTGCCCAACAACCAAACTCAAGAGAGAAAAACTATGTCGAGGCTGATTTACATAGCTGACCCGATGTGCGCATGGTCCTACGGCTTCGGCCCGGAGCTCGCCGCGCTGCTGGAAGGCGTTCCGGGATTGCCGGTGGATGTGGTGGTCGGCGGCTTGCGGCCCTACAACAAGAATGTGGTTTCGCCGGAGCGCCGCGCGGAACTGAAGGCGCAGTGGGAACAGGTGGCGCGGGAAACCGGACTGCCGTTCAACCTTGACATCCTGTCCAAGGAAAACTTTGCCTACGACACCGAACCCGCGTGCCGGGCGGTCGTCGCTGCGCGCAAGCTTGCGCCGCAGGCCAGCCTGTACGTGTTCCATGAAATCCAGCGGATGTTCTTCTCCGAGGGCAAGGATACGACGCAGCCTGAAGTCCTCGCTTCCATTGCGTGCAAGGCACTCGCGGAGGAAGGTTATCCGGTCGATGAGGCGACCTTCCTTGCCACCTGGAACTCGGACATTGCGGTCAAGGGAACCAACGACGATTTCCTGCTCACCGAAAAATGGGAGCTCAAGGGTTTCCCGACGCTCGTGCTGGAACGCGGCACGGAACTGGATCTGGTGACGACGGGTTATGTTGCGATGCCACGGCTCATCGAGCTGCTGCTGGAACTGGTTGAAGAGGGCAAGGACGCGAACGCCAAACCGGCCTGAGCGTTATTCCTGCCGTCGGCAACACAACGGGGCCCTGAAGGCCCCGTTTGTTTTTGCACTGGCATAGGGCGACGCAAAAAAAATGGCGCAGAAACCGTGCGGTCGTCTGCGCCATTTCGGGATCGCCCGCGGGCGATCTTCCTTGCATCAGTACATGTGCTGGCCGCCGTTGATGGCGATGTTGGCGCCAGTCAGGAAGGCAGCTTCATCCGAAGCCAGGTAGGCAACCAGGCCTGCGACTTCTTCCGGCTTGCCCAGGCGGCCCATCGGGATCTGGGGAATGATCTTGCTTTCCAGCACTTCCGTCGGGATCGCCATGACCATCTTGGTGCCGATGTAACCCGGGGAGATGGTATTGACCGTCACACCCTTGCGCGCGACTTCCAGCGCCAGCGCCTTGGTGAAGCCGTGCATGCCGGCCTTGGCGGCCGAGTAGTTGGTCTGGCCGAATGCGCCCTTCTGGCCGTTCACGGAGGAGATGTTGATGATGCGGCCCCAGCCACGGTCGCTCATGCCGTCGCATACCGGCTTGGTCATGTTGAAGACGGAATCCAGGTTGGTCTTCATGACCGCATCCCAGTTGGCCTTGTCCATCTTCTTGAAGGTCATGTCACGGGTGATACCGGCATTATTGACCAGGACGTCGACCGGGCCGATTTCATCGGCGATCTGCTTGATGCACTTCTGTGCGGATTCAAAGTCGGCCACGTCGCACGGATAGGCGCGGAACTTGAAGCCCTGCTTTTCCATCGATTCAAGCCACTCCGCCGCCTTGGTATTACCCGGCGAGTACGTCGTCACTACCTGGTAACCGAGTGCCGCCATCTTGATGCAGATCGCTTCCCCCAGACCGCCCATACCGCCAGTAATCAATGCAACTCGTGCCATGTTCTATTCTCTCTTATTGAAGATTGGTTGAAACTTCCCCAGCAGCTGCCCTTGCGGGCAGCCGTATTTCTTATTAACGCTCGATTGCCAGCGCAACACCCATGCCGCCGCCGATGCACAGGCTGGCGAGGCCGCGCTTCGCATCACGACGGATCATTTCGTGGATCAGCGTCACCAGGATGCGGCAGCCGGACGCGCCGATCGGGTGGCCGATAGCGATTGCGCCGCCATTGACGTTGATCTTGCTGGTGTCCCAGCCCATTTCCTTGTTGACGCCGATTGCCTGCGCTGCGAAGGCTTCGTTGATTTCCATCAGGTCGACGTCCTGGTGCGTCCAGCCGGCCTTCTTCAGGCAGAGCTGCGATGCGGGGACCGGGCCCATGCCCATGATGGTCGGGTCGACGCCTGCGGAGGAGTAGGCCTTGATGCGGGCCAGCGGCTTCAGGCCGAGCTGGTCTGCCTTCTTGGCGGACATCATGATCACGGCAGCGGCGCCGTCGTTGATGCCGGAAGCGTTACCCGCGGTGACGGTGCCGTCCTTGGCGAATGCCGGCTTCAGGCCGGACAGGGAATCAATGGTGACGCCCGGCTTGATGAACTCGTCGGTGTCGAACACGATCGCGCCCTTCTTGGACGGAATTTCGAGGGGGATGATCTCGTCCTTGAACTTGCCGGCCTTCTGCGCGGCTTCTGCCTTGTTCTGCGAGGCGACGGCGAACTCGTCCTGCTCCTGGCGGGAGACGCCGTACTTCTTCGCGACGTTCTCGGCGGTGATGCCCATGTGGTACTGGTTGTAGACGTCCCACAGGCCGTCGACGATCATGGTGTCGACCAGCTTGGCGTCGCCCATGCGGAAGCCGTCACGGGAGTTGTTCAGCACGTGCGGGGAGGCGCTCATGTTTTCCTGGCCGCCGGCGATCACGATCTCGGCGTCGCCGCAGAGGATGGATTGCGCTGCGAGGTGCGTCGCCTTGAGGCCGCTGCCGCAAACCTTGTTGATCGTCATCGCAGGCACCATGTCGGGCAGGCCTGCCTTGATCACTGCCTGGCGTGCCGGATTCTGGCCCACGCCGGCGGTCAGCACCTGACCGAGGATCACTTCGCTGATCAGTTCCGGGGCGATGCCGGTCTTGGCGACCAGGTTCTTGATTACGTGCGCACCCAGGTCTGCCGCAGCGATCTTGCCCAGCGACCCACCGAACTTGCCTACAGCAGTGCGGCCAGCTGCGACGATGACGACTTCATTCATTTCAAATCTCCCTTGAGGACAACAAAAATACAGCACGCCTGTCTGGCATCTGCATGGCGTAATGAGCTTGGACAAGCCAAGCTGAAAGGCCGTTCATGATAGCGCCGCCCCCTTGAGTTTCGTTTGATCTTACTCAATGCGTTCAGAGAGGCCAAAGTGTGAACGCAGGTTCTCGAAATGGTAGGGGAATGCGTGCCGGGTCTATGGCCACTATAGCAAGAAGCACGCCCAGCGGAAATGAAAATGCAGGCGCAAGGCCTGCATAATTTTCACGCGGGATGAGAGCCCGATGAAGCCCGGAGAGAAGTTGTGCCGTACGGCAACTTTATCCGTGTGCCGCGCTTGACGCGAGAGGCAAGGCTTTGCCCTGCGCGACTGCAACGGGAAGCCTGCGCAGGATAGGCTGCGGCACGAGCGACACGACGTCAGCCCCGGCGACAGGTGCGCCAGCGGCGTCGACCTTGAATACCGCGACAGCCTTCTCAAGCACGGATGCCTGGTCCTGCATGCTCTGCGCGGCGGCCGCGGCCTGCTCGACCAGCGCCGCGTTCTGCTGGGTCATCTCGTCCATCTGTGTGATGGCGCGGTTGACCTCTTCGATGTCGGCGCTTTGCTCTTCGCTGGCGGCGGTGATTTCGCGCATGAGGTCGGCGACCTGCGTCACCGCATGCACGATGTCGTCCATCGTCCTGCCGGCCTGGTCGACCAGCCTACCGCCGGTATCGACCTTCTCCACCGAATCGCTGATCAGCTGCTTGATCTCCTTCGCGGCGCCGGCCGAGCGTTGGGCCAGGCTGCGCACTTCGGCCGCCACGACCGCGAAACCGCGACCCTGCTCGCCGGCACGTGCGGCTTCGACGGCGGCGTTGAGCGCCAGGATATTCGTCTGGAAGGCAATGCCATCGATGACGCCAATGATGTCGACGATCTTGCGCGAACTATCCTTGATCGACCCCATGGTGCCGACCACCTGACCGACGACTTCGCCCCCCTTTGCGGCGATGCCGGACGCGGAGATGACGAGCTGGTTGGCCTCGCGCGCGCTTCCCGCATTCTGTTTGACGATATTCGTCAATTGCCCCATGGAATTGGCCGTTTCCTGCAGGGCGCTTGCCTGCATTTCCGTGCGTGAGGACAGGTCCGCATTGCCGGACGCGATTTCACGCGAAGCGACAGAAATCGAATCGGTACCGGTGCGCACTTCGCCGACAATTTTTTGCAGGCTGCCGTTCATCTCCTGCAGCGCTTGCAGCAGCTGGCTGATTTCGTCGGAGCCGGTCACGTCCACCCGCGACGCGAGTTCGCCCGCCGCCACGCGCCGGGCTACCAGCACCGCATCCTGCAGCGGCAGAATGATGCTGCGCGCCAGCATCCATGCGAAGGCGCCGCCGATGGCCACGGCGACCGTACCGATGACAAACAGCATGATCATCAATTGCCTGCCGGACGCCACCGTGCTGTCCAGCACGCGGTGCGACGTCGCCTGCTGGATATCGACCAGCTTGTTGATTTCCGCCAGCGCCTGCTGGTTGAGGGGGTCGATCCTGGTCGTGATCAGCTTGATCGCATCTTCGCTGTTGAAGGCCGTGACCAGGCGGATCGCCTCCTTGAAGGGCGCATCGGTTTCCAGCTCCAGGCGGCTCAGGTCGGCGAGGATCTTCTTTTCGGTATCGTCGAGGCCGAGGGCGGTCAGTTTGTCGCGCGCGTCGGAGAAACGCTTGCGCAGGGCCATGACCTTCTGCTCTTCCTTCTTCATGGCACCGAGGTCGGATTGAAGACCGATGTTGCGCATGGCGATGCCGCCTTCGAGCAGGGCACCCTTGATGTCGCCGGCGAGCGCACTCTTGGCATTGCTGTTCTCCAGCCCTGCGATCATCGCGTCGCGGTTGCGGGCGCTGACCACACTGTCCGCACCGAGGGCGATGACCAGCATCGCGAGGATGATTCCGAATCCGATGGCAAGGCGCGTACCGATACGCAGGCTGCGAAGCTTCATGCGGTCTCCCAGATGCTGTGTGTTTGTTGTCCGACGGCAAGATTTGCCGCGCGAGAATGGACTCTAGCAGTGCCGTGGCAGGAGATTGCGTGAAAAAACGGGCCCAGCGCCGACAATTGTTCGGCGCAGGAAACAGTTCCGGACGAGATCAGCCGCGCTGCAGCCGGTCGACAAGCGTGAGCAAGCGAGGCTTCACTTCGCCGAGAAGGAAATCCGGTGCGAGGTTGAAGGCCGGACCGCCGCAATTGATGCTGAGGATGGCCCCGCCGTTGGCCGGGCGGAATGCGACGGCAATGGCGTTCACGTCGGGCTGCCAGTCGCCGAACGAGGTGCAGCAACCGAGTGTCGAATATTCCTCGATGGAGCGCATGACGCCGTCGCGGACGGAGGGCCACTTGGTTTCATCCTGTTCGCGCACGTGGTCGAGGATGTCGTTGCGCTCGGCGGGCGTCGTTTCCGCAAGGTAGGCACGGCCCATGGCAGTCTGCGCGATCGGGATGCGCGCGCCCACGTCGAGCCGCAGAGTGAGTGCCGCCTCGCTGCGGCAGTTCTCTATATAGATCATGCTGAGGCGGTCGCGCATGCCGAGCGAGACCGTCGCCCGCGAAAAATCGGCGAGCTCCTGCATGTAGGGACGGGCGTACTGCCGGATGTCGAGCTTGGAGAGCATCGCGCTGCCCAGCGCCAGGCTGGCGGTGCCGAGCCGGTACTTGCCGATATGGTCGTCGTAATCGAGATAGCCCAGCTTGGTCAGGGTGTAGGTCAGGCGCGAAATGGTGGATTTGGGCAATTTGGTCCGCTCGGCGAGCTCCTGGTTGCCCAGCGTCTTCTCGCCCGATCGGAAACAGGACAGCACATCCAGGCCGCGCGCGAGGGCGGTGACGAAATGCCGGTCTTCCTTTGCATTGGACTGCTTCGCCTCGGAAACGGAATCTTCCTGGTCTTCGTAATGTTCCTGCGCCATGTGACTGCTCTCTTGATTCGACTGCGGGATTATCCGACAAACCCGGCATCCCTTGCGAGTCCTCTTGCTTGCGGACGACGCTTGACACCGGCTTTTGAAATGACCACAATTCCATTTTAGAGCATTTAATTCCACTGTGCAGAATTAAAACGAGTTGGAGAGTGAGGATGCAAAACGGATTTCCACCGCCCCCGGGCGCTAAGGAACTGAATGTGGGCGTCATCGGCTGCGGCGTCATGGGACGCGGCATCGTCCAGATCGCCGCCTTGGCCGGCGCGACGGTATATATGGCGGACAGCCGCGAGGGCGCCGCGCAGGCAGCACGCGAAGAACTGCTTGCGACCTTCGGCAAGCTGGTCGAGAAAGGCAAGCTCGATGCTGCCGCGGCGGACGCGGCGGGCGGCAGGATGATTGCCTGCACGGGACTGGACGCGCTCCGACCCTGCCACGTGGTGGTCGAGGCGATTGTCGAGGACCTCGCGGCGAAGAAGTCGCTCTTCGCCACGCTGGAGGGCATCGTCGATGCCGAGGCCATCCTCGCGTCGAATACCTCGTCGCTTTCCGTCACCGCCATCGCGGCAGGCCTGCAGCATCCCGAGCGCGTCGCCGGCTTCCACTTCTTCAACCCGGTGCCGCTGATGAAGATCGTCGAAGTCATTGGCGGCTTCATGACCCGGCCCGACGTCACCGACACTCTCCTCGCGCTGGGCAGGCAATGGGGCCACACGGCCGTCCTCGCCAAGGACACGCCCGGCTTCATCGTCAACCATGCTGGGCGCGGCTACGGCACCGAGGGTCTGCGGCTGCTGAACGAAGGCATCTGCAGCGTGCCGGCCCTGGACGCTATCCTGCGCGACACGGCCGGCTTCCGCCTCGGCCCCTGCGAACTGCTCGACCTGACCGGGCTGGATGTGTCGCATCCGGTGATGGAATCGATCTACCGCCAGTATTACGAAGAGCCGCGTTTCCGTCCGCAGGTGCTGACGCGCCAGATGCTCGCCGCCGGTGCACTCGGCCGCAAGGTCGGCCACGGCTTCTACCGCTACGGCGCGGACGGAAAGAAAGAAGCCATCGCGGAACCCGTCCAGGCGAGCCAGCGTCCGGAAAGCGTCTGGCTGAGCCAGGAGCGGCCTGAGCTGGCCGAGCGCATTTCCGTCCTCGTCGCCGCTGCCGGCGTGCAGGTCGAATCCGGCGCGCGACCCAGCGACCGCGCACTGTGCATCGTCACGCCGCTCGGGGAGGACGCCACCACCTGCTGCGTGCGCGAAAACCTGGATGCAACGAGAACCGTTGCCGTCGAAAGCCTGCTCGACCTCACCCGCCGCCGCGTGGTGATGACGAATCCGGCGACCGGCGCGGAAACCCTCGCCATGGCCTGCGGCCTGTTCGGTGCCACCGGCATCCCTGTCAGCGTCATCCGCGACAGCGCCGGACTGGTGACGCAGCGCGTCGTCGCCCACATCGTCAACATCGCCTGCGAAATCGCTCAGCAGCAGATCGCCGATCCGCAGGACATCGACCGCGCGGTCGTGCTCGGCCTCGGCTACCCCATCGGCCCGCTGGCCTGGGGCGACCAAGTCGGCGCAGCGACTGTGCTGGCCATCCTCAAGAACCTCGAACACCAGACCGGAGACACCCGCTACCGGCCCAGCCCCTGGCTGCAGCGCCGCGCGATGCTCGGCCTTTCGCTACATCACAAGGAGATCTGATCCATGCTCGACGCTTATATCTACGACGGCCTGCGTACCCCCTTCGGCCGCCATGCCGGCGCGCTGTCCCCGGTCCGTCCGGACGACCTCGTCGCGGAAGTCATGCGCGCCGTCGTCGCACGCAATCCGTGGAAGCCGGAACAGATCGAAGACGTGATCCTCGGCGACACCAACCAGGCGGGTGAAGACGCGCGCAACATCGCGCGCAACGCCCTTCTCGCCGCCGGCCTGCCCGTCACGGTTGCCGGCCAGACCGTCAACCGTCTCTGCGCCAGCGGCCTGGCGGCCGTGATGGATGCCGCCCGCGCCGTGACCTGCGGCGAAGGTGACCTGTTCATTGCCGGCGGCGTGGAAAGCATGAGCCGCGCGCCCTTCGTCATGGCCAAGTCGGAATCGGCCTTCTCGCGCGACTTCAAGGTCTTCGACACCACCATCGGCGCGCGTTTCCCCAATCCCAAGGTGACCGCGCAGTATGGCGCCGATACCATGCCGGAAACCGGCGACAACGTGGCGCAGGAATGCGGCGTCACGCGCGAGCAGGCGGACGCGTTCGCCCTGGCATCGCAGATGAAATACCACGCCGCTCTGCAGGACGGATTCTTTGCCGGCGAAATCCACCCGATCAGTGTTCCTACCGGTCGCAAGACGCCTCCAAATGTCGTCGACAAGGATGAGCATCCGCGTCCCGAAACAACCGCCGCTTCCCTGGAAAAGCTCAAGCCGCTCTTTGAAGGCGGTGTCGTCACCGCAGGCAACGCCTCCGGCATCAATGACGGCGCAGCCGCGTTGCTGATCGGCGGCCGTGCCGCCGGAGAGAAGGTTGGCAAAGCGCCGATGGTGCGCATCCTGTCCGCAGCGGTAGCCGGCGTCGAGCCGCGCGTCATGGGCCTCGGCCCCGTGTACGCCATCCGGAAGGCCCTCGCCCGCGCCGGCCTGTCACTCAAGGACATGGACATCATCGAGATCAACGAAGCCTTCGCCAGCCAGGTGCTCGGCTGCCTGAAGCTGCTCGACATCGATTTCAAGGACACACGCGTCAACCCGAACGGCGGCGCGATCGCGCTTGGCCATCCGCTTGGAGCCTCCGGCGCGCGCCTCGCCCTGACGGCCAGCCGCGAGCTGGCCCGCCGTAACGGCCGCTATGCCGTCGTCAGCCTGTGCATCGGCGTCGGCCAGGGCCTCGCCGTCGTGATTGAACGCACACAATAAGACCGGAGACAAGATGAAACAGAAGGTGCAATTCCACTGGGACGATCCGCTGCTGCTCGAACAGCAGCTGACAAACGAAGAGCGTATGGTGCGTGACGCGGCGAACGCGTACTGCCAGGAACGCCTGCAACCGCGCGTGCTGGAAGCCTTCCGGCACGAAAAGACCGATCCCGCGATCTTCCGCGAGATGGGCGAACTCGGTCTACTTGGCCCGACCATTCCCGAACAGTATGGCGGGCCCGGCCTGAACTACGTCAGCTACGGCCTGATTGCGCGCGAAGTGGAGCGTGTCGATTCCGGCTACCGCTCGATGATGAGCGTGCAGTCCTCGCTGGTCATGGTGCCGATCTTTGAATTCGGTACCGAGCAGCAAAAGCACAAGTACCTGCCGAAACTCGCCAAGGGCGAATGGATCGGCTGCTTCGGCCTGACCGAACCGAACCATGGTTCCGATCCCGGTTCGATGGTGACGCGAGCGAAGAAGGTGGAAGGTGGCTTCAAGATCAGCGGTAGCAAGATGTGGATCTCGAACTCACCGATCGCCGACGTGTTTGTCGTGTGGGCCAAAGACGACGAAGGCGACATTCGCGGCTTCATCCTCGAGAAGGGGATGAAGGGTTTGTCCGCTCCGGCCATCCACGGCAAGTTCGGCCTGCGCGCATCAATCACCGGCGAGATCGTGATGGATGAGGTGTTCTGCCCGAACGAGAATGCCTTCCCCGACGTGCGCGGTTTGAAGGGCCCCTTTACCTGCCTGAACTCGGCGCGCTACGGCATTGCCTGGGGCGCACTTGGCGCGGCGGAATCCTGCTGGCACATCGCGCGCCAGTATGTGCTCGACCGCAAGCAGTTTGGCCGGCCACTTGCCGCGAACCAGCTGATCCAGAAAAAGCTCGCCGACATGCAGACCGAAATCACGCTCGGTCTGCAAGGTTGCCTGCGCCTCGGCCGCATGAAGGATGAAGGCACGGCTGCTGTCGCCATCACCTCCATCATGAAGCGCAATTCCTGCGGCAAGGCACTGGACGTGGCACGCATGGCGCGCGACATGCTGGGCGGGAATGGCATTTCGGACGAGTTCGGCGTGATCCGGCATATGGTGAACCTGGAAGTGGTGAACACCTATGAAGGGACGCACGACATTCATGCGCTGATTCTTGGGCGCGAACAGACGGGGATTGCGGCGTTTTGAGGCGCGGGAATGACGGGGAGAAGTGAAACGAAATTAACAACGCATCTCCCGCTCGCAAGCGCAACCGAACACAAAGACAACCACTGACACGCACCACACCAGAGACCCTTCATGAACCTGAACTTCACTCCCGAAGAACTCGCGTTCCGCCAGGAAGTCCGCGACTTCGTCGCCGCCTCCCTCCCCGCCGACATCCGGCACAAAGTCATCAACGGCCTGATCCTCGGCCGCGACGACTATGTGCGCTGGCAAAAGATCCTGCACGCCAAGGGCTGGGGCGGTGCGGCCTGGAAGAAGGATTTTGGCGGCACGGGCTGGAGCACGGTACAGCAATACATCTTCGAGGAAGAATGCGCCGCAGCGGGCGCTCCGCGCGCCATCCCCTTCGGTTTGAAGATGGTTGCGCCGGTCCTCATGCAATACGGCTCGCCGAAGCAGCAGGACCGCTTCCTGCCGAAAATCCTGTCGGCGGACGAATGGTGGTGCCAGGGCTACTCCGAACCCGGCTCGGGCTCAGACCTCGCCTCGGTCAAGACACGTGCGGTACGTGACGGCGACCGCTACATCGTCAACGGCCAGAAGACATGGACTACGCAGGCGCAATATGCCGACTGGATCTTCTGCCTCGTGCGCACCGATCCGGAAGCCAAGCCGCAGCGCGGCATTTCCTTCCTGCTGATCGACATGCGCAGTCCGGGCGTGACGGTGCGGCCGATCATCACGATGGATGGCGCGCATGAAGTCAATGAAGTCTGGCTGGAAAACGTCGAGGTGCCGGTCGAAAATCTCGTCGGCGAGGAGAACGCCGGCTGGACCTATGCCAAGTTCCTGCTCGGACATGAGCGGACCAACATCGCCGGCATCGGCATCGCCAAACGCGAGTTGTCCCGCCTGAAGCGGCTTGCGTCCATCGAGACCAAGAACGGCAAGCCGCTGATCAAGGACCCGTTGTTCGCTACACGCATCGCCCAGGTCGAGATCGACCTGACCGCGCTGGAAATCACCAACCTGCGCGTGCTTGCCGCCGAAGCGGAGCGGCGCGCGCCCGGCCCCGAGGCGTCGATCCTCAAGATCAAGGGAACGGAAATCCAGCAGGCCATCACCGAACTGCTGGTGCAGGTCGCGGGACCCTATGCGCTGCAGCTGCGCCGCGAAGCGATGGCGGCGGGTTACCAGGGCGATCCGGTGGGGCCGTTCTATTCGGTACCGCTCGGACCCAACTATCTGAACATGCGCAAACTGTCGATCTACGGCGGTTCCAACGAAATTCAAAAGAACATCATCTCGCAGATGATCCTCGGCCTGTAGGAGCACACGATGGACTTTACGTTTACCGAAGAACAGCAAATGCTCCTCGATACCACGAGGCGCTTCGTATCCAAGGATTACAACTTCGAGGCACGCCAGAAAATCCGCGAAAAATCGGCGGACGGTTTCAGCCGTGAGGCATGGCAGGCGCTGGCTGACATCGGCCTGCTGTCGATCAACGTGCCGGAAGCCGATGGCGGACTTGGCGGTTCTCCTGTCGACACCATGCTCGTCATGAACGCCATAGGCGAAGGCCTGCTGCTGGAGCCCTATCTGGCGAGCGCGGTACTGTCGACGAAAGCGATTGCGTTGATGGGCAACGACGTGCAGCGCGGCGAGCTCCTTCCGGCCCTGGCCGCCGGCGAAAAGATCGCGGCCCTTGCCCATGATGAGCATGCATCGCGCTTCGACCGCATGGCAATCGAATCACGCGCCTGGCCGGTCGGCAACGGCTACGTTATTACCGGCCACAAGAGCGTGGTCGTGCACGGCGCGTCGGCGGACGTGCTGGTCGTGACGGCGCGTATCGCACAGTCTGACGCCATTGGTGTTTTCCTCGTGCCGCGCGACGTTGCGGGCGTGCGCCTCGTGCCGTTCAAGACGGTGGACGGCATTCCGGCAAGCGAAGTGTGGTTCAACCAGGCATTCGTTCCGGCCAATGCCCTGCTGGACGGCGACGCGGAGTCCCGGCTTGCCGAAGTGCTGGATGTCGGTCTCGCCGCCGTCTGCGCGGAAGCTGTGGGCGCGCTCGACAGACTGCTCGCCGCCACCGTCGAATATGCACGCAACCGCAAGCAGTTCGGCCAGCCGATCGGCAAGTTCCAGGCCTTGCAGCACCGCATGGCGGACATGGTGCTGCACATCGAGCAGGCGCGATCGATGAGCTATCTGGCGGCGGTGCGCTGCGACGATCCGGATCCGTCGGTACGCGGCAAGGCGCTCTCGGCGGCCAAGGTCGTCATCGGCCAGGCATGCCGCTTCGTCGGCCAGCAGGCGGTCCAGTTGCACGGGGGGATGGGCGTGACCGACGAGCTGGACGTGAGCCATTACTTCAAGCGGCTCATGGCGATCGAATTGCAGTTCGGCAGTACGGACACGCATCTCGAGGCGTACGCCGCGCAACTGGCGTGAGCTTGCCTATTCCGCGGTGTCGTTCCGGTGTGGCGTGCGGTAGGCCTGTTCGCGCTGCCGCACGGCCCAGTCCTTGTTGGCCTCGCTTGGCATGACAATCGGCAGCTGCAAGCAGACGCTTTGCGTCGGCAGCACCTGCCGCCATTCCCGGATCAGCCGGCAATAGGTTTCTCCAACCGGCCGGATATTGCGGTTCAGGTCGAACAGTCCGAGCGGATTGACGCAGCCGTTGTTCTCCCGCAGCGCGCTGTCCCAGTCGACCTGGTCCGTGAGCGAGTACCAGGTGAATCCCACCACCGGCACGCCGTCATTCCGCACGCGCAGTACATTCGCCCACTCCTTGCGTAGCCAGCGCGTCGCTTCATCGCCGCGCTTTCCCGCCATCAGATTGGTTTCAGTGTGCATGACCGGCAGGCGGAACCGGTCATAGTACTGGCGCGTAATCACGGCGTAACCGAAGATCTCGCCCGAGGCTTCCATGCTGCCGTCCGCGTGCACGAGGTGCTCGTTGGTCACGTAGTAATCATTGCCCATGATGCAGTGGTGACGCAGGTTGTTGTGCATGAAGAAGCGATACTCGGCGCGGGTCATGCCGTTGTCCATCAGATACTCATACATTTCGGAATCGACGCGCCTGCCATAGTTGAGATCCAGCGACAGGAAGCGACGCGCGTTGGCGAGCTCGGCCGGACGGATGGCCGCCGGGTTTTCGGCATGGAAGTATTCGGTGGATTCGCTCTGGATGAACAAGGCATCAGGTCGCACGTCAAGGATGCAACGCATCGCCAGCACATTCGCCTTGACCAGGTGCTTGAGCGCGGTGACAAACGCGCGGTCGTCGCGCAGCTGCTCGTTCCACCAGCCGTACAAGGCGGAAAACAGGGCGCAGATGAACATTTCGTTCACCGGCGTATAGAGCTGCACCCAAGGATAGCGCTGGGCAAAGACCCTGGCATAGCCGGCGAAAATCGCCGGGAAGTCTGGATTCTGGAAATTGCCGAGCCAGTCCGGCAGGCCGAAGTGACAAAGGTCGACGATGGGGACGATGTCGCGCGAGCGCAGGTCGTTGAAGGTTTCGTCCGCAAAGCTCCAGTCGTAGCGTTCCGGTCCGATCAGCGTCGTATGCAACGGCGGACCGTAGCGCAGGAAGCTGATGCCGAGTTGCTGCACCAGGTCGAAATCCTCGCGCCAGAGATCGTAATGTCCGCATTTCTCCATCTCATCCATACGCACGCGGCCGCCCGCGATCGTCGGAATGCTGTTCTCGATGCCTGTGGCAAAGATGAAGCCGGGCGACATGGTTTTTCTGGCGCAGCAACAAGGGAAGGATGAATCAATCGCCGACCGCGGGAAACGTAACAACGGTCAACATGACCGGCTCAAAGCAAGCGCCAGGACATGCCTGTTTGGCGGACGCCGTGGGGAAATGGTTCCGGTGATCCGGGCGCCACGCGCGAGTACGCACACTCTTGGTTGCGGTTTTGGTGTAAAGATTTGGCAAAAATCATTGGCCGCACAGGAGGTCTGGCTAATCTACCTGTAACACCCTTGCTTTGGACAGGCACGCTTTTTCGTCAGTCGTCCCAGAATACGCTGTCGCCCATGCCGCGCGGCGAAAGTCGACGCCGGCCGCCACTGCCGGCGGCGAGCCTCAGGGAAGGATCATGCTGTTGCACATAGAAGAGGTGCTGATATGGGATCCACACACTCGCGCTCGTCGTTCATCCGTCTCGTGTCGGCTGCGGTGCTGGCCTCGCTGGCTGCCTGCGGCGGGGACAGCGATCCAGCCCCCGTCGACGCCGCGCCGGCCGCGACCACGCCTACCGCAAGCGGAGCAACGCCATCGGGGACGAACATCGCCCCGCTGACGATCAACCTGGAACTGTCCGGCGCGAAGGAAGTTCCGCCGACCAACAGCACGGCCTTGGGCAGAGCAGTCGTCACCATTCACCCGACCACGCAGCAATTCACGGCAACGGCGACGACCACGGGTATCGTCGGAACCGCTGCGCATATTCACGAAGGCGCGGCAACCGATACCGGACCGGTGGTATTTCCCATGCGGGAAACGTTACCGGGAAGCGGTGTCTGGACGGTGAGCGGACAGTTGACCGAAGCCCAGATGACCGCGCTGCTGAATGAGCGCTATTACATCAACGTGCACAGCGCGGCATTCCCGAACGGCGAGATTCGAGGGCAGATCCCCGAGGAGTGACCGGCGATACCGGAGTCCAAAATCGTGGACAATAATCGTACGCACGTGCTAAAACAGCCGGCACCAGAACGATTAGAAACCACGAGACAAGGACTCCCATGGCCGTCACCCGCCTGCTGATCGCCAACCGCGGCGAAATCGCCATTCGCATTGCCCGCGCCGCGGCCGAACTCGGCATCCACGCGGTCGCCGTGTATTCCGAGGACGATGCCGCCTCGCTGCATGTGCGCCGGATGGACGAGCGCCGCGGTCTCAAGGGAACCGGCGCGGCGGCCTATCTCGATATCGCGCAAATCGTGGCGACAGCCAAGGCGGCAGACTGCGATGCCATTCATCCGGGCTACGGATTCCTGAGCGAGAATGCGGCCTTCGCGCGCCGATGCGCGGAGGAAGGACTGGTCTTTGTCGGACCGCGGCCGGAAGTGCTCGACCTGTTCGGTGACAAGGTGCGTGCCCGCGAACGTGCGGAACAACACGGCATTCCGGTCATTCCCGGCATCAACCGGGCAACGAGCCTGGAGGAGGCAACTGCGTTCCTCGCCTCCCTGGACGGCGCACCGATGATGATCAAAGCCATCGCCGGCGGCGGTGGTCGCGGCATGCGCGCCGTTCACCACGCCGAGGCGTTGCCCGAGGCCTATGCGCGCTGCAGGTCGGAAGCCCGGGCCGCGTTCGGGAGTGGCGAGGTGTACGTTGAAAAGCTGGTCTCCAGCGCGCGGCACATCGAGGTTCAGGTCATCGGCGACGGCAGCGGCAACGTGACGCACCTGTGGGAGCGCGAATGCACCTTGCAGCGCCGCAACCAGAAACTGATCGAGGTCGCCCCCAGCCCCACCCTTCCGCATCCCGTGCAGAAGCGCATCATCGATGCGGCCGTCCGCCTCGCGCAGGACGTGCGCTACAGCAGCCTGGGCACCTTTGAATTCCTGGTGGATGCAACCGACCATACGGACCGCGCCGGCTTCTATTTCATTGAAGCCAATCCGCGCCTGCAGGTCGAGCACACCGTGACCGAGGAAATCACCGGCGTCGACCTGGTCAAGGCGCAATTGCACCTGGCAGGCGGCGCCTCGCTGGCGCAGATCGGATTGACCCAGCAAGAAGTTCCCGCATCGCGCGGATTTGCCGTCCAGTTGCGCATCAACATGGAGACGATGGATGCGGACGGAAACACCCAGCCTTCGGGCGGACACCTGACCGCATTCGACCTGCCCTTCGGCCCGGGCGTCCGCGTCGACACCTACGGCTACACCGGCTACGTCACCAATCCGAACTTCGATTCCCTTCTGGCCAAGCTGATCGCGTCCACCTCTTCCGGCCGCTATCCCGACGCCATCGCGCATGCCTACCGCGCCCTCTGCGAATTCCGGATCGAAGGCGTGGACACCAACATCGGACTGCTGCAGAACCTGTTGACCCGTCCCGACGTGGTCGCCAACCGCGTGCATACGCGCTTCGTCGAAGAGCACATCGCGGCGTTGGTGGAACCAGAAAGCGGCGCCCACCAGAAGCTGTATCCGGATACAGCGGCGCACACCGTTGACGAACGCGCCGTCGCGCGCGAGACGCCGGAGGGAAGCGTTCCCGTGCGTGCTCCCATGCAGGGCTCGGTCGTCTCCATCGATGTCAAGGAAGGCGACCTCGTGAATGCCGGGCGCCAGCTTGCCGTCATCGAGGCCATGAAGATGGAGCATGTGGTCGCCTCCCCCATCGGCGGCATCGTCAGGACGATCGATGTGCGACAGGGCGACGTCATCTTCCGCGACCATCCGCTTATCCACGTTGAACCCGCGGACGTCGATGCGCTGGAGGCCGAAATGACGGAGGGCGTCGACCTCGACGCGATCCGTCCGGATCTCGCCGAAACCTTGCAACGCCACGAGATCGGGCTTGATGCGGCGCGACCCGACGCCGTCGCCAAACGCCGCAAGACCGGCCAGCGCACCGCGCGCGAAAACGTGGCCGACCTGTGCGACGCGGACAGCTTCATCGAATATGGCGCGCTGGCCATCGCCGCGCAGCGTCGACGCCGTTCGGAAGAAGAACTGATCCGCATCAGCCCCGCCGACGGCCTCATGGCCGGGATCGGCAGCGTCAACGGCACCTTGTTCGACGACAGCAAGTCCCGCTGCATGGTGCTGGCCTACGACTACACCGTCTTCGCCGGCACGCAGGGCATGATGAACCACAAGAAGACCGACCGCATGTTCCAGCTCGCCGAGCAATGGAAGCTGCCCGTCGTCATCTTCGCCGAAGGCGGCGGCGGACGACCCGGCGATACGGACGCGATGCTGGTTGCCGGGCTCGATGTCATGTCCTTCATCAACTTCGCCAGGCTGAGCGGCCTGGTGCCGCGCGTGGGGATCGTCTCGGGCCGCTGCTTCGCCGGCAACGCGGCCTTCCTCGGCTGCTGCGATGTCATCATCGCGACGGAGAATGCGACCATCGGCATGGGTGGTCCGGCAATGATCGAGGGCGGCGGGCTGGGCGTGTTCGAACCGGAACAGGTAGGCCCGGTCAGCATGCAAGCGCCGAACGGCGTAATCGACATCGTGGTGAAGGATGAAGAAGAAGCGGTGCGCGCGGCGAAGCGCTACCTCGCCTACTTCCAGGGTCCGGTCACGCAATGGGAGTGTGCGGACCAGCGTGAACTGCGCCGTCTCGTGCCCGAGAACCGGCTCCGCTCCTACGACGTGCGCGCGGTCGTCGACACGCTTGCTGACAAGGATTCCGTGCTTGAACTGCGCCGCAGCTTCGGTACCGGCATCATCACGGCACTGATCCGGATCGAGGGCCGGCCCTTTGGGCTGATGGCCAACAATCCCCTGCATCTCGGCGGCGCAATCGATGCCGACGCGGCGGACAAGGCCGCGCGCTTCATGCAGCTCTGCGACGCCTTCGACCTGCCCATCCTGTCGCTGTGCGACACGCCCGGCTTCATGGTCGGCCCCGATGCAGAAAAGACCGCGATGGTGCGGCACGTCTCGCGCATGTTCGTGACGGCGGGCAGTATCAGCGTTCCATTCTTCACCGTCGTGCTGCGCAAGGGTTACGGACTTGGCGCGCAGGCGATGGCGGGCGGCAGCTTCCACGCACCCTTCTTTACCGTTGCCTGGCCAAGCGGCGAATTCGGCGCGATGGGACTGGAAGGCGCGGTGCGGCTCGGCTACCGCAAGGAGCTGGAAGCCATCGAGGACCCGGCCCAACGAGCCGAGGCCTTCAACAAGATGGTGGCGGAGTCCTACCAGAAGGGCAAAGCCATCAACATGGCATCCTTCCTCGAGATCGACGATGTCATCGATCCGGTCGAGACGCGGCATTGGGTCATGCGCGGCCTGCGGTCGGCACCGCCGGCCATGCCACGCAACGGCAAGAAGCGTCCCTGCATCGATACCTGGTAATGAGCGAGCGCAACAGGCTGCCCCGCAGCTTCTACCTGCGCCCGACAGAGGAAGTCGCGCGCGACCTGCTCGGCAAGCATCTCGTGCATGTCGATGGCGGGGTGGAACGGCGCGCGCGCATTGTCGAGGTGGAAGCCTACCTCGGCGCGCACGACCTTGCGGCGCATTCGTCGAAGGGCGTGACGCCGCGGACTGCCGTCATGTACGGACCGCCCGGCTATGCTTACGTGTACCTGATCTACGGCATGCACCACTGCATGAACATCGTCACCGAACCGGAAGGCAACGGCTCGGCGGTGCTGATCCGTGCGGTGGAGCCGGTGATGAATGTCGAAGGCAATACCAAAGGCCCGGGCCTGCTCTGCCGGGCGCTGGGTATCGACCGCCGGCTGAACGGACACGACATGCTGAGCGATGATTTCCATGTCGCCGCACCGGCACGGGAGGAAGCGTTCGCAATTGCCGTGCGCCCTCGCATCGGTGTCGCCTATGCGGGTGAGTGGGCCGATGCGCCGCTGCGGTTCTACGTGCAGGGCAATGCCTTCATTTCGAAGAAGTGAGCCCTCAGCGCCTTGAGGCGATATTGCCTGGCGACTGGGGCACCCGGTGTCCGGCAAAGCCGGTCGTTTCGGACTCTTCGTCGATATCGTCGAGTTCCGGCGGCGATGCGCCGGTCACATTCTGCTCGGCAAGACCCTGCTTCCTTGCCTCTTCACGGCGCTTGTCCGATTCCTCGTTCGCGCGCTGCACTCCGGATGAATTGTTTCCCATGGCCGACACTCCTTGTGTTGAGCCTAGGATGTCCGTCGAAGGATTTAGTTCTACCGCATGCTGCGCGTGACGTGGTCGCTCCACTCGAAAGCGGCCAGTTGCAGGAGATAGATGTCGTTGTGGGTCAGGCGCAGCTCGCCGATTGCCTGCAGCAACGGCGCGTCGACTTTCGCATGCCATTCGGTGTACTCGACCAGGCGCAGCAGCTGTCCGTAGTAGCCCTGGCGGTGCAGCAGGGCGTCGCTGACTTCCTCCACGACCGGAATCTGTTCCAGGATTTTTTCCATCGGCATACCGAAGAGGGAATCCATGAGCGACATGATGCCGACGGTGAAGCTGGTATCGGCGATGCCGCGGTTGCCCGGCTTGAGTTTCTGCGCCAGCAACTCCATCAGCCGTCCGCGCGTGGTGGCGAGGTCAAGCAGGGGCATGGAGATACCGCCATGGGCGCCATTGTCGGCATACAGCATCACCTGCAGCCAGCGCTGAAGCTGGTTACGGCCAAGCACCATCAGCGCCTGCCGGAGGGAGTCGATGCGATGCGTGCTGAAGGCGGGGGTGTTCGCCAGCCGCAGCAGGTTCAGGCCGAGCGAGACATTGCCCTTGATCCTGTCTTCGATGACGGAGTTGTCCGCATCGGAGACGATCAGCGCCAGCACCGACGTGATGGCGAGATTGGAAGGCGCGAGCTTCCGGCCCTCGGCGAACACGGGCAGCGTGAAGTAATAGCCCTGGAAATAGTCGAAGCCGAGCTTGTGGCACGTTTGAAACTGTTCGTGCGTGTCCACCTTTTCGGCCAGCAGCTGTTTTCCCAGCGGTGCGTACGCGGCGCAGAGGCGTGCAAGGTCGGATTCGCTCTTCCCCGTCACGTCGATCCGCACGCCTTCGACGAAGGGCAGCAGCCCGGACAGGTCGACCGCGCCCCCGTTGTCCACCAGCGCGAAGTGGAATCCCTTCTGGTTCAGTTCGGCAAGACGTTCGAGGAGCGCGGGCGTGACCTCGTGGACCTCGGCGATTTCCAGTACCAGCTTCTCCGGCGGCAGGAAATCGAAGACGTTGCTCATGATCGTTTGCGGATCGACGTACAGGATGCCCATCAGATCGCCGATCACGCGTCCCATGCCGTGCTGGTAGACGTCGCCGATGACTGTTGTGGAAGCCGGCTGTTCGGCGGTATCGCTCACGTCGGGTGCCGGGCGGTCATCGCTGAAGAACATCAGCTCATGCGCAACGAGGTGCTGCTCCCTGTCCAGCACGGGGCGCCGTGCCATGAAAAAGTCGGAGGCGAGCAGTATCCTGTGCGCACTATTGAAGGTTACGCTGATACTCATGGCTGTCCTCGCATCTTGTCCGTATGTTGTATATCGACAAGATTACGGGAAAGCTTGAGCAGTGCGATATGTGCAGTGCAGCATCAGGGCAGGCGCAAGGTGAACAGGGCGCCGCCTTGCTGATGATCCTGCAGTGAAACCGTGCCGTGGCGGCCGCCTTTTTGATGGGCCTGCGCGATGGCCGCGCAGAGGGCCGTGCCCAAACCCGTGGACGGCTTGTTTTCCTGCGCGCCCAGTCCCGGCCCGTCGTCGCGCACGGAAAACACCAGCTCGCCCGACGCCTCCGTCACGCAACCAAGTTCGATGGCCGAGCGCGCAAAGCGGGTCGCGTTTTGCAATGCCGCGGCCATTGCCAGTCCGACCAGGTTTTCGTCGAAAAAACCGAGTACAGGCATATCCTGCGTATTCACCGTCACCTTCAGCTCCGCCCTGCCGGACGGATTGTCACGCACGACGGCGTTCAGGAAATCCTCGGGGTTGACGGCATCGATGCGCGCGACCAGTCCCTGGGAGGATGCCTTGTACAGCGTCAGGAAACCAATCAGCCGCTCGCGCAACGACGTGCACATGTCCTGCGCCGAGACGGCCTGCTCGCGCGTCGGCTCCTGAACCAGTCCCGCCAGCATGCCTTCAAGGACGCCGAGGGCATTCTTGATGTCGTGTACGACGGCTGCCGTCAGCTCGGTGTCCATGCCTATCCCTTGCTCGCGCGGCTCAAAGTCTCGCGCATGAAGCGGTACATCTTCGCGACCCGTTCGTTCCCGGGAATGAGGACATCCAGCTTGGCGAGGTAATTGTTCACCCGCGCCACGTAGTCAAGGTTCAAACCCTTCTGGCTCATCCACAGCAGGTGCAGCTGCGCCGCGGCGAGCAGCACGCCGGTGTTTTCGGGCATGCCCTCGAGGGCTTCCTCGAGCTTCTGCAACGACTCGTCGAACTGCGCCTTGCGCATCAGCGCGCTGGCTTCGGCGACGATCGCATTGACCTGGTCGAGCGCGCGGTCGACCACCTCGGCCGCCAATTCTTCCTTGCCGCTGTCCTTGAGGACTTTGCGGGCCAGGGAAACGAGGCGCGTGTTTTCGTGGTCCGCCCGCACTGCCCTCGAAAGGATCGCCGCGCCTTCGTCCTCGCGCCCGATCGAAAATGCCGCTTTGGCAAGGGCCAATGCCGCGCCGTCGGCCCGCGTTGCATCCGCCAGGCCTTTGGCGCGCTCGAATGCATGCTGCGCGGATTCCAGGTCGCCCATCTTGATGTGCGCCTGCGCCTGCACCGCGGCCTGCGTGGCGGCAAAGGCGTCCGATTCGACGTAATGCTTCGGCGCGGTCGACAGGACCTGCAAGGCCTCCTGCGCGTCACCGGCATCCACATGCACCTGCGCCAGGGACAGCAGGTCGGACGGCTGCGCCGTGAGCGAGCCCTTGGTATGCTTTACCGCCCGGTCGAAGGCGGTGCGCGCCTGCTCCAGGTCCCCCGTACGATAGGCGACGTCGCCCACCATGCGGCTGCGCCGCGCCGATGGGATCACTTCATAGGAGCGGTTGAGCGCCTCCAGCGCCTCTTGTTCGTTGCCCTGCGCCTCGGCCACCCTGGCGAGAAGGTCATACGCGACGACGTACTGCGCATTGCCTTCCAGGACCTGTTGCGCGACGGCCTTCGCCTCTTCCAGCTGACCGGCGGCAAAGTGGCAGCGGGCAACGCCGTAACGTGCCCACACCAGGTCATCGCGCAGCTTCAGCGCGGATTCGTACACGGCACGCGCCTCTTCCGGCTTGCCCAGTTCGAGCAGCGCATTGGCCTTGATCTTGACGATGTCCACCGCCCACTTCGGCTGCGCCTGCAAGGCGCGGTCGCATTCGGCCACGGCGCCGGCGATGTCCTTCAGATTGAGCCGGCCGACGATCTGGCGCAGCGCGTTCTGCTTGTCGAGCAGCCGTTCGATCCGCTCCAGCAGCTTGCCGCCGGTGAGCGGCTTGACCATGTAGGCATCGGGCTGGAATTCGGCGGCGCTCGCGACCAGGTCATAGCTGGTCTCGGCCGTCACCATGATGAACATGGTGGAAGCCGGCAGGATGTTCTGCGCGCGCAGGAACTCCAGCATCTGCTGGCCGTTGGTTTCCCGGTTCAGGTTGTAGTCGCAGATGATGACGTCATAGGCATTCCTGCGGATGCAGCTGATCGCTTCGTCCGGCGTGGAAGCCTGGTCGACGTGGGGGATGCCGAGTTGGCCTAGCTGGGTCCGGATGTTCTGCCGCATCGTCGCCATGTCGTCGACGACGAGCGAGCGCAGGTGGGCCAGACGCTGGTTGATGATGGTCGCCATGGCTTGCTGATGATGAAAACGGTTTCATCATACCGCCATCGCGCCAGAAATTGCTTGATGGAAACAACGTTCTTCGCAAAAATTTCTCAATTTCAACAAATTGATGAAATCCTTCCAACGCGCCCCTACAATGGGGTGCAAGGATTTCTCCCCGATCCAGCAGTGTCGGCGGTAGCCATTTCCGTTTTGACAATGCGCCCAGAAAGGAAAACCATGGAGCAGCGCCCGATCGAGATGCCCGACGAAACAACCGTCGCCCCTCCCTCCCGCCAGCCCGTCCTGCGGCGCATCAACGAAGCGCAGCGCGCGCTGGAGTATTTGCTGTTCAACGTCGACCGCGAAGCCGATGCCCAAGCGCGTTTCCTCGACGTCGCCGGCAAGCTGATCGCCGCCGTCGAGGACGGTCCGGACATTGCCCTCGCCGCCATCCTGCATAACCAGGACGAAGGCAGCTATGCGGTCCGCCACTGCATCGACACGGCCGTGGTCGCCATGCTGGTCGCTCGCGCGCTCGACAAGCTGCCGCACCAGATCCTGGCCATCGTCGCCGGCGCGCTGACGATGAACATCGGCATGCTGCACAAGCACGAGCAGTTGCAGGGCCGTCTCAACGCGATCTCCAACGACGAACTCGCCGCCATCCATGCGCACCCCCAGGAGGGGGTCGATATTCTCCGGCGCGCAGGCATCACGGACGAGGAATGGCTGGATTGCGTGCTGCTGCACCATGAGAACGAAGACGGCAGCGGTTATCCGTTCGGGCGTTCCGGCGACGACATTCCGCTCAACGTCAAGATCATCGCCCTCGCCGACCGCTACTGCGCGCGGGTTTCCTCGCGCAGCTACCGGCGCTCGCTGCTGCCGATTGAAGCCCTGCGCGACATTTTGCTGGCGGATCACCAGATTGTGGATCCGATGCTCACTGCCTGCTTTATTCGCGTGGCGGGGATGTATCCGACCGGGGCGGTTGTGCGGCTGGCCAGCGGGGAGATTGGGGTCGTGGCGGGGAAAGGGAGTGATTCGACTGCGCCTGCCGTGCAGGTGCTGGTTGGTGTGGATGGGGTATTGCTGGCGGCGCCTTTGCGGCGTGATACCGGGGTTGCCGGGTTTGGCGTGCGGGAGATGTTGAGTGGGGAGCAGGCGGGGGTGCGGTTTCGGATGTGGCAGGTTTGGGGAGAGGATGCTCGGGCTTAGTGTTCTTTTCTTCGGTGACCCGATTCTGTGGTCGCTCCGTGGATGCTTGCCGGGTCCGGCCCCGGCGGGCCACTCACTTTCTTTGCTTCGCCAAAGAAAGTAAGCAAAGAAAAGCGACCGGTACGGTTTACTCTGATCGGTAACACATTAATTCAAGCACATGGGTAACAGTTTTTTACCCTATGGCTATCTTCATTGCTGGAGAGAGCCATGCCTTGGAAGGATGTCAAACCGATGGACGAGAAG